>NZ_LQXH01000008.1:0-488734 GCF_001924945.1 Alteromonas sp. W12
GCGTTCAATCTGAGCCATGATCAAACTCTTCAATTAAATATATCGAAATATGAATCGTCGTTGTGACACTCTTAACGAGTGCCCACACAGATTGTCTTGTCTAAATTTTTAAAGAACATTCACTTGAAGCCGCTGCTTCTTAGTGACTCACCCTGTTCGAGTGAGGTGCGCATTATACGCTGGAAGTTTTCGTTGTCAACACTTTTTGAAAATTTATTTTCTGAAGTGTTGCTTCTAAACTCCCGTCTTTACTGGCCTATAAAGGTAGTAGAGACTTACTTCAGGAGGCTTGCTGTTTTGCTTTTCCCCCGAAGCGGATGCGCATTTTAGGGAAATGAGCGCTCACGTCAACACTTATTTTAAAAAAAGTGTCATATTCGTTTTGAACGCTCAAAATACCAACTATTTCCAGTATTTCAGCTTATTCCTTAACCTGAACTTGCGCCAAAGGTTAAGCGGCTTAGCTTTTATCTTACCTTTATAGTTACTATTAAAGTCATCGACTGCATCTAAAATACGTTCGCAATTACGTCCATCTCTATAGGCTTCATGATAATGGGCAAAGTCATTAACCTCTTTCATTAATGATGCTGGTCGCGTTAATGCAGTTTCAATGGCGTTTTCTACTTCGCTTACTTCTGTGACATTAAGTAAATGTTGTCCAGGGTTTGTATTGCGATAAGTGACAACAGGTTTGTTCATCATCATAAACTCTAAAATTATAGAGCTGCTGTCACACAACATGACATCTGATTGCTGAAAATCTTCAAGACGCACATTATCGACAAACGTAACGTTACTATATTCATCTGCCAGCGCACGATATCTATCTAATAGTGCTTGATCGTTGAGTTTAGGATGGAATGTTAAACGCCAATTCCATTTCTTTTCTTTCACTAACCTACTAATTGTATCGACAAGTACAGGAGCGGAGGTAATGCCTTTAGAAAAAGTGGTGGCGTAGAGAATAGTGGGAACATCGTTTTCCTTCTTATATGAAGAAAAGTAGTCATCCACTTTAGCCCAACCTGTTTGATACACTTTAAAAAACTGATGCTTTGCTTCAAGCTGCTTAAAATACTCTGTGCTACTTGGCCCCTGAGTACAGTACATATCAAACCACCCGCGAATAGAGAAGTGATCATCTGTAGCGCTACTCTTCTCCCCCCGCTTGCCAATCGGGTAACCGTGAAATACTGATACCTTTATACCTGGCAAAAAGTGATAGATGATATTTCCACACGCAAATATGGCTAAGGGGTTGTATTCAATAACATCATTAATAGTATGAAGGCGAATTTCATCAGGCTTTAATAGATCGGGACATTCTCCTTCCAAAAACCACGCTACTTCGTCACCTCTAGCCCTAATGGCCTCTTGTAGTGGTCTATAAATAGGATACGCATAGGAAAGGGCAGTGAAAAATACATAGCGCTTGGGCATTACAACGTCTCGATAAATTCTATTAGCAAGCTACATTATCATTTTTCTCCTTGTGATTTACTACCCTCCTCTTCGCGTGTTGCTACCCCAAGATAGTTACCTGTTGCTTAAAGCATTACAGGTAGGCTCTGTAACCACCCTACTAGTACCAACTCATCGGCATTGCTGTTAGAGTTTGCGTAATTCACTTTCTGCGCAATTTATATGAGTGTGTAATGCATAAATCGATTGATAGTTTTAAAGGTGTTTCTCCTACATTAGGAAAGAATGTCTATGTTGATGGCTCGGCAAGAATCGTCGGTGATGTAGTTTTAGAAGATGATGCGAGTATTTGGCCGCTGGTTGCAGCTCGTGGCGACGTGAACAAAATTCGTATTGGTGCCCGTTCTAATATTCAAGATGGCAGTGTTTTACACGTTACCCGTAAATCTGAGAAAAACCCCAACGGCTTCCCACTTATTATTGGTGAGGACGTTACCGTTGGGCATAAGTGTATGCTGCACGGCTGCCAGTTGGGTAATCGAATTCTCGTTGGCATGGGCGCTATTGTAATGGATGGTGTTGTTGTTGAAGACGATGTGTTTATTGGTGCAGGTACATTAGTACCGCCGAACAAAAGATTAGAAAGCGGATTTCTTTACGTGGGAAACCCCATGCAAAAGAAAAGACCGCTCAACGACGCTGAAATGGCGTTCCTGAAACAATCTGCCGTTAACTATGTTGTATTGAAAGATGAGTACCTTGAAGAAGCGAACTAGTTTCGCTTCTCACCTTGCTCAACGATAGCCCTGACACGTTTTACAATATCTGAAGTATCGGGGCGCTTTTGTGTCCATATGTAGAATGCTTCAGCCGCTTGCTCAACCAGCATCCCTAACCCATCGATTTGTGTTTTAACACCAAGTTCGGCCGCCTCTCTCATAAAGCGCGTGGGTGAGTTTTTGTAAACCATGTCGTACACCACTTCACAGTTTTGTAAAACACCATCATTTAAACGGCACGGCAATTCATTGCTTAAACTGGCGGCTGTTGAATTAATAATAATATGAGGCGCAACATCTGCGATATCTTCAAGCGCAGCCACCTGCACTTTAGCGTTTGAAGCGGCACTTGCCACTTCCTCTGCTTTCGCTTTGGTTCTATTGGTGATGGTTAAAGAGGCGGCCCCTGCTTTTAATAACGGGGAGATTACGCCACGGGCGGCGCCGCCGGCACCAATAAGCAACACGCGCTTACCCTTAATTTCCACACCGCTGTTAAGCAAGTCGTTTACCAGCCCTACACCATCAGTGTTGAATCCCCATATTTCACCGCTTTCACCATTCATCAGCGTATTAACAGCTTGTGCATCTTTGGCTGCTTGGTCATCTACCTTTGCCATGTTGAATGCATCAAGCTTAAAAGGCATGGTGACGTTACAACCTACCGCGCCTTCCTGAGCTAAAAACGCGTTGGCGGCATCTACAAAACCATCCACTGGCGCAAGTATCTTTTCATAAGAAATCTTTTCTCCCACTTGTTCAGCAAACATTTGATGGATAGTTGGTGATAAACTCTGTGCAATAGGATTTCCGAATACAGCGAATTTTTTCATGGGAATACGAGACTTATTTAATATAAAGAAGAAAAGCGATAATCGTGCTTCGCAGAGTACACCATATGAACGTATAGGTGGAGAGGAGAAAGTACGGGAATTAGCAAATACGTTTTACGACATAATGGAAACCGATCCACTCGCCAATGAACTGCTAGCTATTCACCCCCAGCCATTAGACAGAATTCGCCACGTGTTCTTTCTCTATTTAAGTTTATGGCTTGGTGGTCCTGATGATTATCAGCAGCAGTATGGCCACCCGCGTCTGCGTGCACGCCACCTACCTTATACCGTAACACCAGAGTTAAAAGCTCAGTGGATGTATTGTATGCGAAAAGCCATGTTTAAAACGGTTGAAGATATCGCCTTAGCTCAACAGTTGATAGACGCACTTGATCAACTCGCCAATCACATGGTGAATACGAAATAAAAAAGCGCGTTGAAAGGGTTAACCTTTTAACGCGCAACTCCCCTGTTACTGTCTACGCTCTTTATGGCGCATAAAGTAGTGCAATTGTGAAAGCCTAATAGTTAATAAGGCGTGAGACTAATAATTAGAATGTGTAACCCACCGATAAGGTATACACCCAAGGATCTATTTCAATATCACTTACCTTTCCAGCAGCATCACCCACTTTAAAGGTTGCTTCGGTATCTATATCAATGAATCGAACCGATGCATTGACATGCCATTTGGTATCAATTTGGTAATCCATTCCCACCTGTGCTGACAAGCCAAATGAATTATCAAGCGAAAGGTCGCTTAAGCCAGCTGTTTCATTCGCACCTGTAAACTCTTCATCAAATATAAAGGTATAGTTGATACCTGCACCAATGTACGGCTGAAACGCAGAGCTGGCATCATTAAAATAGTAGTTTGCGGTAAGCGTAGGAGGAAGATGCGTGACTTCACCAAGCTGATTACCCGTCCCTAACGGATCAGCAACAGAAAAATTAACGTCGTGCTTAAAGGGCGTTGCGGCAAGCAGCTCAATATTAATGTTGTCAGTAATAAAGTACGCTACATTTAAACCTAGCTGAGTATCGTTATCGATATTAAGGGCCACGCCAAGATCAGTTCCACCCGCGACGATGTTAGAGGTAGATTCGTCAGGAGCAACGGTAGTAAGACCGCCACGAACAATCCAGTCGCCCTGCTGGTGAGCGCTAGCTAAAGGTGAGAGTGCAGCAAGAGTAAGGCAAAGTGCAGATGCAGATAAAAAGTGTTTGCGCATGATATGTCTCATTTGTGGTTAACTAAGATAGGGCTACTTTACGCCTGTAGTTATGAGAAACATTGATCCAGCGCAAGCTTGATAACTCACTGAAACACTGAAGATATTCGACCTTGATATAGATCAAAAAAACGCCGCATTAACGTTAATGCGGCGTTTTTTAGTCATTAAAGGTGAAAGCTGCTATCGGCGGTCCGCTTAAGGATTTAAGCGCAGCCTTATTTAATAATTAATCACCAATCAGTAGGTTTTAACCAGTCTGTCAGCTTGGCTTCGGCGCTACCCGGTGCAGGTGTATAACAATACTCCCAGCGCGCTAGCGGCGGCATCGACATTAAGATAGATTCGGTGCGCCCGCCGGTTTGCAGTCCAAATAAAGTGCCTCGGTCGAATACAAGGTTAAACTCAACGTAGCGGCCCCGGCGATAAAGTTGGAAATCACGCTCTCTTTCGCCGAAATCGGTTTGCTTACGGCGCTCAACAATAGGAACGTAAGCATCGATGAAGCCATTACCAACAGCCTGCATAAATGCAAATGACTGTTCAAAGCCCCATTCATTCAGGTCGTCGAAGAATAAACCGCCCACTCCGCGGGTTTCATTGCGATGCTTTAAGTAAAAGTAGTCGTCGCACCACTTTTTATACTTAGGGTAGACATCATCGCCAAACGGCTTACATAATTTTTTAGCGGTATCATGCCAGTGTACAACGTCATCTTTAAACGGATAAAATGGCGTCAAGTCGAAGCCGCCGCCAAACCACCAGATAGGTGCTTCGCCCTCTTTTTCTGCAATGAAAAAGCGAACATTAGCGTGTGACGTGGGGATATACGGGTTATGTGGATGAATAACGAGTGATACACCCATAGCCTGAAAGTTTCTTCCTGCTAATTCAGGCCGATTAGCCGTTGCTGATGCCGGCATTTGACTGCCAAACACATGGGAAAAGTTAACGCCGCCTTGTTCAATCACCGCACCATTTTTTAGTACTCGAGAGCGGCCACCGCCACCCTCTTCTCGCTGCCAGCTGTCTTCAACAAACTGGCCCTTACCATCGGCAAGTTCAAGGGTTTGGCAAATGGTGTCTTGCAGCCCTAGTAAATAGCTTTTTACTTGTTCTATTACTTCAGCGGCATTTTTACCGTCCAGTAATTCTGCTGATGTCATGCTCTTATTACCTCTGCTGTGTCACCATCGCGAATGGTACTGGGTTTAGTTGCACCGCCTACTTCCCCTTCTACATAAAAAACGGAATCAGCGAATACGGCTTTTGCTTCTTCAGTGGTGGTGGCAGGCGGTTGGCCGGTCAGGTTAGCGCTTGTAGAAACTAACGGTTTACCTAACTTGTTGCACAATTCCACTACTACAGGGTGATTAGTTACGCGCACCGCTATTTTACTATGCTTGCCGGTTAACCAAACTGGCGCAGATGACGACTTAGGTAATAGCCAAGTATTAGGGCCTGGCCAGCTCGAAAAAATATCGGTGCGTCTGTCAGGGCGAATGGCGTTGTCGTTAACATAAGGCAGTAGCTGACTGTAGTTTGCTGCAATCAATATCACGCCCTTTTCTACCGGTCGCTGTTTTATCTCTAACAGCGCATTTACAGCGGCTTCATTGTCGGGGTCACATCCGATGCCCATTACCGCTTCGGTTGGATAAACGATTAAACTGCCAGCTTGGAATGCGGCAACAACAGGGTCTACTTCAGGTGAGTTAGCCTCAACGGGGGTAAACGTGTTTACGTTCCCATTTTGGATATCAGACATGGTTTTAATCTCTACGTATAGTTCTTCTTTAGTTGTTCGTATAATTACTTTTTAAAGCCACAACTAGGCTGAGGACACTGTAACTGCCCCTTTTTATCTATCAATACTCCCCAACCGCAGTCTGGGCAGCTTTCATTAACCGGCGTGAAATTTAGCACATATCGACATTGTGGATAATGGTTGCACGCAAAAAACTGTTTGCCGTATTTGTTAGTACGCGAGATTAGATGCCCTTTCTTACACTTTGGACAATCCACCAAAGTATCTTCTTTTTCTTTAATGGGCTCTATGTGATGGCATGAAGGAAAATTGGTACAGCCGATAAACATGCCAAACCGCCCTTTCTTTATGGCTAAGTCGGATGCGCATTCAGGGCAGGCTACACCGTCTAAGGTTTTCAGTATGGTGGTTTGTTTATCGTGAAGTGGCTTACTAAAGCTACATTCCGGATAGCCCGTACACCCGATAAAAGGGCCGGATTTACTGTTCTTTATATGAAGAGGTTTACCGCACTCGGGGCAATCTCCGAAATTATCATCGAGAGCATGCTCGTGCGCTGAAAAGAGTGAATGGTCTATTTTAGACATGTATTGGACGTTAAGGCCTTAAACGCGCTGTAATTTCACAGCGCATTTTTAAGTAAAGATTCAAATACCAGTGACTACAACTGCATTAATGCAGAACACCATCTGGCTCTTCGAACAAAAGATCTTCCATTTGTGCGTAGGCTTTCTCTTTGCCAGGTACGTTGAATAGTACCATTAGCACAACCCACTTCAGGTCTTCCAAGCAAAATTCATTGGAATCAATTTCCATAACGCGATCTATAACCATTTCGCGTGTGGAGGCATCCAACACATTAACCTGTTCTAAGAACATAAGAAAACCGCGACATTCCACATCTAAACGCATTTGTTCTTCATGCGTGTAAATACGGCTTAAGCTAGTGCTAATACCTTTGCAAAAGTACGGTTTGATGTCTGTCTCTTGCAGTGCCGCTAACTTTTCTAACCATGCGAGGGCTTTATAAATCTCATCGTGATGAAATCCTGCGCGCACAAGCTCTTCCGTTAACTCGTCTTGGTCAACACGAATTTCCGTTTCACTGTGAATGAAGTTTTCAAACAGATACATGAGGATATCGAACATATTATTTTCCCCTCAATTTAACGTAACCACCAGGGACAGCGGCCACTAAACCACGCAACTCATATTCTAATAATGATGCCATTGCTTGCGATACAGATAAGGCATTGCGCTGGGCTATGACATCAATAGCGGTGATGTCATAATCCACACTAGCTAATAATTTATCGGTTGCCAAGCTATTCGCTGTACTTTTTTCGTTTTGCTCGTCAACATTCAAGCCTAGTTGTTCCGGCTGAACCCCAACTTCATCTAGAATATCGTCTATATTAGTTACTAATTTTGCGCCCTGTTGGATTAACCAGTGGCAACCTTCAGCGTAAGCGTTAGCGATATTACCCGGCACAGCGAATACTTCCCGCCCCATATTTGCGGCCAAATTTGCAGTTATCAAGGTGCCACTCTTAATTTTTGCCTCTACCACTAAGGTTCCAAGGGATAACGCTGCGATAATTCGATTTCGCCTTGGAAAATGCCAAGGCTTAGGTCCCTGCCCCGGAAAAAACTCTGTAACGGTAACACCTCCGTCATTGTTGATAGCTTTATAGAGCTTACTATTTTTAGCCGGATATACCTTTTCAGGTCCCGTACCCATTACCGCAATGGTTCCGGTGCTACCAGACAGGGCGCCTTGGTGTGCGGCGCTATCAATGCCCATGGCAAGGCCGCTCGTCACTACAACTCCGCTACTAGATAATCCATAAGCAATGTCGGTTGCGGTACGCTTACCCTGAAGGCTGGCCCTTCTGCTTCCCACTATAGCAATCTGTGGTTTTTGAAATAGCGCTTTGTTTCCCGTGGCAAATAGCGCGAGGGGCGGACTATCCAATTGTTTAAGTGATTCTGGATAGTGAGGCGATGACAACGGCACGATGTGTCTATTGTCGCTCGCTTGCAGCCAGTTTATTGCTGCATCAATAAGAGGCGGTGAAATGTTGTTGGTGAGTTGTTTAACCTCGTTAGGCAGCGAAGACGTGTTGCTGCCTAAATCGACAGTAGAAAGTTGATATTTTTCGAGAGCCTGTAGCCATAGTTTAGGTGAAACACGCTGAGCGGAAGCCAGTGCTATCCATGCTAATGCTTCGCTGTCTAACTGAGAAGATTGTGGTGCCATTATCGCTCCTAATGCGAGCGACAATGAACCATGCAACGTTTAAGGCTTGGCGACAATGAAGCCGCGCTTTATCCCCTTATTCGCTCGCGTAATTAATCCGTAACTTGCCGCATCAAATGTTTTAAACACAACAACTTCACCTACTTTAAGCGCGGGTTGCGATACCGTATCGATAAACCACTCACCACCAGTGTTAGCGCCGGGTTCATCTACATAGCGTGGACTTTCTTCGTCAATAATGGCTGGACCTTGTGAGTAAAGCCCCAGGACCGTACCTGGCGCTACTTCCATACTGCCTAAATCAAGAATGACAACGTCGTATTTGCCAAGTAAATCGTGATCATGCAAATCTCCAACTATTGCGCCTCGCTGCGAAGTAGCCGGAACAAGTTCAAAGCCTTCAGGATGTTCAAATCCACCCGCCATTAACTTATCACCGCGCTTAGCTTCTTGGTTCGCATCGTCGATGAAAAGCAACATCGTGTTGCTACCTTCATCTTTTTCCACTAGTGAAGCTGTTGAAACATGGGTAACTTGAATACCAAGGATTTCCCCATCAAGATTTCTAATCGTAGCGTGCTTTCTTACTACTCTGTACTGATCGTCGGTACTGAATTGTTGCTGGCTTAACACAAAATCATCAGACGCAAACCTTACGTTTCCATCCTGATTACCCAGCAATTTAGGTAGCGAAGCATAGCTTTCCTCGTCTAGCAGCATATGTTGTCTAATGAATGGAGAGATAGTTGTCCACGACAACACATCAACAGGCTTCGGTTTTACTCGCTTATCGGTAGCCGGAGAAAGCTTATAGGAAGGCTTGTCGCGCTTTACACTTAATACAGGCTGCCCATCAACATACCCAACGACGATAACATCGCCCGGGTAAATAAGGTGTGGATTGTCGATTTGGGTGTTGGTTCGCCATAATTCAGGCCAGAGCCAAGGCTCATTGAGAAAAACGTTAGCGATTGCCCATAGCGTGTCCCCACGCTTTACTGTGTAGGTTTCTGGCGCGCTCTCTTTTAGCTGCAGCGCAAAGGTAGGCAAAGAAAGCAGTACACCTAAGATAAACAATGCTGCACGACGCGCGTAAATCAATCGCTTTTTCAAATTAACCACCTGCAAATTATTCACTGTCACTCATTGTTGTTTTTTCAGACAATAGCACTATATCGGCATAACTAGGTATTCTAATAGGGTTTCGGTAAAAAACTGCACGAAACAGCCCGATATACGTTAGAATAGTAACTTAATAAGCACTGTAAAGTGTGCTGGCAATTAGATCGTATATGAATATATACAGCGAAAAGGTGAAGTAAGCGAGAAATGGCAATTTTAGACGTATTAAGTTTTCCTGATGAACGTCTTCGCACGGTAGCTAAGCCGGTTGAAGAGGTTAACGACGAAATTAAACAATTGGTATCGGACATGTTCGAAACCATGAAAGACGAGAACGGTATTGGCCTTGCTGCAACGCAAGTTAACCGCCACGTTCAAGTTGTTGTAATGGACGTATCGGAAGATCAAAACGAGCCACGCGTATTTATTAACCCTGAAATCATTCGTAAAGATGGCTCCACGATTAGCGAAGAAGGCTGTTTATCAGTGCCGGGTAATTACGCGAAAGTTGAGCGCGCCGAATCAATTACCGTAAAAGCGCTAGATCAGAATGGCGAAAGCTTTGAGTTGGATGCAGAAGGTTTGTTAGCGATTTGTATTCAGCACGAGCTGGATCATCTAAAAGGCAAATTGTTTATTGATTACCTTTCACCGCTTAAGCGCCAACGTATTCGTAAAAAGCTTGAGAAAGAAGCGCGTCTTGCTGCAAAAGCCTAAGGAATAACGTGACAACTCCATTGAAAGTGATTTTTGCCGGTACTCCGGATTTTGCAGCTAAACATCTATCAGCGTTACTCGAGAGCGAGCACGAAGTCATTGCTGTTTACACTCAGCCTGATAGACCCGCAGGGCGAGGTAAAAAGCTTACCGCCAGTCCGGTTAAAGTATTAGCAGAAGAAAACGCCATTCCAGTTTACCAGCCTCAGTCGCTTAAAGCTCAAGACGCTCAGGAAGAATTAGCCTCGCTCAATGCCGATTTAATGGTAGTTGTCGCTTACGGACTGATACTGCCTACCGCGGTGTTAAATGCACCTAAGCTAGGGTGCATTAACGTGCACGGCTCTATTCTGCCTAAGTGGCGAGGCGCGGCACCAATACAGCGTTCAATCTGGGCAGGTGACGCTGAGACCGGCGTAACCATAATGCAAATGGACGAAGGTTTAGATACGGGTGACATGCTTCACATAGCAACATTACCTATTACCTCTGAAGATACCAGCGCCACCTTATATGAAAAGCTTGCAGAGCTAGGGCCACAAGCGTTGGTTGAGGTCGTTAATGAATTTGATCGTTACACGCCCACCAAACAAGACGACTCTCAAGCGACCTACGCGAAAAAGCTATCAAAAGAAGAAGCCCTGATTAATTGGGCAGACGATGCTGAGCAAATAGAGCGAAATATCCGCGCCTTCAACCCTTGGCCTGTAGCGTGGATGCAGGTCGAAGATCAGAATGTTAAAGTATGGTCTGCCAGCGTTGTTCCGTTAAATAAAGATGTAACGCCAGGTACGGTAATCGGTGCCAATAAAGAAGGCATTACTATCGCTACAGGACGCGATGCGCTTTGCATTACATCACTTCAAATTCCAGGTAAAAAGGCGCTTCCAGCGTCAGACGTTATCAATGCTCGCCAAACGTGGTTTGAAGTGGGTCGTTGTCTGACACAAGCGGACTAAACGTGAAACCATTACCCCTTCCCAAACAAAAAAACCTGCGTGCAGATTGTGCGTGGGTCATCTATCAAATTTTAGAGCAAGGCAAGTCATCGCGTGAGTGCTTAGAACGCGTTCAGCGCAGACACAACGCCAAAGATAACGCATGGATTCAAGAGATGTCACTAGGGGTAATGCGTCGCCTTCCCCTTTTACAGCACTGGCTGCGCTCTTTGTTGGATAGGCCTTTAAAAGGCAACAAGAAAGTCATAGAACATCTTATTCTTCTTGGTTTGTACCAGCTTAATTTTTCCCGCGTTAGCAACCACGCTGCCGTGGGTGAAACCGTCGCTGCAGCGTCTTATTTAAATGCCGCAGGATTAAAAGGGTTAGTTAATGCGGTACTGCGTAATTTTCAGCGAGAGAACCTTGCAGACAAACCTGTAGACGACGCAATCATAAACAGCGGCTTGCCAAAGTGGTTGTTTAAGGCAATAGAGAACGCCTATGGTGACGACGCCGAGCAGGTTCGTAACGAAACGAATGCCATGGCCCCCATTTGGCTTCGCGTAAATAAGTTGCAAACATCGTTGGCAGCATTTACTCAGGCGTTAGATAAAGCAGGGGTTGAATATACCCTTAGCGCAAACCATGCTGATGCCGTAATTCTGACTAAGCGAGAAGACATTACTGCCCTGCCTGGTTTTGAAAAAGGTCACTTTGCGGTACAAGATGGGGCTGCGCAATTAGCTGCGCATTACCTAAAGCCTCAAGCGAACGAACGCATTCTAGACTGTTGCGCCGCACCAGGCGGAAAAACAGGGCACATTGTTGAGTCTGCACCTGATACACAGTACGTATTAGCGCTTGATGCTGATGCTACCCGCCTAAAACGGGTAGAAGAAAACATGACTCGCCTTAAGCACACTGTCGATATTAAGCAAGGTGATGCAGCTAATCCTGATACCTGGTGGGACGGAAAGCCCTTCGACAGAATATTACTGGATGCCCCCTGCTCTGCTACCGGCGTGATTCGACGTCACCCAGATATTCGCTGGCTTCGAAAAGCCAATGACATCGACAACTTAGCACAGCTTCAACGGCGCATATTAGAAACATTGTGGGGTCTATTAAAGCCAGGCGGCACGCTGCTTTATGCAACATGTTCTATTTTGCCAAAAGAGAACATGGCGCAAATACAGCAGTTTCTCGCCGACACTCCAGATGCCTCGTTATCGCCCATAGTGAAAACAGAAACCGTTGATAAACCCGGGCGCCAGATAACGCCAGGAGAGCAACAAATGGATGGTTTCTATTATGCGAGGCTGGTAAAGTCAGCAGACTGAGTTCAATAGTTGTGCAACGTCACACAGTTAAGACTTGCACGAATATGAAGGCAAAATAATAACGATGAAGATCATCATTTTAGGGGCCGGCCAAGTAGGCGGAACACTTGCTGAAAACTTAGTGGGTGAGAATAACGAAATAACAGTTATTGACTCTGACCCCACTATATTGCGCGCACTTCAAGACCGTCTTGATTTACAAGTAGTAACAGGCGTGGGCTCACACCCTGATGTGTTGCGTAAGGCCGGTGCGGAAGATGCAGATATGCTGATTGCCGTAACCAATAGTGATGAAAGCAATATGTTGGCCTGTCAGGTGGCCTACAGCCTATTTAAAACCCCCACTAAAATCGCTCGCGTACGCTCTGAACAGTACATCATTTACCAAGAGCAGCTATATAAGCAGCAAGACATTCCCGTTGACCACATTATCGCTCCCGAGCAGTTGGTAACTAAGGCCATCAAACGTCTTATCGACTACCCGGGTGCACTTCAGGTGGTTGAGTTTGCTGAAGGCAAAGCCAGCCTTGTTGCGGTTAAAGCCTATTACGGTGGCTTATTGGTAGGCCACGCGTTATCTGCGCTTAAAGACCACATGCCTAACGTTGAAACCCGGGTTGCTGCCATTTACCGACGCGGCCGCCCTATTCGCCCGTTAGGTACCACGGTTATTGAGGCCGATGATGAAGTGTTCTTTATTGCCGCTACCAAGCACATTCGCGCAGTAATGAGTGAGCTTCAAAAGCTCGAATCAAGCTACAAACGAATTATGATAGCCGGTGGTGGCTTGATTGGCGCAGGCCTTGCGAAAAAGTTAGAGCACAATCATAACGTTAAGCTTATTGAATACAGCCCAGAAAGGGCCAAATATTTATCTGCGAACTTAGATAAAACCATTGTATTTAGCGGTGACGCGTCTGACCCTGAATTGCTAAGTGAAGAAAATATCGAGCAAGTTGACGCTTTCATAGCCGTTACCAACGACGATGAAGCGAATATCATGTCGGCCATGCTGGCAAAGCGTATGGGTGCACAAAAAGCCATGGTGCTTATCCAGCGAAGTGCTTATGTGGACTTGGTGCAAGGCGGTGAGATAGATATCGCGTTTTCACCTCAACAAGCCACTATCTCGGCGCTACTGACTCACGTACGTCGAGGTGACATTGTAAACGTGTACTCATTACGACGAGGTGCTGCCGAGGCTATTGAAGCGATAGCACACGGTGATGAAAATACCTCTAAGGTGGTTGGCAAACAAATAGGCGATATTAAACTACCGCCAGGTACTACGATTGGGGCTATTGTTCGAGACGATCAGGTGATTATTGCTCACAGCGATACCAAGATTGAAGCAAACGACCATGTAATTTTGTTCTTGGTTGATAAGAAGTACATCAACGACGTGGAAAAGCTGTTCCAACCCAGCGCATTTTTCTTTGGCTAGCGCTTTTTGCAAAGCGTCGTAGGTGCCGCAAGATTAAAAGTTGAAGACATAAGAATAAAGGGCGATATTTATCGCCCTTTATTTTTAGCTCGTATCAAAACTACCGGTTTAATTGTTAACTGCGCCAGAACGTAGGTGAGAACAAGACCAGCAATGAGAAGACCTCTAGTCGCCCAAATACCATGGCAATCACCAGTATCCATTTGCCTGCGTCAGTAACATCAGCATAGTTGGCCGCTACGCTGCCCAATCCCGGACCTAAGTTATTCAGCATGGCCGCAGTAGCGGTAAAGGCGCTTAGGTTATCTAAACCCGTGGCAATCAAGCCTATCATAATGATAACAAACACCACTGCATAAGCTGAAAAGAACCCCCATACGGCCTCTACTACTCTGTCAGGCATGGCACGGTCGCCAAACTTAACGCTGTATACCGCTTTCGGGTGAATTAGCCTATCAACCTCACGCTTGCCTTGTAGAAACAGTAGGCACACGCGTACTACTTTTAAGCCCCCACCTGTAGAACTTGCGCACCCGCCGATAAAGCTTGAAAAAATAAGCATAATAGGGAGGAATGCCGGCCAGACTGAAAAATCAGTGGTTGCAAACCCTGCTGTGGTACTAATAGATACCGCTTGGATCATAGCTTGGTCTAAAGCCTGCTCTGCCGAGCTATAGTAGCCTGATAGTGTAAGTACTAAGAAACAAATCCCGATGAGTGAGGCTTGAATGATAAAGAACGCCTTAAACTCTGGATCGTTAAAATAGCCTTTAACCGAACGAGAGCTCACCGCCACATAGTGTAATGAGAAGTTTAACGCAGCAATAAGCAAAAACACGGTACACACCACGTTTACCATAGGACTATTAAAATAGCCTAAGCTGGCGTCGTGGTTCGAAAAGCCACCAATAGCAACCGTTGAGAAAGAATGGCAAATCGCATCAAAAACATTCATTCCCGCAAGCCAGTATGCACCGGCACATGCAATGGTTATGGATAGGTAGATGTACCACAAATGCTTTGCCGTATCGGCAATACGCGGAGTCATTTTATTATCTTTAACTGGGCCAGGAGTTTCTGCCCGATAAAGCTGCATGCCCCCGACTCCAAGGATAGGTAAAATGGCAACTGCGAGTACGATGATACCCATGCCGCCTAACCACTGAAGCTGTTGACGGTAAAACTGTACTGAATGAGGAAGAAAATCTATCCCCTCGATAACCGTAGCTCCCGTTGTAGTCAGGCCAGAAAATGACTCAAAGAAAGCATCGGTTACCGTCATGCTTGGTTGCTCTAGCAAGATAAGTGGAATTGCCCCCACGCTTGCTAGTACTGACCAAAACAGCGCAACAATCAGAAACCCTTCTCGTGCTCTTAAGTCATTTTTCTGCTGGCGATTGGGGTACCACAATGCCATACCGCCGATGACACAAAATATAAATGCGAGGATAAAAGGCAGGCCACTGCCATCTTGATAAATCAACGACACGATAGCGGGAGGGATCATGGTTACGCTAAAAAGCGCAATTAATAACCCTAGTATTCGTATGATGGCACGGTAGTGCATTGTTTGTTATGCCTTTATTTTTATAGTGCGCATAAGGACTACTGAGCCCTAGTTACAATGTGCTTTTTGATATGGTTTCAAAAAGCGAATCTATCTACGTGAAACAAGGTAGATGAAATCCTATACGTTACGCATAGGGTTTTGATTATAGGACTATAATGAACAAGGGGAAACCTTTGTCTCCCCACTACATTAGGCTAATTACACATAAAGGCACCTGATCTTTTCACTAGGAAAAAACCAACCACTTTTATTTTTTTAGTTTTCTATTTCACAGCAAGCACGGTTTTGACCATCTTAGTAATACTCGCATTGGCTTCACTAATGCTTTGCGCCAGCATATACGCAGGTGTAGTAACAAGCTTTGCGTCATTATCAACAACCACCTCATCAACTGGGCATTCTACATGCGTTGCACCTAAGGCATTCAACCCACCAGCCGTGGCTTCGTCACTGCCAATGGTCAGTTTAGTTTTGTTGCCATACACTTTTGCTGCTAGCGCAGGTGCGATACACGCGTACGCTGCGGGCTTTTTAGCTTGTGCAAAGGCTTTGCACACTGTCAGCACCTCTTCGTTAAAGGTACAATTTTCACCGTCTACAGCAAACGTGCACAGGTTCTTCGCAGCGCCAAAGCCACCAGGTAGAATAAGTGTGTCAAAAGCAGTTACGTCGCACTCAGTCACGGGTTTTATATCACCTCGGGCAATACGGGCCGACTCTACTAACACATTTCGGGTTTCACCTTCTGATACCTCACCGGTTAAGTGATTGACTACATGCAGTTGGTTTACATCTGGAGCAAAACACTGGTAAGACGCACCTTCTTGCTCAATGGCTAAAAGTGTCAATACCGCTTCGTGTAACTCAGCCCCGTCAAACACACCACTACCACTTAAAATAACGGCTACTTGTTTCATATTGTCCTCCTAGACGCTATGCCATCTACTTATTCAAAATTTGGCTATTAAACACACAACTGTTCAAAAAAAGTTCTTAATAATACGTGTATACATTGTTAATGGTTATGCTACATTACTTGACCAACTTGGTTAAACCAAAAATAAACGTACACCAAGTTATCCACATAAAATGGAATGGTAAGTAGCAGGTACGCTGTTTTCACACCTAAGTCTCATTCCCTTATTTTTCTTGATTTGAAAGGTGATCTTTAACTTGACAAAGATCATCCGGATCACTGTGCCCAAAATTTTAGATCACAAAGTTATCCACAGGCGAAATGCGATCCGCTATCGACCTTAATGTTCCTTCATGATATGGCGATCTGCCCTAGCCTGTGGCATCCTTGCGCTCATATTCTCTATTGGAAAATCGCCATCTATGCCTGATTCTAAAAAGCCTCCATTTATTCTTGTCGATGGATCGTCATATCTTTTTCGTGCCTTTCACGGTTTACCACCATTAACTAACTCAAAAGGCCAAGACACCGGTGCTATTTATGGTGTTGTGAACATGCTTAAAAGCTTGATCAAACAATACAACCCGACGCATATGGCGGTGATTTTTGATGCTAAAGGCAAAACCTTTCGCGATGACATCTATAAAGAGTACAAAGCGAACCGTCCTCCGATGCCGGATGAGCTTAGAAGCCAGATCGAACCGTTGCACGCCATCATTAAGGCAATGGGTTTACCTGTTATTGTTGAATCGGGTGTAGAAGCTGATGACGTGATTGGCACGTTAGCCAGACACGCCACAGAAAAAGGTATTGATACCCTTATCAGCACCGGCGATAAAGACATGGCGCAGCTAGTAAATGAACATGTCACCTTAATCAACACCATGACAAACCAACTGATGGATGTCGAAGGTGTAAATACGAAGTTTGGTATTCCACCAGAGCTTGTGATCGACTTCCTTGCGCTTAAGGGCGATAAAGTCGATAACATTCCAGGTGTACCTGGTGTAGGTGATAAAAGTGCTCAAGCCTTGTTAAACGGTATTGGCGGTATCGACGACATATATAAGAACCTGGATAAAATTGCAGATCTATCGTTTAGAGGCAGTAAGTCGATGGCGGCTAAAATGCAGGAATACGAAGAGCAAGCTCGGCTTTCTTATACCCTAGCTACTATCAGCATCGATCTTGACCTTGACTACGACGTTGAGACGTTAATGCCGTGTCAGGCCGATAACGAACAACTTCGCGATCTGTTTGCCGAATACGAGTTCAAACGCTGGCACGCGGAAGTAAGCGCGCTTGTAGCCGGCGGAGATACCTCTAGTGCCAGCGCAAACGCCAACGAGGAAAAGAGCGATAGCGCAGAAGAGAGCGAACAAAGTGAATCGGTAGAGATAGATAAGTCGAAGTATGAGACCGTGCTTGATGAGGCGCGTTTTAACGCTTGGGTAGCGAAGCTAGAAAAAGCCGAACTCATCGCTTTTGATACCGAAACAACCAGCCTTAACTACATGGATGCGGAGTTAGTTGGCGTTTCATTTTGTATAGAGGAAGGTGAAGCTGCTTATGTACCTGTTGCTCACGATTATCCAGATGCACCCGCCCAGCTATCACGGGAATTTGTATTAGACGCATTAAAGCCTATTTTAGAATCGGACACCGTGATCAAAGTAGGCCAACACATAAAATACGACAAAAATGTGTTAGCGAACTATAACATTACCTTAAACGGCATCGGCTTTGACACCATGCTTGAGAGCTATGTACTAAACAGTACTGCGCAGCGCCATGATATGGACTCACTTGCCCTAGCCTACCTTGGTCATAAAACTATTCACTTTGAAGAGATCGCAGGTAAAGGCGCAAAACAGCTTACGTTTAATCAAATCAGCCTTGAAGAAGCGGGGCCTTATGCCGCAGAAGATGCTGACATTACGCTTCGCTTACACAACGCCATTTGGACTAAGTTGAAAGAAATTCCTGAGCTTAAAAATCTATTGATAGATGTTGAGGTTCCCCTAGCCTGTGTACTTTCTCGTATGGAACAGGAAGGTGTATTGATAGACAGCCAAAGACTGCGTCAGCAAAGCCAGGATCTTGCCACACGGATTGCCGAGCTTGAAAGTGAAGTACATGAGGAAGCTGGCGAGCCATTCAACTTAGGTTCTACTAAGCAGCTTCAACATGTCTTGTTCGAAAAAATGTCGCTACCGATCATAAAGAAAACGCCTAAAGGGGCGCCGTCTACTTCTGAGGACGTACTGCAAGAACTTGCGCTTGAGTACCCGTTGCCGAAGAAGATCATGGAATACCGTGGCCTAACCAAGCTAAAGAATACCTACACGGATAAACTTCCTAAGATGATCAATCATCGTACGGGTCGAGTGCATACTTCTTATCACCAAGCAGTAACCGCCACGGGACGACTCTCATCTACCGATCCTAACTTACAGAACATCCCTATCCGAAATGAGGAAGGTCGCCGCGTGCGTCAGGCATTTGTACCAAGAGAAGGAAATAAGTTCGTCGCAGCCGACTACTCACAAATTGAGCTGCGCATTATGGCGCACCTTTCTGGCGATAAAGGTCTGTTAGATGCCTTTGCGCATGGTAAAGATATTCATAAAGCAACCGCTGCGGAAGTTTTTGGTGTACCACTTGATGAGGTAACTACCGAACAACGCCGCAGTGCAAAAGCGATTAACTTTGGCTTAATTTACGGTATGAGTGCCTTTGGGTTGTCGAAGCAACTTAATATTCCACGTAATGAAGCACAAAAATATATGGATCTTTACTTCGAGCGCTACCCAGGCGTGCTTGAGTACATGGATTCAACACGTGAGAGCGCGAAAGAAAAAGGTTATGTAGAAACCGTATTTGGTCGCAGACTTTATTTGCCTGATATTAAAGCCAGTAATGGTGCACGTAGAAAAGGCGCAGAGCGCGCAGCGATAAACGCGCCTATGCAAGGCACAGCGGCAGACATTATTAAGATGGCAATGATCAAAGTTGATGACTGGATTAGGAAAAATGCATCAGATGATGTGACAATGATGATGCAGGTGCACGATGAATTGGTTTTTGAGATAAAAGAAGACAAAGTGGAAACCTATGTCTCTACTATTACTGCTCTTATGGAAAGCGCAGCTACGCTAAATGTTCCGCTGGTTGTTGAGGCTGGTGTGGGCGAAAACTGGGATGAAGCGCACTAGTTTGGTAATTAGATTACAGTTTTCACATTAAAAGGCGCGTTATATTCATTAAATTTGGTAATTTAATTACATAACACCCTTGCCTTTTCTGTGCTTTGTTGTAATATTACACATGTAGGGTACAGAGGTGAGAAAGCTGTTTTCAAACCTTTGCTTTAACCCCGACAGTTTTGTCGGGGTTTTTTTATATCTGCGTAAAATAAATAATCCAAAAATATCAATAACTTAAAAAATAAAGCGAATTTTATTTTAATTTTTCTGAACTTCTCTATTTATCACGACTCTATATCTACGGTTTTTATGTGTTTTCTCTCAGTTTACGCCTCGCTCTATGCGGGGCGTTCTTTTTTCTAACACCCCATCATGCCTATCCATCGGGCACGTCAGATCAGCACAAACGGTAAGGGTAAATTGCGCTACTGTACTTCGCTATCAGACTCTTCTGTTTCGTCTTGTTTATCTAAGCCAAACCACGTATCCAAAATACGCTCTAATTCGGGTAACCCGTGCTTATTTAATGACGAGAAGGTTTGCACGGTAACATCGCCCATAAATGCCATCGCAGCTTCACGCGCCATTAACAGCTGTGCCTTTCGCTTACCGCTTTTAAGTTTGTCGGCTTTAGTGAGAAGTGCCAGTACTGGAATATTTGAGGCTACTGCCCAATGGATAAGATCTTGGTCTAAATCTTTGAAGGGGTGACGAATATCCATTAAAACGACTAATCCTTTAAGGGACTTGCGCTTTTGAAGATATTCACCAAGTGACGCCTGCCACTTCTTTTTCATGGCTACTGGCACTTTTGCAAAGCCATATCCTGGCAAATCAACCAAGCGTAAGTCTTCTTCTAATTCAAAGACGTTGATCAATTGGGTGCGACCCGGTGTTTTACTGGTTCTTGCCAAGTTCTTCTGACGAGTTAACGTGTTAAGTGCACTCGATTTACCCGCATTAGAGCGGCCCGCGAACGCTACTTCAATTCCGGTATCATTCTTTAAATGACGAATATCAGGTGCGCTCGTAAAGAATTTTGCTTTGGTGTAATACGACATCTAGACTTACCTCCACATGCGTCTCAACCTTCGGTTTACAGTTTTTTAATGAATAAACCAACTAAAAACCATAGTTTTATCATGGAATAGGTTTTTCTGACGCGTTAAATGTGTAAAATACGCATGATATCACGTATATCACGCGAGCCGTTGGATCCATTTAAGAGATTTATTATGAAAAAACTGTGTTTGTTGGTATGTATGTCTTTAGGTTTAAGCGCAACTGCTATGGCAGAAGGCGACGCCGAGGCAGGTAAAGCGAAATCTGCAGTATGTGCAGCCTGTCATGGCCCTGATGGCAACAGCATGATTGACATGAACCCAAAGATTGCTGGCCAGCATGAGAAGTACATTGTTAAGCAATTAACCGAATTTAAACTTGCCTCTCAAACAGGTGGCGAGGAAGGTCGTAACAATGCTGTGATGAACGGCATGGCTGCCCCACTTTCAGAGCAAGACATGAAAGACCTAGCCGCTTATTTCTCAAGCCAAGAGCCAAAGGCGGGTGAAACACCAGAGCAATACGTTGAAGCTGGCCGTGCATTGTACCAAGGTGGCGACGAGTCTCGAGGCGTAACTGCATGTATCGCGTGTCACGGTCCTAAGGGCAACGGCATGGGCTTAGCAGGTTTCCCTGATATCAGCGGTCAACATGCAACTTACACTGCAGCTCAATTGAAAGCATTCCGTTCAGGCCAACGTCACAATGACATGAATGGCATGATGCGTGATATTGCGATGAAATTAACCGACGAAGATATTGAGATTTTATCTAACTATATCGCGGGCTTACACTAAGCATTACCGTTTTTGCACATTGTTGTTAAAAATTTGTTACCGAAAAAGTTGTATTTTGAAATTATTCGTGTAATCTAACGGCGTAGTTTGTAGGTGCCTTTGAAAAGCTACAAGCTAAATAACAAGAATAATAATAAAAATGCAGCATGGAAGACGGGATAAAGAGCCACGAGGGCCAAAAACAACAATACAGCTCTGCTAACAATAAAAATAAGGGGAGCACGGCTAGGGAAGCAAAATACACATAGAAGTGTATAACGGGAGAGGTGTCATCTGACACTCATACAATGTAAGGTGATGGTGAGAACCATCACCTTTTTCTTTTTTAAGCCCCTTATTATTGTTCACTTTCCTATGTACTGTCCTTTATGCAAAAGCGCTAACGCGCCATCTCACTATCACTCAGATAAAAAGCGCGATTACCTTCAATGTAATCAATGCAAACTCGTTTATGTTTCTCCTGAATTCTTGCCATCGAAAGAAGTAGAAAAGCAGGAGTATGACCTTCACGAGAATAGCTTTGAAGACGAAGGGTATCGAAAGTTTTTAGGAAAGGTTTTAACGCCACTTACACCTTTTATAAAAGACATGAAATTTGGTGAACTCCGAGGACTAGACTTTGGCTGTGGCCCTGCGCCTGTTTTAGCAAGTATGCTGGAAGAAGAAGGCGTTAGGATGAATATGTACGATCCCTTCTATGCACACAACTTATCGGTACTTGAGCAAAGCTATGACGTAGTGACATGTACAGAGGCTATAGAACACTTTCACGCCCCTCATGTGGAATGGGCGCTATTTAACAAACTTGTAGCTTCTGGTGGCGTTCTTGCCATCATGACCAAGCGCGTACTTGATAAAGCCAGGTTTGCAAATTGGCACTATAAAAACGACGTCACCCACGTTAGCTTTTTCAGCGAAGCAACCTTTCAATATTTGGCACAACGAGATGGCTATGATGTCACTTTTCCTGCCAGCGATGTCGTTCTATTGAGAAAGCGCTGAAACAAATTCCCGTAATACTTTATGTTCCCCGTATTGATTTTGCACTGCATACCCAAAGATCAATACGTAGACACTAATTCGCGCTATAATAGCGCTGTTTTTTCACTCTCTTTGTTATTTGGAAATTATGGCACGTTCAAAGAAATCACGTAAAGTCGGCCTAATCGGCGTTCGTAAAGATCCTGACTTTAAACCAAGCGAAAACCGTAAATCAGACTCGCCTCGCCCTAAAAAGCATAAAGGTAAGCCCGCTGGTAATCGCCACAATGTTGAACAGAAAAAAGTGACGGGCAAAAAGAGTGCTGAGAATAAAGATCCGCGCCACGGCAGTAAAAAGCCTATTCAGCTTGTAAAAGCAGTGACGCCCACCCCTGCTCAAAAGAAAAAGTACGCCACACCAGCCCAAGAACTGGCAGCGCTTGAAGCAGATCAACGCTTGTCAGATTTACTCGACAAACTTGACGACGATAAACCGCTCACCCGTGAGCAACAAGCTTATGTCGACGAGAAGATGGCACGCCACCGCATTCTTTGTGACCTACTAGGAATAGTAGAAGAGGATGATGAAGACGACGATATGGATCCGTTTAATGATTTAGACGCTATTAATATCGACGACTTTAAGCACTAATAAAAAACGGGAAAGAGTCATGCTTTGGGCAGTACTTTCAGGCATCGCGCTACTAATTATTCTTGCGCTAGGTTTTTACGCAGGCAAACTGCTGTTTATGTTAAAACAACAAAAAGAGCGACAAGAAGCGGCAAGGCAGTCGCGCGTAGCCACTATAACCGACAGTATTATAGTAATAGCTAAGGCGATGGAGCAGCAGCAATGTGATTTGTCAGAAGGCGTAATTCGCATCGTGAACTTGCTTAACGCGCTTCCAATAAGTACTCCGCCTGATTTTAAAGCGCAGTATCCCAACATTCATGCACTATTCACAGAGGTAAGCGGTTTTGCGATTTTAGAAGCAAGGCAACAGCTACCTAAGAATGAGCGAAGAAAGCAAGATGTCGCTCGCGAGCAGATTGAATCGGAGTACGAATCTAAGGTTTTGGACGAATTACCACCGCTGAAGGCGTATTGTGAGACACTTATAGCCACTAAATAACGAGTAAGCGCTACGCTGATTTAAAAGATAAAAACTGATGCAAGCAACATCGAAAATGGCCGAGTACAGTATGTATTCGGCCATTTTTTTAACCCGCCTACCTTTGCCTATATCACTTTATCGCGAGCTCGCAGGTACGCTCGTAGCAATGACACCCTACCTCGTGGTCATTGACCATACCTACAGCTTGCATAAAAGCATAGCAAATCGTTTCACCTACAAAATTAAATCCGTGCTTTTTAAGTGCTTTTGACATTGCTTTTGACGCATCAGTTGATGTGGGTGCTTGCCTGAAATCTTCCCACGCATTAATGACCGTACGTCCATCTGTAAATTGCCAAATAAAATCAATGAATGGCTGCGACGCTTCGATAGCTAAAAAACCCTTGGCATTTTTAATAATCGACTCTATTTTGAGCTTGTTTCTGATTATGCCGCTGTCCTGCATCAGCCTGTCGACATCAGCGGGGCCCATCTTCGAAATTTTCTCAGGGTCGAACTGATAGAATGCCTTTTCAAAATTCTGCTGTTTTTTCAAAATAGTCAGCCAAGATAAACCGGCTTGCTGTCCATCGAGGCATAATTTAGCAAACAACGCGCGACTATCTAACTCGGGTACCCCCCATTCGTTATCATGATACGCTAAATAAATAGGGTCGCTGCTTACCCAACCACAGCGATGCAAAGGCGTATTTTTTTCTATTTTTGTTTGATTGGGCATGGCTTAAGATTAAATCCTTGTTGTGAAGTAGCATATTGGCTTTATTCGTGACGTTTTTTCACCCTTTACACCTACATACTATGCCTCACAAATTGTATACTATCCCACCTTTATTTTAAGTCAGATAACTAACAAGCAGCGGATGTATGCAGAAATACGATATTAAGACCTTTCAAGGGTTGATCCTTGCGCTTCAAGATTATTGGGCGCGTCAGGGCTGCGTTATTATTCAGCCTCTGGATATGGAAGTGGGTGCCGGTACTTTTCACCCTATGACGTTCCTACGTTCTTTAGGTCCAGAGCCAATGAGTAGCGCCTATGTTCAACCGTGCCGTAGACCAACCGATGGTCGTTACGGTGAGAACCCAAACCGCTTACAACATTACTATCAGTTCCAAGTAATGCTTAAGCCTTCACCTGACAATATTCAGGAGTTGTACTTGGGCTCTTTGAAAGAGTTAGGTTTCGATCCGCTGGTTCATGACATTCGCTTCGTAGAAGACAACTGGGAATCACCCACGCTTGGTGCATGGGGTCTAGGTTGGGAAGTGTGGCTAAATGGCATGGAAGTAACTCAGTTTACGTACTTCCAGCAGGTAGGCGGTCTAGAGTGTAAGCCTGTTACCGGCGAAATTACCTACGGCTTAGAGCGACTCGCCATGTACGTTCAAGGTGTCGATAGTATCTACGACCTGGTTTGGACTGACGGCCCTATGGGCAAAGTGACCTATGGCGATGTGTTCCATCAAAACGAAGTAGAACAATCGACGTATAACTTCGAACACGCCAACGTTGAAGCTTTATTTAGAACCTTCGACGAATGTGAAGCAGAAAGCCAAAAGCTTATCGAAAACAACCTTCCACTTCCTGCCTATGAGCAGGTTATGAAGG
Source organism: Alteromonas sp. W12 (assembly GCF_001924945.1). Classification (NCBI taxonomy): domain Bacteria; kingdom Pseudomonadati; phylum Pseudomonadota; class Gammaproteobacteria; order Alteromonadales; family Alteromonadaceae; genus Alteromonas; species Alteromonas sp. W12. The sequence goes on from NZ_LQXH01000008.1 coordinate 25,142, forward strand.
CGTCACACGCATTTAACTTGCTTGATGCTCGTCATGCTATTTCAGTGACTGAACGCCAGCGCTATATTCTTCGCGTTCGAACGCTAGCCAAAGCGTGTGCAGAAAGCTATTACCAAGCACGTGAAGCACTTGGCTTCCCACTATGTAACAAGGAGGCATAAGCGTGCGTACAGAAAATTGTTTAGTTGAATTAGGTACTGAAGAACTCCCACCAAAAGCGCTTAAATCTTTAGGTGAAGCCTTCGCCACGCAGTTTGAAGCTGCGCTTACGCAAGCTGACTTAAGCTTTGATTCAGTCAGCTGGTTTGCAGCTCCTCGCCGCTTAGCCGTTTATGTTTCAGGTCTTGCTGAAGGTCAGGCTGACAAAGTAGTAGAGAAACGCGGCCCAGCTGTATCAGCCGCGTTTGACGCCGACGGTAACCCCACTAAAGCAGCACAAGGTTGGGCGCGCGGTAACGGCATTGACGTTGCTGACGCAGAGCGCCTTGTAACTGACAAAGGAGAGTGGTTACTTCATAAAGCCCACGTTCCAGGGCAATCAGTTGCAGAGCTTCTAGAAGGGCTGATAAACCAAGCGGTAAGCAAGCTACCTATTCCAAAGCCAATGCGTTGGGGTAATTACAATACTCAGTTTATACGCCCAGTTCACACCCTTTGCGTGCTTTACGGAAGCGAAGTGGTTAATGTTTCTGTATTGGGCTTAACAAGCGGCCGCGTTGTTCAGGGTCACCGGTTCCATGGCGCAGGTCGCTTTGAACTTGATCATGCTGACAATTACGCCTCTGCCCTTGAGCAACAATATGTGCTGGCAGATTTTGAGGCGCGTAAAGATAAAGTGCGTCAGCAGCTTGAAGACGCAGCGCAAAGCTTGTCGCTTAAGCCAGACTATAATGAAGACTTACTAGAAGAAATCGCGTCACTTGTAGAGTGGCCGGTTGTACTTCAAGCTGGGTTTGATGAGGCTTTCTTAGCAGTACCGAAAGAAGCGCTTATCTATACCATGAAAGACGACCAAAAATATGTGCCGCTGCTAGATAGCGATGGTGCACTTTCAAACACTTTCTTATTCGTAACGAATATCGAAAGTCGCGATGCCTCTCAAGTTATTTCAGGCAATGAAAAGGTTATCCGGCCTCGTCTTGCAGACGCTGAGTTCTTCTTTAACAGCGATAAAAAGACGACATTAGAAAGCCGCCTTGAAAGCTTAGAAACCGTGTTGTTTCAAAAACAGCTTGGTACGCTAAAAGAAAAGTCTGAGCGTATATCTGCCCTATCGGCGTTTATCGCGTCGCAAATAGATGCGAATGAAACACAAGCTGCACGAGCAGGTCTTCTAGCTAAAACCGACTTGATGTCGAACATGGTTATGGAGTTCCCAGACGTTCAAGGTGTTATGGGTAAATACTATGCGCTAAACGACGGTGAAGATGCGCCTGTTGCAGAAGCACTGTATGAACAATACATGCCGCGTTTTGCTGGTGACGCACTTCCTAGTTCAGGCGTTAGCGCGTCGGTCGCGCTTGCTGACAAACTAGATACTCTTGTGGGTATTTTTGGTATTGGCCAGTTACCTAAGGGTGATAAAGACCCATTTGCGCTTCGTCGTGCAGCTATCGGTGTATTACGTATTGTCACTGAGCTGTCACTGCCGCTAGATCTTGAAACGCTAGTAAGCAAAGCTATCGATGTGTATGGCGATAAGTTAACGAATGCAGAAACACAATCTCAGGTTGTTGATTTTGTATTGGGTCGATTTACTGCGCTCCTACAAGATCAAGCTATCGCCATTGACGTTATTCAGGCCGTTGCTGCTCGTCGCCCTACTAAGCCAGCTGACTACTTAGCCCGAGTTCATGCAGTTGATAAGTTCAGAGCATTGGAAGAAGCCGAAGCGCTAGCTGCCGCTAACAAGCGTGTTGCAAACATCCTTGCTAAGCAGAACGTTGAAGTGACAGACACAGTGAATATTGATGAGTCACTGTTAGCTGAAGAAGCTGAAAAAGCGCTTTATGTTGAGCTGAAAGCCGCACAGGAAGAAGTTGATATTGCTGTTCCTTCACAGGACTACACGCGTATTCTTACTGCGCTTGCAACCTTACGTAATGTAATCGATAACTTCTTCGATAACGTAATGGTTATGGCTGATGACGATGCGGTTAAGAATAACCGACTTGCTTTACTGTCGCTTTTAAGGCAACTTTTCCTTACTACCGCAGATATATCTATTCTCGCGAAGTCGTAGGCTAGTAAGAGTTAGCGCGGTTTTATGCCGCGAAAAACAAAGAGCCCAGCCTTAACGTTGGGCTTTTTTATAAATGGAGACGCTGTGAAAAAGTTACTAACTATTGCTTCTATGTGCATAGCACTTTCAGCATGCTCAAGCAGTGGAAGTTTTAAAATTCCTGAAATAGCACCGGACGTGCCTCGCATTCAATTCGAAAACATGTTTCTTAGAGGTGTGTTTAACTGGTGGGAGGCTGACCCAAGTTACAAGTTCAAACGATCAAATTCAGGCTGGACAGTGGACGTTGAACTCATAGCCGACGGACAACCTTATGATTTTAGGTTGTCAGATGCAAAATGGACGCCCTCACAAAGCTGTGGCGGCAAATATAAAGGGCAGCCTGTAATGTTAGGCTCCACTGTTTATTTAGTCTGTGAACAGGGCTCAGAGAACTTGCAATTTACCCCCTCCTCAACTGGCACCTATCGCTTTACAGCAACAGCAGCAAGTGCGGGGGAAGTCGCTCTGGTTGTTTCTAAAGTTTAGACTTGAGTGCCGTGTAGTAGTAGCGGCATTCACCAAGCTTTTTTCATTGTAAAGACTCTTGCCTCACATTCAATGCCAATAAAAAGTTCTCTGTTTTGTACGAGTAATTCACCTGAGCTTAGGCACAAAAAAAGCGACCATTGGGTCGCTTTTTTCAAATAGCTAAAAGCTCTACACGTCTAAGTTTTCCACTTTCAGCGCGTTAGCTTCGATAAACTCTCGACGAGGCTCAACTTGGTCACCCATCAATGTAGTGAACAGCTGGTCACAACCAATGGCATCCTCAATGGTAACTTGAAGCATACGGCGGCTTTCTGGGTCCATGGTGGTTTCCCATAGTTGCTCAGGGTTCATCTCACCTAGCCCTTTATAGCGCTGAATGTATTGGCCGCGTTTCGCTTCATTCATTAGCCACTCTAGGGCTTCTTTGAAAGACTCAACTGGCTGTCTACGTTCGCCACGCTGAATATAGGCGTCTTTGCCCATCATGTCGTTAATGGCAAGGTTAAGCTCTTTAAGACGCTGGTATTCAGACGACTCGATGAACTCATGATCGATAATGTACTCATAATCAATTCCGTGCATACGCATAATGATTGTAATGTAGTACTCGCTAAGTTCAGCATCAGTGCGAATTTCATAACGGTATGTAGCACCATCGTTTTCGCGCTCTGTAAGCTGCTCTACGAAGTGTTTCGCCACATGCTCTAGTGCAGATTGATCTTTAAGGTCTTCAAGGTTTAGCGTAGGCGTGTAAAGCATTCTGTAGAGGATAGATGCAGGCATAAGACGTTTCATACGTGCAATCATCTTCTCTACCGATTGGTACTGCTTAACAAGGTTTTCAAGGCCTACACCACTAATACCTGGGTCTTCATCGCTGGTGTGCAAAGACGCACCGTCAATTGCGATTGATGTTAGGTAGTTAGTTAGCGCATCGTCATCTTTAAGATACTGCTCTTGTTTACCCTTCTTCACTTTGTATAGCGGTGGCTGTGCAATATATACATATCCACGCTCAATGATTTCAGGCATTTGACGATAGAAAAATGTGAGTAGAAGCGTACGAATGTGAGAACCATCTACGTCAGCATCGGTCATGATAATGATGCTGTGATAGCGTAATTTTTCAGGGTCATACTCGTCACGACCGATACCACAACCTAGTGCCGTGATAAGCGTCGCAACTTCCTGAGAAGAAAGCATCTTATCAAAACGCGCTTTCTCAACGTTTAGGATTTTACCTTTAAGCGGCAGAATAGCTTGGTTTTTACGGTTACGACCCTGCTTAGCTGAACCGCCCGCAGAGTCACCCTCCACTATGTATAATTCACTAAGTGCAGGATCTTTTTCCTGACAGTCAGCTAGCTTACCCGGCAGACCAGCCAAGTCGAGCGCACCTTTACGGCGTGTCATTTCACGGGCCTTTCGTGCAGCTTCACGAGCACGAGCAGCATCAATAATCTTACCCGCAATAATTTTACTTTCTGCAGGGTTTTCTAATAAGAACTCTGCTAGCTTTTCATTCATTGCCGATTCAACAGCTGGACGAACTTCAGAAGATACAAGCTTATCTTTAGTCTGTGAGCTGAATTTTGGATCTGGTACTTTAACGGAAATAACCGCGGTTAGACCTTCACGCGCGTCGTCACCACTGGCATTCGTTTTAGCCTTTTTGTTCAGGCCTTCCTTTTCCATATAGTTATTCAATGTACGCGTCAACGCTCCACGGAAGCCCGCCAAGTGAGTACCGCCGTCGCGCTGAGGAATGTTGTTGGTGAAACAGAACACGTTCTCTTGGAAACTATCGTTCCATTGCATCGCTACTTCTACTGCAATACCGTCTTCTTGTTCACTGCTGAAATGAAACACTTTCTGGTGAACAGGTGTTTTCTTTTCATTTAGGTACTCAACGAACGCTTTGATACCACCTTCGTACATGAAGTGGTCTTCTTTTCCATCGCGTTCGTCTTTCAAGCGAATAGACACACCAGAGTTCAAAAATGATAGTTCACGAAGACGTTTAGCAAGAATATCGTAGTGGTAAAGCGTATCTGTGAAGGTGTCTGAACTTGGCCAGAAACGGATCATAGTTCCCGTTTTGTCTGTATCGCCTGTTACTGCTAGTGGCGCCTGTGGAACACCATGATGATATTCTTGTTCATGCGCTTTACCACCGCGACGAATACGAAGCTTCAGTCGGCTTGAAAGTGCGTTTACTACTGATACACCTACACCGTGCAAACCGCCCGACACTTTATAAGAGTTATCGTCGAACTTACCGCCGGCGTGAAGAACCGTCATAATAACTTCAGCTGCAGACACACCCTCTTCTGGGTGCAATTCAGTTGGTATACCACGTCCATCGTCAGACACAGATACTGAGCCATCGCTGTGAATGAGCACAGTAATCTCAGAACAATGTCCAGCAAGTGCTTCATCGATAGAGTTATCGACCACCTCGAAAACCATGTGGTGTAATCCGGTACCATCATCAGTATCACCGATATACATACCAGGACGCTTTCTTACGGCATCTAATCCTTTAAGTACTTTAATACTGGACGAGTCGTAGTTGTTCTCTGCTGACATACTAGCTTTTACTCCTCTTTCACGCTTCCATGTTCCACGTGAAACATTTTCTTTTCGTTGTATTTTTGTATAAAAGCGAGTTGCGTGGATTCTATTGCAGTAACGAAAACCTGCGTATCCATTTTGAGCAACCCATCAATAAATTGTTCTCTTTTATCGGCATCTAGTTCGGCACCTACATCATCAAGTAAAAAGATACTTTTGCGCTGCGTTGCCTTATTAAATAGCTTAGTCTGTGACATTTGAAGCGCTGCCACAGCCATTCTAAGCTGTCCTCTCGATAAAAGCTCCTGGGCGTTTACCCCATTTACTTTAAGCCGTAAATCGGCTTTATGGGGCCCAGAAGAGGTATGTCCTATTTTACCATCATACTCACGTTTTTTAACTAGGCTTTCTGATAAACCGACATCTTTTTCCCACCCTTTATGGTAACTTAATTCCACATCGAAGTTAGGAAGAAATTCTTGCGCATATTGCTTAAAAATAGGCGTGAGGGTGTCCACATATTCCTGACGAGTAGCCGATAGAGACTCACCTAGTACTGAGAACTGAGACTCCCAATATTGATTTTGTGGTGCGCTTAAATTTGCCTGCTGTTTCAGTAAGGCATTTCTATGTTTTAAAAATTTACCATACTGATTAGCAAGTGATTGAAACTGATGTTCCACGTGAAACAATCCCCAATCACAAAAACGTCGACGCTCGGAAGGCGAACCAATTATAAGGTCAGTACTCTGCGGAGTAAAAAGTTGAAGTGGTACCAAGCTAACTAAATCTGATAACTTATTTGAATGTTCACCGTTAATACTACAGGTGAATGTCTCATTTCTACTTCGTTGAAAACCTAGCTTTAATTCATCCCCTTCTTCAGTTTTGCATGACGCGAAAACACTGAAGCTGTCTTTCTCATTTTGAATAACCGAACTGTGTTTATTTGTTCTAAAAGAACGTCCAAAGCCTAGGTAATAAAGTGCTTCGATTAACGAGGATTTCCCACTCCCATTCACGCCTTTAATGATAGTCAACGCTGGTGAAGGAGAAAGTGATACGGAACTAAGATTACGAAACTGTGTAATCTGGACGCGGTCCAGTTTCATGAGGTCACACTGATGAAAGAAAAGAAGCGAGGAGTATCAACACTCATCGCTTCTTGAATTGATAATTTAAATGACAAAATAACGTGGAATATGCGAAACGCTGCAAACACTTAATGTAGTAGTGACTACAGTCGCATTGGCATAATAACGTATAACGCGGCGTCATCAGCATCATCTTCGATTAGCGCACTCGCGTTTGAGTCTGATAGGCTCACTTTAACGCCATCAGATCCAAGCGCATTCAATACGTCAATTAGATAGGCAACGTTAAAGCCAATTTCTAAATCGTCACCTTGATATTGAACATCAACGATTTCTTCCGCTTCTTCTTGCTCTGGGTTATTAGCCGTTATCTTAAGCTCACCAGAAGACAAGTTTAATCGTACGCCTCTAAACTTTTCGTTAGATAGAATGGCCGCACGTGAAAAAGCTTCTTTTAATACAGCTTTACTCGCAATAATTTCCTTGTCGCCATTTTGAGGTAAAACACGGCGATAATCAGGAAATCTGCCATCAACTAATTTCGAAGTGAAAATGAAATCGTTTGAGAAAATTCGAAGATGGTTTGCGCCTATTTGCACCTTAAGAGATTTGTCATCTTCGCTAATAAGACGAGAAATTTCTAACACGCCTTTACGTGGAATAATTACCTGACGAGATGGCAAAGCGGTCTCATAGTTTAGGCGACAAAGTGCAAGGCGGTGACCGTCTGTTGCAACGGTACGAATGATATTCTCTTCCGTCTCAAGGGACATACCATTTAAGTAATAACGTACGTCTTGCTGAGCCATTGAGAAGCTTGTTGCATCAATAAGACGTTTTAGATCACTGCACGATAATTCAAACTCAACTTCGCCTTCCCAGTCTTCTAGATTTGGGTAGTCGTTGGCAGATAAAGTAGAAAGCGTATAACGACCTCGACCGGCACGAATAAGTGCTTTGCTGCCGTCTAACGAGAAATGAATATCTGTTCCTTCAGAAATACCGCGAATAATATCAAACAGTTTTTTAGCAGGAACAGTAATCTCACCTTCCGTGAATTCACCTTCTAATTTCACGCTAGAAATTAGTTCTACTTCTAAATCTGTACCAGTAAGCCAAAGTGCGTCCTCACTTACTTTGATGAGAACATTGGAAAGAATTGGCAGTGTGTGTCTACGCTCTACAGCACCAGATACCAACTGTAGGGGTTGTAAAAATTGTTCGCGGCTTATAGTAAATTTCATCGCAGTGCTATCTCGCCTCTAAGGTCGTGGTGTTAGGAAGACAAAGTCCTAATGAGGTTCTTATAGTCCTCTTTTATATCATGACTTTCTTCTCTTAGCTGCTCTATTTTTCTACAAGCGTGTAAAACCGTAGTATGGTCTCGTCCACCAAACGCGTTTCCTAGTTCAGGTAAACTGTGGTTGGTAAGTTCTTTGGCCAGCGCCATCGCGACTTGGCGAGGACGCGCCACACTACGACTACGTCGTTTAGACAAAATATCAGCTACTTTTATCTTATAATAATCTGCGACGGTTTTCTGAATATTATCAACGGTTACCAATTTTTCTTGAAGTGCGAGAAGGTCTCGAAGCGCTTCGCGAACGAAATCAATAGTGATAGGGCGACCGGTAAAGTTTGCGTTAGCAATAACACGGTTAAGTGCACCCTCGAGCTCACGTACGTTTGAACGCAATCGCTTAGCTATAAAGAACGCCACTTCATTAGGTAAGTGAATCCGGTTCTCTGCCGCTTTGCGCATCAAAATAGCCACTCGGGTTTCAAGCTCTGGTGGCTCTATAGCAATAGTTAAACCCCAACCGAAGCGCGATTTCAATCGATCCTCTACCCCATCAATCTCTTTAGGATATCTATCAGAAGTAAGTATGATTTGTTGGTTACCTTCAAGAAGCGCATTGAACGTGTGGAAGAACTCTTCTTGTGAACGCTCTTTATTAGCAAAGAATTGAATATCATCGATAAGTAACGCATCAACGCTGCGATAGAAGCGCTTAAAGTCCTCTATCGCGTTATTTTGCAGTGCCTTAACCATATCCTGCACGAAACGCTCTGAATGCATATACACAATTTTAGCGTCACCGTTATTAGCTACGATGCCATTACCCACTGCATGTAATAAGTGAGTTTTACCTAAGCCCGTACCACCGTAAATAAACAGTGGGTTGTAAGAACCGCCTGGGTTATTTGCGACTTGAGTTGCAGCCGCACGTGCTAGCTGGTTAGATTTACCTTCGACAAAGTTGTCGAATTGATAAGTCGGATTAATATTACTTTTATGCTTCATCGCCTCAGGGATCGGGATCACTTTCGGCGGTGTAGACGATCTTGGCGCTTGATCTGCGTATGCATTATATCCATTACGGTCGTGGTTTTGCGCACCGCGATCATTTAGATCCATACCCTGTGTGTATGAAGGTGATTTTGAAAACGCATTGTTTTGTCCTTGATCACCCGCTTGGCTTGCCGATGATGGCATACCGCTATTCGACATTGGTGAATAAGACGATGTGTGCTGCCCATTACTGCCGCTGTGAACAGGCTGATTACTAGTATTATAGTTCTGATACCCTTGACCGCCCGCAGGTGCACTAGGCTTACTTGGTTGATTATTAGGCGTATTTGGAGCAGGCGAAGATCCGCTGGTACTTACAGGCTGACTACGGCTTACGCTGTGACGATTCATCACTTCTAAACGCAATTGTGGTGCGTCACTTCCGGCAAACTCTTTTAGTAGTGCGGTAATATTATTCAGGTACTTGTCTCTTACCCAATCAAGTACAAAGCGATTGGGAGCATAGAGTGCAACCACGCCTTGTTGTTCTTCACAAACAAGCGGTCGTATCCACATACTAAACTGCTGCGTTGGTAATTCTTGACGCAATCTTTCAAGGCATTGGTTCCACAAGGACATGGTACGTAGTTAGCTCCCGTAACTCGCTAGAAAAACCAACTCCTGAAAAGCCAAGCATAAAGAAAGCAGGCACTAAAAAGCGCCATTAGAAGAAAATAGCGTTGGAAGTGTTGGGTAGCAGCGAGAAATTAAGTTATCGTTTTAATCGCTGTGGATTATCTTACTTTATCAACACAATGTAAATGGTGATCCCGTTCGATCTTTTCGATCAAAACAACAAGTAACTGATTGTTATGACTTTTTCTTTTAGATCAAATCAAACTATAACGAGAAAAATTCATTCTAAATTTGTGCTAAAAAACCGTTAGATCACCTTGCTTTTTATATCTATCTCTGTGTTTTTCACAACGCACTGTGGATAACCTAACCAAATTTTACGCGTTATTCACAGACGATTTGTACGAAAACTGCGTTATCGATTAAGCTATCGGTTAGAAAATGCAAAAATTGTTCACTTATTCATCCGAAAAGCGAGAATATGCATTGACAGCACGCCCCGAGATCTCTAGAATTCAGCGTCCTTTTTCGATGGGCTTTTCTGGTGAAAACACCACATTGTTCTGGCAACAGCATAATGTGTTACCAAAAACGCCTATGTTTAACTAAATATAAGTGAGACTTTGGTCATGAAAAGAACATTTCAACCGAGCAATCTAAAGCGCAAGCGTTCTCACGGTTTTCGTGCTCGTATGGCGACTAAAAATGGTCGTAAAGTACTAGCAGCTCGCCGTGCAAAAGGCCGCGCTCGTCTTTCAGCTTAATTGAAAGACGCCAAAGTGGGCGAGAATAATTTTTCTAGGGAGTTACGTCTGTTAACTCCCACCCACTTTACCTATGTGTTTGATAACGCAACCCCAGCTGTATCTCCCTCTTTTACTGTCCTAGCCAGAAAAAATACACTTTCAACTCCTCGTTTAGGCATTACGCTCGCGAAAAAACGTATCCGTAAAGCTCACGATAGAAATCGTTTGAAGCGATTAGTCAGAGAAAGTTTTAGGCATAAACAGCACAACTTACCCAATGTCGATATTATCGTTATTGGCAAGTCTGGCGCTGACAACCTTAGCAACCAAGAAGTTTTCGCTACATTGGACAAGCTATGGAAAAAATTAAACAAGCGTTGCGGCAACTCTTAATTGCAGTGCCTTTGGCATTGATAAAATTTTATCAATGGTTCATTTCCCCTATGTTAGGGCAACGATGTCGTTTCCATCCTTCTTGTTCTTGGTATGCTATAGACGCATTAAAAACGCACGGATTAGTAAAAGGCGGTTGGTTATCTATTAAACGCATATTAAAATGCCACCCTTTGCATGCCGGCGGATATGATCCAGTGCCGGAAAAACAACAAGATAAACACTCAAAATAAAGAGACCTCTATGGAATCGCAACGTAGTTTTCTGATAATTGGCCTTGCGCTAGTTAGCTTTTTGCTTTGGCAATCATGGCAAAAAGATTATGGGCCACAGCCAGTTGTGCCTGTTGAGCAACAACAAACGCAAGAGACATCACAAGGCGTACCGTCATTTAATGAAAATGGCAGCGAAGATGTACCTAGTAGTGATAGCGTTCCTGCTGCACAACCTATCGCAGCGGCGCAAAGCTCAAACCGCATTATTGAAGTAAAAACCGATACGCTTGATTTACGCATCGATTTGCTAGGCGGCGATGTAGTATCAGCAGACTTACTTAAGTTTCCGGTAGAGCAAGGTTCGGATATTCCTTACAGCCTACTTCGCTCTGGCAACGGTCTTTATGTAGCGCAAAGTGGCCTAATCGGTGCTCAAGGGCCTGATGCAAGCAGCAGTGGCCGCCCGGTGTATAATGCACAAAGTGACTATTATGAAATGACTGGCGACACCCTTGTTATTCCTCTTACATGGAAAAACAACCAAGGCTTGTCAGTTACCAAAACCTTCACTTTCACTAAAGGTCAGTACGACGTAAACGTAAGCTATAGCGTGGAAAATGGTACTGGCAGCGCAGCAACGGTTCAGCCGTATGCACAGCTTAAGCAAGTGATGGAGTTTGAAGACGACGGTAACATGTTTATGCCAACGTACCGTGGTGCTGCATTTTCAACGGAAGATGACCGCTACCAGAAGTACTCGTTCGACGAGATTGAAGATGACAACCTACGCGAAACCACGAAAGCGGGTTGGGTTGGCATGCTTGAACATTACTTTGTATCAGCATGGGTACCTTCACAAGAGCAAACTAACACGCTTTATTCTCGTAATCTGAAAAATCAGTATGCGGTAATTGGTGTATTGTCTCCGTCTGAAAGCGTAGCGCCTGGTGAAACCAAAACCCTTGCATCTACCCTTTACATGGGTCCTAAAGATCAAGAAAGCCTAGCGAAAATTGCGCGCGGATTAGACCTAACCGTTGATTACGGTATTCTTTTCTGGATTTCACAGCCGCTGTTCGCCCTTCTTACCTTCCTTCATAGCCTAGTTAATAACTGGGGTGTGGCAATTATCCTTATCACTATTGTAGTGAAAGGCGCGATGTACTGGCTAACTAAGAAGCAATACGAGTCAATGGCACGTATGCGCAACTTAGCACCTAAGATGCAGCAGCTAAAAGACCGTTTTGGCGACGACAGACAAAAAATGTCTCAAGCTATGATGGAGCTTTACCGCAAAGAGAAAGTAAACCCAATGGGCGGTTGCTTACCTCTTCTTCTGCAAATGCCTATCTTCCTTGCGCTTTACTGGGTACTGATGGAAAGTGTTGAACTACGTCACGCAGACTTTGTGCTTTGGATCACTGACCTTTCTACAAAAGACCCGTACTTTGTGCTGCCAATTCTAACTGGCGCAAGTATGTACCTATTGCAAAAACTTCAGCCAACCACCATTACTGATCCAATGCAGCAGAAAATCATGCAATGGATGCCGGTAGCAATGAGTGTATTCTTCCTGTGGTTCCCTGCAGGTCTGGTACTATACTGGCTAGTCAGTAACGTGATTACCTTGGTTCAAGCCAAAATGATTTATGCTTCAATGGAGAAGCGGGGCATCAGCAGTAAATAACACGCTGGTCAATGAATTATACAGCCCGCCTATGCGGGCTGTTTTGTCTTAAGAGGAATAACCTGTGCCATCATTTGATATTGTTTCTGAAATCAACATGGAAGAAGTACGTAACGCCACTGAAAACGCAAGCCGTGAGCTATCAACGCGTTTCGACTTTCGCGGTATTGACGCGAGCTTTGAGTACAAAGATAAAACCGTGGTCATGAAAGCTGAAGCTGAATTCCAACTTCAGCAAATGGAAAGCATGTTTAGAACGGCGATGTCGAAACGTAACGTAGACACTTCATCTATGGATGTTAAACCCTACGATGCACACGGTAGAACTTACCGTCAGACCATTACCTTTAAAGAAGGTATTGAGCAGCCGATGGCGAAGAAGATTGTGAAGCTGGTGAAAGACGCCAAAATCAAAGTGCAAACGGCTATTCAAGGCGAAGAACTTCGCGTAACAGGTAAAAAGCGTGATGATTTGCAGCAAGTGATTTCGCTGGTTAAAGAGTCGAACTTAGGCCAACCTTTCCAATTTAAGAACTTCCGCGACTAATTATGGAATCACTCACCCTTTCTACCGACACTATTACCGCACAAGCGACAGCGCCCGGTCGTGGCGGCGTAGGTATTGTACGTGTTTCAGGTCCTAAGGCTAAAGCCATCGCAGAGGCGTTAGTACCAAGCGCACTAACACCACGTCTTGCGACCTATACGCCGTTTGTTGATGCTAACAACAGCGTAATAGACCAGGGCATAGCACTGTTTTTTAAAGGGCCTAACTCATTTACCGGTGAAGATGTACTTGAACTGCAGGGCCATGGCGGTCAAGTTGTCATGGACATGCTGATTGATGCCGTGCTTGCAACGGGCGATGCCCGGCTTGCCAATCCAGGTGAATTCAGTGAACAAGCCTTTTTAAATGATAAATTAGACCTTGCGCAAGCAGAGGCGATTGCCGACTTGATTGATGCAAGTTCTAAACAGGCAGCAAAAAGTGCGCTGCGCTCGCTACAGGGTGAGTTTTCTACACAAATTCAAACGCTATCTGACCAAATCGTGCACCTCCGTATGTACGTAGAGGCGGCCATCGATTTTCCTGAAGAAGAAATTGATTTCTTATCTGATGGGAAAGTATCAGGTGACTTAAGCGCAATTATGCAAAGCTTAACCAAAGTGCGCGAACAGGCTAAACAAGGCACCTTGTTGCGCGAAGGTATGCAGGTGGTGATTGCGGGGCGACCTAACGCCGGTAAATCGAGCTTATTAAACGCCCTGGCAGGACGAGATAGCGCCATTGTTACCGATATAGCCGGTACCACGCGAGACGTGCTTAAAGAGCATATTCACATTGATGGTATGCCGGTGCACATTATCGACACAGCAGGACTTCGAGAAAGCCCAGATAAAGTGGAACAAATTGGTATTGAGCGCGCGTGGCAAGCTATCAATGAAGCTGACCACGTATTATTCGTTGTAGACTCTACCGCAACTGCTGTTATCGACCCTTATGAAATATGGCCAGAATTTATGGCCCGATTGCCACAAGGCATCCCCGTTACCGTAGTTCGCAACAAGGCCGACCTTAGTACCTTAGATATTGGACAAAGCACGGTTGCCACCGAGCAAGGCGATATCTCAGTCATTAATCTATCAGCCAAAGAAGGTAGCGGCGTCGACACGCTAAAAGCACATCTGGCAAAAACCATGGGCTTCGATACTACAACTGAAGGTCAATTTATTGCGCGCAGACGACACATAGATGCACTCGACCAAGCCTACAGTTATGTAAGCACTGGCGAACAACAACTGCATGACGCTATGGCGGGTGAGTTGCTTGCTGAAGAATTGCGCTTGGCTCACCAGGCACTATGTGAGATAACCGGTGAATTCACGTCAGACGACCTACTTGGTAAGATTTTTTCATCGTTCTGTATTGGTAAGTAGCGCAACCAATAAAGTTATAAGTAAGATGGTGAATAACGTAACGGATAAGCCGTACTTACGTTAAGACGACAATTGTAAATAGAGAAGCGACCCAGTAATGAGCAAGCATTTTGAAATCATCGTTGGCACCATGTTAGGCGCCGCAGAATACGTGGCAGATGCCATTGCGGAAAAACTTGATGCGAGCGGGCACACCCACACTATTCACGCTGAACCAAATTTAGATGAGATTAAAACAGAATCAACGTGGATCGTGTGTACATCAACACACGGTGCTGGCGAATTACCTGACAACATCCAGCCGTTCGCAAAACAGCTAGAGGGCGCGGATTTAAGCGCAGTAAATGCCTACGTTATTGGGCTAGGTGACACCAGTTACGACACCTTTTGTTTCGGCGCAAAAGAAATGGAAAAGCATATTAAAAACGCAGGTGGCACGTTAATTACCGACGCGCTATACATCGATGTGCTAGAACACCCTATCCCTGAAGATGCCGCCGTAGAATGGTTTGACGAAAAGCTGGCCAATGCTTAACAAGCGTTTTTACGTGGAACCAATGCGATGAACAGCAACCTTACCCAAGCTGAACTGGCGGCGTTGCAATCTCCCCTTTCTAACGATTGCCGGGTACTGTATTTACTTGGGCTTCGAACAGGTGCAAATTCGGCAACGACATCGTCAGCACCTATTGATTATAAGCAATTATTGAATTTGCTAAACGGCGACAGCAAAGACGAGCCTTACCAACGCGGTCGTCAAATCAATAGCTTGGTGAAGCAGCTTGAACAAGTGGGTTTGGTTGCCCTTCCCCTTGAACTTGATCTTGAGCATACAATCAACGGGAAAACCCTACTTCTTCCGCTTCTAAGCGAGCCACAGTCAGACTTCGACCAACTACACGCCCGTCATAGCGCCATGACCCCTAACTGGACGCCCAACAAGGCGTTGTTTGAAGAAATGGCCTCGCTACTGGGTATTATCGATAAAACATTTGATGACAACGAAGTGGGTGAATTCATTGCCTATTGGTTGGGAAGACCAAGTTCAGTGTTTAGCGAATTTCAATGGACACAAAAGTTTGCCAACAATATCAAGCGTAAGCGTCTCGCTTCAGGCTACGCCCCAACAAAAGTGGTGGGAACGCAACAAGTGAAAGTTGCAGCCGGCATAGAAGCAGATGATAATGCTAGAAAGCTGGTGGAAAAGTATGCCGCAACTAAGAAGAGTTAATTCGTTATGGATCGTATAACCGACAAAATTGCTAACTTAGCGAGAGCGCTCAACAAAGACGTCGATCCCAATCGTGAATACATCGACTATAAAACGCTTCGTAAGCAGTACGAGGCGAAAGCGAACGAAGAAGTATCACAACTACAGCAGCGTAGTAAAAAAGCGCGTGTAGAGGCTATTCATGGCCGTTCTGATCTGAATCCTAAATGGACCTTCGCCAACTTAGTTGAAGACAGTGACGATGTGATTGAAGCCGTATCTATAGCTCAGTCTTTCATTGCTGCCCATGACGACCCAGCATGGCGTCAAAGTGGCTCGCATATGATGCTGTTTTACGGCGATTACGGTCGTGGTAAATCACATATTGCCGGTGCCATTGCCCATCAACTTATAGAGCAGTACGAAATTTCAGTGCTTTATCGTCAACTGTCTACACTGCTTGAAATGCGCAATTTCTCGTTTGATTTTGGGGCTTCGGACAATGCGGGGCAGCGCTTCAGGGAGATCAATCAGGAACTGCTAGACGTTGATCTGCTTATTCTTGATGAGGTGTGTGTAAACGAAAGCGTGTTAAAGAAAAATGCGCAGAGTTGGTTTGGTAACCTGCTAAGACAACGCTTGGTAAACAAGAAAAACTGTATTTTGATCACCAATCACAATTTAGCCGAACTTGAAAATGCCCTTGGCCCCTATTGTTTTGAGTCGATAAAAGAATACGATACCTATAAGGTTAGGTTCCAAGGCCCAAGCCGCCGTGAAGGCTTAACCATTGAACAAGAAGACATGCAAGGCTCTGTTTCACAGCCACGCTATCAACCCAATCAGGTGCGCTAATAGCACCTGGTTTCCTCTCTCTCGAAACCTAGCTCTTACTCTGCTAGGTCTTTTCCTTCATTAAACCTTATTGCATGTTCCTATTGTGCCAGGTAATAGCGAATCACTTAGCCTATTGATCACGCTTTTACCAAAACAATACGGTTTTAATTCATAGATACACTCAACGATCTCCTTCAGCTAAACAAATAACCATTCTTACAGACCGACTTCTTGCTTGTAAAAGTGACTGTATTTTGGTCAGCTCCTATGTTCTTCTTCTGAAAAATGGGCTGTTTTGAAAAAATAATCTTGTCGTTAATAAAAAAAGTGCACTTTTTTTGAAGGTGTTGATAAATGCGATCGGGCGATCTAATCACAGCTTTTGGAAAAGATCTCCTCCACAATGTGATCACGCTATAACGCACGTATCTACACGATCTTTTGATCGCGATACATAAATAGCAAACATTTTATCCCCAGTTGGATCACATCTTGATCACCCCTGTGGATAGGATCCTACAAACCACTGTGCATAAGCTTTGATCGAAAAAAGAATAACTTTTCAAACGATTCGGGGTGTGGATAAAAAGGCCATTTATACACAAGTTTGAGGTAGGGTTATGGATCGGGGTTTCCCAATGTTATTGATCGCGTAACTTGATGATCTTTATGTGCTTTGATCGGTTACCCACAGATCTTGATGATCCTAATAAAAGTAAAAATAAACAGATCTAAAAGAGATCTTAAGATCTTATAATTCGATCACACCTTTTCAAAAACAGGTTTTGAGGAAAATTTAATCATTTTCTTTATCCAATAAGTCAGATAAAATACGCGCCCTTTTTTCAGCAGTCTCTGCGTGAGAAAAATTAGTTTTTAATCGGCTTATCGTAAGTTAATAGTGAGGTTTAACCATGTTTTATGCTGAAGCATTTGATGTCATCGTTGTAGGTGGTGGACATGCAGGTACAGAAGCGGCACTTGCAGCTGCTCGCATGGGTGCAAATACGCTGTTGCTCACTCACAATATTGAGACGATAGGCCAGATGTCGTGTAACCCTGCAATTGGTGGGATCGGTAAAGGCCATCTTGTAAAAGAGATCGATGCGTTAGGTGGTGCAATGGCACTGGCTATCGACAAAGGTGGTATTCAGTTTAGAACATTGAATTCTTCTAAAGGCCCAGCTGTTCGTGCAACGCGTGCGCAAGCGGACCGTACGCTTTACAAAAACGCTATTCGCGACATTGTTGAAAATCAAGAAAACCTAACCTTGTTCCAACAGAGCGTTGACGATCTGATTGTTGAAAACGATCAGGTATGCGGTGTTGTTACGCAAATGGGCTTGAAGTTTAAAGCCAAGTCAGTGGTACTGACAGTGGGTACTTTCCTTGGCGGAACCATTCACATTGGCCTTGAAAACTATCGCGGCGGTCGTGCCGGCGATCCACCGTCTATCGCACTTGCAGATAGACTACGTGCCCTTCCGTTTCGTGTTGACCGTTTAAAAACTGGGACACCAGCAAGACTTGATGCTCGCTCGTTAGATTTTTCTGTAATGCAGCCTCAACCTGGTGACAATCCTACGCCGGTATTTTCGTTCATGGGTGATAGAACCATGCACCCTACACAGATCCCGTGCTATATCACCCACACTAACGAAAAAACCCACGATATCATTCGCGGGGGATTAGATCGCTCACCCATGTTTACAGGGGTTATCGAAGGTATCGGACCGCGCTATTGCCCAAGTATCGAAGATAAGATCACCCGTTTTGCAGATAAGACATCGCATCAAATTTTTGTTGAGCCAGAAGGTTTAAACAGCATTGAAGTTTATCCAAATGGTATTTCAACCAGTTTGCCATTTGACGTACAGATGAACCTTGTCCGCTCGATCAAAGGTTTCGAAAATGCGCACATTGTTCGCCCGGGCTATGCGATTGAATATGATTTCTTTGATCCACGCGATCTGAAACAAACACTGGAAACGAAGTTTATTCGAGGTTTGTTCTTTGCTGGCCAAATTAACGGTACCACTGGCTATGAAGAAGCGGGTGCGCAAGGGTTAGTAGCAGGCGCAAACGCAGCGCTACAAGTTCAAGAAAAAGACCCGATGATTTTACGCCGCGATCAAGCATACATGGGCGTACTTATCGACGACTTAGCCACCATGGGTACGAAAGAGCCGTACCGCATGTTCACTAGCCGTGCAGAATACAGACTACTGCTTCGTGAAGACAATGCCGATAGCCGTTTAACCGCGATGGGCCGAGAGATTGGTCTTGTTGATGATGCGCGCTGGGCGAAATTTAACGATAAGATGGAAGCGGTAGAAAGTGAGCTGCAGCGTCTACGCGGTCAGTGGATCCACCCTGATCACGCGGCAACGCCGGAACTCAATACCATGCTGAAAAATCCGGTGAGTCGTGAACATTCTCTTGAAGAGCTGATCCGTCGACCTGAAATGACTTACGGTCAGTTAATGGAAATTGAAAGTGTTGGCCCAGGTCTTGAAGATCCGATTGCTGCAGAGCAAGTGGAAATTCAAATTAAGTACGCCGGCTACATTGCCCGTCAAATGGATGAAATCGCGAAAACGCAGCGACACGAAAATACATTGTTGCCAGTTGATATGGACTTCAGCAAGATTTCCGGCTTGTCGAACGAGGTTGTAGCCAAGTTAACCGAAGCCAGACCGGAAACTATCGGTAAAGCATCGCGTATTTCGGGCATTACCCCTGCGGCCATCTCTTTACTACTGGTTTACCTTAAAAAACACGGCATGTTGCGCAAGCAAGAGAAAATCAGTGCGTAAAACACGCGCTTAACTCAACACATTACTCGCAGCGCTTAGTTTTTCCTATTTATTCGCGTATTATGATAATCATAATTGCCTAAACTATGCGAAAACTAGAAAAACTCGGCGCTTTTCACACTGTCCCATTGCACCAATTTACATTCGTTGTGCGGCTTTGATTAATTCATGTGCCTTCTTCAAGCTTACTTGTATCGAGCATGAAGAGCTGCAATAACAAACGGCTGTAAATGAGCGGCAAATAACGATTCGCCACGCGTGTTTATGGTATGGACTGTGTAGAGCAAAAAACATTAACGCGAACAGACAGATTTTTCGATGACGATACAGCAAGAATTGCACACCATTTTGGTGTCTGGACTCGATGCCCTTTCACTAGATTTAAGTGATAAGCAACAGCAGCAGTTAGTTGACTATGTGCTGCTTATGGACAAATGGAATAAGGCGTACAACCTGACTTCTGTGCGCGATCCCAAGCAAATGATGGTGAAACACATTCTAGATTCGCTGGCGATTGTGCCCTTTCTTGATGGTAACAATATCATTGATGTTGGAACGGGCCCTGGCCTTCCAGGTATGCCGTTGGCAATCGCGTTTCCAGATAAATCATTCACATTGCTAGACTCATTGGGCAAGCGTGTACGGTTTATGACTCAATGTGTGCACACGCTTGGATTAACTAACGTAACTCCTGTGCAAAGCCGCGTTGAAGAGCACAATGGCGATACACCTTACGATATTGTGCTAAGCCGAGCTTTCGCTTCGCTAAAAGATATGTTGCACTGGTGTCAGCATCTGGTAGATTCAGAAGGTCAATTTTTGGCGCTTAAAGGTCAGTTTCCACAAGATGAGATAGGCGAAGTGAGTGATCACTTCCATGTGAGCAAAACGGAAAACCTCACTGTGCCAAATTTGGTAGGCGAACGACATCTGGTTTGGCTAAAAAAGAAATAGCCGAAAAATAGAAATAGACGAGAACAGGATCTAACGTGGCTAAGGTAATCGCGATCGCGAATCAAAAAGGTGGTGTTGGAAAGACAACCACCGCAGTTAACGTGGCAGCGTCAATGGCAGCAACCAAACGTAAGGTGTTGCTCATTGATCTCGATCCACAAGGTAATGCGACCATGGGAAGCGGCGTTGATAAATACGACGTTGAATCTACGGCATTTGAATTGTTGATTGAAGAAAAGCCAATTAACGATGTTATCGTTAAAGCGACAAGCGGCAAGTATGACCTCATCGCGGCGAACGGTGACGTAACCGCGGCAGAAATCAAGCTGATGGAAATGTTTGCCCGTGAAGTAAGGCTTCGCAATGCGCTGAAGCCCGTTATGGATTACTACGATTTTGTCTTTATCGACTGCCCGCCTTCGCTAAACCAGTTAACGGTGAACGCCTTGGCGGCTGCCGATTCGGTAATGGTGCCTATGCAGTGTGAATATTACGCACTAGAAGGCCTCACTGCCCTTATGGATACCATTCAAAAATTGGCATCCGTAGTGAATCCAGAATTGAAGATTGAAGGCGTATTGCGTACTATGTACGACCCGCGCAATCGCCTTGCTAACGACGTTTCAGAACAGTTGAAGCGCCATTTTGGTGAACAGGTTTATCGCACGGTTATTCCGCGCAATGTTCGTCTAGCTGAAGCACCAAGCTTCGGTACGCCAGCGATGTACTATGATAAATCATCGACAGGCGCTAAAGCCTACTTGGCACTGGCGGGTGAAATACTGCGTCGTAGGGACAAAACAACGCCTGCACAGGCAAAAGCAAGTTAAACGACAATAAGCTGAACACTATCAGCACATGCCATAGAGGACACTATGTCAGCACGTAAAAGAGGCCTTGGCCGCGGTTTAGATGCGCTACTCGCAACCAGCCAATCATCTGCTCAAAAAGAACAAGATGCCGCCGAGGTAAATTCAACCAACGGTGAGTTAAGCAAGCTCCCTATTGAATACTTAGTGCCGGGCAAGTATCAGCCTCGTAAAGACATGTCACCTGAGGCATTAGAAGAATTGGCATCGTCCATTCGTGCGCAAGGTATTATTCAGCCTATCGTAGTGAGAAAAGTCGACGAGCACCGCTATGAAATCATTGCCGGTGAACGTCGCTGGCGAGCTTCACAACTGGCACAGCTAGACGAAGTGCCTTGTTTGGTTAAGAACGTGCCTGATGAAGCGGCGGTGGCCATTGCGCTTATCGAAAATATCCAGCGTGAAGATTTAAATGCCATGGAAGAGGCGCAAGCCCTCGACCGTTTAATGAATGAGTTCGCGCTTACCCATCAAGAAGTTGCTGAAGCGGTGGGAAAATCACGCACCACAGTGACAAATTTACTTCGTCTGAATAATTTGAACGACGACGTGAAACTGTTAGTCGAGCATGGCGATATTGAAATGGGTCATGCTAGAGCGCTGTTAGCGCTAGAAGGTGATACCCAGTCGGAAACTGCGCAAGTAGTATCGGGCAAAGGTCTTACCGTGCGCGATACAGAAAAGCTTGTTAAAAAGCTTTTGGAGCCAGCTAAACCTAAGCCTGAGAAGAAAGTTGATCCCGATGTGCAAAACCTTATGACACGACTTTCAGAAAATTTAGGCACTCCTGTGAGTATTGATCACAATGCGAAAGGCAAAGGCAAGCTGACAATTAGCTTTAGTGATCTTGAACAATTAGATGGAATTATCTCTAAAATTCAATAGTTTAAAATAAAATTAGTAGAGAAGCTCCCTTTGCCAACCCGCAATTGATACGCTGTTCGGTGCAAACGCCGGACACTCTCCTTTCCGGTTATAGCAATAGAAAATTTTCAGAATAACTTTCAAAAAGCGTTGTACTGTTGAAAATTGTCGGTAAAACAGTATACTTCTGACGCTTTTTGTAAGACGTGAACAAGCTGCGAGTAAAAGTGACGAACAAGTTAGCAAAACGCGGGTTAGACCTCGCCAAGAAAGGGCTACTTTTTCAGGCTATTACAGCCCTAGTCGTTACCGCTTTCGCAGGCGCCGCAGGAGGAAGTCATTCCGCCATGTCGGCAGCGGCAGGTGCCTTAATAAGTATACTGCCTACAATAGTGTTTGCTGGCTTTGCATTTCGCTATGCAGGCGCCAGTAAAAACGACCTTGTTGCACGAAGTTTTAGCCAAGGCTCAAAAATGAAGCTGGCACTGACAATCATTTTATTTGTAATTGCGTTTAAAGGCTTGAATGCTACGCCGCTTGAGATTTTTGCAGCGTTCGTGATTACAACCGCTAGCCATGCGCTAGCCATGTTTCACTACGGTACGAAAGAATAAAGACAACGCATGGCGTTGCGATAACGAAAACAACGTAATCGACCGATTGAGACTAAAGAACCAGTCACCAAATTTTTACACTTTACAACTTGGGTTAAACAATGGCATCTGAATACACTACCTCAGAATACATCAAGCACCACTTGACCAATGCCACCATGTGCTCAACTGACAACGGAATAGCTTTTAATAAAGCGTGTTCTGACGCTGGTTTTTGGGCATGGCATGTTGATACACTGGCATGGTCTATCGGTCTTGGTCTTCTTTTCCTAATTATCTTTAGAAGCGTTGCTTCAAAAGCTACAACCGGCGTGCCTGGCAAAATGCAGGCATTTGTTGAGCTAATCGTTGAGTTTGTCGATGATAACGTGAAGAGCACTTTCCACGGTAAGAGCGCACTTATTGCGCCATTAGCACTGACTATCTTTGTATGGGTATTGCTAATGAACCTTATGGACCTTATCCCTGTTGACGTGCTGCCTACTATCGCAGGCCTAATTGGTTCTTCAGCGTTTGGTATGGATCCACACGACGTATACATGAAGGCAGTTCCAACCACTGACCTTAACCTTACGTTTGCACTAGCGGCGGGTGTATTCATCCTAATTCTTTACTATTCAATCAAGATGAAAGGCATTGGTGGCTTTACTAAAGAGCTTACTATGCAGCCTTTCGGTCACCCGCTTTTCATTCCGGTGAACTTTATTCTTGAAACCGTTACTTTGCTTGCGCGTCCGCTTTCACTAGCGCTGCGTTTGTTCGGTAACTTGTATGCCAGTGAGCTAATCTTCATTTTGATTGCTACAATTGGTTATTTCCAGCTTCCACTGCACTTCATGTGGGCTGTGTTCCATATTCTGGTACTTCCGCTTCAGGCGTTTATTTTCATGATGCTAACCATCGTGTACTTAAGCCTAGCGGCAGAAGACCACTAAGAATTAACGGGTACCGGGAATAGGTTTGCCGGTACCGTTTTTAACCGAGTTTTATTTTAAACATTAACCTTAACTAAACTTTAAATCGGAGATTTAAACATGCTTGCAATCGCAGTTGCTATCCTAATTGGTATGGGTGCTCTTGGTACCGCTATCGGCTTCGGTCTTCTAGGTGGTAAATTCCTAGAGTCTGCTGCTCGTCAACCAGAACTTGCACCACAACTACAAGTTAAAATGTTCATCGTAGCGGGTCTTATCGACGCCATCGCGATGATCGGTGTTGGTATCGCACTATTCCTATTGTTCGCTCCACCTCAGTACCTACTTTAATTCATACTCTAGCGAACTTTTATGAGGAGAGGCGATAGTGAATATTAACGCCACTTTTATTGGTCAATTAATCGCTTTCGCTGTGTTCGTGGTGTTCTGCATGAAATATGTATGGCCTCCACTAATGGCAGCGATTGAAGAACGTCAGAAGAAAATTGCCGATGGGCTTGAAGCTTCTGAACGTGCAGAGAAAGACCTAGAGCTAGCTCAAGCGAAAGCAACAGAGCAGCTTAAAGATGCGAAAGCGCAAGCAGCTGAAATTATCGAGCAGGCCAAAAAGCGCGCCAACCAATTGGTTGACGAAGAAACGCAAAAAGGCCATGCGGAACGCGAAAAGATTATCGCTTCTGGTTATGCCGAGATTGAAGCTGAACGCAATCGTGCCAAAGAAGATTTGCGCAAGCAGGTTTCTGCACTTGCAGTAGCTGGCGCACAGCAAATCTTACAACGTGAAATCGATGCAAACGCACAAAACGACATTGTTGAAAAACTTGTCGCTGAGCTTTAATAGGGAGATGAGCCATGTCTGAATTGACAACCGTTGCTCGTCCTTATGCTAAAGCTGCTTTCGATTTTGCTGTCGAGAAAGATGCCGTTGCAAAATGGCAAGAAATGCTCGCCTTTGCAGGCGCTGTAGCAGCGAACGATGACATGCACCAGCTTTTGTCTGGTGCGGTTGCCGCTGACACGCTTGCCGACATTTTTAACAATGTTTGTGGTGAGCAACTCGACGAACACGGCCAAAACCTGGTTAAGGTTTTGGCTGAGAATAAACGTTTAGCCGCGTTGCCTGAAATTTCTACTTTGTTTGATGCGTTTAAAGCAGATTACGACAAAGAAATAGAAGTGGACGTAACCTCAGCATCTACGCTGACTGATGCACAACAAAACGAGTTGGTTGCATCTTTGGAAAAACGTTTGGCACGTAAAGTGAAGCTTAATTGTAACGTGGACCCTGCCCTGATCGCTGGAATGGTAATTAATGCCGGCGATACAGTTATTGATGGTTCCGTAAAGTCGAAATTGAACCGTCTAGCAGACGCGTTGCAAGCATAACGGGGATAAGAGCATGCAACTTAATTCCACTGAAATTGCTGAACTGATCAAGAAAAGAATTGAACAGTTCAATGTAAGCAGTGAAGCACGTAATGAAGGTACTATCGTCGCAGTAACAGACGGTATTATCCGCATTCACGGCCTTGCAGATGTAATGCAAGGTGAAATGATCGAGCTTCCTGGAAGCCGTTACGCAATTGCACTAAACCTTGAGCGAGACTCTGTAGGTGCAGTTGTTATGGGTCCTTATGCGGACCTTAAAGAAGGCGATAAAGTACAATCTACTGGTCGTATTCTTGAAGTACCAGTAGGTAATGCACTACTAGGTCGTGTTGTTAACACACTAGGTGAGCCTATCGATGGTAAAGGCGCAATCGACGCAGCTGGTTTCGAGCCAGTTGAAAAAATTGCACCTGGCGTAATCGAGCGTCAATCGGTAGACCAGCCAGTACAGACTGGTTATAAGTCAGTTGATGCCATGATCCCAGTAGGTCGTGGTCAGCGTGAGCTTATCATCGGTGACCGTCAGTGTGGTAAAACAGCAATGGCTGTTGACGCTATCATCAACCAAAAAGGTACAGGCATTAAATGTGTGTACGTAGCGGTTGGTCAGAAAGCATCTACTATCGCTAACGTAGTACGTAAACTAGAAGAGCACGGTGCACTTGACCACACTATCGTGGTTGCAGCATCTGCATCTGAGTCTGCTGCGCTTCAATACCTAGCGCCTTACTCTGGTTGTACTATGGGTGAATTCTTCCGTGACCGCGGTGAAGACGCGCTAATCGTATATGATGATTTGTCTAAGCAAGCTGTTGCTTACCGTCAAATCTCACTACTACTTAAGCGTCCACCAGGCCGTGAAGCTTACCCAGGTGACGTATTCTACCTTCACTCACGTCTACTAGAACGTGCTGCACGTGTAAACGAACAATACGTTGAGCGTTACACAAACGGCGAAGTGAAAGGCAAGACAGGTTCATTGACTGCGCTTCCAATTATCGAAACGCAAGCTGGTGACGTATCTGCATTCGTACCAACTAACGTAATCTCAATTACCGACGGTCAGATCTTCCTAGAAACTGACTTGTTTAACGCAGGTATCCGTCCAGCGGTTAACGCTGGTATCTCGGTATCTCGTGTTGGTGGTGCTGCACAGACTAAAATCATCAAGAAGTTGGGTGGCGGTATCCGTCTAGCCCTAGCTCAGTATCGTGAACTTGCGGCGTTCTCGCAGTTTGCTTCTGACCTTGATGACGCAACTCGTGAGCAACTTGAGCACGGTGAGCGCGTAACTGAGCTAATGAAGCAGAAGCAGTACGCACCACTTTCAATTGCTGATATGGGTGTATCTCTGTTCGCGGTAGAAAAAGGTTTCCTTAAGGGTATCGAGCTTAACAAAATCCTAGATTTTGAAGCCGCTCTTCACTCTTACATGAACAGCGAACACGCTGACCTTATGAAGACTATCAACGAATCAGGTAACTACAACGACGAGATTGCCTCTAAGTTGAACGACGCTTTAACAAACTTTAAAGCGACACAAACTTGGTAATCAATGGTGCTGGTGTTTAACCACCAGCGCAATTCGTTGAGTAATCGGAGAGATAGTCATGGCCAGCGGTAAAGAAATAAAAGGTAAGATTGGGAGTATCAAAAATACTCAGAAGATTACCAGTGCGATGGAAATGGTTGCTGCGTCTAAAATGAAAAAGGCGCAGGAACGCATGGCTTCTGGCCGTCCATATGCACAAAATATGCTTAAAGTGATTGGTCACATTGCAAACGGTAACCTTGAATATCGCCATCCTTATTTGGAAGAGCGTGAAGTCAAGCGCGTCGGTTACATTGTGATTTCCACTGACCGAGGCTTATGTGGTGGCTTGAACACCAATGAATTTAAGCTCGTCACTCAAGACGTCAAAAAATGGCGTGAACAGGGTGTAGAAGTGGATTTCGCTGCATTAGGTTCTAAGGCGTGCAGTTTCTTCAACCGCTTTGGTGGCAAGTTGCTTGCTGCTGAATCTGGTTTAGGTGACAAGCCGTCTGTGAGCGATGTAGTGGGTGTTGTACGCGTTATGCTTAAAGCGTACGACGAAGGACAAATTGACCGAGTATTCTTGGTATTCAATGACTTCGTTAACACCATGACACAGAAACCTGTGATCAATCAGTTATTGCCTTTGCCAAAGTCAGAAGACGAAGAATATCAACATCGTTGGGACTACATCTACGAGCCAGATCCAAAAGAAATTTTGGAAGCACTAATGGTTCGTTACATTGAGTCTCAGGTGTATCAGGGTGTTGTAGAAAACGCGGCGTCAGAACAAGCTGCGCGAATGGTTGCCATGAAGGCAGCAACCGACAACGCCGGTAACCTCATTGATGAGTTACAACTGGTATATAACAAAGCGCGTCAGGCTGCAATCACACAAGAAATCAGTGAGATTGTGAGCGGTGCCGCAGCGGTGTAGGCAAAGGTTTAAAAGAGATAACGAGGACAAATTATGAGTCAAGGTAAGGTCGTCCAAATCATTGGCGCCGTTGTGGATATTGAATTTCCACAAGATGCGGTACCAAGAGTTTATGACGCACTACGAGTTACCGAAGGTGACTTGTCAGGTCTAACCCTGGAAGTGCAACAGCAATTAGGTGGTGGTGTTGTTCGTGGCATCGCACTAGGTACTACTGACGGACTAAAACGTGGTCTTGCAGTAGAAAATACCGGTAACCCAATCATGGTTCCAGTTGGTACGAAGACACTTGGTCGTATCATGGACGTATTGGGTAACCCAATCGACGAAGCAGGTCCAATTGGTGAAGAAGAGCGTATGTCTATTCACCGTGAAGCGCCTAGCTACGAAGATCAGTCTAGCTCGGTAGAACTACTAGAAACTGGTATCAAAGTAATCGACTTGGTTTGCCCATTCGCTAAGGGTGGTAAAGTTGGTCTATTCGGTGGTGCGGGTGTAGGTAAAACCGTAAACATGATGGAACTTATCCGTAACATCGCAATCGAGCACAGCGGTTTCTCAGTATTCGCTGGTGTTGGTGAGCGTACGCGTGAGGGTAACGACTTCTATCACGAAATGAACGAATCAAACGTACTTGATAAAGTATCGCTTGTATACGGTCAGATGAACGAGCCACCGGGTAACCGTCTACGTGTTGCACTTACCGGTCTAACAATGGCTGAGAAGTTCCGTGACGAAGGCCGTGACGTTCTATTCTTCGTAGATAACATCTATCGTTATACCCTAGCAGGTACTGAAGTATCAGCACTTCTAGGTCGTATGCCATCTGCGGTAGGTTACCAGCCTACTCTTGCAGAAGAGATGGGTGTACTTCAGGAACGTATTACGTCAACGAAGACAGGTTCAATCACTTCAATCCAAGCGGTATACGTACCTGCGGATGACTTGACTGACCCATCTCCAGCGACAACCTTTGCTCACTTGGATGCAACGGTAGTACTTTCTCGTGATATCGCGTCTCTTGGTATCTACCCTGCGGTAGACCCACTAGATTCAACGTCTCGTCAGCTAGACCCGCTAGTAATTGGTCAAGAGCACTATGACGTAGCACGTGGCGTACAGACTGTTCTTCAGCGCTATAAAGAGCTGAAAGACATCATCGCGATCCTAGGTATGGACGAACTATCTGAAGAAGACAAGCAAGTGGTATCACGTGCTCGTAAGATTCAGCGTTTCCTATCTCAGCCGTTCTTCGTAGCAGAAGTATTTACTGGTGCACCTGGTAAATATGTATCGCTAAAAGACACAATCAGTGGCTTTAAAGGCATTCTAGACGGTGAGTACGATCACCTTCCAGAGCAAGCCTTCTACATGGTTGGTTCTATCGAAGAAGCGCTAGAGAAAGCCAAGAAAGCATAATGACAGGGCTAGCAGTTGCTAGCCTAGCATCATGCTAACGTACCTAATCAGGAGGTTCACATGGCAATGACAGTACATTTGGACGTAGTAAGCGCGGAGAAAGCGATTTTCTCAGGTCGCGTTGAAGCGATTCAGGTGACAGGTAGCGAAGGTGAGCTGGGTATTCACCCAGGGCACGCGCCACTTATCTCTGCTATTAAACCTGGTATGGTGCGTTTGGTTAAACAGCACGGTGAAGAAGAAGTAATCTATGTTGCTGGTGGTGTACTAGAAGTACAACCTGGCAATGTTACCGTACTGGCTGATACCGCGGTTCGAGCTGAAGATCTTGACGAGCAGGCAGCAGAAGAAGCCAAACGACGTGCAGAAGAGCACATCGCCAATCCAGGCGCTGACTTTAACTACGCTGAAGCAGCTCACGAGCTTGCAGAAGCTATTGCTCAACTTCGTCTTATTCAGAAGTTACGCAAGTAAAAAGCACAGCTTTGAAAAAACCCGCCAAATGGCGGGTTTTTTATTGCCGAACGAAAAGTGGTCGTTCACATTCTCTTACGTTTATTTTTATTGCTATCGCACTACACAAAGCTTATCGTTAGAGCGTTTTAACCGATTTAAATTAAAACGTAATCGGCGCTAATTCTAGTGCCACCTTTGCCTGTAACGAATTATAGAAATGAAGCTTAACCCGTATTCCAACATGCACAAAGGTGCCTCTATTGGATTTTTTCCTCTGCTTACAACACTGATTTTACTTTCAGTGCATTATTTTACGGGTGCGTTAGATTGGCCTGAAGTGGGAAATGTACGTGCACAGCGCGACTTCAACTCTGCTATTGGTATGTCGCTTATTACAGGATACTTTTGGTTTGCGCTTCGTTTAATGCATCAAAACGTGGCTAGCACCCTTATTTCTTTGCTTGTAAAAACCAATCAGCTTAGTCAGTTTTCGGCGCATAGGCGAGAACTCGCCATTGAATTTAGACACCATATTTTCAATGCAATCATCATTTCTATTATGATCACGATCGTGTACTGCATATTCGAAGGATTGATCACGGTAAAACAAGAAATACACGTTTTATTCTTAACGGCCACAGCCGTCCCCTTTTGGTTCTTGGCCATTTTATTTTTGTTTCAGATCTCCTCCAACATTAAGTACCTAACTTCTAAAGTTTTGCCCCAAGCCGGTGGAAATATTGACCGACTTAAGTCCATCATGACGATTTTAAAATTAGGAACAACTAACAGCATATTTGCGATGGGAGCACTGGCCATTTTTCCTATCTTTTGGTTGAAAAAAGACATTCCTTCCATTGATGTACTAGTAGTGACGTTCTTCACGGGGATAGTGAGCGTTTATCTATTTTGGCCGGTAATAAAGCTTAAAAGTATGCTTGAGAAAGAGCAGAAAGCTGCTGTTCTGCACCTTGAGGAAAACATAGAAGACGGTATTAAACGATGTGCAAAGCACGAAGAATTCTCTACAGCTGCGTCAATTGAGCAACTAGAAAGCGAAAAAGAACGAGTCTTAAAAATGGGGGCGAGGGTTTTTGCCCCAAGAGATAAGGCTAGAGTGGCTGCGTGTATTGCGTTAATACCGATTTCTTGGGTTCTATTGTTCATTGTTGAATGGTTAATTCAACTCCCTCGCTATCATTAGTCTATTCGGGTCTGTTGATCTTTGCCTTATCTTTTCGCGGCGGTCTATGTGGTATCTAGACAAGGCTCGCTTAATTCCTTCTCGCACCCTAACAGCTATTAATAATTGTCGTATTCACATTGCGTTGGTATGGTAAATCTTCTTAGGTCATAGAGATATCATTGTGCGAATATACGGCGACACGCGTTCAGGAAACTGTTACAAACTCCAACTGCTTCTTTCTTTGTTAGGTAAAACCTGCGAATGGATTGATGTGGACATTATGAAAGGAGAAACACGCGCTCCTTCTTTCCTAGAAAAGACCCCTAATGGGAAAATTCCTTTGCTTGAACTAGACGACGGCAGGGTGTTGTCAGAATCCAATGCCATCATGCACTATCTAGCATCTAACACTCCTTTAATCCCCTCTTCTCCCTATAGTTTTTCGCAACTTTTACAGTGGCAGTTTTTCGAACAATACAGTCACGAGCCTTATATCGCCGTTGCTCGCTACATCAATGTTTATTTAGGGCTACCCGAGGACAGGAGAGCGGAGTACGAATCTAAACAAGCGGGTGGATATCGCGCACTAGCTGTCATGGAGCATCAACTTAAAATTACGCCGTTTTTGCTAGGTGACACGTTAACTCTTGCGGATATTTCATTGTTTGCGTATACCCACGTTGCCCACGAGGGCGGGTTTGACCTTTCCGCCTATCCCGCCATTCGAAATTGGATAAGTTTAGTCAAAGATCAAAAGGGCTTCATTCCCATGAACGCGTAATGTGCGCTAAACGAAGTTCTACGCTAGAAATGCCTTCTATGTGACATAGGGCCTTGCCACTTATCTTGTAAGGCTCTCTGTGCTCTGTAAAGCCCAGAAACGTCGATTTGATCTAAGCACTGTAGTGCATAAGCTGTTGCTTCTAGCGTGGAAAGTGCATTGCTTAATGTGGTATGACGAATAGCATAGTTAGAAGTGGGTGCAGAAATGAAGTGAAACGCTGGTAACTTTGTTAACCATGGGTTCTGTTTCACTAGACCAAATGCTTGTTTCCAACTTCCATCTATTAGAATTAGCGTTGTGATCTCAGAACGTGCAACGGCATCGACACTTTCTATCGGTGTACTGCATTCACTTGGGTAAACAAGCACTGAATGTCGACGTGAGCAGTGTTCGGATAGGGATTGCATAGCGACGACATCATTAGCAAGTATGATTCGCGTCGAAGGAATACACAATGAAACTAAGCGCGCCGTATTCTTGGCGTGAAGTGCTTCTTTTTCGTGTTGAACTATCACAATCTCTAACGATGTATCTACTGTGTTAATGTGAGAGCAAATACAGGTTTTTTGAGGATATCCACAGTGTTCACAATAAAGGCGCATAACTGAATTTCTTTATTCTCTTTTGAACGTTTATCGCACTTATTAACTAAGTAACTTAATAGATAGGATAATATACAACATGCCGAATGAAGCAGTACAATCTCGAGTAGAGAAAACGCTTTCTTTAGTGCCTGAGGGACAGGTAATAAGTTACGCCTTGCTCGCTGACCTGTGTGGATTACCCGGCAGAGCTAGAATGATGGGAAAGTGTTTAAGAGAGATAAATGCTGACTGCCACTGGCATCGCGTACTACGTGCTGACGGTAAAATTGCTTTTCCTGCTGGCTCTGATAAAGCGGATGAGCAGCGAGAGCGATTAGCAGAGGAAGGTGTGGTCGTTAAAAACTACCGAGTGAATATGACGAAGTTTGGTTGGAAGCCAGATTTACACACTATACTAGTAGAGTTAGAGTACTGAGCTTTCACTTTTTATATGAAAGCAGTTAGCAAATATATGGCGATTAATATAGTGCAGTGCATATAAGATGATAAAAAAGATTACTATTGATCAGTTAGTGCCAGGCATGTTTGTTCATCAAATTTTAGAGCAAAAAGGTGCGTTGAGGGTTACGAGCCAAGGCCGCGTTACGTCTGATGACGTGGTTAAAACACTTAGAAAGCGAGGTGTGAAAACCCTCGCCATTGATACAGATAAGGCGTTTAACGTTGAGCAACCTAGCTCATCGGCCACTGTGGAAAAGCACCAAAACTCGCCTTCTGATCAGCCGGTAAAATCAAAAAAAGTATCACTCGAAAATGAGCTGGTAAGAGCCGCAAAGCTTCACGAGCAAGGAAAGGCAATTCAAAAGTTGTTACTTGCCAATGTACAAAAAGAGACGCCTTTTGATGCGAGTATTCCCAAAGCATTTTCAAACAAGTTGGTAGAGTCGGTAGATAGAAACCCCGATGCGTTGCTTTGTCTAACTAAAATTCGAGAAAAAGACGACTATTTACTAGAGCATTCTCTGAACGTTGCTATTTTACTCGCCAACTTTGGCAAGTATTTAGGGATGTCTGAAGAAGAGGTGCAAGACCTTTCCTATGCTGGCTTTCTACACGACTTGGGCAAAATCAAAATTCCAGATGAAATTCTTCATAAGCCAGGCCGCCTTACGGACAGCGAAATGGAGATCATGAAAGGTCATGTAAAGCACGGGGTCGACTATTTAAAAAGTACGGAAATTGCGCAGCCACTGATTCAAGCGATTAGTGAGCATCATGAGCGATTGGACGGGTTAGGCTACCCTGCTGGGACCAAAGGTGAGGATATTAGTCAAGCAGGCCGAATGCTTGCCATTGCCGATATGTACGATGCACTCACCGCGGACCGGGTGTATAAGGCCGGTATGTCTAGCCAAAAGGCATTCTCTATTTTGATGAGTGATGCGCCAACGCGTCTTGACCAGTCGCTCGTTCAACAGTTTATAAAGTGTCTGGGCGTATACCCCGTAGGGAGCCTAGTTCTATTATCAAATGATAAATTAGCGATGGTGCTTGAACAGAGAGACTCCCCGCTTACGCCACTCGTAAAGGTTTTTTATTCGGTTCGCAGTAATCACTATCTAACGCCGAAAGATGTTGACCTATCATCGGATAAAACAATCAGTATCAACAAAGCCGTCATAGCGTCTGACTATAAGATTGATGTGAACGCATTTTTTGAGCGTTCAGTTTCAATAGGCTAAAACGTTACTTTTTAGCAACACAGTGTAGTATTTACACTGTGTACCAACGCATTTTTTCTTCTTTATTCCAACGTTCATTTAGCTAACGTTCAGGTTTGATGTCCTACAATCCTCTAAACATGAAGTGCTGTAGTGCCTATGAGTGCTGATTTTTAGGAAAAGTTAAGCAGGAAACGAACTCGTGGCGCTCAGATACTCGTTATTGCTTACATACAGAATATTTGCCAGTGGAACGCTAATTGCTATCACTGTAGTTGTTTAATGCAAAACTAACACTGAGCTTATTGAGAGTGGCAATGGATAAATGAAACTCATCAATATTGAGCTTTTAATTGAAATAAGAGGAAGTTATGAAAAAGACTCTTGCTGTAAGTTTGATTGCTGCGTCACTAACGGTAGCAGGTTGCGCAACTGATCCGAATAATACGCAAAAAGGTGCCGCTATTGGTGCAGTAGTAGGCGCATTGCTGGGTAAAGCGACAGGTGATAACGACAAAAGTCGTTATGCGTGGGGCGCTGCGGTAGGTGCAATCGCAGGTGGTGCGATAGGTAACTACATGGACAAACAGGAAGAAGAGCTTCGAAATGAGCTTTCTGATACTGGCGTTCAAGTTGTGCGAGAAGGCGATAATCTGCGATTGATCATGCCGGGCGACATTACCTTTGCTACTGACAGTTCTAGCATCAGCCCTAACTTCAATCCGGTTCTTCAAGACGTTGCCAAAGTCGTAAACAATTACGAAAAAACCGTTCTTATGATCAAAGGCCATACGGATGACACTGGTTCTGAGCAGTACAACCAGTCTTTGTCTGAGCGTCGTGCAGGAGCGGTTAAGAATTTACTTATTAACTATTCTGTTAACCCGACGCGTATCACGACGGTAGGTATGGGCGAATACGCACCTAAAGTACCTAACAATAGTGCAGCAAACCGCTCGATGAACCGTCGAGTAGAGATGGAAATTCAACCACTCACACAGTCTAATACCTAAAGGTAGTTAAGATTTAAAGAGAAACAAAGGCCCCGTTACGTCGGGGCTTTTTTTATTGCATGGTTTTAATTTGATTAGCAACGCTATCTGCAAGCGCGTTGGGGATAGGGATTGTTAAATGGTATTGGGTTACTTTCCACTTCGCTCCCTCTTTTATTAAGACACCCGTGCCTCGTGTTTCTCCCAGGCTTTCATTATCGAGCAGTTCATCAAACCAGGCTACATCGTGTTTAGGGGAAAAATAGATATGCCTGTCTCGCGGGTGGTATGTCCATCCTCTGCCCTTGTCAAAGTGAGGTTTGGCATACGCCTTAAACGCTTCTTTGGTCCATACCTCAGATGCGTCGGTGCCAATAAAGATCGCGCTGTCGTGATACAAACCAAAATACTGCTCAAAGTCTGCAATAGACGCATTGTGATGTAGAGCATTAAGTGTCTGATTCACTGCGTCGCGGTCGTTGTTCGCAACGGCCGTCGTCGCAACAGCAAGCATGACCAGACCTAACAATAGATATTTCATAGTGACTCCGTTTTTCTTCTAGTATTTCTTATTATGCTGTTGAACGCATCATTAGTATATTCGAAGCAAATAATTGCCACTGTTTACTGCAATGTTATAGCATTGGGTTAATCGTTTAACTATCGATGCTGTGAGTGGCTAAAACTACCGCTAAATTCTGAACGAAGTTGTGTTGATAGCAAATATTTCCTCCTTGATGTAATGGCTAAAATGTCTTCTAGTATTCAACGAAACCGTATTCGAAGCATCGATATGATGCGTGGCTTGGTCATGCTGATTATGCTTATCGATCACGTGCGAGAGCGCTTTTTTCTGCATTTGCAGGTATCTGATCCTATGGATATCGATACCACGTCACCTTCTCTATTTTTCACACGGTTAGCCGCCCATTACTGTGCACCCACATTTGTGTTTTTGACGGGGCTGTCTGCATGGCTCTATGCCAATCCAATGGACTCAACGAATAAGGCCAAGCCGACACGTAATGTCAGAGAGTTCTTAATTAAGCGTGGATTGTTTATTTTGTTCTTAGAGGTCACATTTATTACGTTTAGCTGGGGGGCGAGTTTCCAAACGCTTTATCTTCAGGTGATGTGGGCCATAGGTATCAGTATGATTGCTCTGGCTGTATTGAGTTATCTTCCAAGAACTCTGTTGCTCATTTTAGGCCTCTTAATCGTCTTTGGACATAATGCACTAACGCCAATTAGCTATGTTCCACATGAAACAGGCTATACGCTTTGGACAATGCTGCACGATAGAGGATATATACTTCAGTCAGCCGCCCTAAACATTAAAGTGAGTTATCCCGTACTTCCTTGGATAGGGGTAATACTGCTCGGTTATGCATGTGGGCCCCTTTACAGTCAACAGCTTGATAAAGCGCGACGCGGTCGGTGGTTGCTTGGTTTATTTGCAGTGTCGCTCAGCCTATTTTTCCTACTTCGCGGTTTAAATATTTATGGTGAGACCTTGCCTTGGGAGCTACAACAAAGTGCCATCACTACGTTGATGTCATTACTTAATTTGACCAAATACCCCCCATCTTTAGCATTTTTGCTCTTTACGCTGGCCGGCATGTTTCTATTGTTGTTTGCTTTCGAGCGCGTTAAGGATACGCAGTTTGCGTTTCTCGACACCTTTGGCTCGGTCCCGATGTTTTTCTACATCCTGCATTTGTACGTATTGCTGGTGATGTACGGTATTGCATTCTTTATTTGGGGGGCGAATAAAGGAAAATACGTGGGCGTAGACCATATTTATCAAATATGGTTAATAGCTGCTGGCCTTAGTTTAGTGCTTTATTTCCCTGTTAAATGGTTTAGCGCCTATAAATCAAAGCACCACGCCCCTTGGCTTAAATACTTGTAAGACAGGCCTTCGCGTCTATTGTGGGTCGTATCATTATTAAGGTGGATAGCAAAGTGCGCTATTGGGAGCGAAAGGCACTTAATTGAAAGTTTTAATTAAGAGTTTAGATGAGCGTCGGTTTTCGACTTACCAGCTTGGCTTCATCCTTCATGTTTTACCGTAGATTCCCGAACAACCAAGGAAGGTTCGAAATACAGCTGAACGTTATTAGCCTGACCATATACTTTATTAAGAATGTACTTGGCTGACATTTCAGCCATTTCCGCAATTGGGTTACTGACCGTGGTAAGACGAGGAAAAACATGGTGGGCAAATACCACGTCATCGAAACCAACCACAGACAAGTCGTGGGGAAGGCTCATGCCTAAATCTCTCGCGCAGCTTATCGCACCCGATGCCATCCAATCGTTGGCGCACACTAAAGCCGTGAAAGGCACATAGCGCGCCATGAGCTCTAACAGGCCAATCTTCCCGTCTTCTTCAGAATAGTCGCCGTTAAATATCAACTGTGGGTTTATGGGCAACCCTGCTTCCGACAAGGCGCGTTTATGTCCTTCCAAGCGCAAGCTCGCGTCACACTTGTCAGTCGGTCCAGAAATATATGCAATGTCTTTATGGCCTAGCTCGAGTAAGTGGCGGGTAGCCAGATATCCACCCTTTTCATTATCGAGGCTAGTGCATGCCTCAGGTAGCCCTTCCACCTGTCTGTTAACCAAAGCAACGGGAAGTTTCGACTGGTTTAACTCCAATAAATACTCATCGGATAATGCTTCTGCATGCATGATGAGTGCATCGCAGTTACGGCTAATAAGAAACTCTACCGCATCTTTCTCTGTTTCTAGGCAATTTCGTCCTACCGAAATAATGACATGTTTATCTGCAGCGCGCAGCGTTGACTCTACTGCCTGCATCAGGTCGCCAAAAAACGGGGCGTTGAGTTCAGGTACAAGTACTCCGACGCTGTCAGTGCGGTTATTTGCCAATGAACGAGCGACAGAGTTTGGACGGTAATTTAGCTCTTTAACCGCTTTCTCTACGCGTTCTTTCAGTACTTTGTTTACCGAAGCCTTACCATTTAATACGCGGGATACCGTAGATAAAGAAACACCTGCACGCTCGGCAACTTGATAAATGGTGGGCACGTGATAAGACCTCGTTCTCTAAAACAATCACTCTAACTGACTGTATTATGCCGATATCGGCGGTTGTTCGCTACGTCGAGAGAGTAAAGCTTGTGTAACTTCTTTTTGTTTTTCGTCATTTAATGGGTACAGACAGATTAACGCCGCGCCAGCAAAGCCAAATAGCGCCGGTATCCAACTCATTAAAGACTTCATACCCGGGAGCGTTTGATTAATTGTATTGATATCAAGACCGTTATAGCCATAGCTTCCTAATACCAACAAGACGAGCGCCCCTGCGAAGCCTCCCCCTGTTTTTTGAACAAAAGAGCCTGCAGAGTAGACGAGTCCGGTGGCTCTTCGACCTGTCTTATATTCGCTGTAGTCTGCCGAGTCTCCTAGCATAGAGAAAAATAAGGTAGGCAATATGGCTGCAAAAAACTCTGCACTGCAACCTAGAATGAATATGGCGCTCACGCTTTTCTGAGGAACAAAATAAATGCCAGAGGTCAATACGCTACTTGCTAACAGCGCGATAATAAAGAGCTTCTTGCGACCAAACATAGCGGCTAATTTGGACGTTGCTAATGCGCCGAAAATCGACACCACCAGCAGTGAAATGAAAAAGTAGCCTGTGAGTAGCTCATTGCCCATGTAATATTTGAAATAGTAGGCAATAACGCCATATTTGATGCCATTAAACATCATGGTTAGAAAACCCATTCCTAACAAAATTAGCCAGGGTTTGTTGGAAAGCAGGTCGATAATATCCTGCTGAGAACGGGTGTTCTCGGCTTCCGGTCGGCGAGTTAACCGTTTAATTGCAATAGTAGTAAGCGCTATAACAATAATGAAGATTGCCCCAGTTAAAACGTCTCGATAATAAAAGAAGGCGGTTATTGCTAAAAGAGGAACTAGAATTAACGGTAGTTGCTTTCCCAAGTCGATGAGTTCAGATGTTAGTGAACGAGGAGCGGGCGCTACTTGGGTACCTGTCTCTGTTTTTGGAGAGTCGAGTTTAGTGTCTTGAGGCTTTGAAAGCTGCTGCAACGTAACGCGCTCTTTCGTGGTAAAAACTGTTACACACATTAATATGACAAGCAACGTGGCAAACAACCACATGGTATATTGATATCCTACAGCAGTGTTCCCTTGGCCTAGCAAGTCCACCAGCATAGGCAAACATCCCATAACAAGCAGTCCACCAAAGAATGCCCCAGCAAAACGAAAGCCAGACAAACTTGTACGCTCTCTATCATCACTGGTCATCACGCCCATTAGCGCTGAGTACGGTACATTATTAACCGTATACGCTAAGGTTAGTCCGATGTAGGTCAGGTAAGCGTAAATGAGTTTGCCTGAATACGAGAGATCAGGTGTGGTAAAGCAAAGGACCATGAAAAGGCCAAGAAAAGGAGTGGAGCCTAATATCCAAGGGCGAAACTTTCCCATCTTAGTCTGGGTTCTGTCAGCAATCATTCCCATGATAATATCGGTCACACCGTCAGAAAGACGAACGACAAGAAATAGCATCGCAGCTGCAGCGGCTGTAATACCGAAAGTATCGGTATAAAATACCGCCAAATATGCAAGTGCGCCCCGCCAAACTAAATTGGCCGCAGCGTCGCCCATGCCATAACCCACTTTTTCTTTTAATGTCAGCTTATGGTTCATTGCTATTTCCACTGTTGTTATGTTCGACTTGCTATGAGCGCTTTATAAGCATTGGCGCTAAGTTTAAGCGTACGCTTTTGCGTTTCAAAATCCACATAAACTAGCCCAAATCGCTTTTCATATCCTTCCGCCCACTCGAAGTTATCAAGGAGGCTCCATGCGAAGTAACCACTCACTTCTACTCCATCAATCACTGCGTTGTGTACCATGTTTAAATGGGCATTGTAGTAATCAACCCGATCTACATCATTAACAAGACCATCTTTGAGTTCGTCTGCCATTGCAGCACCATTTTCAGTTATAAAAATGGGAGGGAGCGTATATCGTTCGTTTAATGAAGTAAGTAAATCATAAAGCGCTTTTGGATAGATTTCCCAACCAATATCGGTTAATGGACCTTGATGAGGATGCTCGAAATACAATGCGCCTTTCTCTCTGGGGGCAGAATAGTGTAATCGCGTGTAGAAATTTACCCCTAAGAAATCGATGGGCTGACAGATTGTCTCCATATCACCAGCTTCAACTGGTGGTCTATCCGCTTCGTCTATATCAAATAACACTTCGGGGTAGCTTCCCTCCATTACAGGCTGCATATACCATTGGTTGATATAGTCATCTGCTTTGCGGGTGGCTAAGAGGTCTTCTTTCTTTTGTGTAGCGGGGTAGCATGGCGTAAAATTCAATACTATACCGGCTTCGCTATTTGGGACATTTTTTCTAAGCACCTTCATCCCAAGGCCGTGTGCTAGCAAAATGTGATGAGCCGCAGTTCTTCCGTATTTTCTACTTGTTCTGCCCGGGGCGTGTACGCCTATTTCATACCCTAAATAAGCACTGCAAAAAGGTTCATTGAACGTTGCATAGGAAAAAACGGACTCGCCTAACGCCTGCGTAATTTTGTCAACATAGTCTTCAAATGCAAAAGCAGTTTGTCGGTAAAGCCACCCACCTTTATCTTCCAGGTGCTGAGGGAGATCCCAGTGATAAAGGGTAACAAATGGCTTAATGCCTTTTTCATTTAACGCATCAACTAGCGTTTTATAAAAGGCAACGCCTTTTGGGTTTAGCTCACCTTCTTGAGTGATAACGCGCGGCCAAGAAATAGAGAAACGGTAAGCATCTACATTTAAGTCTAACAAAATGTCGAAATCTTCTCTCCAGCGAGCAATATGATCACAGGCGACATCGCCATTGGAGTGATCAGCGATGGCTGAAGGCCGTTCACAAAATCTATCCCAAATACATTCGAGACGGTTATCGACATCCCCTTCTATCTGAAAACTTGACGTGGCAGTTCCATAAAGAAACGAATTTTTGAGTAAGGGACTGCCTGCGGGAAGCGAAATGTTTTTCATATGTCGATAACCTTTTTCTTACTGCACAAATTCTAAACGGATGCTGGCAGTACAATGAATCTGAAATAACAAAGCGGTTTATAGCACAAATAAAAAACAATTAGAAAGCGCTTTCTCATATTTATGTCATTTTTACGTTAATGGAATTAAGTGACTGATAATATTTAAATGACTATTACCGGAATCTAATGGAGCTTTGGTTTTCTTGTAAAGTATTGAATTAAATTGTTTTTAATTTTCCTGTGAGAAGTTTGGTGTTCTCGATACAGTTGTTGCCTGTGAATTAATTGTAAAAAATGTGTTGATCTTAAACTTTTGTTGAATTAATGTTCGGAAAGCGCTTTCTTACGTCTGGGTGTTCTAGCTTCTCTTTGGGAAAGCCCTTTCTGGTAGCGCATAAGGTTCACAACTCACATAAAAGCCACTATTAAAGAGAGATAGACCGTGACACAAACAACACCAAATAAAAGCAAGATCGCAGCAAGTTTGTCATTGATACTCGGGACCGCTTTGAGTAGCGGTGTGATGTCATCTGCGACGGCGCAAGAAACAGAAAAAGACATAGAAGTTATTCAGGTATCAGGTATACGAAGTAGTGTTCAAGAGTCGATGGGTATCAAGCGTGACTCTGCTGGTGTTGTTGATGCCATCTCAGCAGAAGATATTGGTAAATTTCCTGATACCAACTTAGCAGAGTCACTACAGCGTATCACTGGTATTTCAATTAGTCGGAATAATGGTGAAGGAAGCCAAGTCACAGCGCGCGGTTTTGGACCTGACTTTAATATGGTAACGCTGAATGGACGTACGATGCCTGGTTCTGCGTTACCTGGTGGTGGCGGAGCAGCAAATTCTCGCGCCTTCGATTTTTCTGACCTTGCTTCTGAAAGTGTTAGAGCGGTTGAAGTGTACAAAACAGGTAGAGCGAGTATTGCAACTGGGGGTATTGGGGCTACGGTAAATATACGAACAGCACGTCCCTTTCAAGCATCTGACAATGGCATTACCGCAAGTGTAGGCGCAAAAGCACTGCATGATACGACTAACCGTGTAGGTGATGATGTTACGCCTGAAGTCTCAGGCTTTATCAATTACCTCAATGATGACAATACCTTTGGCGTTACGTTTACCGGTTCATTCCAACAGCGTGACAGTGCTGCACAAGGTGCGTTTGTGAACGAGTGGCGCGTAAATCCATTTGATGGCACGGTGCCCCAATCACCTGATCCAGCGAACCCAGATAGCGGTGACCCAATTGTGCTGAACAACGCACCAGCCATGGGACAGCTTTTCGCCATTCCCTCAGATTTACGTTATTACATGGCAGACCGAGAGCGTGAAAGAACGAATGCACAGCTAACGTTCCAGTTTGCTCCTTCAGAAAAAATGACGGCCACGCTTGATTACACCTATTCAAAGCAAGACTTATACGAAGCTCGAGCCGAGCAATCGATATGGATGGATGATAGGTACTTCACCGAACTAACCTTTGATGATGAAACGGTAAAAACGCCAGTATTGATAACTCAAGAACGCCGAGATTTGCTACCTCGTGATCTAGGCTTGGCGCTTCAAGAACTAAACCAAGTTAACGAAAACAAGTCGATCGGCTTAAACCTTGAGTACTTCGTAAATGACGAGCTAACTCTAGTCTTCGACCTTCATAATTCGACGGCAGAAGGACGCCCAGATGCGCCCTATGGAACGTGGACAAATCTTGGTTTAGGCGCAAACGTAGTTAAAGGGCAAGGTGTCGATTTCAGAGGCGACTTCCCTATTATGTTCGTCGATTTTGACGATGAAGCTCGTGATAATCTTAACGGAAATGGCGTGCTTGACCAAGATGATGTAGGTACATCGATATTGGACATGAATTTCTCGTCGCAAGACACCGAAATTACTCAAGCTCGTCTTGATGGCTCTTACGTTATGGATACCGGAAGCATTAACTTTGGTATTGAGTCACGCTCAATGGAGAGCACATCGCTCCAATCTCTAACTCGCCACACCATGGGCAACTGGGGAATTGAGAACCCGGGTGAGCTTCCTGCTGGTTCTTTAACACCGCTGGATTTGGCGAGTGAGTTTAGCGATTTCAATACTGAGGGGATGTTCTCTCAGGGCTTTACCGGTAGTGTTGCGCAAATTGGTGCATTCGCTGCTCAAGAATACGGTTTTGATTTTCTTGCCAACAACCCGTTTGCAACTAACCGTACTATTGAAGAAGACATAACTGCGGTGTATTTCGAATTGGATTTATCTGGCGAGTTAAACGGCATGGAGTACAACCTGTTGGCAGGTGTACGCTACGAAAATACCGATGTAACTTCAATTGCAAATATAAGTTTACCTAGCGGCATTGCGTGGGAAGGTAATAATGACTTCAACGTCCGTTTTGGAAGCGATATGGAAGATGTTGAAGTTGAATCAAGTTACGACCATGTACTTCCTGCATTAGATTTCGATATCGAAGTTGTTGAAAACATGATTGCGCGATTCTCTTACAGTAAGACAATAGCGCGACCCACGTACAACAACTTGAGCGCCGCTGCGACAGTATCGCCTCAAAGCGGACCGACAATTCTTACTGACAGCATTACCGCCACCGCGAGTTCAGGTAACCCATCGCTGATACCATTAGAATCAGACAACCTTGATCTTTCATTCGAATATTATTTCGATGAGACAAGCTATGTGTCGGTTGGTTTTTACGATAAGCGTGTTAAGAACTTTATCGGTAATGAACAAGTTGAAGAAAATATCTTTGGGTTGAGAGACGTTACCAATGGACCGCGTGCAGAGGCGGCTCGCGCTGAATTAGAGGCGCGTGGTATTCCAATTAATGATACGTCATTGTTTAACATGGTTGCTGCGATGGAAAACGGTATCGAGTATGACTCATTGACTGACGAGCAGTTTGAGCAGCAATTCGATGTGCTGCCCAATAGCGAAGATCCGTTGATTACCTTCATTAACTCTAAACCTGTTAACAATAAAGCGGCGAATATTTACGG
The DNA here is from genome assembly GCF_001924945.1 of Alteromonas sp. W12. Taxonomy (NCBI): domain Bacteria; kingdom Pseudomonadati; phylum Pseudomonadota; class Gammaproteobacteria; order Alteromonadales; family Alteromonadaceae; genus Alteromonas; species Alteromonas sp. W12. The sequence continues at coordinate 68,629 of NZ_LQXH01000008.1, forward strand.
TTTCGAACTTGCTGCGCAACACTTCTTTGGTGATAGCGGCTTCGGGGTACTGGCTAACTACACCACAGTGCAAGGTGATATTGGTTTTGATAATGACGCAAATCCATCGATAACTCAGTTTGCCCTTGTGGGACTAAGTGACACAGCAAACCTCATCTTGATGTATGAGAAAGATGCTTTGCAAGCGCGTATTGCCTACAACTGGCGTGATAAGTTCCTTGATACAACCTCTCAGTACATTAATGAGCCGGGCTATACCGAAGACTATTCACAAATAGACTTCAATGTTTCTTACGACATCACTGAAGATCTTACGGTGTCATTTGAAGGGATAAACATCACAGATGAAAATATCCGTAGACACGGCAGAACAAGTGCTATGTTGTGGAAATTAGATGAGCTTGGCGCTCGCTATGCACTGGGAGTTCGCTACAAGTTTTAACGATTGGGGTGTGTTTACCCGCTAAAGTGCTTAGGGTTGCGCTTTAGCGGGTTTTTTTGTCATAGTGCTGTGTGAATAGTAAACAGTAATCAGATTAAAAAACTTAGTGGTAGTGCTTTGGATATTATCGTGGTTTTAGCGTATGAGTGATAAAGACAGTCATGGCAATATGCACAGGGTCGTCATTGTCGGTGGCGGCACCGCAGGGTGGCTTGCTGCTGGAGTACTAGCCGCAAAACTAAGCGCGAAACACACCATTACCCTTATCGAATCTCCTAATATCCCTTCCATAGGTGTTGGTGAAGGCTCTTGGCCATCACTGCGCGACACCCTTCTTGATATCGGCATTAGTGAAACTGAATTCTTAACCCTGTGTCAGGGCGCTTTCAAGCAAGGCTCCAGCTTTGTTAATTGGCGTAAAGGCGGGCACTCCTATCATCATCCATTTACCGTTCCAACAGGGTACAACGAACTTGATATTCATACTTGCTGGCAAGAACTCGCTCCCAATATGTCATACGAAGATGCGTTTTCGTTACAAGCCGCCATGTGTGCCGCAGGCAAGGCGCCCAAGCAAATTGCTACGCCGGACTACGCCCATGTGCTCAATTACGGTTACCATTTCGACGCCACAAAGCTTGCTGAGCTGTTAAAAAATCATTGCGTAGACAAGTCAAATGTCGCCCATGTTGTTGGTCATGTTGACAGTGTTCACTCTCATCAAAACGGAGATATTGAATGCGTATCAACAAAGGACGGGGAAAAAATAGTTGGCGATCTATTTATCGACTGTTCAGGCCACAGCGGCCTGCTCATCAATAAACACTTTACTATTCCCTGGATACCCGTTAAGCGCACAATGCTCAACGATCGCGCCGTTGCGCTTCAAGTGCCTTATTCAAACGAAGATGCTGAAATAAAAAGTACCACAGTGGCCACTGCACAAACCTGTGGGTGGACGTGGGATATTGCGTTGCAGCACCGCCGAGGTGTAGGCCTAGTTTACTCTTCTCAATTCACAGATGAAGATCAAGCAAAGCAGGTGCTGATTGACTACGTTCGTGAACGTTACCCTAGTGCACAAGATGCAGAGCTTTCTTTTCGTACACTCTCCTTTGAGCCTGGCTATAGATCACAGTTTTGGGTAAAAAACTGTTTGAGCTTAGGTATGTCTTCGGGGTTTGTTGAACCGCTTGAAGCATCAGCCATTGCTATGGTCGAGCTTGGCTTACGTATGCTCTGTGAGGCTTTTCCGCAAAACAAAGCACACATGGAAATAGTCAGTAAGCGCTACAACTCGCGCTTTGCATATCGCTGGCAGCGCGTTATCGACTTTCTAAAACTACATTATGCTTTAAGCGATAGAGAAGAGCCGTATTGGTTAGCGCAAAGAGAGAAGGCGTCCATACCCGATTCTCTCGCTGAATTGCTTGAACTGTGGAAGTATCAAAGCCCTTCACGCTTAGATCTTATCGAGAACGAAGAGATTTTCCCCTCTGCTAGCTACCAGTATGTACTGTATGGAATGGGCTTTTCTTCTTCTACATCGCCTTTACGGCTAAATGAAGAGCATAAGCGTAAAGCAGTTCACATTCGCGAAACCTTACAACAAACTAAAAACGCTTATCTGCAGGGATTGCCGTCTAACAGAGTTTTGCTCAATGATATTGCAAAGCGCTACAACAATGAAAAACAACACGTGCCCTCGCTTGTTCAACGTGAAAAGAACGAACACGCTTCAGCTTCGAGTTGTAATGACATAAAAAATACTTCAGATAAAAAGGACACCTCTTATGACCGTATCGGGTTTAGATAGCAGTAAAAATCAAACGCCCGTTAAGAACGTTGTTATTGCGGGTGGCGGTACTGCGGGATGGATGGCGGCCACAGCGCTGTCACGGCTTTTGGGTAAGTCAATAAACGTTACGTTAGTCGAGTCGAAAGATATTGGTATTGTAGGTGTGGGCGAGGCGACTATTCCGCCTATTAGAACATTTCACAAGTTGCTTGGCATTGACGAAAAAGCATTTATGCGTGCCACACAAGCCACGTTCAAACTGGGTATTGAGTTTGAAAATTGGCGTGAACAAGGTCACAGCTATATTCATTCTTTTGGTATAACCGGAAGAGAGTGTTGGGCTGGCGAGTTTCACCATTTTTGGCTGAGGGCTAAAGAATACGGATTTGGTGGTGAATTTGGTGATTATTGCTCGGAACTTATTGCCGCTAAACAGAGCAAGTTCGCCACATCAGAAGCCATGCCGCTTAACTTTGCCTATCATTTTGATGCCGTTGCTTACGGTCGATTTTTAAAGTCTCTAGCGTGTGATGCTGGGGTAACTCACAAGGAAGGAGATATAGAAAAGGTCGTAGTATGCCCGCAATCAGGCAACATCCAGTCCCTTCGATTAGCAAGCGATGAAGTCATAGATGGCGACTTTTTCATAGACTGTACAGGCTTTAAAGGGCTGCTTATTGAACAAGCCCTTCACACCGGTTACGACGATTGGCAACACTATCTATTTTGCGATAGTGCGGTAGCCATGCAAACTGAGCTTACAGCGCCGCCTGTGCCATACACCAAAAGTGTGGCACATCAGGCCGGTTGGCGCTGGCAAATACCTCTTCAAGAACGAATGGGTAATGGATTGGTATTTTGTAGCCGATTTATGAGCGATGAAGACGCCATCAATACACTTAAATCGCAGGTGACAGGCGCGCCCATTAATGAGCCGAGAGTGATTCGTTTTACTCCTGGAAAACGCAGGCGTGGTTGGAATAAAAACTGCGTGGCGCTAGGGCTATCCAGTGGCTTTATTGAGCCTTTAGAGTCGACCAGTATCCATCTAATCATGACTGGCCTTATACGCTTAATGCGCCTATTCCCTTTCGATGGCATAACCCAAAGCGCAATCGACGAATACAATAATAAGTTTGATAGCGAAATGTCGGCCATACTCGATTTTATTGTTATGCATTACAAGGTGACACAGCGCGAGGACAGCCCCTTTTGGCAGCAGTGTCAACGCATGGACATTCCGTCTTCTCTTAAACATAAATTGGATTTGTTTGCTGAATCTGGCCGTGTATTTTTAGATGACGGAGATATTTTCCGTGTTGATTCCTGGACCCAAGTATTAATGGGCCAGGGCATGACACCTAGCCAGTATCATCGTGTTGCCGATGAGATGAGTGAACAGTCACTTAAGCAGTTTATGGCAGGATTAAAGCAGCAAGTGGATAATCACGTGGCTAAACTCCCCTCGCATGAGGCCTTCTTAACACAGTATCTGAAATGAGTTATTAGAAGCGTTAGATGTTGGCGGCAGGTAGCGCGTCAACAGTGACTCAAGCAGCTCGTAACCGACGATCTACCAAACGCTCTACAGAAGTATCAAACCCAGCTAGAAAGCTGGGGTTGGTGTTATTTATTGAATGAGTTTGAGTCTGCTTTTAATTACTCAATATTCTGAATTTGCTCGCGCATCTGCTCAATCAGGACTTTAAGTTCAACCGCCGATTGTGTGATGTCGGTGCTGATAGACTTTGAACCTAACGTGTTCGATTCGCGGTTAAACTCCTGCATCATGAAATCAAGACGGCGGCCTACTGCTCCACCCTTTTTAAGGATATTGCGGGTTTCCTTAACGTGAGCATTCAGACGATCTAACTCTTCTGCCACATCTACTTTTTGCGCCAGCATGATCATTTCTTGTTCAAAACGGCCTGCATCAAGTTCAACCTTTGCCTCTTCAAAGCGGGTTTGCACTTTTTCTCGCTGCCACACCATGATTTCAGGCATACGTGCGGCCACTTTTTCAGCTTCCACTTCAATGGCATCTAGGCGCTGCGTGATCATACCTTTAAGGGCTTCCCCTTCGGTAGCGCGGGCACTGATAAAATCGTTAAGAGCTTGGTCGAACGCGGTCATTACGTCAGCGTGGATGGCGTCCATATCGGCTTCTTCCGCTGCAATTACCCCAGGCCAGCGCAAAACGTCTAGTGGGTTAACCCCCGTGGATTGGCCATGGGATTGCACCCAGTCAGCGGCGTGAAGCACTTGCTTAGCCAACTCTTCATTTAAGCTTAGCTTAGTTACAGCAGCATCGTTGGCAGTAAAACGCAGCGCACATTCCACCTTACCTCGGGCTAGCTTTTTACGGAATCGTTCACGTAAAACCGGCTCCAATGAGCGAAACTGTTCCGGCAGGCGAAAGTAAGTTTCTAAAAAGCGTTGGTTGACCGAGCGTATTTCCCACACGGCTGAGCCCCACTCTTTTTTGGTTTCTACGCGTGCAAACGCTGTCATGCTGTAAATCATAAATATCCTTTAAATTTAACTGAAAGCCTGCAAAAACAACCCGAACGTCGTGTTGTATACGTGAATATCTACAGCAGGTTTTCTTGTATTTTGTATATTAGCGCACATTTACGTAATTCAATAAGCAAACATGTAAAGTTCGTTTTTAACGGCCGCGGGTATTGCGTTATACTTAGGCGCAATTTCGTAGCTACATCGAATTTATAGGTTTTGACCGCGAATTGGGCTTTCTATTCACATATCGCCAATAAAACCTGTAAAACGCTACCCTTTTTTAAGCACTTACGTTGTGGAGAACACTATGCGTCCAAGCGGCAGAACCGCCAGTCAAATTCGCCCTGTTACAATTACTCGCCAATACACTTGTCACGCAGAAGGCTCTGTTCTTGTAGAGTTTGGTAACACTAAGGTGTTGTGTAATGCGACGGTAGAAGAAGGTGTGCCACGCTTTATGAAGGGCCAAGGGAAAGGCTGGATTACAGCTGAGTACAGCATGCTTCCACGTGCTACTCATACGCGAAGCGGCCGTGAAGCGGCGCGCGGTAAACAAGGCGGCCGCACGTTAGAGATCCAGCGTCTAATTGCGCGTTCACTACGCGCAGCGGTAGATTTAAAACTTCTGGGCGAAAACACCATTACGTTAGACTGCGACGTTATTCAGGCCGACGGCGGTACGCGTACAGCGTCAATTACCGGTGCGTGTGTAGCTCTTGTTGATGCACTTACTTACATGCGTGCAAAAGGCATTATCAAAACTAACCCGCTTAAACATATGATTGCCGCCCTTTCAGTAGGTATTTACGAAGGTACGCCAATCGCTGACCTTGAGTACACCGAAGACTCTGAGGCAGAAACAGATATGAACATTGTAATGACCGAAACCGGCAAGCTGATTGAAGTTCAAGGTACTGCAGAGGGCGAACCGTTCTCGTTTGAAGAGCTTGACGAGATGCTGAAAATTGGTAAGCACGGTTTACGTGAATTGTTCGACATTCAAAAAGCGGCGCTAGCGTAAGCGAGTCATCGACACGTAGTTAGAACCAACGCGTAAATTAGAAATTAAGAGGTCATCATGAAAGCGTTTCAGCGTGATTTTATTGAGTTTGCCATTGAACGTGGCGTACTTAAATTTGGCGAATTCACTTTAAAGTCAGGCCGCGTTAGCCCGTACTTTTTCAATGCCGGTTTGTTTAATCGCGGTGGCGATTTGGCTAAGTTGGGGCGTTTTTACGCTGATGCGTTAATGGACGCAGACGTTGCGTTCGATGTACTTTTTGGTCCAGCCTATAAGGGCATTCCTATTGCGACAACAACAGCCGTTGCATTGGCCGATAGCCACAAGCTTGATGTCCCTTATTGCTTCAACCGCAAAGAAGCGAAAACCCACGGTGAAGGCGGCAATCTAGTTGGCAGCCCACTAGAAGGTAAGGTTATGCTGGTGGATGACGTGATCACTGCGGGTACGGCTATTCGCGAATCGATGACCTTAATCGAGCAACAGCAGGCTAGCTTGTCTGGCGTGCTGATTGCGCTAGACAGACAAGAGCGCGGTAATGGCGAACTGTCAGCTATTCAAGAGGTCGAGCGCGACTTTGGCACTCAGGTTATCTCTATTGTATCGCTTGCCGATGTCGTGGCTTATCTGACCGAGAAAGGCGGGTTTGATAGCGAAATCAGCGCCATTAACACCTATCGTGAAAATTATGGCATCTGATTTTGACAGCGCATTTAGCGCGGCTAGTCAGCATTTAGATGCGCTAGGATTGCGTTGCCCAGAGCCAGTAATGATGGTGCGTCTGAATATTCGAAAGCTGGCCGATGGGGAAACTTTATCGGTCACGGCTGACGATCCCTCAACGGCCAGAGATATTCCTAGCTTTTGCCGCTTTATGGACCACACGCTGGTTGCGTCTCAAACCGAGACCATGCCTTACCAATACGTAATTAAGAAAGGGCGCGCTTGAGCGCCTTTTTTGTTACTGTTTCTACTCGCGGCCGCTAGCAGCCTGCAATAAAAGTTGCTTCAAAACCTGCTTGCTTCGCGAACAGGTACAGTGAATATCTGTCATGTGTAGCACTTCACCATTAAGCATTTTTTGAAGTACAGAAGCTCTAACGTTTAATGAGACAAAGCCGTCTTCGCTTGAAATTTGTTTCGACGCCATAACTATCTCCTTTTATCTAAAGTATTTAATGCACTGCCACAGAAGCGAGTCGTTTGCTTGCTTGGGGGACATAGGTTTGCTCAAGGGTATGCTGAATGGCCGCGATTAGCCTGCATATAGAAGGATTGGTGGCATGCAGGGGTAATATGGCAATAAGCTGTTGCTGACATTCTTGTAAAATAGCGTGAGATTCTCGCTTCCTATGTTCTTCGGCAAGCAGAGATGATAAGTACATTCCCATAGTGGAAAAAGCGAGTACGTCTTCTTGAACTACACTGACTTTCTGCAAAGAGGTAGGCTGAAGCGCATTAAGGATAACCTTTGCGGCCTCAAAGGTCTGGTAACCTAATTCTCTCGCATAATCCAATTTACCCTGTTGATGAGCCTGTTGCGTCTGCGCTTGCATAGCATAGCGATGCTGTCGCGCGTTTGAAGGGTTTAGCTGTAGCCACTTTTTGTAAACTGGGCATAGCCGCTGAACATTCATATAAGCACCTCCTGTTTTTTATTACATTAGTGCAAATAAGAATCATTATCAAATGTAAAGTTCAAAAAATCTATTGGGTTGATTTGATATTTACGTTGTCGTGAACCAACGGCATCGTTTGTCTCGCCTATTAAGTGCTTTGAGTCACTAGTACAGGCAAGCTTATTGGCTGATTAAATTTGAAAGCCACCATAAAAGAAGCACTGCAACTGTGATAGCAATAACCGCTTTCATTTTGTAGCGCTTAATGAGCTGCTCAGCTTTGTCTCCTGCGTAATAGACCACGGCTGCGAGTCCGAAATAGCGAATTGAACGTGCAATAACAGTAGCTAAAAGAAAAAGCGGAAGTGAGTATTGGGTTGCACCTGCTGCAAGCATCGCAACCTGAAAAGGGATAGGGGCAATACCTAAGGTCATTACGAACCAAAAACCTTGGTTTTGCATCTGCTGTTTAACATTATCAAATTGTTCCTGGCTGAAAAAAGTATCTATAAGCCACTGACCAACCATATCGAAAAGATAATAGCCAAGAGCATAGCCGAAGACTGCGCCAATCACGCAGCCTATGGTGGCCATCAATGCAATTTGCCAAAGCGACTCTCGTCTTGCTTGCATTAGTGGCACCATTATGGCTTCTAGTGGTATGGGAACAATGGTTGATTCTAAAAATGAGGCAAGAGTGATGCCCTTTAACATATGCTTAGAATCGACAAGTTTTTTGGTTTTGTGCTTAACCTTTTTACCTAGTTCCATGTAATCCCTACCACTTTATTTTCTCTACTGCTTGTAAACAACTCCGTCTTTCATCACAAAAGACACGCTTTCCATAAGCGATATATCGTCAAGCGGGTTGCCTTGAACCGCAACAATATCAGCCAACTTACCCTCTTCCAGCGTGCCAAGAATATCGCTGATACCTAGTAAATTCGCGCTATTCACGGTGGCACTTAGCAGCGCGTCGGCAGGCTTCATACCAGCTTCAACCATTAATGAAAACTCTTGCGCATTGTCGCCGTGGGCTGATACACCACTGTCTGTACCAAAAGCAATTTTTACGCCTGCTTTATGTGCTTGTTCAAAGGTATTTTGGATAAGCGGGCCAATGGCTGCAGCTTTCGGGCGCACCAATTCCGGAAAGAAGCCATCAATTTTGGCTTTGTCTGCTACAAACTTTCCTGCCAGTATTGTTGGTACATAGTAGGTGCCGTGCTTCTTCATTAATGTGCGAATTTCGTCGTCCATATAAGTGCCGTGTTCAATAGAGTCCACACCGGCTTCAATAGCCCGCTTCATGCCTTCTTTCCCATGCGCGTGCACTGCTACTGTCATACCGTAGTCTTTTGCCGTTTCAACAATTGCTTCTAGTTCATCGGTCATGAACTGCGGGTTTTGGCCGCTTTTAGCAACACTCAATACGCCGCCGGTTGCGGTGATCTTGATTAAGTCCGCACCATCTTGGTAACGAGTTCTTACTGCTTCACGGGCTTCAGCTTCGCCATTAACCACACCTTGCTTAGGGCCTACGTCTGGGCGAAGTAAATGAGATAAGCCATTACTTGGATCGGCGTGCCCGCCTGTAGTGGCAATAGATTTGGCAACGGTATAGATTCGCGGACCTGTAGCATAGCCTTTACTAATAGCGTTCCTTAGCGCAACGGTTTCGTTGTAGCCATCCCCTAAGTTGCGAACCGTGGTGAAGCCCGAATCTAACGTAATCTTAGCGTAGTTCGCTGCCCGTAATGCATAGTCGGCTTCATTTAGTGAAAAGCGCTCCAGATACGTTTGAGGACCACCATGTTGAGAAGACAAATGAACATGCATGTCCATCAGACCTGGCATAACGGTTGACGTCTTCAAGTCGATGACAGTATCGCCTTCTTGGGCTTCAGCAAACCCCTTTTTTACCGCTTTGATCTTGTTGTCTTCAACAACAATAGTCACATTTTCCTGAAGAGAGTTTGATGTGCCAGTAAACACTTTTCCTGCATGAATCAGCGTGTCGGCTACAGTGGAAAAGGGCGATGAAAGTAAGGCACTGGCAACGGCCAGCGTAATCAGAGGCTTTTTCATGATATAGGTCTTCTTGTTGATTGTTTTATAGACTATATCGAATGTAATGCAGTCAGAGGTATAACGCAAAACAAAGCGCTGTTAACGGTGCTTTATTGAAGATGAATTACGTTTTGATATGTTCGAAGAGACAGAAGCAACAAAGTAGGCTAGTTGCTTACTTCACCTAAAATAAAGGTGATGCCGTTTGACTGAATACTAAATTGCGTGCCGGCTTCATCCGGTTTTTCATCAGCTTGTTCAAGCAGTTGATAATAGGCATTTTGATGTAGTCTTGCCCACAAGTTTCTGCGAACGCATAGGTAGGGAATGGGCGTTGCCTCTGGATCTTGTATGGCTTTAGGCGGAACGCGAAGTTCGAGCTGATCAGCACGCTCTAACCTTACAATGTCGCCTGTTTGTGTGGTAAACACATAGGTGTTATCACTCGCTGATTCACCCTCTTCCCTATGCCATTGAGTTACAAGAAAAGGTGTGTCTTCAACGGTAATGCCTACTTTTTCTACGGGAGTAACTAAGAAGTACTTGTCACCTTCCCGCTTTAACACCGAAGCAAAAAGCTGAACCAAGCTTGCGCGCCCAATAGGACTGCCTTCATAAAACCATCTTCCATCAAGCGCTATAGTTAGATTAATGTCACCGCAAAAATCGGGGTTCCATTGTTCAACAGGAGGTAAAGGGCGCGCTTTTGACGACGTGCCCTTAAGCTGCTGCTGAAATCTAGTTAGATCCACGCTCTTCAACCAATACTTTTAGTTCGCGTAGCTTTGCCTTTATGCGACGCATGTTATCTGGGCCAGTACGAAGAAGTTGTTTCTGTGGCTCGTTTAAACTTTCTAGACGATCATCAGCATACTTATAGGCGACCGAGTCGGTATAAACCTCTACAGGAACCGGCACTTCAGGTGTATCAAGAAGCTGATCAATCGCTTCTAGCAATACGCTGTTGAAGTCTTGGTCAGGGCTTCCAATTTCGGCGTACTTCGCCTGAATGTCGTCTTTATAAATACCGTAGATGTTAAGCAGTGCTTCGTTATTGAATGACTCCAACATATCTACGTATGGTGTATAACGTTTATAGCTTGCTGCATCAATCCATTGCTTGCCTGCTTGAGAGTATACGCGGAAGTTCTGCTCAGGTGGCGTTAGTAACTGGTGATTAGGCGCCATTTCATCATTTGCTAGATTCGTAACCGACACCACAAAGCGTTGAATTAGACCTTCGTCAACCAGCATGCGGTTAACGGTTTCTTCGCTCGCAGACGAACTCTCAATAAGTGAAGCTTTCACCGCAGGATCGCTGGTATCCAGAGGTTCCGGTTCTGGTTCAACTGGCTCTGGAAGCGGCTCAACCTCGTCTTTTTCCTCAAGCTCTACTGTTGGGGCTGGCTGAGTAGGCTCAAATACTTCAGGCTCTTCTGGCGTAGTCACTTCAGGTTCAGTCACTTCGGGCTCAGGCGTAACTACTGACTCAGGCTCATCGTCGCTGGGCCAAAACACAACAGCCAGAATAACAACAAGAAGGATGCCTACAATGATAAAGTGTGGGCCTAACGATTTCTTTTCCGACGATTCGCTCATAATGACTCCGCTACAAAACTATCCTTTTGGTAATACTACCAGAGATAACACCCAAATTTAGAAAATCAATCAAGAGAAATGTTCCCTTAGATTGTAAATTCCTTATTTTGAACACTTTTTAACGTAAAAAAGTCACTTTCCGATTTCTTTTTATACAAATTTAGTGGAAAACCCTCATTTTTTCTTCTCATTCACATTCGATATTATGTAAATGCAAAAATTATTTTTAAACAAATGTTTAACAAATTGGGTTTGTGTACTAATGTGTTGATTAGTCATTGAAAAGCAAATGCTAGCTCGTTGTTATCTATAATAATTAGTGAATATTTCGAGCCTCACGACCCCGTTTCAACTTAAATGTGCCCTTATAGGATAATTAGCGTGAGTAAGTTTAGACAGTATCACCCTAAATTACACCGAGCAGTAAAACGCTACAGTGTTATGCAGCATCTAATCATGCTGGGAGTAATGCTTTATCTCCTTTTAAATATCAATAACTTGTCAACTAAGCATCAGATCATTGCTGTAGCGACTGTCATTGTTATGAGTATACAAAATGGCTTTATACTGTCTAAAGCGAAAGTCGCTTTAGCTGTTGAAGGCCCTAGGTTGCTGGTATTTCCATTACTATGGATTGCTTCTGGAATGGGAACGGCGGCGTTCCTATACAGTGCCTGCTCTCTTGCATCCTTGCTGGTGTTGGCAAATGCAGTACGGTTTAAAAACCACCGACCTCCGCTAGACCTATCTAATGAACCTGAGCACCTTGCTTAACGTATATATTCTGTTTTTTCGCCCTAACTTCCGTCATTAAATAAGAATATAGGGCGTGCAAGGTGCATACTTGGTTCATGAGGTAGAAAAATGCAGAAGTTCTATTTTCGAGATATTGAAGAGTCGCCTACCGCGATAGATTATCTGGAAGTTCAGTCGTATGAGATGAATGTTTACTTGGTTTATCTCACTATCGGCAGTCAAAGTGGCATGCTTTACGACAACAAAGATAAGCCCATGCGTTTTTTTAGTGCCGGCCACATTCGCGAAGCCTTCGCGCATTGTCATGTTCAGCAGGCGGTAATGAAGCACGATACGCCTTACGATGAAATGATTGGCAACCCGCCAAAAAGTAAAGAACAGATGGCGTTACCGTTCAGTATGGATTTGCCTTACTAGACTGTTGTGCGAGTGCTGTAGGCTTTTTGAAGTGGGTCCTATTTGAGTTCAGTAAGGTCGCAGCGCAACGTTTTCACAGTAAAACATGGCACAGCACCGCAAAACCGATTTAAACGATATATAAGCTGCGTAATAAGTAGTTTCTTACTCGCTTAACACACCAACGAAGTGCAGGTTATAGATTCAGCCATGTACCTGCAGCCTTTCGCATATCTACTTTAGCTTTCAATCGTTTAGCCAACAGAAATAAGCCACCTAGCTTCCTGTGTATAAACAGGGCATCTACTGGCGGCGTGTGCCAAAAATTGTGCTCCATAGTCAGCGCCATTCCCTTTTCGTGAAGCCTTGCAATAAGGTCGCTTTGTCCAAAGTCATAAGCGCCCTCGCAGCGAATCGCTTCACACGCCTCCATACCAATGTTTATGACGGCGTCGACTTGCGTTTGAGAGTGGCTTTCGTCAATTAATCCTATGCGAAACGCGGCTTGCTGCATCATCGCTCTATCGTTGGCTGCGGCGCTGTTGAGTAACGTTTGATACTGGGCTGAAATGGCGTCAGGCACATCCCGTGTAGCACCAAAATCTAACAGAACGATTTCTTTTGTATCGGGTTTAAACTGGTAGTTGGCTAAGTTAGGGTCGCTCTGCAGCAGCTTAAAATGAAAAATTTCATTAAAAAATAAAGTCATTAGCGCCGTCATCACGGCATCTCGGACGTCCTGAGGCTCGTTTAATAGCGCATCTAAGTCTTGCGCCTCTATGAAATCCATCGCTAACACGGTACCGGTGGTAAGGGGAGCAAAGGTTTGCGGAATGACAAACGCATTACTCCCCTTGTTTTGGATGTCGGTGCTTTCAACCAACGCGCGATAACGGTTGAGCATGTCAGCTTCTCGCACATAATCAGCTTCTTGGTGAAGCTGAGCTTTAGCTTCTTGTAAAAGCGGGTTGATATCTAATGATTTGGGTACCAAGCCAGTGAGTTTTATAAGTGTAGCTACGTTGTCTACATCGCTATCTATGCTTTTTTTCACACCTGGATACTGCACTTTTACTGCTAACATCCGACCGTTCATCGTAATGACTTTATGCACCTGACCAATAGAGGCCGCAGCTATAGGGGCAAAGGAAAAGTAAAGTAAGTCATCTTGCCATTTTTCGCCCCAAGACTGATTCAGCGTGGCAATTAACTGGTCTTTTGGCATCGGGTCAGCGTCGTCCCGTAATCGCCCTAGAATTACCGCAAGCTCTTCGGGGAGAAAATCTCCTGCATCCATTGAAATAAGCTGCCCGAGCTTCATAGCTGCACCACGCATACTGGCAAGCTGATCTGCAATGTTTGAAATGTTTTTGGGCGTTAAGAGCAGCGAAGACAACGCGGGCTTCTCGCCCTTTAACAGTTGTCCTGCACCTTGTGATACTACGTTACCTGCAATTCTACCTGCCAATGAGCCCAAGCGGCCTATGCGCGATAAACGCGACGACGGTACCGCTCTACTAGAACGGGTTGGTGATTCAGCGGATTTATTGGGCTTCTCTGCCATAGGCTCACTCAGTTTTATTAAGGGCGAAGGGTAACGTTTGGTTTTTTATTGGCTAAACATAACCTAAAAAAGTAACTGGAGTTTATAAATTATACTGTCGGACAAAACGTCTGGATCGGGTTTCCAGCCAAAAGTCATTGAGGACCTGTTGACCATTGCTGTACATCAAAGATCAACAGGACTTAATGTTTAGGAAGTGAGGTTGCTAACAGGGCAATCAACGGATAAGACAGCTGTTTAAACAGAAGTCTGATTTAAAAGCCGCGTTTAGATTGCCCATAATGTACTTAAAAGAAATGTGTACTTGCCGTTCCTAGTCGCTTAGCGCTTTCTTACTAGGAGAGTTGTACAAGGCAATTGTAAAAACACTGTGTGCTAGATTATCTGTGAAATAAATTGAATCACTAGTCCAACAACGCTTCCGTAAGCAAACCCAGCCCAGCCACTTGTCGCTCTATAACGCCAAAGTGCTGCACCAAAAAAGCCACACCAAAGCATGGCAGAATAGGTGGAAACAAGGCCGCCGCCCATCCCTGTATCTGGCAAAAACAGCATGACGACAAAGGTTAGCGCCATTGCGCCACTTAACAGCACCCACATGATATTTTTCTTATCAGCGAACGCATTGTTTTGTTTGACGTTCTTTGCATCGGCATCTTGCATTTGCTGCGCATCTTCTGCTTGAACAGCGCACTGAGCTGCTTTGGATGCACGTAGTTTTCGTGCACTACGCTCACTTCTTGATTGGGGTTTCTTGACCTGTGAAGGCAACGGTGATGCAGCGCTATGGGTCATGATGTACCTCATTAACTGAATTTAGTAACTGTTTATCCATAATTAAGGTAGAGCATGCATGCCAAGATGACTATACGACTTCGGTCTCACACGACAATTAGAAAACGTGTTTTAGGATTTTCCCTATTCGAATGCGGCGCTCGAATTAGAGGGGCAAAAGCTGAGGTAGGCATCCATTATCTACAAGAACACCGTGAAGCACGTAAACAAAAAAGCCCACCCGCAATCACTGCCGTTTGACAAGGAATGCGGGTGGGCTTTCACAAACTTATACCGTTAGGTATTAGTGATGGTCGCTATTTTGGCTTTTGAAGCTTACTTCCAGCAAATTTACGCTATCAGCAAAGGTCAGGGTTTTGATATCACCCTTGCCTTCTACATTTAGCGTATTCACTTGTTTTGGCCACAAGTCACGCAATGCATCATGGCGAATTTTAATGCCTTCAAGTACAGGCGGCTCAGCAGTTTCCTGATAAACCCAAAAGTGCTTACCTTCAACTTCAAAGCCAACATCAGCAAGCTTTAATGGCTCGCCTGCTGCATTTAAAATTGCAAAGTGGTGGGCGACGTAATCAGCGAATTGTTGCTGCGTTTCTATGTCGTCCATAATATCTGCGTGCTTGTCGAACAATGCTTTAACCGCGTGTTCAGCATCGTGCAAATTAAAGCGGTGCATCACCTCAATATTTTCTGTTCTAGGATTGAACAGTACCGTGGTAATTGCTGCTTTTATTTGATGCGCTTGGGCTGCAGTGCTGTACGACATTGCGCTAACTAATAGCGCAGCCGTAATTGCGAATGCACTTACGCTTGCAAGCAGAGCATGAGCGCTCTGCTGCAAGCGAGCCAAAGACAACTTATTCGTCATCTTTGTCCTCGTCGTCGGTTTTCAGTTCGGTCTTTGAGTCGTGCATAAGGTCGCGGTACTCGTAAGTGTTACGCGGCTTATTCTTATACGCTTCAATACGCGAAGGAATGATACGACGCGGGTAGTGGTTATTTTCCACATCTACGTCTGCGGTTTCCCAGTGCGGATCAACGGTTACGCTTACCAGCTCTTTGTCTTTGTCGGTAACAATAAGCTTGCTTACGGCTTTAGGTGTACGACGCCAGATTTCCGCAGGAATACGCATTTCTTCTTTCGTGCCGTCTTCAAACGTTAGTTCAAGAATGATTGGCATCACCAACCCACCCTTGTTGCTGAAATCTAGCACGTAGTAGTTTTTGTCTTCTTTCACCGCACGCTCAAACGCTTTACGCTCCCAAGGCTCAAGATCTTTCAAGAATTTCTTGTACTTGTTGCGCTCTTTGTTAGTTACGGTGTAACGATCGTTTTCGTCGTAGAAGTCACTGATATCTTCAAAGCGATCTACCCAAAGCTTTTTGCCTTCTTCTTTATTACGAAGGTCGGTAAGTGACTTCGGTTTTTCCATCTCTGCTTCACGTTCGCGAGCAAAATCGATATCTGGATCTTCAGTGTCTAAACGAAGCTTGTATACGCTGTCTAGGCTAATATCTACATGGTCTGTGGTGTAAAACCAACCACGCCAGAACCAGTCTAGGTCAACGCCTGACGCCTCTTCCATAGTACGGAAGAAATCTGATGGTGTAGGACGTTTAAACATCCAACGCTGCGCGTACTCTTTAAACGCGAAATCAAACAGCTCACGGCCAAGAATAGTTTCGCGAAGAATGTTAAGCGCTACTGCAGGCTTGGTATAGGCATTTGGGCCAAGGCGAAGTACTGAGTCAGACTGGGTCATAATTGGCACCTGCGTCTGAGACTTCATGTAGCCAGTGATATCACGTGGCTCAACGCCCCAAGGGATCGTAGGATCCCACTCGCGACCGGCAACGCCGTCTAGGAAGCTGTTCAGACCTTCATCCATCCATGTCCACTGGCGCTCGTCAGAGTTAACGGTCATAGGGAAATAGATATGACCTACTTCGTGAATAACCACGCCAATAAGGAAACGTTTCTCAGCAAGCGAGTACGTGCGTGAACCATCGTCACGAAGCTCTGTACGCGGGCCGTTGAAGGTGATCATGGGGTATTCCATGCCGCCAACTGGACCATTTACTGATTGGGCTACTGGGTATGGGTAATCGAAGCTAAAGCGGCTATAAACATCCATCGTGTGGATGATTGATTCTGTAGAATACTTCTGCCATAGCTCGCCACCTTCTTTCGGGTAGAAAGACATAGCCATTACCAATGGTTGAGTGTCACCGCCTTGCTGATAGCCACGCGCATCCCACGCAAATTTACGCGAAGAGGCCCATGCAAAGTCACGTACGTTTTCTGCCTTAAAGGTCCAAGTTTTAAGCTTAGTCGTGCCTTCTTTTTCGTTCTCAATTGCTTCTTCTGGTGAAACAATGAATACGATACGGTCAGCTTTTTCTGCCTTTTTCAGACGGTCGCGCTGTGTTTTAGTTAACACGTCTTTCGGGTTTTGAAGCACACCCGTTGACGATACGATGTGGTCAGCAGGAACCGTAATATCTACTTCGTAGTTACCGAACTCTAGCGTGAACTCACCACGGCCAATAAATTCTTTATTGGTCCATGCTTCGTAGTCGGTGTATGCAGCTAGGCGTGGGAACCACTGTGCTAGCAAGAAGATGTCATTACCACCTTCACGTTCGTCATCTGGGAAATGCTCGTAACCTGCACGTGCTGAAACAGCGTCTTCTTCAACAATGTTAAACGCAAAATCGATATCAAACGTAACTTTGCTGCCTGGCTTCAACGGTTGAGCCAAGTCAACACGCATTAAGGTGCCAACTACTGTGTGACGTAAGTCATTGCCCGCTTTGTCTTCAACACGAGAAATGGTATAGCCCAGCTCGTTGTCGTCAACAAACTGCTGACGGCGCAATGCACCCATGCTTAGCTTAGCTGGCGCATCGCCGCTAGCAGCTTGCGTACCCGGCCCGCGGTTACCGATACCGCCAAACGTGGTAGTAAGCGCAGACATTGAATCGTCGCGGAATTTGTTTTGGTCAAGCTGGATCCACAAGTACTTAAGCGTGTCTGGCGCGTTGTTGTGGTAAGTAATGGTTTCGCTTGCTTCAATGCGGCGTTTGTCTTCAAGTAGCTTTACGTCAATATCGTAATCTACTTGTTGTTGCCAATATTGGTGGCCTGGCTCACCAGCGGCGTTACGGTATACGTTTGGAGTAGGAAGAACTTCGTCCAGCTGACGGAATTTATCTTCGAAATCGCCTTTAGTTTGTTTAATAGCGGCGGTACTAGGAAGAGAAATCAGCATAGACAACACTGGCGCTAGCCAGAAAAAGTGTCGTTTTGCGGTGCTCATGCAGGTTCCTTGCAACTTGTAAGTTAGAATTGTTATAAGATAACACCGCCTAGTATATAAGTATGCCTGTCACAATCCAATTTTTTGACCGTAAACTAACCATGTTTTAACGCAAAAAAACTGTAACAGATCGTTTTGTTTCGCGCTTTAACTGTCGTATTCTTAAACTCTTGTTTTCTTTTTTCTTCCCCCTATGAACCGTTTTAATTGGCAACGTGCCGTTATAAAAGTTGGCAGTGCGCTTATTGCTCCTGAAGGCAATGAGTGTAGTGGGCGTTATTTACTGTCTCTTGCTCGATTTATTACTGCTAGTCGCGAAGCTGGCAAAGAAATTATTCTTGTCTCTTCTGGCAGTGTTGCCGCGGGCCGCAGCAAAGTGAAGGTTCGTCACAACGCATCTATTGCCGAAAAACAAGCCATGGCTGCGATTGGCCAGAATTTAATGATGGCCAACTGGCAGCGCTTTTTCGACTTTCCCTGTGCACAAGTATTGTTAACGGCGGATGACCTGCGCGATAGAACCCGCTACGTAAATATTAAAAATACCTTGCGCGAAATTTTGAATCACAATGCGTTACCTATTGTGAATGAAAACGACACCGTAGCAGTCAACGAACTCAAAGTGGGTGATAACGATAACTTGGGTGCTTACACCGCCCTGGTCGCCCAAGCAGACACCCTCATTATCTGCTCAGATATCGACGGTTTATTTACCGCAGATCCAAGAAAAGACGTCAACGCCACACTCATTCCACAGGTAGATAAAATAGACAGCACCATTTACGGTCTTGCCGGCGGCGCTGGAACTGCGGTAGGAACTGGCGGCATGCGCACAAAAATTGAAGCGGCAGACAAGTGCACCAGTAGCGGTATTCAAACTCTTATTGTAAACGGGCGAAAAGGCGAAACCTTCGATGCATTGCTTGAAGGTAAAGTGCCAGGAACCCTATTCAATGCTAGTAGCACTCCCGCCAGCGCGCGCAGACTGTGGCTTACCCATACTCTAAAAACCGCTGGCAGAATAGACGTTGATAGCGGTGCGAAAGAGGCGTTAGTGCGAAAAGGCGCGTCATTACTGCCATCGGGTATTGTTGATGTCGCCGGTTTGTTTGAACAAGGCGACGCTGTTGAAGTGGTGTGCCAAGGCGAAGTTATTGCCAAGGGGCTTTGCCTGTATAACGCAAAAGACTTAACGCTTATAAAAGGGAAAAAGTCGAAAGAAATTGCCAGTGTGTTAGGTTATGAAACAACGGATGTTGCCATTCACCGTGACGATATGGTGCTTTACTCATAGCGCTACTCAAAAGAATCGCTGCAATAGACTACCGCACATTAAACATTAATTGGCGTTAGTCGTTCATCGATTTTCATTATTTGCGCCAACAACAAAGCGATACATTTATTCACTAAGGGACGATCATGACTGATATCACACCTACACTTGCCGACTACCCTTACAAAGTCACTATCGCCACGCGTTGGCAAGACAATGATGCGTACGGACATATCAACAATGTTGTGTACTATGGTTTCTTTGATACCGCGGTAAACCGTTTTTTAATTGAAGAAGGTGGGCTAGATATACACAACGGGCAATCCGTGGCGTATGTGGTAAGCAGTCAGTGTCAGTACATTGCTCCGGCAGCCTACCCTGAAGACATTTTTGTAGGCTTGCGCGTTATCAAAATTGGTAGAAGTTCAGTGACTTATGGTCTATCGGTTTATGCCGGAGAGAATAAGCGACGCGTGGCTCATGGCCAATTTGTGCATGTGTTTGTAGATAGAAAAACCGACAAGGCCATTCCTATTCCTGTTAATGTGAAAACAGCGTTAGAGTCGATTGTGGAAGTAATGTAGAGCATGGCAAAAATGACGAAATACAATGCATCACAAGCGATGAGCAACGGCAAAAGAAAGCAGGTTGTCTTTCTAGACGCCGAAACCATGGATTTGCCCAGTCTTGATACCTCGTCACTAGATGACTTACAAACTAATTTCGGCGCAGGTATTACGCTTCATCAACAAACTCAAGCCGAAGACGTTGCCGAGCGTATTAAAAATGCCGATGCTGTGCTGGTTAACAAAGTCGTGCTACAAGCCAAAGATTTACAGCAGGCCAGTCAGCTGCGCTATATTGGTGTAACTGCGACCGGCATGAACAATATCGACCGTGATTACTGCGAACAGGCTGGTATTACCGTTCAAAATGTAGAGGGCTATGGCACTGATAGCGTTGCTCAACATACGTTGACCTTGGCGTTGAATTTGGCCACCAATTTTGTGACGTATCAGCGCGATATGCGCAACCAAGCATGGTCTAGTTCTTCTCATTTCTGCTTACTCAATCATCCCGTGGTGGAATTGGCGGGTAAGCATGCGGTAATTGTTGGGCATGGCGAGCTTGGCAAGCGTGTAGAGGCATTGTTTAAGGCTTTGGGTATGCAGGTGAGTATCGCTGCTCGCCCAGGTAAACAAGATGACCCTCGTCCAAGTCTTGCATCGCTTTTATCAAATGCCGATGTGGTAAGTCTTCATTGCCCGCTTACTGAAGCCACCGACAAGCTTATTAATGCCGATACATTGTCGCTGATGAAGCCAAGCGCTTTTCTCATTAATACGGCTCGCGGCGGCTTGATTGATGAGGAAGCACTCTATCATGCGCTTAAAAACAACCAAATTGGTGGCGCGGGATTAGATGTACTAAGTGTCGAGCCTCCGCCTGTTGATCATATATTGCTTAAAGAGGCACTACCTAACTTGCTGGTAACGCCGCATAATGCGTGGATTGGTAATGGCGCTAGGCAAAAACTGCTCGATAGTGCTATCGACCATTTATCTGCCCACTTATCTTCTTGTTTATGAGCTTCCCAGGGCTAGAACACCGCTATGAATAACGCAACCTTATTTGCTCTGTGCTGCCTGATTTGGGGCTCAACCTGGATAGCCATCACTTACCAAATAGGGCATACCTCTGAAACGTTTGCCATTGCGCTGCGTTATTTATTGGCGTCGGCCTGTTTAGGGATTTACTGTGTTATTAGGCGTTTGCCGCTTAAGCTACCGGTACATGTTCATGTGAAAATGGCCGCAGTCGGTCTCTTTTTATACAGCTTAAATTACACGCTGCTGTATATGGCGCAAGCGCACATAATTAGCGCGCTGTTAGCCCTTATGAGTTCTTGTATTATCTACATTAATGTTGTGCTTCGGCGATGGTGGCTTAAAGAGCCTATAAGAAAAGAAGTGGTTGTAGGTGCTACATTTGGCTTGCTGGGCATTGTGTGTTTGTTTGTGCCGGAGTTTTCCAAAGTCTCCATGGATGCGGCGCTTGCTACCGGCCTCGCTATAGCGTTTGTCAGCTTTTTCTGCGCCTCAACAGGTAACGTTATCTCCGAGCGTATTTTGACCTCGGGTACACCTGTTATCCAAATGAACTTCTATGCCATGAGCTATGCCATGGTGCTGCTTTTCATCACCTCACTGGCAATGCCGGGTAAGTTGGTCATTCCTACCCATACCGAGTTCTATCTGTCGCTGCTTTATCTGGCTATCTTTGGCTCTGTGTTTGCGTTTGGCGCGTACATGAAACTGTTAAAGCAAATGGGCGCTGACAAGGCTGCATATGTGGTCTTGGTATACCCCATGGTTGCACTGGTTATTTCCACCTTTTTCGAAGGCTATACCTGGAGCGTTTTATCTGTGGTTGGGGTGGTCATTGTGCTGGTAGGCAACGCCATTGCAATGGGAAAAATTCCCCGCTTTATGCGTCGCCCACCGGTGTCGAGCTAGGAGCTGGTAAAGCCGTTTATTTGAGCGCGTTGATTTTCTTATTCAGTTCGTAAGCAGGCTCGGTAACAATGGTTTCAAGGGTTTCGATTCGCGCCATCAAAGCTTCAATCTGCGCATCTTTTTCCTCTAAACGCTGCTGCTGTTTGTCGGTCACGCTTTTAACGAACGGGTTGCTGCACTCGCCGTTCATCCAGTCGTTTAGTCGCCACTGAAATTTTGCGTCTAAGTAGCTTGCCAAAAGCACAAGCGACGTCAGGCTGCCAATTAACAAAACTATACTTAACGTAGACATAATTTTTTCCTAATCCAAATTTCAAGGTTGAAGGCTTTTAGGGAAAATGCCCTAAACGCACGTTACTGCACTTACTGTTTTAACTAGTCTTTTGTTGCTTAAAAAAATTACAGCATTGACGAAAAAAGTTTGTAATAAAAATTCGTGGGGGCAGACTGATAGAAGTAACACAATAAAATAACAACAGTTTTTGTGATTAGGGATGTGACGTTGGGGCAGGGTTTTGAAGATGTTTTTGCGCAATACGGGGCAATACTGAGCCGTGTAGCCAACAGCTATGAAGCAAACGAAGCGATGCAGCAAGAATTATTGCAAGAAATTGCTATTGCCGTCTGGCAGGGGCTGTCTCGCTTTAAGGGCGATAGCAGCGTGAAAACCTATATTTTGAAGATAGCTCATAACCGCGCAGTTACTCACGTAGCAAATCAAGTGAAGCGTCTCGATACCCATCAATATGACCACGATGATTTGGGCTCTGACGGGTTCGCGAGTACTACCCATTCACCAGAGGAAATGTCTAGTCAGCACCAGTCATTAGAACGCCTACTTCGCGCGGTACGGGCACTTCCATTGCAGTCAAGACAAGTGCTAACGCTTTCTCTTGAAGGCTTAAGTTACGATGAAATTGCAGACGTCTGTGGTCTGACTAAAAATCATGTTGGTGTGATTTTAAAGCGCGCCAAGCAAAGTATCATGCAGGAGCAACCGCATGCATAATTTAGATAAAGAGAATCAAACGAACCCGCCCGTATCAGTAGACGATGCGCAAAATGATGGCCTTTCTGCGCTATGGCAAGCTCAGCCAGTTACGACTATCAACCTCTCGGAAGTAAAAGCCAGCCTAAGCAGTGAGCGAACCAAGCAACGCTGGTATATGGTGGTTGACTCCTTAGCGTTTATCCCAGCGATCTACTTGCTAGTTGTTACTTGGGAAAAGTTCACTTTTGTCGCCCACGCGATGTTTGTTTTTATGCTGGTCACGGCTCTTCCCCTACTTGTTTATCAGCTGTGGTTAAGAAGAGTGGCCGCATTTTCAAAAGACACTCAAACCGCTGACCACCTAACGCAGCTAATAAAGCAAATTAAGAATAACGTGAAGATTGCTGTAATCACTAAACACTCAACATGGACTGCAGTGTTATTTGGATGTGCCTTTCTGGTGGAGCGCTATTTTTATGGGGAGCTTACCCCAGAGAAAGTTATGAAGATGGCTATAGTTATGACGTCCATGAGCGTTGTGATGCTAGTGTGGTATGTGTGGGCGAGCAAAAGACAAAAGCGTTTTGAGCGTCAACTCGAAACGCTTGAGAAGATGGCGCAGCAGCGTTAAGGGCGCATGAGTGCAAAAGTACGATGTTTTGACTTTGAGCGCTTAATTGTTATTACTTGTGCTCGGAGTGCTCACATTATCTTTCAGATCTTGCTCTGCGCTTTCATCGGACTCGTCAGATTCACTGTCGTCTTCATCACTATCTCTGCGGGTTCTGTTATCACCCAAGAAAAACTCATAATAAAGGTCTAACGCGAACTCAGATTGGTCTTCCAGTGTGGTTTGAATGGCTTCTAAATATAAACTAGGTAGAAGCTGATATTTTACCGCCAAGTCAGGCGGTAGTTGTCTGCGTCGTAGCGTGCTGTTGGCGTCGTTGTTACTTAGACCAACGTCCACATTGTATTCCACAGATAATCGCTCGTTAATCTGCCCTCTTACCGACAGTAAATCTTCGTTAGTGCTTAAACTAAAATCATCAATACCTAGCGCGCTTCCTACTTGTCCTGTCAGGGTTTTGGTGTTGGATAAACCAAAGCCTACCAGCAGCGCAGCGTAGTTAGGATCTTGTGTGCCCGAGTTCGGTCCAGAACCTGTGAGTAGATATGACAATACGCCCTGTTGATCCATCGCAGGCTCAGAGAACAGGTTAATACTTGGCGAGTCAGCCGCGCCATCAATTCGGATACCTGCTATTACGTCGTCATCGGTTTTAGCCGGGTCGCGGATGGCTTCGACCAGCAACAAAGGTTGGTCAATTGGGCCGTTAAATTGTACTTCACCGGTTTGAATAATTAACTGTTGTCCGTAAGCGTTGTATCGACCATTTAAAATTTGAAGGTCACCATAGCCCACAAGTGCAGGTTGCGTGTTTACGCGAATGCCACCATACAAACTTGCAGTAAGGCCAAACGCTTCGAGTTTTACTTCTTCGGTTTTGTTTTTGTCGATGTTGACCAATACCGAAGCGTGGACGATATCAAGCGGTTCCTCTCTATCCGGTTCACCACGCAGGTGCACGTCTTTTGATGGGGAAACAGCACTCTCAGGTAGCGACTCTATTTCAATTCTCGCCCAAGGAATATTTACCTCGCCACTCACGTCCACTTTTTCTTTTGTGGCGGCGATATCGATATTTGGTGATACCTTGAGTCGAATGTTTGGCTGACGAATTTCGAAACCGTTTCCTTTTAGATTAAATGTCGCACTGGGGTTGGATGACCAGTCTAACTCGCCTTTTAACGCCCCTTTTCCTCCGCCTAGTAAGAAGGTGCCGTCTAGTGCAGCGGTTTGACCATTAAGCGATACTTTTTGATTCCAATCGGCCAGTGTCACAGGTGTATCTTGTATATCGATAGCGCCATTTGAAACTGTCAATTCACCGTTAAGCGTAGGGTCGTCAATGTAACCACTTAACGATACGTTCCCGTTTAACTTTCCTGTAAGGGTTCTGATAGCAGGGGAAAGGGGTTTGAATGGTGCAACATTAAGCCCTTGCATCTCTAGTTTACCATCAAGTGGTATACGCGATTCGAAAGGACGGGTATTCAAGGTTAGTGTTGCATCCCCGACATCTTGGCTTGAGATCACAGATGTTGATGCTAACTGCCCCTGCTTTATCTCTCCTTTAGTTTCTATGGAGTTAATAGTGAGCGTTAGCGGGCGCGTTTCACCAAGTTGCCATGGCGCAGAACTCATAGACGCAGTAAATGTGGCATCGATGGGATCGTTAGCCGAGTAGCTGCCTTTGGTTTTTACGGTAAGTGTTGCTTGTGAGGGACTTGAAACAACAGTAGGCGCTAACTCGTTCGCCCACAACCCGATGGGCAGCGCCGTCGCGCTGATATCCCAACTGGCTTTGTTTTGTTGATAATTCACGTTTGAAATACACAGCTCACCTTCTTTTCGAGAGGTCCAACAGTGCTGACCTATTTTAGCCGTTATAGGTGTGGTGCCTATGTCTACACTGAACGGGCTTGATAGCGTCCACTGCATATTAGCGAGCTTCAATGTGGTATCACTAATTTCCCCCACCCAGTGATTGTTCGTCCATGCACCTTTTAAAGACAGCCCAATATTATTGTTGGGCACAGCTAGGTCAATATCTGCGGTGTGATCGCGATAGGTACCGTTAACTTTGATTTCGCCGTTCAATGGTCCTTGCTGCGCGGCAGAGGCATTTAAATTGGGTGACACAGCGATATTAGATAGAGCGAGTGTGCCGTTAGCAGTTGGGTTTTGCCAAGGACCGGCGGCTGTGATATTGCCACTTACCGCACCTGTCACTTCTGGGTATAGGCTTGAAATAGCGTTAACGTTTATCGCAATATTTGCATTTAAATGCCGCTTATTCAGTACTTGAGCAATGGCGCGTATCGTGTTTCGCTCTTGCTCGTGTTCTTGAATGATATTGACGTTAGTAACGAATAAGTCGCTGGGGCCAGCATAAACCGCATTCCCCTTCACCTGAAGCGGTTTGCCCTGAAGTACACCCGAGACAGTCATATCTCTTAGGCTCATGTGTAATCCGCCGCGCTCAGAGTATTGCAATATACTGTCTATTTCTCCGCTAATTTTTTCAGGCGCATAAGTGCTGAATTGCCGCCCTGATACATTCTTAAGCGTTGTCTTACCTTCCCACGCGATACTTTCATTTAGATAAAGGGTACCTGTGTTGGTTAAGCTCCCATCCAAAGCGTTTATATTGGCTTGATTAACAAAAATATTGTTCTTTTTCAGCACCACATCAAGTGATACCGGTACATTGCCAATGTCAGGCAATGTAGCTGCGCCAGCTCCTTTAAGTACATAATCACCCATGGTGCCGGAAAGCGTTAACTGTCCTTCTTTGAGCGTAGTGTTTTCCACTGTCGGTATGGCTTGTTCTTGCCAGTTCGCAGTGAATTCTATGGGAAGGTTACTGTCTAGAATGTTGGCCATTAGGTTGGCGTTTGCGGTTACCGCGCCTTTGGCTACAACTGACAGCGTTAAATCGTCCAACGCACCCGCGGCCGCTACACTCAGTTCTTGTGGTGTGTCGCCAAGCTTCGTTTTCGCGTTAATAGCCACATTTAATGGGAAATTTCCGTCAAGTGTTGCGCTCGCTTTTCCTTTCACCTCACCTTGTTCATGTACAACGGTCATTTCTTCAATAGCGACATCGCTGCCCTTAAAGTGAGCCTCTAACAGCGAGATGAGTGAAATGTGCTGTTTGCTCTCCCCTTGAATTATGTGTAGATCTTCTACTAAAAAAGTACCAAGAGACAAAGGAATAGGCGTAGCTATATTTGGTAGTACGGGGACGTCGTAGCTTAGTGAGTATGACGTAGGCAAAGCGCTATCAGCACTTGGAGCCTGTTCTTTTTTGGGAGCAGGCTGCTCACTATTAGTTTCCGATGCATTGGTCATGGCTGCCGGTGTAGAGCTGGCAGCTTCATCTTGGTTTAGCAGAGCAATGCGAACACCTTTCGCGGCTATGCTGTCAAGTATGAGGTCGCTATTTCCTTCAAAATCGGTTAGCTCGAGCTCATCAATTTCTACTGTTGTCGTAAGTAGAGCAAGTTTGATATTCGTTAGCGCTAAATACCCAACATCAATAGGCAGCGGTAATTCAACCTGGCCACCTGCAGGAGCATCATCGGAAGAGTCAGGCGCGTTTGAGCGCTGTGTAAGCGTAGCGTTTTCCAGTGTGACTTCATTGACACATACTCTAGGCTCAAACAAACAACGCCAGGTAATATCAATGTAGGCATATTGTGCAGACACCTTCCATTGCGGGTTTTCCCACTCCACATTATGCACTTCTAGTGTGTCAGCAAACCCACCGTCAATGGCATCGATGGAAAGGTTTTCAACAAACGTGTTGGCCAGTAACTTAACGGTAGGGCCGCCTAGAGGACTTATCAAAACCGCATACAACGCGACCAGTATAAGAACCGGTGAAAGTAAAATAGCCGAAAGCGTACGTTTTCTCATAGCTCAGGCCCCAACAAAATATGTAACTGCCATGTATTCTCGTCTGGCGCAAAGCCTCTTGCCACGTAAAGTCTGACTGGACCAATTGGTGAAAGCCAATGTACACCAGGTCCAACGCTATATGTCAGCGTTGTGCTGGTGTCGTTTGTTGCTGTACCTGCATCGACAAACGCTGCCACTCTCCAATTATCTGCCACTTGATAGGCATACTCTACACTCGATGTAGCAAGGTACTTCCCTCCAATAGAGTCAACAATGAGTTCTCCTGTTTCTGGATCAATGACTTCAGCTGTCGGAGAAATTTCGCGATAGTCGAAGCCGCGAACACTTTTATCGCCCCCTGCATAGAAACGCAACGACGTTGGCACTTCATCAAAACTATTGGTTTTAATAACCCCCGCTTCACCGCGTATGGTTATTCTGTGCACATTGTTAAAGGTACGGATAAGCGTGGCTTCAACTACTGCCTTTGCAAAATCGATATCAGAACCATAACCTTCTCTGCCTATTTGAGTGAGCATTTGAAGGTAGGTACCATTATTAATGTTGAGCTCACTGTCTTTATCGCGATAGGTTAACGAGTACCCGGGTAATACTAGGGACGTGGTGTTTGTGCTCAATTCCCCTTGATCATAAGTTTCACGTAGATATGTCACCGAGCCATCGTGTTGCCATGGTGAATTGTCATGTTGCCAGTAACGGTGTGCAGACAAAGATAGGGTTTCACTCTCAAAGGAAGTGTTGCTGTACTCTATAAATTGGTAACCCGCCTCTATACTCGCGTAATCCCGCGTTATGTTTCTCATCGGTATACGGTAGTCGGCAGTCACTGATTGTTCTGGCGCTGAAATGAAAATATCAGATGAAACAGAGTGCCCTTTACTATTCACCCAAGGACGCTCCCATCCTAAGCGAACCCGTGGGCCCGTGTCAGTGGCTGCGCCAACAGAAACGTTAAATGCGTCTGTGGGTCTGTGAAGTAACGATACCTCAACCGGTACCAGCAAACCATCAGCCTCACTTACAACCGGGCGAGCAATAACGCGGGTAAAATACCCAGATTGATTAAGGCTTCTGTTGAAATCGGCAAGTGTTGATGAAGAGTACGCATCGCCTGTTTTAAACGGCTTTAGCCGCTCAATGATGGCTTTCGCCTTGTCATCGCCAATAAATTTTAGCTCTCCAAATTGGTACTGGGGCCCGCTTTGCGCAATCAAAAGTACGTTTGCTTGTTTTTCGTCACGTACTAGGTCGAGACGCGTCGCCTGCCAAAAATAATCAAAATAGCCATTAGATAAGGCGTAGTTAAACATGGACGACTTAAACGACTCGTAAATGGTTTGGTTTAACACGTCGCCTTCTTTAAGCTTTAGTGAATTAAAACGTTCTCTGAAAGCCTTATCTTCACGTCCTGCACCTATTATTTCGCGAGTAACCTTATTTATGGTAAGCGGCGCATTCAAAGCAACATTCACTGTAACCTTGTCGCCCTCTTCAATACTTACCTTGGTCTCGCTGTTGTAATAACCATAAGGTTGAACCGCTGTCGCTACTGTTTCGCCCACTTCATCTTGCCAGTAAGGGTCAGTAAGCAACGATTTTTCCACGTCGAGACTGTTTAAATGCAGGCGGATATTATTACGCAGTTTGTCGTCTTCTACGCCCTGAATGTTATAGGAAATAGGGTCTTGGGCATGTGAAAAAGTAAAGAGAGCACACGCTAGCGTGCACAATGTACTGCCCACCAAAACTCGGACTGCTTTGGTGATTCTGAACATAAATTGTCGGAAAAGATGGTCTTGCAAACTGGCAAGCCCGCTCCAAATCGAAGGCATGAAAAGGCTAAGTCCTTAAGGTAACGCTGGGCTGTGAAGCTTACCGCTTGATGGTAAAATCCATATTATGTCTGTGGTTAATGATACCACATTTGCAATTTGTATCCGCAAACTACGACGAGAGATCAAATAATTGCGCTGACGTCGGTAAATAATACCAATCCGCATAGATCATTGCCCACTCAGAAGGCGCTGGCAAGTTTCCTAGCAAAGCGTGGGAATGCAGGAATGGCTGTTCCCTTTCAAATTCCCAGAATGAAGCTAGGAAGCTTGCCAGACCTTCCCGAAGGGCGAGTTTAAAATGTCCGTACTCTTTGTTGTGTCACCTTGATGTAGACCACTATACCTGCGGTAACACGCCGCGATTACGAACATTTTAACTCTCGCTGAGTGGGTAATGATCTATGCGGATTGGTATAGAATGCATTCAACGTATTTTCCTGACTAGAATGCCCTTCTTCAGAACATATCTGGCACATCCACTCACTTAACATAGAGCCTAGTATTGCTTTGTTTTTGTACATATGGGCATGAGTGAGTATACTCTGTGTAACTTAACTTCGAGTTTTTTGCCTAAGCTAAGTTCCACTAACAATAAAAAACAACAAGGGAATGTTATGTCTTCTAATAAGGCTCTCTTACCTACGACACTAGTTACTTTGCTACTGTTGGTTTGCTCTTTCTCCACACTGGGCGCAGATCAAACTAAGGCAGAACCCGAGTACGAAAAATTCAGTTCTTTGCCAACTTATTGGACTCCGTCGCTGTCACCCGATGGCTCAAAAATCGCTTTTGTTCAAAACGTTGAGCAAGAAGAAGCGTTTGCCATGCTTGCCACTTACGACTTAAAAAAGGGTGAAAAGCACTACCTACTGCGATCGGACAATGAACGCGTAAAAATTAACTGGTACAACTGGGTGAACAATGAACGGCTGGTGGTTAGCGCTCGTTACGAAACCCGACGTGGCACCACGAAAGTTCATGACACACGGTTGTTAAGCGTTAAGTTTGACGGTGAAGGCGGTGCATTCAACTTGGTTGAATGGGAGAGAATAAAGCGTCGAGCAGGTAACCCGAACCACATTCCTCAATTTCACGATGACGTTATCGACTGGCTGCCTGACGATCCAGAACATATTCTAATTGCCTTAGACGCTGAGGTGTTGGGGCTGCCGTCGGTTTACAAAATCAATGTTAATGATGGTGGCGTAAGTCGCATTATTCGCGGGAAAAAACGCATTAGAGATTGGATGACGGACCAACAAAATAACGTTCGTATAGGTGTTTCGCTTGATTACGATACAGGGGAGCGAGAAGTCTTTCTAAAAGAAGGAGACGATTGGCGCACCTTATTTGCTTACAACGCTATGTCTGACAAGGGTGAATACCCAGTTGGCTTTGCAAAAGACCCAAATATTCTTTATTTCAAAGGTTATAAAGGAGACTTCCGTGCATTGTACACCTTGAACCTTACTACTAATGAGCGAACAGAGGTGTATGCTGATGAAGGGTACGATGTTAATGGTAGCCTTATCTATTCACCGGTTACCCGAGATGCAATAGGAGTACGCCATGACGGTCGACATTATTGGGATGAACGTTACGTCGCTCTTCAAAATGGTATCGATGCTGGTCTTCCTGATTACGACAATACCTTAGTGAGCTTTAGCGACGACGAACAAACATATATTGTTTATTCAGAGTCTGACACCTTACCAGGAGTTTATTTGCTGGGTGACCGTAAAGAAGGCACGTTAGTGATGCTTTTTGAGCAATATGCTCAAATAGACCCGGCAAAATTATCTGAGCATACGTTAATTGAATATGAAGCCAGAGACGGCATCAAAATCGAAGCGTATTTGACTTTACCAAAAGGCGAAGGCCCGTTTCCTACCATTATTCATCCCCACGGTGGCCCTGGAGCAAGAGATTTCAGTGGTTTCGACTATTGGACAGCGTATTTTACATCGAAAGGTTATGCAGTACTAAGGCCTAACTTTAGAGGTTCTAGAGGGTATGGGTACAGCTTTGCGCAAAGCCAAATGAAAGGTTGGGGCTTGGCTATGCAAGATGATATCACCGATGCGGCAAACTGGATGGTAGAGCAGGGGCACGCTGAGCAAGACAACATGTGTATTGTGGGCGCTAGCTATGGCGGTTACGCCGCCCTGATGGCAACTGTTAAAACCCCGGATCTGTTTAAGTGTGCGGTGAGCTTTGCTGGCGTAAGTTCACTTAAACACGTCATTATTCATTCTCGCCGTTTCCTGAACAACGAATTTGTGAAAAACCAAATTGGGGATGATTATGACGACCTTGAAGCGCGCTCGCCTTACTACAATGCGAAAGGGATAAAGACGCCAATTTTGCTGGTACATGGAGATGAAGATAGAGTTGTCCCTCCACTTCATAGTCGCTACATGGCTGACGAGTTAGATGATTACGACAAGGTCTACAAATATGTAGAGCTTGAAAGTGGCGACCACAATTTGTCTATTCAGCGAAATCGTCATATTTTCTTTAAGGAAATGGATGCATTTTTAGACCAACACCTTAGGCCAGCGAGTAAAGCGAGTGCTGCAACGGCAAACGTTTCAGCTTCCGAGTAACACCCGTTAAATGCACCAGTATTTACGACAAGATTTTGCTTGGCTGGCGGCTTTTTAACCAAGTTTCAGGTATACTCAACAAGGCGCGTTAATTTCGCGCCTTTTTAATTTCCCCCACTTTATTTCATATTCGAGACTTTATGCCCCAGACTTCTAATGGCGTATCTGAGGATACTGCAGTTGTGCAAAAGCCAGCGCTTGGCCTTGTTGAATTTGTTGCGCTAATGGCTACGATGACATCCCTTGTCGCGTTGAGCATTGACGCTATGCTGCCTGCGTTGATTCAAATTGGCGAGTCACTACAGGTCGCCAAGGCGCATCAAACCCACTTAATCGTTACCGTGTTCTTTTTAGGCATGGCACTGGGTCAAATGTTCTTTGGGCCTTTTTCCGATAGCCGCGGCCGTCGCCTAACTATATTAGTGGGCCTGTGTATTTTCGCCTTAGGTACATTTGTTTGCATGATGGCCACCAATTTGGAGACCATGCTGGTAGGTCGCGTTATTCAAGCATTTGGGGTGTCTGGGCCACGAATAGCCTCTATGGCAATTATTCGCGACCTTTACGTTGGCGATGCGATGGCAAAAGTCATGTCGTTTATCATGATGGTGTTTATATTAGTGCCTATGTTGGCGCCTATTATTGGGCAAACGGTGATGGAGTTGACCTCATGGTTCCATATTTTCACTATGTTTCTCATTGTGGCTACCATGGCCGGCATTTGGTTTTTTTCTCGTCAAGGGGAAACCCTGCCAAGAGCAAGGCGTAAAAAGTTTTCATGGGCGCAGTTTTTCGCATCTTCAAAGTTCATTCTCACTAACCCAGCAGTGATGGGTTACACCTTTGCCATGGGCTGTATTTTTGGGGCATTCTTGGCGTATTTAAGTGCTTCGCAAACCATATTTACTGTGTTTTACAACGTAGGTGAATGGTTTCCCTACATCTTTGCAACGCTTGCTTTTTCAATTGGTCTCGCCTCTTACTTTAACGGCAAAATGGTAATGCGTTTTGGGATGCGCAAGCTTTGTCGTTTTGCACTTAAAGGAGTTAACGGGTTTGCTGTTGTGTATTTAGCGTTGCTGTTGGCGTACGACGGCTTGCCGCCTTTAATTCCTACGGTTACGGTTATGTTTGTAGGCTTTTTCTTTGTGGGCATACTGTTTGGTAACTTAAACGCCATGGCGATGCAGCCGCTTGGCGATATGGCAGGTTTAGGCGCGGCCATAATTGGCTCATTTTCTAGCCTTTTCTCGGTGCCTGTTGCACTGTTCGTCGACAGTTTCTTAAATGGAAATTTAATGCCTATCGGCTGGGGATTTCTCGTCTTTTTTGCTTTATCTTACGTATCCGTACGCTATGCCGAGCGCGTTCGTGAAGGTTCTATTTAGAAGGTGTATCGGCGTGTCGCAGAGGTCAGTTGCGTAAGAAAGATACTTATTAGCAGGCTTACGGACATAAAAAAGCCCGACCAAAATGGTCGGGCAAGAGGGCTTAGTTAAGCACCTAACGACAGAAACTGTCCTAACCTATGATGGCCTTCATGTCAGTCATGTAGCCACGTAAGGTCTTACCTACCGATTCCACACCGTGTGAGCGGATGGCTTCGTTAATTTCAACAAGGCGTTTGTTCTCTACCTGATTAGAAGTAGCGGCTAAACCCTTACCGATAACGCTGGTATCAATGGTAGGCATAAATTTCTCACGCAAAATTGGAATTGCTGCGTTAGCAAACAAATAGTTTCCGTATTCTGCTGTGTCTGAAATAACCACGTTCATTTCATACAAACGCTTACGTGCGATTGTGTTAGAAATAAGCGGTGTTTCATGCAGTGATTCATAGTACGCAGACTCAGGTAGAATACCGGCTTCAACCATTACGTCGAACGCAACTTCAACACCGCACTTGATCATGGCAACCAGTAAGATGCCGTGGTCAAAGAATTCTTGTTCACTAATTTCACCTTCATAAGCCGGTGCGTTTTCAAACGCGGTTTCACCGGTTTCTTCACGCCACTTAAGCAGGTTCGCATCGCCATTCGCCCAGTCTTCCATCATGGTGCGAGAGAACTCACCGCTGATGATGTCGTCTTGGTGCTTTTCAAATAGCGGACGAAGTAAATCAGTTAACTGCTCAGAAAGCTCAAACGCTTTCACTTTCGCAGGGTTTGAAAGACGGTCCATCATGTTAGTCACACCGCCAATCTTAAGTGCTTCAGTTATAGCTTCTAGGCCGTACTGAATAAGTGCACCTGCGTATCCTGGCTCGATACCGTCATCAACCATTTTTTCAAACGCAAGTACCGCTGCAACTTGTTGCATACCACACAAAATGGTTTGCTCGCCCATGAGGTCAGATTTAACTTCAGCCACAAATGATGACTCAAGTACACCTGCGCGGTCACCGCCCGTTGCACTTGCAAGTGCTTTGGCCTGATCCCAACCTTTACCTTCAGGGTCGTTTTCTGGGTGTACAGCAATCAGAGTTGGTACACCGAAGCCACGCTTATATTCTTCACGTACTTCAGAACCCGGGCTTTTCGGCGCACACATGATTACTGTGATATCGCTACGAATTTGCTGCCCTTCTTCAACGATATTGAAACCGTGAGAGTAACCTAGCGTTGCACCTTCTTTCATAAGCGGCATAACGGCTTCGACTACGCTAGCGTGCTGTTTATCAGGTGTTAAGTTATAAACTACGTCTGCTTCTGGAATGAGCTGTTGGTAAGTACCAACGGTAAATCCGTTACTGGTTGCGCGCTTATATGAGTCGCGTTGCTCATCAATGGCTGCTTGACGCAGCGCATAAGAAACATCTAACCCTGAGTCACGCATATTCAAGCCTTGGTTAAGGCCCTGCGCGCCGCAGCCTACAATGACAATTTTCTTGCCTTTTAAGAACTGACAACCGTCAGCGAATTCATCGCGTGCCATGAAACGGCAGCGGCCAAGCTGATCTAACTGCTGGCGAAGTGACAGGGTGTTGAAATAATTAGCCATAAAAATTTCCGAACAACATTCATTTTTGTCAATATCAAACACCGACCTTGGTGTTGACAGACCTCGTCTATGACGACTTGATATTGAGACTAAAAGATTTCTTTTGTTTT
Source organism: Alteromonas sp. W12 (assembly GCF_001924945.1). NCBI lineage: Bacteria > Pseudomonadati > Pseudomonadota > Gammaproteobacteria > Alteromonadales > Alteromonadaceae > Alteromonas > Alteromonas sp. W12. The sequence goes on from NZ_LQXH01000008.1 coordinate 103,406, forward strand.
GGAAAATGATATATTTGCAAGATAATATTGCATAAAGTGAAATGTTTATGGATTTTCGCAGTCTACAGCTGTTCAATCACCTAGCCACCAGCCTACATTTTGGCATTACCGCCGAGGCCATGTATGTGTCGCCTTCTACGTTAAGCCGCGTGATTCAGCGCCTTGAGGACGAGTTAGGCTGTACACTGTTTAAACGTGATAACCGCAAAGTGGCGCTAACTCACAGTGGGCACAAGCTGCTGTCTTTTTCAAAGCAAGCGCTGAAAGATTGGCAGCAGCTAAAGGTCGACTTAAAAGAAGATAACGACGCATTGCAGGGCGAGCTCAGCGTATTTTGCTCGGTTACCGCCAGTCAAAGCCATTTACCCGCTATGCTTAGACAGTTCAGGCAACAGCACCCGGGTGTGGATATACGCCTTATCACTGGCGATCCCGCCCTTGCGATAGAAAAAGTCAAAGGCAAGCAGTGTGACTTATCAATTGCTATTTACACCCCTGATATGCCGACAGATTTGCATTTCACCGCCCTTGATAATGTGCCTTTGGTACTTATTGCCCCAAGAGAATGGCGACTCACCCAACTAAGCCAGTTAGACTGGACCAAACATCAGGTGATTATGCCTGAAACTGGACCAACCCGTCGTACCGCCTATCATTGGTTTGCTGAACACGGTATTCGCCCTAATGTGTATGCTTATGTCGGCGGTAACGAGGCTATCGTGAGCATGGTTGCACTTGAATGTGGTGTGGGTTTTGTGCCTAAAGTGGTACTTGATCACTCCAGTATGGCCAATGCTGTAACCCAAATACCTGTTGAAGATATTGAACCTTATGCTTTAGGTTTATGCTGCTTGCAGGATAAGCAAAACGAGCCACTTATTAACGCCTTTATGCAGCTTAATTTGCAAACGCGTGGCTAAGTTTAAGGCATAGCTGGTGCTCAGCTAGCGCTCAACTGTTTAATAAGGTTATCGAGGGCGCGATAGCCCAATGCTTCTGCAATGTGCGCCCGCGATACAGCGTTCTGCTCTTCAAGGTCAGCAATGGTTCTTGCCACTTTTAACGTGCGATGAAATACCCGCATAGACAAATTAAGCTGTTTAGCAGCGGCTTGTAAAAACTGCAAATCAGCGTCATCAAGTAAGCATATATCGGCAAGCTCACCCGCGTGCAGCGCCCCATTTGGCTTACCTTGCCGTAGCCCTTGTTTGTGACGCGCTGCAATGACCCGCTCTCGCGTTGCGTGTATCGAGTCGTCAGATCTATTGGCACGCTCTGGCAGGTCGTAGTCAGGTAGCCGCGGCACTTCGACTTGTATATCAATTCTATCAAGCAGTGGGCCCGATAATCGGTTCAAGTAGTTGAGCTGTTGCTGCGGGGTTAGTCGGTTATCATCAATGTCACCTGTCGGGCTTGGGTTCATTGCCGCTACTAATTGAAAGTTAGCGGGGTATGTGGCGCTTCCTGAAGCACGAGACAAATGCACGTCGCCGGTTTCAAGTGGCTCGCGCAATACATCCAGTGCTTTTCGCCCAAATTCAGGCAGTTCGTCTAGAAACAAAATACCATTATGAGCCAGCGATATTTCACCCGGTACAGGGTTTGAGCCACCGCCAGTAAGTGCCACCGCAGAGCTAGTATGGTGGGGCGAACGCAAGTGGCGGGTTAAAAACCGCTCTGCATGCAGTTTTTCGCCTTTCACAGAGTGAATGGCAGCCACTTCCAACGCTTCTTCCTCGCTCATATCGGGTAATAGCGATAGCATTCGGCTGGCGAGCAGGCTTTTACCTGTGCCAGGAGGCCCCACCATAAGTAAATTGTGTGCTCCACTTGCTGCGATAACAAGCGCTCGTTTGGCTTGCTCTTGGCCGATAATGTCATCCCACCCTGAAAGGGGGCTGTTAAGTGCTCGCGAGGTAAACGGTTGGCCTTTAGCAAGTTTTTTGTTGCCGGCAAGGTGTTCATAAACAGACTGTAAATCGAAAGCAGGATAGCGTGTTGCGTGAGAAACCAATGCAGCCTCTACGTCATTATCACCCGGGTATACGAGCGCAATATCTTCGTGTGCAGCTGCCATTACCACAGGAATTAGCCCGTTTACTGGCTTTATTTCGCCGTTTAATGCAAGCTCGCCCACAAAAGCAATGTTAAGTAGGCTAATGTCTGAGATGTAGCCCGACGCAGCTAAAATGCCTACGGCAATGGGAAGGTCGAACCGCCCGCCAAACTTGGGAATATCTGCTGGCGCTAAATTGACGGTTATTCGTTTTGCGGGAAACTCAAAACCACTGTTTATCAGGGCGCTGCGTACTCTTTCTCGCGCTTCTTTAACGCTGGTTTCTGCCATGCCGACCAGTTGAAAAGCAGGTAAACCATTAGCTAGGTGAATCTCTACACTTACCTCTGGCGCTGCCACGCCCTGCCCTGCAAAGGTTTTAACAACAGCCATTCCCATAATCTAAACAACCTCCTCTCGCTGAATACTTATGATTCGTGGTTATGAAACGCAAACGTGTCAGCGCGGTAAAAATGTAAGCCAACGCAGTCGGCGTAAACTTTAGAGAGAGTCGGGATAAGATGTAACTGTACTAACGATGGGATCTACTGAGAGTGCATAAAACGCTTGGCATGTAATGATCCTGCTCAGCAAACTTAGGCTAGTGCTAGTGCTAGTGCTAGTGCTAGTGGTGGTCGTTGTAGAAAACGGGCAGCTGCCAATGCCAGCGCATGGCGCCAAGCCTAAACAGTACGGTTGTGACAAGGGCCGCAATACCACACCACTGTGTGGCGAGTTCCATTTGCATGCCTATTCCATAAACCACGCCCCCTGCAATACAGGTCATGGCATACAGTTCGCCGTTGAGTACCAGCGGTACCTCTCGGCAAATAACGTCCCGTAACAGACCGCCAAACACGCCGGTAATGGTGCCCATGGCAACCGCCACGGCCATGCCTGTATCGTTTGCCAAGGCTTTCTCTATGCCTACTACGTTAAACAGCGCCAGCCCGAAAGCATCGGCAATTAATAAATAGTGAAAAGGAAAGCGTGGACTAATACGCAGCCAGATAATGGGTATAAAGGCGGCTATCAGTGTGGTGTATAAATAATCGGTATCGGCAATCCAGAAGACGGGGACATCTAACATGACATCACGTAGTGTTCCGCCGCCAATGGCGGTTGCGCTGGCAAGCACGACCACGCCAAATCCATCCATACGCTTTTGATAGGCCATCAGGGTGCCGGAAATTGCGCACACTGCAACCCCCGCTAAGTTTAACCAATGAAACCAATCAAACATCTTCTTGTACCCTTTTACTACCCTTAAAAACTCGCCATTCCTACCGCAAAATACTTGATCAGGCCTTATGTTTCATGCTATTTCTTTGCCCAATATCGAAACGTACTGTTGAGATTACGGTTCGTGATATTGAGTGATGAGGTAAAGCCATAACCTCTAACCAACAACATTTCATAATTACAATGCCAATGGATATAGGTATTGTATGTCAAATATATCATATAAAACAAAGCGCTACTGATGTGTTAGCAGTTAGGCTTTGTTGCTCCTCGCTTTGAACGACCTTAGATGATGTGTTACATCATCAGTATGACATGCAATTTTGAGTAAAACAGCGCGTATTGGAAGTTGAGCCAAAGCATTACTGGTTTACCACTGTTTTTTAGTTTCACAAAAAGGTCTAGCGCCTAAACCTAGACCCTTAAATTAACGGGAAGGATTTATGCCCAAGTTACGTTCAGCAACTACCACCCAAGGTAGAAATATGGCGGGAGCTCGCGCGTTATGGCGAGCAACTGGAATGAAAGACTCTGATTTCGGCAAGCCTATTATTGCTATTGCGAACTCATTTACGCAGTTCGTACCTGGGCATGTTCACCTAAAAGATCTCGGCCAATTAGTGGCGCGTAGCGTTGAAGAAGCGGGTGGTGTGGCGAAAGAATTCAACACTATCGCAGTGGATGACGGTATCGCCATGGGGCACAGCGGTATGCTGTATAGCTTACCATCTCGAGAAATCATTGCTGATGCAGTGGAATACATGGTGAACGCACATTGCGCCGATGCCATCGTTTGTATTTCTAACTGCGACAAGATCACTCCGGGAATGCTAATGGCGTCTATGCGCTTGAACGTACCGGTCATTTTTGTGTCTGGGGGCCCAATGGAAGCGGGTAAAACCAAGCTTTCAGACCAGCTTATTAAACTAGACTTGGTTGACGCCATGGTAGCGGCTGCTGACGACAAAGTTAGCGATGCTGATACCGACGAAATTGAGCGCTCAGCCTGCCCTACCTGCGGCTCATGTTCAGGGATGTTCACCGCGAACTCCATGAACTGTCTAACCGAAGCGTTAGGTTTATCCTTGCCGGGCAACGGCTCTATGCTGGCTACCCACGCCGACCGTGAAGGTTTATTTAAACAAGCGGGCAAACAAATTGTTGAGCTGTGCAAGCGTTACTACGGCGACGATGATGACAGTGTATTACCACGTAATATCGCTAACTTTAAGGCTTTTGAGAATGCCATGAGCTTGGATATTGCCATGGGGGGGTCGACCAATACCATTTTGCATCTGTTAGCAGCGGCAATGGAAGGCGAAGTGCCGTTTACTATGGCAGACATCGACAGATTGTCTCGCAAAGTCCCTCACCTATGCAAAGTGGCACCTTCAACACCCAAATATCACATGGAAGACGTACACCGAGCGGGTGGCGTTTTGGGTATTTTGAACGAGCTAAATAAGGCTGGCTTGCTGAACACCGATGTTAATCATGTTTTAGGAAAACCGCTTACCGACGTTATCAGCGAGTGGGACATCACTAACCCTGAAAACGAAGACGCTATTACCTTTTATCGCGCGGGTCCTGCGGGTATTCGCACGACAAAAGCATTTAGCCAAGATTGTCGCTGGGACGAAGCCGATGACGACCGCGAAAACGGCTGCATTCGCTCTATCGACCATGCGTTCAGTCAAGAAGGTGGCCTAGCCGTGCTATACGGTAATGTGGCTGAAGATGGCTGTATTGTAAAAACGGCTGGCGTAGATGAGTCTATTTTAAAATTCAACGGAACTGCGAGAATCTACGAAAGCCAAGATGATGCGGTAGCAGGTATCTTGGGCGATGAAGTAAAAGCCGGTGATGTGGTCTTCATTCGCTACGAAGGTCCCCGCGGCGGCCCGGGTATGCAAGAAATGCTGTACCCAACGTCTTACTTGAAATCTAAAGGGTTAGGCAAGCACTGCGCTTTGGTAACAGACGGACGCTTTAGTGGCGGTACCAGTGGGTTGTCTATAGGTCACTGCTCACCTGAAGCCGCCAGTGGTGGTGGCATTGGCCTAGTGGAAGATGGCGATAAAATTGAAATAGATATCCCCAATAGAAGTATCAATATTGCTATTAGCGATGAAGAACTAGCAGAACGCCGCGCGAAAATGGAAGCCAGTGATAAGCCTTGGAAGCCGAAAGATCGCGTTCGTGAAGTCTCCACATCACTTAAAACCTTTGCGGCGTTAGCAACCAGTGCCGATAAAGGTGCAGTGCGTGATGTGACTAAGCTGGAAAATCTATAATGGCAGCCGAACACGTTAGCGATCATGAATATTTGAAGAAGATCTTACTTGCCCCTGTTTACGATGTAGCAGTGGCAAGTGAACTTTCCTATATGTCTTTGCTTTCAGCCGAGCTTGGCAATGAAATTTTTCTGAAACGCGAAGATCAGCAGCCGGTAAAAAGCTTTAAGCTGCGCGGTGCCTATAACCGTATTTGCTCACTAAGCGACGAGCAATTGCAAGCTGGCGTAATTGGCGCCTCGGCGGGTAATCATGCGCAAGGCTTAGCGTACAGTGCAAAAATGAAAGGTATTCAGGCGACTATTGTCATGCCTGAAACCACGCCTGATATCAAGGTAGACGCAGTACGACGCTTCGGCGGTGAAAACGTGAATGTGGTATTGCATGGCACCAGCTTTGATCAAGCAAGTAGCCATGCAAAAGCATTATGTGAGACCCACGGTTATACCTTTGTTCCGCCCTTTGACGACCCCGATGTCATTGCAGGGCAAGGTACAGTCGCGCGAGAGCTGCTAGAGCAAAACCCACACCTCGATATCTTATTTATTGCTGTGGGCGGCGGTGGTTTAGCCGCTGGTATTGCGGTTTACTTAAAGCAACTAAAACCAAGCATAAAAATCGTTGCGGTAGAGTCGGAAGAATCGGCCTGTTTCATTAAAGCAAAGGCGCAAGGCGCGCCTACCGAGCTTGAAAGCGTCGGCATTTTTGCTGATGGCGTTGCTGTTAAAGTGATGGGGCAGGAAACTTTCCGTCTGTGTAATCGTTTAATTGATGAAACCATTACGGTTACTAATGATGAAATATGCGGAGCAATTAAGGATATCTTTGATGATACCCGTGTTATTGCAGAGCCTGCGGGCGCATTGTCGGTGGCGGCAATTCGCAAGTACGCTAAGCAACACGACCTCAAAGGTAAGAAGTTAGGCGGCATTCTGTGTGGCGCAAACATCAACTTTCATACCCTTCGCTATGTGTCTGAACGCTGTGAATTAGGTGAGCAGAAAGAAGCGGTCTTTGCGGTTAAAATTCCTGAAAACAAAGGTGCGTTTAAACAGTTTTGCGAGTGCGTTGGGGCAAAAGCAATCACCGAATTTAACTATCGCTATGCCAGTGAGAGCGAAGCACATATTTTCGTGGGCGTTAAGCTTAAAGGCGGGCAGCAAGAGTTTGCTGCACTGCAAAGCGACCTTGAAAGCAAAGGGTATGACTGCGTCAACTTAACCGATAATGAGTTAGCGAAGCTCCATGTTCGTCACATGGTTGGTGGCCGTCCGCCAACTATTCTCAACGAGCAAGTCTTCAGCTTTGAATTTCCTGAGCGTCCGGGTGCGCTACTGAACTTCTTAAATACGTTAGGTGAACAGTGGAATATTACCCTATTTCACTATCGCAACCATGGCGCAGCAGAAGGTTTGGTATTGGCAGGCTTTGATATCGCACCAGAAAGTAGAGATGACTTTAACCAGCATGTTGCTGAGTTAGGCTATAAGGTTGAAGAAGTAACAGACAACCCCGCCTATCGTTTTTTCCTGTCGCAACCAGCGAAGGTCTAAATAGCGAAACAGGCGAAACGAGCCTATCTCCCGTTTTCGCTTTGTATTGCTTCGCGTTAAGCGCAGGTTTACCGGGGAGCGATACGAAGCGGCACTATCTAGCGTCTATCTATCAATGAAGTATGGGGATTTTCAATGCCAGCCAAGATAGATTGACGCGCAATAAAAAGCCCATGCAGTAGCATGGGCTTTCTCTTTTTACCTAAGCTCCGTAGTGCTGGCAAATTCAGCCAGCTAGCGTCGCCTTAATTCGAAGCGTTTAGTGTAACGTTCTCCAAATGCTGCATCATTTCTGGCCAAATCAGGGCCATAACGTCAGCACGTAAGGCTTCACACTCTTCTGAGTACTTTAAGCTGCCATCTTTTTCAGAGTCCAGCCAGTGGTTTTCTTTCAATGCACTGATAAAGCTAGACAACACATTCTTATCGTAAAACTCTGGTGAGCTTAGCCCGTAGAGAGCAGATAAGCGTTCAGCCACTTGCTTACTTTCGCGCTCAAGCGCACTTCGGCTAATCACTTTTTCTTTATCAAGAATGGTCAATACCACCGCGTAACGCTGAAGCGTTTCCTGCATACATCGGCTTAACAGCCATGCTGAGTGGAATTGTTTGCAGTGTGCATCTGGCGGCAACAGTTCATCGCCCTCCTGACGCAACAATCCTTTGTTTAGTAGCGCTGTTATAAGCGCATCAGTATGCGCAAGCGCCTCATCTTGGGTAAGGTGCAAGAATAGCTCTTTTTGCAGCAACGGATAAAGCGCCGCAATAAGCTGAAAAATACTGTTCTTCGTGGTGCCTTTCTTCGCGAAGATAGACGCCATTATAAGACCTGGGATCGCGAATAAGTGCAAAATGTTGTTGCGATAATAAGTGAGGTATACCGCTGATTTTGGTTGAGGACTGATCAAACGCCCATAATCGTCTTCTTTTACGTCAAAGCGGCCTAATTTCAGCGTATCGCGCAGTAGCTCTTCCGCTGATGAATCTGGAATGGTGGCATCATCGCTGAACGGTACCGCTTTAAACAAGTCCATGAAGTCGCCCATTGCTTGTTTTAACTCTGCTTCACTCATGGTCTGTCGTTTAGAAGACAGTAAGCATAACGACGCTAACGCCATACCATTTAATGCCGCTGCGCGATTAATTCGCGTCATGACATTATTGGCCAGTTCGTTAACCGCAGGTGTCAGCCACGCTGGTTTTTTCTCTGGCTCGGCATCGCGACAATCTCGCCAGTTAGGCACATGATTTTCAAGAAACTGGTTAAGCGCAATGGGTTCGCCAAAATTCACGTATCCGTGACCATAATTCTTGAGTTTACGAATAGCCGAGAACCCCTGAAGGTTAGATTCCTTTTTCTTCTTAGAGCCTTTGAGTTCGTTCAAATAGCTCTTCACTTCCATCACGTTTTCATAGCCGATATAAACAGGCACGATACTAACTGGACGGTTAACGCCTTTGAGCATGGCTTGAATGGTCATGGCTAGCATGCCCGTTTTCGGTGGGATCAAACGGCCGGTTCGGCTGCGGCCACCTTCGGGATAGTATTTTACCGAATAGCCTTTGTTAAACAGCAGCTCTAGATATTCTCTGAAAACAGCTGTGTAGAGCTTGTTGCCTGCAAAACTGCGGCGTAAGAAAAAAGCACCGCCACGACGGAACATTTTTCCAACCGGCCAAAAGTTCAGATTGATACCTGCAGCGATATGTGGCGTAACCATACCCTCGTGATAAATCACGTAAGTCAATAATAGGTAATCCATGTGACTACGGTGGCACGGTACGTAGATGATTTCATGACCATTAGCCGCCAATTCACGAATGCGATCGGCATGACCTACACTAATACCGTTATAAATTTTGTTCCATATACGGGTAAGTAGCCTGTCGCCAAAACGAATTAGCCCTTCGCGGTAGTCTGCCGCGATTTCTGTGATGTAGGTTTGGGCAGTCTCTTTCGCTTTTTCATGAGACACCTTCTTGCTTCGTGATTCCTCAGCAATAGCGCGACGCACTGCATCAGAGCCCAACACACTATTATTGAGTTCTTGGCGCTCTAACAGCGTAGGGCCAGTCATGCTTTGGCGCTTTCTTTGAAAGTGAGTGCTTGCTACGCGCACAAGCTTATGTGCAATACTTTGGTCACTACCATGTTGATTGGACATCGCGCGTGCAGAAACGGCTTTAGAGTAGTTAATAAAGTTGTCGCGGCCCAAAAACAGCACAATGAACAACTTACGAAGCCAACTTGGCGCCGCTTTATCAGCAATGAGATCGCTTAAGCCTGGCTTACCACGACCCGGGGCACGGCCCCACGTCACATAGACAGGAACAACTTGTAAATCTAGGTTTTCATGGTCTCTATGCAAATGAAAGAGGTCAGTAAAAACGTCTTCAATTCCCGTATCTTTAGCCGACGAACGGAAAAGAGGCTGGGTTTTGCGTAAAAATAAGGTCGACGAATACTCTCGCCCCGCTAATGTGAGGGTTTCTGTAGGACTAGGTAAACCTAGCGCTTTAGTCGACATTCTCAGTGCAAGTTGGTCTGTCACTGAGTTGGTGGGGAGTAGATAAACGATAGGTTTACTTTTATCTATTCCTAATTCGGTTTCAACGTTAACTGGAATGCTGTGGGCTTTAACCAGTAACTTAACAGGATAATGAAATACCGACAGAAGGGCTTTTCGCATCCACGACATGAATTATGTAATCCTATGAAATAAAAACGGGTGAAGTGTAACACAAACGCGTCACAATCTCGCGACAAGCCAATTTCATCGCTTCTCATGCTGTAATGACTATCCATAACATGGGAAGTTCAAAAGCGCCCTTCTCCTTTTCTTGTGAGTCACAGCCATTTCTATAATGGGTTCGAATACAGAGAACGTAACATTAGCTGTATTTAATTGCGGTACAGCCGGACTGTTACTACTTTTATAAGGGCAAATGAATATGAGCAAGCAGTAGTGGATGATCAAAGCCGGTTAAAGACAATTGATGACTTTATGCTCAATAGCGAAGTGCCGTTAGATCTTGATGATTTAATGATGGTGCTCGCAGAGGCATACAAGGTGCCGATCGCACTCATTGGCGTCGTCGGAGAGTTTGAAGAAACCTTTAAAGCACACTACGGAACCACTCTTTCTAAAGTCACTCGTGAACATGCGTTTTGTAGTCACGTCGTTGAAGAGCGCAAGCAGGTGGTTGTTAGCAACGCGCAAGAAGATCCACGGTTTATGCATAATCCTCTCGTCACCGGAGAACCTCACATTTGTTTCTACGCAGGAACGCCGATCGAGATAAATGATCAGGTAATCGGTGCCGTATGTTTAATTGATACCGTGCCAAGAGAAATAGACGCAAAACACTTAGAAGTTTTAGAGAGAATAGGTGCTTTGGTTAGTCAGCATATTTCGCTTTCAAGAGAACACGAAGCGCTTAAACGCGAGCATGGGCTTATTGAGAAGTCTCCTATTGTGTTGGCAACGTGGCGCTATGATACGTCGTTGAGGCTGGTGTATATCTCGAAAAATAGTGAGCGTGTATTGGGAGTTTCACCCCAAGATTTGCTCACTGGAACGGTGGCATTGAGTGAGGTGCTGTCTGAGGAGGCGGAGGGTGATTTTACCTTTGCTATGCAGGCCCACATGGAAGGTGTTGAAACGCACACCTGCCGTCTTCAGATAAGGACGCCAACGCGTACTATTTGGGTGAGCATGATATCAACGGCAAATTTTCGCGAAGACGGCATGTTGTACTCGGTTCAAGCATTTTTGTTTGACACTAGTGACCAAAAGTATGTGGAAGATAAGCTCAACAAAACCAATCAGCGGATGCGTTTATTACTCGAGGCTTCAGAGTTAGGAACATGGGACTGGAACTTGGCCGCCGATGTTAATCAAGTCAACAAGCGCTGGTGCGACATTGTTGGTCTTGAGTATGAATACTATGACAGTGGCTCCCGCTTTTTTAGACAGCTCATTCATCCCGCGGATTACGTCAAAGTTGAAAAGCAGCTCAACATGCATCTAATTGGTAAGAGCAAAGTCTTTAACACCACATTTCGCATGAAACACACTGATGGCTCTTGGGTTTGGGTTGAAAGTTATGGGAAAACCGTTGAGACAGATGCCCAAGGTAAGCCGGTTCGAATAGCAGGTATTCATAGAGATATAACGCAACGAATGGAAAGCGAACTGCATGAGAGAAAGAAAACCCAGCTCCTTCAATTTATCAATAAAACCCGGGCATCATATCTCCAGAACAATGACTTGACGATGGCGTGTCAGTCCGTATTGGCCGAACTCATAGATATCTCAGATAGCCAGTTTGCCTTCGTCGGCCAAATGAAAGGAGACGGTAGCTCATCTAGACTTTTCATTCATGCGATTTCTGAAATTGTTTGGGATAACAGTAGCTTTTCTCAATATGCAGAGTACAAAAAACGAAACCTCTACTTTAGTAACTTCGATAACCTTTTTGGAACCTCAATTTTAACGGGAGAAGTTACCATTAGTAATGCGCCAAACAGTCACCCTAATTCCAAAGGTGTTCCGCACGGTCATCCGCGCATTAGCCGATTTTTAGGCCTACCAATAAAAGTGAAAGATAAAGTAGTGGGAATGGTCGGTTTAGCGAACAAGTTTGATACCTACACTGACGAAGATGCTGAGTTTCTACAGCCCTTTTTAGATGCTTTGGCTGGCTTGTTCTACGCAGTAGAGCTTGAGGAAGCCCGAGCCGTTGCTGAAGAGAAGCTTAGGCATTTGGCGATGACTGATTCTTTAACGGGCCTTTATAACCGACGCGCGTTCCTTGACGAGTGCATCTCATTTTCAAAACAACATTGTCGAGGATGTGTTGCTATTGTCGATATTGATCACTTCAAAAAAGTAAACGATACCTACGGTCACGATGCTGGAGATCAGGCGCTTATTGCTGTTGCGAGAAAAATAGCTAAACATAATCAAGCGCCAAATGTCGTGGCTCGATTAGGAGGAGAAGAGTTTGCAATAGTCATGATAGGTGACAAGAAAGAAGAGATCCATAGGCAGCTAGAAGCACTGCGCATTGCTGTTGAAGAAGGAAGGGTGACCTACAAGACAGACACGATGAATTTATCGATCAGCATCGGCGCAACATTTATCAAAGACACCTTTGAGGCGGATTTCAGCGCCCTCTTATCGCTTGCTGACAAAGCGCTGTACAGAGCCAAGGAGCAGGGCAGAAACCAAGTCGTATGGGATGAGTAATAGTGTCAGTACGTGGCTAAAACTGATAGCAAAAGACGCGGCAAGTGCTTGTTATTTAGTTTTAGGTGTATATACTTACAGGAACTGTATGAACAGACAGGTCTTTTATGCGCCCACTCACAGCTCGACAAACCGAAGTTTTAGAACTTATTAAAACAACCATGTTAGAAACGGGAATGCCGCCTACTCGTGCGGAAATAGCCCGTCAGCTTGGCTTTCGTTCTGCTAATGCAGCAGAGGAACATTTGAAAGCATTGGCGCGTAAAGGCGTGATTGAAATTTTGCCTGGTACGTCTCGTGGCATTAAGCTCAATATCCCTCTTGATAACGACGCACAAGAAGAAGAAGGCCTACCGTTAATTGGGCGTGTTGCAGCCGGTGAGCCGATCTTGGCGCAAGAGCATGTTGAGTCGCACTACAAAGTCGATCCTGCACTGTTTCAACCCCATGCCGACTTTTTGCTACGCGTCAACGGTATGAGCATGAAAGACATTGGTATTTTAGACGGTGACCTTCTCGCTGTTCATCGTACCACTGATGTACACAACGGTCAGGTGGTTGTGGCGCGTGTAGATGAAGACGTCACTGTAAAGCGTCTAGAGAAACGCGGGCGTGAAGTATTGCTTCATGCTGAAAATGATGAGTTTGCACCAATAAAAGTTGATTTGGCGACTGAACATTTTGCGATAGAAGGTATTGCGGTGGGTGTGATCAGAAACGCTGACTGGATGTAGTATTTTAGCTTGTTTGTATAAAAGCGGCACGTTAGCCGCTTTTTTTATGTCTTTTGTTCCTGTTTTTTTCTTCAATCTGCCAACTTAGATTTTATCTTGCCCAGCAAACCTGTTGGTTTTCTGCGCACTTATTTTTATCTTTACTCACGTTATTCTTTCTATGAATGCTTCGAGTATTTTCCATTTTTTATTTTGAATTTTGTTTGAAATCGACATTGAGTCATCGGTTACTTATTGATTTCTTAACTAGTTAGGCGAGCATTTACTTTAACCCTGTGTTCAAAATGCCTGTTTGATTCCAAGGACATCCCACAGCAATCGCTTTCTCTTTTTGCACTTCAAATCCCCCGCGACCATTTTAGTAAATGATTAAAAATTAACCACTTCGTTAAATTTTTAATAGAAAAGACTAGACGGCACGACATTATTGCGCAATTCTTATACAGAGATTAACAAAATAATAACAATGACTCTAAATTTGTTTTACAAGTTGAGGTTATGGGTCAATCGTTCGCAAACCATTTGGTAGGGCATCGCGCAAATTAATCAGCGTCTTTGACCACGCCATTACGGAGGTGCTGAGTGAAACAACTAACGACCGTTTTCGCAAAATGGTGTTCTAGTATACCAATTTTGCTTTTTTCCCCTTTGCTTTTTGCGCAAGAAGCAAGCGAAGAAGCCTCTTCGCTTAATTTGAGACGCGGTGCTACCGACATCAGTGGGCAGGTATACGACCTCCATATGTTGATGTTCTTCATTTGTGTAGGTATCGCGGTTGTAGTTTTTGGCGTGATGTTCGCCTCAATGTATCTACATAGGAAGTCCCGTGGTGCCAAGCCAGCTAATTTTCACGAAAACGTGAAGGTTGAAATTGCTTGGACCGTTATTCCTTTCCTTATTCTTATCTTCATGGCGGTACCCGCAGCGAATACTCTAATTGCTATGGAAGACACGTCTGAGCCTGACATGACGGTGTTAGTAACAGGCTCTCAATGGAAATGGCATTACAAGTATATGGATAGCGATGTAGAGTTTTATTCTTTACTCGCCACTCAGCGCGAGCAAATAGAAAACAAATTTCAGAAAACAGATAACTACCTGCTGGAAGTTGACCGTCCCTTGGTTATTCCTACTGGGAAAAAAGTACGCTTTCTTATTACCTCTGACGACGTTATCCACTCTTGGTGGGTTCCTGACTTTGCCGTGAAAAAAGATGCCAACCCCGGCTTTATTAACGAGTCTTGGGCCAAGGTGAATGAGCCTGGTATTTATCGCGGACAGTGCGCAGAGCTTTGTGGTAAAGACCATGGCTATATGCCGGTTGTGGTAATTGCTAAAGAACCCGCCGAGTTTGAAAAGTGGATGGGCGAACAAGAAGAGATTGTTCGTAAAGCAAAAGAAGAAGAGCAGCGTCTACTTTCTATGAATATGTCTATGGATGAACTGATGAAAGAGGGCGAGCGAGTATACAACGCAACGTGCGCTGCTTGCCATATGCCAAATGGTGAAGGTTTACCTGGCGTGTTCCCGGCATTAAAAGGCAGCAAGATGGCACTAGAAGATCAGCAAGGTCACATTGACATCGTGCTGCATGGAAAGTCAGGAACAGCCATGCAAGCGTTTGGAAAAATGCTAAGTCTTAAGGAAATTGCCGCCGTAGTCACTTACGAGCGAAATGCCTGGGGCAATAAAACTGGCGATATGGTTCAAGCCAAAGATGTCAACGCAGTGGCAAACGGAAACTAGGAGCAGACAATGAGCAAAGCAACTGAAGTTATTTCGCCAGATACCTCTGCGCCTCATGACGGTCACCTACATGATGACCATGAACACCACGATCATATTCCTAAAGGGATAACGCGTTGGTTGTTTACCACTAACCACAAAGACATAGGCACACTGTATCTGTGGTTTGCCTTTATTATGTTTTTAGTTGGTGGTGCGATGGCCATGGTGATCCGCGCTGAACTATTCCAACCCGGTCTACAAATTGTAGAGCCAAACTTCTTTAACCAAATGACTACGGTACACGGGCTTATCATGGTATTTGGTGCAGTAATGCCAGCCTTTACTGGGCTCGCAAACTGGCTTATTCCCATGATGATCGGCGCCCCTGACATGGCGTTACCGCGCATGAATAACTGGAGCTTCTGGATTTTACCAGGTGCCTTTCTCATTCTATTGAGCTCGCTCTTTATGGAAGGCGGCGGCCCTGCTTTTGGATGGACTTTCTACGCGCCCCTTTCAACGACTTACAGTGGCGATTCGACAGCGTTGTTTGTGTTCTCTGTTCACATCATGGGTATTTCATCCATTATGGGTGCGATTAACGTGATTGTGACCATCTTTAATATGCGTGCGCCAGGCATGACCTGGATGAAAATGCCGCTGTTTGTATGGACGTGGCTTATCACGGCATTCTTGCTGATTGCGGTAATGCCAGTGCTCGCCGGTGCGGTTACCATGGTGTTAACTGATAAGTTCTTTGGCACGAGCTTTTTTGATGCTGCTGGTGGCGGCGACCCGGTTATGTTCCAGCATATTTTCTGGTTCTTCGGGCACCCTGAAGTGTACATTATGATCTTGCCCGCTTTCGGCATTATCTCGCAAATTGTTCCTACCTTCTCTCGAAAGCAGCTGTTTGGATACGCGTCTATGGTGTACGCCACGGCGTCGATTGCACTGCTCTCTTTTGTTGTATGGGCTCACCATATGTTCACCACGGGCATGCCGGTGTACATGGAAATGTTTTTCATGTTTGCCACCATGCTTATCTCGGTGCCTACTGGCGTGAAAGTGTTTAACTGGGTAGCGACCATGTGGCGCGGCTCACTGAGCTTCGAAATGCCAATGATGTTCGCTATTGCCTTTATTGTGCTGTTCACCATTGGTGGGTTGTCAGGGCTAATGTTGGCGATCACGCCCGTGGACTTCCAATATCACGACACTTACTTCGTTGTAGCCCATTTCCACTATGTACTGGTAACTGGCGCGGTCTTTTCCATCATGGCTGCGGTGTATTACTGGTTGCCTAAATGGACGGGAAAAATGTATGACACAACCTTAGCTAAATGGCATTTCTGGTGCTCATTGGTATCGGTCAATGTGTTGTTCTTCCCTATGCACTTTGTGGGTTTGGCTGGTATGCCACGCCGTATTCCTGACTATGCATTGCAGTTCGCTGATTTTAATAAATGGATAAGCCTGGGTGGTTTTGCATTCGGTTTATCTCAGCTCATCTTTCTTGCCCTGCTTATCAAGGCATGCAAAAAGCAAGGTGAGCCGGTATCAGCGCAAGTTTGGGACGGCGCAGAAGGATTGGAATGGGAAATTCCATCACCCGCTCCTTATCACACGTTTGAAACACCACCTGTCGTTAAGTAACGGTAGGTGGAGTTGTGAATAGGTCATTCCTTTCAACCGGCAAAAGCCGATGGGAATGACATTCACACATTGCAGGTGGTGAGGGAGATAAACGACTAAGCAAGCGTTTACCAACCTTCATCTATGGATTTACCCGGAGGTCACGTGATGTCACAGCAAAGCGCAAACAACAAGATGGTTATTAAACTTGTTGCTATTGTCATTGGCATGTTTGGCTTCGGCTTTGCCCTTGTTCCCTTGTACGACGTATTTTGCGACGTTACGGGAATTAACGGAAAAACCGAAGGCACGGCTGCGGTTTATCAATCGGTTGAGATTGATGAATCGCGAGAAGTGACCGTCGAGTTTATTACTCGCACAAATACCGGTATGCCGTGGGAGTTTCGTGCTGAAACCAAGCGCGTGAAAGTGCACCCTGGCGAACTTAATACGGTGTCGTTTTATGTGAGAAACCCTGCATCAAGTAATATCGTAGCTCAGGCCATTCCCTCTGTATCCCCCGGAACGGCAGCACTGTACCTGAACAAGACTGAATGCTTCTGCTTCAATCAGCAGCCATTGGATGCGGGTAGTGAAGCCTATATGCCCATGCAGTTTTATGTAGACCCTCAGCTACCTGAAGAAATTACGTTTTTTACCTTGCAGTACACACTCTATGACGTCACAGCGCGAGCCAGTGACCTAACGACAACACCGAATCCCTTTATGGCTTCAACACCATCAAATGGCGAATAGGCCGAAGGGGTAAGGAGAAGAAAATGCAACCCGAAGTACAGAATCACGAATACCAAAAATATTATGTACCCGCACAAAGTCCATGGCCCATCGTAGGGGCCGTTGCTCTATTTCTTATCGCCGTAGGTGCGGGCAATTATGTGGTGCAAGCAACCAAAGGTGAAACAGGCTATGGCGGTCATATCCTTTTAGCGGGGATAGCAGTATTGCTCGTTATGCTTGTAGGTTGGTTTAAAAATCAAATAGACGAATCTATGGCAGGGCTTTACAGCGATCAGCTGGGGCGTTCATATCGACAAGGTATGAGCTGGTTTATCTTTTCAGAGGTGATGTTTTTCGCTGCGTTTTTCGGCGCCCTCTACTACGCGAGATTTATTTCCGTTCCGTGGCTGGGCGGCGCATCGAACAACGCTATGACCAATGAGGTCTTATGGCCGACCTTTGAGGCCATGTGGCCGCTGGTGTCAACGCCAGGCGGCACTACCACACAGGAAATGAGTGCTGCGGGGTTGCCCACAATCAACACGGTTATCTTGCTTATATCATCTATTACACTGCACTTCGCTCATGTGGGACTAGAGCAAAACAAACGCAAACAGCTAACCCTAATGCTGGGTATCACTATCTTACTTGGATGTGGGTTCTTGTTCCTACAGGTAGAAGAGTACATACATGCGTATCGCGACTTGGGGCTTACGCTTCAGTCAGGCATTTACGGCAACACCTTCTTTATGCTCACAGGGTTTCACGGCATGCATGTGACCCTTGGCACCATCATTCTAATTGTATTGTTTTTTAGGGTCTTGAAAGGCCATTTCACGCCTGAAAACCACTTCGCGTTTCAGGCGGGGAGCTGGTACTGGCACTTTGTAGATGTAGTGTGGGTCATGCTCTACATCTTTGTTTACGTACTTTAAAAGGGAGCCCCAAACTCAGTAAGGCCTTGGGTTTGGGGTAATTAAACCGGTACCAATAGCGATAAGAATAATAATAACAATGACGGCAGAAGTGAGCACGCGTCGACCAATGTACTTACTCATAGGCCCTTTTGATGTGTCATTTTTCATCATGATTCGCATCGCCATGAACAAATTCACAATCATGTACAGCACCAACGCAACAAGGACTATTTTTATCAACATATTCACCTCTGTTTTTATTCTAATTTTGCATGGTGCGAAATAATCATGTTTTCTCGCACTCGCCACGTTATTCCTTGGTTACTCACGGGCTTTAGTGTGGCGATTATGTGCGGTTTAGGGTACTGGCAACTTGATCGCATGGTCCAAAAGCAACAACGCTTAGCTAGCATAGCGCAAAAGCAAAGTAATGGAACCTTGAGTTTAGAAGAGGCGTTGTCTCATGATGATCCTCGGGATATTACCGTATCGTTCAGCGGCGCAATAGACGCTAACCATGTGTTGCTATTAGATAATCAGATTCACAATCAGCGGGTGGGTTTCGATGTCATCGTACCGGTAAATACCAATGTCGGGTGGCTCTTGGTTAACTTTGGCTGGGTGCCTGCGCCAGACTTAACGCGCACGCTACCGGAAATAAGTTTTACAAGCCAAACGCGCGAATTAATCGGCGTGCTTAGCGTGCCGGGTAACAACCCCTTAGTGAAAGAAACCAACATGGCTTTGTCGCAAAGCCCCGCGCTGGTACAACACATAGAATTCCCTGCACTAAGCAACGCCTTAGAGCGCAAACTTTTACCCTTTATTCTTCACCTTACCACGCCTGACCCCGCGTTTATTCGTGAACATCAGGCCGTCGTAATGTCTCCTGAAAAGCACCTTGGCTATGCAGTTCAATGGTTTGGTTTAGCCATTGCCGCTGCAGCCATTGGCGGCTTAGCAATTAGTAAGAAAGGACGTAGTTATGAGTAATGCTGCTTCGAAAAAAACATTAATTATTATGGTAGCCGTGTTTGTTTTACCTGTTGTTTTGGCAAAGCTCGCACTTGATAACGATTGGTTTACTAAAGGCGCGACAAATAAAGGTCAGCTGCTCGCGCCGACCATCGACATGAGTGCGCTTTTAGAAAACGCGGAACCTAAATGGCGTTTGTTGTATGTGATGCCAAGTAAATGTGACGCAGTGTGCGAGAACGCACTTTTTAGCATTAACCAAGTGTGGCTTGCACTAGGTAAAGAATCGGACCGTGCCCAAGCAGTGGTCGTTACTACCGCTTCAAGCGACCAAACTGCGATAGCCGCGCTAGAAGACTACCCTTTTGTCGAAACCTTACCCGTTACTACACCAACGGCGCTTGCCTCTAGCAGTGTTTATATTGTTGATACGCAAAATAACGCCATGCTCTTTTACGACATTAAAGACGATAGAAAAGACGCCGTGATGGAAAGCCGCAACATGCTGGCAGATATGAGAAAGCTCCTAAAATTATCGCGTATAGGATAATGGCCATGAAAAAATTAACCCTATTCAGTATTTTTTTGGCGGCGGTCGTTATTATTCTCGGTGCGTATACGCGCTTGACCGACGCGGGGCTAGGATGCCCCGACTGGCCTGGATGCTACGGTAATTTAACCGTGCCTTTGAGTGAGGAAAAAGTGGCACAAGCCAACGCCGCTTTTCCCGAACGTCCAGTTGAGGCGTTTAAGGCGTGGAATGAAATGATTCACCGCTATTTTGCAGGAACGCTGGGGCTGTGTGTACTGGCTATTGCCATTATTGCTATTCGGCAGCGCGACAAAGGCACGCCCGTTAAATTACCTCTGTTACTGCTGGGGCTTATTATCTTCCAGGCAGCACTTGGTATGTGGACCGTGACGCTCAATCTGCTTCCCGTCGTAGTTATGGGGCATTTGCTGGGGGGCTTCTCTGTACTCTCTTGCCTGTTTATTCTCTACCTCCGCTTGCGCAACACCGCAGGCGATGCATCGAAAACTAAACAAGCGCCCATAGCGTCAGCTATGCATGATCAGGATATTACCGACTTACCTCAAGCCAAAGTCTTTCAGCGAAACCTTAAACTTTTCGCCTTCATTGGGCTTGGCGTGCTTGTTACCCAGATTGCTCTTGGTGGATGGACTTCTGCCAATTATGCTGCGTTGGCCTGTACGGAAATGCCGGTCTGTGAAAGCGGTTGGCAGGAAAGAATTGATTTGGCAGGTGCATTCAGTGTGCCTGATGCAGACAACTATGAGTTTGGTGCTCACGATTACGGCGAACGAGTTACCATGCACATAGTGCATAGGTTCGGCGCGGTCATCACGTTTTTATACTTACTAGCACTAGGTATAAGTGTGTTGGTAAGCCGCTACACCACAAGTAAACAAAAATATGTGGGTGCGTTTATGTTGGTAGCATTGTGCACGCAAGTGGCATTAGGACTTAGTAACATTATCTTTATGCTGCCGCTGGCTGTCGCTGTAATGCATAACGCGGTCGCAGCCGTGTTACTTCTCTCCCTACTCAACCTCATTTTTACCGTATTCTTGGCACTAGAAAACGATAACGTCTTCGGTACAGAAAAACGAAATACAGGCTCATTCTCAGGTTCGAAACCACTGCAGGGTGCAGGTGCATTTAGCATCCACGAAGCGCCTTTGCACGACCCTTTAAACGCGTCAACGTCTTCTCATATTCTCCCTAAAGCTCCAGGAGGTTTCCATGGCTAAATCGGTCTCTTTACATGCGCGTACTTCACGTCAGCACAATGTAGTCACGTGGCGAGATTACTATGAAATGACGAAGCCTAATGTCGTCATGTTGTTGCTGTTAACCGCGTTAGTAGGCATGTGTTTAGCTACGCCTTCGTGGGTAAACGCAACCGTACTTATCTGTGGCTTATTGGGTATTGGTATGTTGTCTGCGTCTGCTGCCGTTATTAATCACGTTGTCGACCATAAGATAGATAGTGTGATGGCGCGTACTTTTAATCGCCCCGTCGCAAAAGGCAAGGTTAGCGTAAACAACGCGCTGTGGTTTGCAGGCGTTTTAGGTGTGGTTGGATTTGTAGTGTTAGCTCTTTTTGTGAATATGCTAACCGCGTGGTTAACCTTAGCAAGTCTAGTAGGCTACGCGTTTATCTACACGATGTATTTAAAGCGAGCGACACCGCAAAACATCGTGATTGGCGGTTTAGCTGGGGCTGCTCCACCGCTTCTAGGTTGGACCGCGGTTACAGGGGAAATACATGCCCATGCCCTGCTTTTAGTGCTGATTATCTTTACCTGGACGCCGCCGCATTTTTGGGCGCTCGCTATTCATAGAGAAAAAGATTACGCCAAAGCGAAGGTGCCCATGCTGCCGGTAACCCACGGTGTGTCATTTACGAAAACGTCAGTGTTGCTGTATACAGTATTGTTGGGGCTTGTATGTTTGCTGCCCTACCTTACAGGCATGAGCGATCTCATTTATTTGATTGGCTCAAGTGTGCTTAACATTGGGTTTTTATACTATGCATTAAAGTTAAAATTCGATGCAGAGCCACAAACTGCAATGAAAACTTTTAGGTTTTCAATTATTCATCTCATGGTATTGTTTGTCGTATTACTCTTAGATCACTACATACCACTGAGTTTATGAATCAACGAACTACCGTCGGCCTTGTTGCATTTTTAGCGCTATGTGCAGGCATCGTAGGGGCGCTGTATATCGCGCCCCCAAATGTTGAAAGTCAGCCTGAATACTTTCAGACTTACCCAGAGCCGAGAGCATTATCACCGTTTTCACTTACATCTCATGAAGGTGAAGTGTTTGATAATTCGTCGCTTGAAGGACAGTGGAGCTTAGTATTTGTGGGCTATACCTTCTGCCCCGATATTTGCCCAACTACCATGGCTGAACTGAACGGCATATATCCTGAACTAAAAGCATTAAATAGTGTCGAACCTATTCGAATTGTTTTTGTATCCGTTGATCCAAATCGCGATTCAATTGAAAGACTTTCAGAGTATGTGAGCTATTTTAATGAGGAGTTCATTGCCGTAACTGGAGAGCACAAGGCGCTATTCCCGTTTGTACGTAATTTAGGAATGATGTATGCCATTGCTGAAAGTACCGATAACCCCAACTATTTAGTTGATCACAGTGCATCTGTCGTACTTGTCGACCCTGAAGCTAGGGTGATAGGAAGATTCAGACCAAAAAGAGAGCCAGGAAAGCTATCGATAAGTGATTCCCAGCAAATATTGGCTGATATGCCAATAATAATCTCGAAGCAGTAATATGGAAATCAAAATAAGGCAAGGTGTGGCATCTGATGCTGCGCAAACTACGCCGCTTATATTGAATGCGGCGCAGTCTTTGTTAACGTCTATTTTTGGACAAAATAAAAATAAAACAGCTGAGGGCTACCTGTCTCATGCATGGGAGCTCGGTGGCGGGCAATATGGCTTTAAGAATCATTGGGTGGCGTGTAGCGGCGACGAAGTACTCGGTGTTGTGACCTCTTGGCACAGCAAACTTGGTGCAACATTTGATAGGGCGACCCTTGATAGCATCACATCGTACTTTACCCTCGATGAGGCTATGACAGTGCTCATGCGCAATCAGACCGTGGCCATCAATCTTACGCCGCCTACTAATACCGAACTCATGATAGGCCATCTCTCTGTTGAAGAAAGTGCCCGTCGAACGGGCGTGGGAACGATACTGGTTGATGCTATGCAAGCGCGAGCAGAAAAACTGAACAAACGTAAAGTGGTACTAGATGTTGAAGTGTCGAACGTGCCAGCCATTCGTTTCTATCAGCGCCATAGTTTTGTGGAAGAGTCGATAAATAAAGGTTTTATTCGATTTTCTAAACCCGTATAGGTAAACGTTTCCTTATATACGCGCGAGCCCAATCGATATGCGCTCGCGCTCAAGCATAGATGTGCCTTATCGACATGCCCTAGTCTGGGTAATTGCCGTTCTCATCTGCCACAAAGAAGGGCGTAGAGTACCAATAATAACGCCCTGATTGCGCATTAGACGGTGCTGTACAATTCACACGTGAACGTCCTACTGGAAGGGTTTCATCAAGGGTAAACGTAAGCACATTTTCTTCTAGGCTAGTCTCGATAGGGTCGCCGCCGAAAAAACAATTTACTTGTGTAAGGCGAACATCGTCACTGTCTATCGTTAAACTAATGGGCGATGACAGGTTTCGCGCTGTCATACGAGGGTCTTTATGTGAACTTTGCGTCACTGGCATGGCTAGACTATTAAGCTTGGTCTTTAGCGTTGCCAAATTGGCGTAAGGACCGGCCGCGGGGAAGCGCGGTAGTGCCTGCATGTCGCTAGATGGGCCCACAGCCCCGGAATGCTGCCCGAATCCAATGTAACCTTCAGCTTTGAGCTTATTAGCGAGCGCCGTGTTGTATTCACCAAACGGGAACGCTAAATATTTAAGGCTAATATCCAGTTTATCTTCAATCTTCTTTTCAGCACTTTCTACGTTCTGCCAAACTTTCTCCAGCCATGCGCGCTCGCCCATTGCTTGCTCACCGTTTAGCATATGAAGGTGGTCTAGCGTGTGGTTGGCAAAAACAACGCCATCGTTATGCATAGCAATAACTTGCTCCCATGTTAGCTGCTTAGGACCTACGCCAATTTCATCAGGGTTGATAAACACGGTATAGGGAAAACCTAGGTCAGCCAGTATTGGGTGAGCATTGTCTAAAATGTTTGCGTAGCCATCGTCAAACGTAATCGCAACCGCATTTTCTGGCAGTGTAGTGTTGTGTTGTATCGCAGAAACAACGTCCTGAAGCGAAACAACAGTGTGGTGTGCGTCCAAGTATTCCATGTGCGATTTAAAGGCTTCAGGCGAAATACTGGTACTGGCTGGTGTTGAAGACGACACATGGTGATAAAGCAAAATGGCGGCGTTAGGCGTGGTGCTCACACTAGAGTCGATGTTACTACCACTTTGTTCCTTTGTAGTGGAAGTCGCATCAGCAACAGGGTTTGCATCTGAGCCTGAAGCAATGCTAGGTGAGACCAACAAAACATTGAAAATTCCCGCAAGCATTGAAGATAAGATCTTCAAACGCGTACGACTCGTCGTTCTATTTTGAATTACATTGTTGGTTTTCATATCATCATCCACTGAGTGCCTAATCAAATTCAATTGCATGGTAAACTCCAAATAATGCGACTTGGCCAATCTTATACATGGTCAAGCTGGTACGCATTTCACTTATGCCGCTGCATAGGTTGATAGTATATAGCGAAATTAACCCCTACTGAGATCATTTATGTCCCCTGCTCAACTAACTCAGCGCTCCTTTTTTGACGACCATTCCCGTCTGTTGGCGTTAGCACTTCCCATGATCTTAGCGAATATTACTACGCCTCTATTAGGTTTGGTGGATACCGCGGTTTTGGGACACATGTCTTTACCAGCCATGCTTGCAGGGGCTTCGGTGGGCGCACTTATCTTAACGCAAATATACTGGGTGTGCGGGTTTCTTCGCATGTCATCAACAGGCTTGAGTGCACAAGCTAAAGGCTCACCGAACAATACATTAGAGTCAGCAAAAGTGCTGTGGCAAACGGTGGCGGTTGCTCTAATGTTGGGGGCTGTGGTACTCGCTCTTCAATCTCCTATCTTGTCTATAGGCTTAGCTTTAACTCAGCCAAACAGTGAAGTTGCCCTGCATCTTCAAGACTACTTTTCGACGCGGGTATGGGGCGCACCAGCTGCCATGCTTAATCTGGCATTAGTTGGATGGTTAGTAGGGCAGCAAAAAACGCGCAGCGTCATGGCTATTCAAATTGTGGGAAATTTATTGAATGCGGGACTCGATGTAGTGTTTGTGTTCGGGCTTGGTTTGTCTGTAGCTGGCGTGGCGCTGGCCAGTGTTATCGCTGAGTATACCATGGCTATAATGGCGCTAGCGGTGGCGTTTAAGCGCATAGGCGGTGTCGCGGTGAGTGCATCGTGGTTTAACCGTGCAGCTCGTAAGGTACTGATGAAGCTTAACGGTGACATGCTATTACGTAACTTAGCATTACAGGGCTGCTTAGCGTTTCTCACCATTCAAGGTGCCCGTTACGGCGAAACGTCGGCGGCCGTCAATGCCATACTCATGCAGTTCTTTGTTCTTATTGCATTGGGACTTGATGGCATAGCCTATGGGGTGGAAGCGCTGGTGGGTGAAGCCAAGGGGGCGTCAGACAGCAGCGAAGTGAAACGACGCACCTACCAAGGGTTAGTCTGGTCGAGTATTTTTGCCCTTATTTATAGCTTGATATTTTTCGCTGGCGGTGAGGCCATTATCGCGCTGCTTACCGAACATAGTGACATTGTAAAAGCTGCGCTACCTTATCTTGGTTTAATGGTATTACTTCCTCTATTAGCGCATTGGTGTTTTTTGTACGATGGCGTATTTGTTGGTCTTACCCGAGCCAGCGCAATGAGAAATACCATGATAATAAGTGCGTTAGGGGTGTATTTCCCCGTTTGGTATCTCACGCAAGATCAGGGTAACGTCAGCCTTTGGTATGCTCTCCTTGCCTTTTTACTCGCTCGCGGTATGACATTGGCCTGGAGCTTTTATCGATTAGATAAACGCGGTGAGCTAGCGACACCGCAAAGCTAGTGTTTTATAACGCTTCGCTGACCTTACTTAGGGAAGGCGTGCTGAGCACGCTGCCTCTCTCAGTTTTTCTAGGCATCATTCAGTATTATTCTTGCTAATGTGTTTTTGCGCGGTTCTTTTTTGCACAATGATAATAGTGTGTAGTTCAGGGTGCTGATCGAATTCAACGTGACGAACAAACCCGCCTGCTTCTATCAATATTTCTATGTATCTATGTAGCCCCAGCGAGGCGTAGTAGACTTCTGGGCCCATCACTTCGTTTGTGTGTTGGCCGCTTTCATCTGTACCTCCACAGCTAAAAAGCAACACACCGTCATCGTCTAAGTGATCCACTAGCTTCTTAAGCAAAGGCTCTTGCTGCGTTAGGGGAATATGCCAAAAGCTATCCCAAGCGCTAATAAACGAATAGTGCTTGGGGATAGTGAATGTACACACGTCGGCGCAATAGAAGGTATGAGCGGGTAATTGGGACGTCGCAATGGCCAGCATATCTTTGGAAACATCAATGCCTTCGTAAGCTAGCCCTGCGCTTTCGATAACCGGGACAAAACGATTGGTGCATCCGCAACCTATGTCTAGTGCGTAACCTCGTTTCTTTGGTTTGTCTTTATTGCTCGCTTTTCCCTTATCAAGCGCTTCACTCTTATCATGCGGTTCTCCCTTATCAAGCGCTTCGCTAGGCACCGTATCAGGCTCTTGTGATGGGGTGTCCGCTAAAAATGACAATGCTTTTTGGTAGGCGGTTAACCCATTTTTCTGATTAAATTCAGGACGAGTCCAAAGGTGTGTAATGGTGTCGTAGGCCTTGCCAGTTTCTTCAGGTGTCATATTCCCTCTGTTAGCTGAGCTTTTACTGGTTCAAGGTTAATTCATCTAGCAACAATGTATAGTGCAAAGAAGAGAAAAGGCGAAACCCGTTTAGGATATTGAGCGGCCAGACAGTAACACCTATGCAGTTTCGTTTGGTTAGGGCTTATATGTAGACATAACTAGGCATTACCCAAAACGCTATTACTCAAAGTGCTATTATTCAAAGGGCTTTGGGCCAAATAGACAGCTAAAAGTGAATAGCCTGCAAAAAGAGCGTGATCATTTAAGCAGGCAGCACTTGAGCTATTTTCTTACGATGTGCGTGGCACAGAGCTTGTTGCCCGCTGGGTCACGCAGATAAGCAAGATACAGTTGGCGTTCCCCATTGCCTCGAATACCCGGTGGGTCCTCGCATGGCACGCCCCCATTCTCGCTTCCTACTTTATGCCATTCATCAACGATGTCTGGTGTTCGAGCGGCAAGGCCGAGCGTGGTGCCATTACCGTGTGTGGCAGCCTCTCCGTTAATCGGCTTTGTTAGCGCTAAAATACCTTTAGGCGTGTAGTAAAATACCCGTCCATATTCATCAAAAACGCCTGGCTCGTATCCTAATACTCCTAAAATAGCATCGTAGAATTTCTTTGATGCTTCAAGGTCGTTCGCACCAATCATTACGTGGCTAAACATAGCTGTGTCCTCTGAAAATAGTAGGGCCAATTCCCTTTTATCAAAGTTAGGTTATATGTGTTTCGCTACTTACCCTTTGCTAACGCTTTGGGGAGCTAATGCAAAATCTACCGCAGCTGAAGCATGGATAGCGGTAGTATCGTATAACTTAACTTTGGTGTGATGTTGTTGAACTAATAAGGCAATTTCTGTGCAGCCTAAAATGATGCCTTCAGCACCCTCGGCCGCCAGTTCATTTATAATGTCAATATACGCGTTACGGGATTCAACACAAATCACGCCCTTGCATAATTGTTCATAAATAATGTTATGAACTGTGTCTCGTTGTTGGGCATTTGGAGTAACAACCTCAATGCCAAAAATCTCTTTAAGGCGGGATGTATAAAAGGTTTGTTCCATGGTGAAGCGGGTGCCCAGTAGCCCAACTTTCTTAAGCCTATCTTGTTGCAACACGCACCCCGTAGCGTCGGCAATGTGAATAAGTGGAATAGTGATCTTCTGCTCTATGTCAGCTGCTACTTTATGCATGGTATTGGTACAAATTAATATGGCTTTTGCACCCGCAGTTTCTAAGTGCTTCGCCTCGCGGATCAGTATATCGGCGGTTTTATCCCATTCTCCTTTATGCTGAAGCTGCTCTATGTGGGCAAAGTCAACGCTGCTTATTATCAGCGGTGCGCTATGAAGGCCGCCAAGTCGAGCATTAACACCACGGTTTATGGCTTGATAGTAACTGACAGTTGATTCCCAACTCATTCCGCCAAGCAGGCCCAGCTTCTTTGTTGTATTCACTACAGCTCCTTTTCATATTGTTAGGCACTTTGCGCAACCTCTAATCTACCTATAACCCGAGACGAGCGCTAGGCGAACATAAATGAACGGGAGACAGCTTCGCAATGTAGAGTATGGCGTATGGGTAAAACTGAGTGCAATCAGACTGGCTTACATTAAGAATAGGGCAAGAAGGTATGGCGTAGAGCAGGAAGTAATCAGAATTTAGGCGGTGGCTTTTTGTTTTTTATAAACGAAA
This sequence comes from Alteromonas sp. W12, assembly GCF_001924945.1. NCBI lineage: Bacteria > Pseudomonadati > Pseudomonadota > Gammaproteobacteria > Alteromonadales > Alteromonadaceae > Alteromonas > Alteromonas sp. W12. The sequence continues at coordinate 131,744 of NZ_LQXH01000008.1, forward strand.
AACGCTGAATAAAAATTCCCCAGTAACCCAACATGGCGATAGCGAAACCGACAAATAATATAAGAAGGCTCAGGTAATGCAGCGTGATATGAAGTTCACTTAAGGTAAACAACAGCAAGACGCCGACAACGAAAATAGATAGACCTATTTTGAATCGTTGCCAGCTTTTGTGAATGTCTTGCTTTAGCATGAGATAGTTATCGAGATATACACTTAAGCAAGTGCAATATTACGCTTAGTAGTAAGAGTGCTCACCCGCTTGGTGCTCAGTCGCATCGCGCACGCCCTTAAGCTCGCCAGCGAATTGCTCAACCATTTGCTTCTCAATACCTTCTTTAAGCGTTACGTCTACCATTGAGCAACCATTGCAGCCGCCGCCGAACTGAAGTATGGCATAGCCATCGTCAGTCAGTTCTGTCAATACAACATTGCCACCATGGCTCGCTAACTGAGGATTGATTTCCGACTCAATCATATAGTTAATTCGCTCAATTAATGGTGCGTCGTCAGACACTTTACGCGCTTTTGCATTAGGTGCTTTTAAGGTTAACTGTGAGCCCATTTGATCGGTAACGTAGTCAATTTCCGCTTCCTCTAAATAAGGCGCGCTTTCTTCATCTACGACCGCATCGAAACCATTAAATGGCAAACGGGTATCTGTTTCTTCAACCGCGTCTGGTGGGCAATAGGACACGCCACACTCAGCCGACGAAGTGCCTGGATTTACGACGAATACACGAATATTCGTGCCAGACTCTTGTTTACTCAACAGTTTTACGAAGTGAGCCTGGGCTTCTTCTGATATAGTTATCATCAGCAAGTCCTACATATTTTGAAATTTGGATTATTGTATCAAATTTACCTGAGTAAAACAGTCAGGTATTAATTAAATAAATTATTCCAGTGAATCGAATTTGTTGAGAGGCGTGCACATCGACACTATTCTCAACCATAACAACAAGACGGGAAGCGCTATGTTCGCGAAATTGCATTACACCGCCAAAAAGAATCCATTCTCACTCGTTTCATTATTAGCCCTTGGTACCATCGCCTTTGGGGCAACAGCCAGTCAGAAATCATTAGCACAACCCGCCTCTGCTTCAACTGTTACTATTGCACCTGATGTAGGCGGGCAGCCGGTGACAGCATACTTACCTGACACGGTATCCTACAACCCAGCTATTCCCACGCCTGAATCGATACTAGGCGCCAACATTGGCGAGTGGCATGTGCGTCACGACCAAGTCGTCAATTATATGAAACTACTTGCCGAGAAGTCTGACCGTATCACCATTGAAGAAACCGGCCGTACTCACGAAAACCGCCCACTTCTGTTACTGACAATCACAGCGCCCTCAAATAGAAACAATATTGAGGCGATGAGGCAGCAACACATTGATGCAATGGAAAGCGGCAAGAAAGTAGGTAGCGATGCTCCCCTTATTTTCTACATGGGCTACAGTATTCACGGTAACGAGCCTTCCGGAACCAATGCTTCACTTGCGTTGGCTTATTATTTGGCCGCGGCTGAAGGTAAAGAAATTGATGCCTTGTTGAATAACAATATTGTGCTGTTTGATCCGTCTTTCAACCCCGACGGGCTTTCTCGATTTGCTCAGTGGGCAAATATGCACAAGGGCAAGCAGCTGGTTTCTGACAGTCGACATCGTGAACACGATGAGGGGTGGCCGTCAGGTAGAACAAATCATTACTGGTTTGATTTAAACCGCGACTGGCTATTGCTGGCTCACCCAGAGTCGCAGGCGCGAATTAAACAGTTTCATAAATGGCGCCCACATATCCTCACCGATTTTCATGAGATGGGGACAGACAGCACCTATTTTTTCCAGCCTGGTGTGCGCTCGCGTAAAAATCCACTGACGCCTGATGAGAACGTAACGCTAACTGAAGCGCTTGCCCAGTATCATGCTGCCGCGTTTGATGAGCAAGGGGAGCTCTATTTTACCCAAGAAGCGTTTGACGATTTCTACGCAGGCAAAGGCTCGACCTACCCAGATTTACACGGCAGTGTGGGTATTCTTTTTGAGCAAGCAAGCTCACGGGGCCACATTCAGGACTCTATTAATGGCAAGCTTGCCTTCAAAGACACCATAGCAAATCAAATTACTACGTCTTTAAGCACTTTTAGAGGCGCATTGGCAAATAAGGCTGCTATTCTCGATTATCAATCGGGTTTTGTTAAGAGCACACAGTCACTGGCTGAAAAGGATGAGCAGGTAGGTTTTGTTGTTAGTGCATCGAATGACACAGCTCGCTTTAACGCATTTGTTGCATTGCTTGAACAGCATCATATTAATTACGAGGTGTTAACGAAAGATGTTGAGGTAAGCAAAGTTCGCTATGGTGCAGGTAGCGCGATTTATATTCCTTCAAACCAGCCTCAATACCGTTTAGTAAAGTCAATTTTCTCTACCCAAACCTCGTTTGAGAACAACACGTTTTACGATGTATCAACGTGGAATTTGGCTTTGGCTTTCAATTTGGATTACGCGCCTCTAGATAGGGGCGATGCGCGAAGCCTAAAACTTAGCGACAGCACCGCACTTGCACAACCCGCACTTAATGATATTCACCCAGACGCATACGCGTATGCGTTTTCATGGCACCAGTACTATGCGCCAGCCATGCTGCAAACGCTATTGGAAGCAGGCGTGAAGGTACGCAGCAGTGAAGAAGCGTTCTCTGCTATTAAATATGACGGGAAAAACGTTGAGCTTCAGCCTGGCAGTATTATTGTGCCTAAAGGTTTGGGTCAGCCAGAAAACCTGGCGGCTATTTTGCGTGAAGCGCAACAGCAACTTAAAGTGCCTGTCTTTAGCCTGCGTAGTGGATTAACGCCAACAGGACACGACCTAGGTAGCCGAAGCATGGCGCCTGTAACCTTACCTCAAGTATTAATTGTTGGCGGTGAAGGTACCAGCGAATACGAAGCAGGTGAAATATGGCACTATTTCGACACAAAAGTGGGGCTGGCTGCCAGTATTGTTGAGCAACAACATCTGACAAGCGCGCTTAATGATCCTAGCGTTACTTATACGCACCTTCTATTCCCTAGCGGTGGATATCGCTTTAGTGAAAGTGAAAGAACTCAAATTGAGCAGTGGGTGAAAGCCGGTGGCGTAATCGTGGGGCAGAAATCCGCGTTGCGTTATTTCGCTCAACATAAATGGTTAGACGTAGAAATTGTTAGTCGAGAGAGTATTGATAACGCGTTCGATGAAAGCGAACTCAGCTATAAAGATGGCGCTTCGTTATACGCCAGAAAGTTGGTGGCTGGCGCTGTGTTTGAAGCGAATATCGACAATACTCATCCATTGTTCTACGGCTATGATGACGACACGCTACCCATGTTTAAAACCAATAATATGATAGTGGAGGCTAGTAGTTCACCCTTTATAACGCCTGCGCGCTACACTGATGAGCCTCTCATGGCTGGGTTTAGTGACAAAAGAATGGTTGCGCTAATGGCTGAATCAACTGCTGTGACGACTCAAAAAATGGGGCGCGGCGTTGTCATTGGCTTTACCGACAATACACAGTTTAGAGGGTACTGGTATGGCACGAACAAGATGCTGGCCAATGCAATCTACCAATCGCATTTTATTCGCTAAATCAGTTTGAAAGGCGCGGCGAATGCCGCGCTTTTCAGTATCACCGCTTCTGATCACTAGGCTTTCTGATACAGACTGCTTTTAGGTGGTGGCGTAAATGCCGCTACCCACACCTGAATGTGTAAATTTGGGTAGCGTTTTTTGAGCCTTTTACTCAATGTATTCACGGTCACGCCGGTGGTGAGTACGTCATCGACAATTGCAACGCTGAAGTTGCTGCCATCTTTATTACCTTGCGCTATTGCTATCTCATCATCGATACACTGCGTCGATAGGCTAAATACACGGCTTGCGTTTTCGGCTCTCGCCATTTTGGATAAGTGATGCTGCACGCTAAAGCCCCGTCGTTTGGCCCACGACTGGTTAACTGGAATATTCAGCTCACTGCTTATGCTTTCACACAGAAGCGTAGCCTGATTGTAGTGCCGTGTAGCAAGTCGCCATGCACTAATTGGCACCGGAAGCAGCACATTGGGCACTGATAAAGTGCACTGTCGCATTTTATGGACAAACCAGTTACTTAATACTTTTCCTGCCGTAAGGGAATGCGTAAACTTTAACTGGTGAACCAGCGATGACATTGGCCACGTATGAAGTCCTAAAACGCGTAACGCGTCATAGTGGCTATGCTTGACGTGGCCTGCCACAGGGCCATATTGAAGTAAGTTACTTCCGTGCAACGTGGCATCGAAAAAAAATATGTCATCTTCACACCAGTGACATACTGGCGTAGGACTTGCCTGATAACATAGCAAGCATGAAAGGTTCATAGTGTTGATTCCATCAACTTCCTTGAATTGTCGAACGTCGACCTGTTTTCATTATTTCGTGTTGCCTCAAAAACACGTGACTGCCTAAGGAGGTGTAAATGGAAAGTTTGCATACAAACGGCGAGCTTGTCACCCGTACTCAGGGTACAGGCGTAGATGTGGTATTTCTTCATGGTTGGGGTATGAACAGCGGAGCGTTCACATCCTTTATTCCTTATTTAAGCGATAATTTTCGCGTCACCACCATAGATCTTCCTGGTTTTGGGGAAAATGCAGAGTTCGTCCCGTCACCGTATAACGTGGAAACATTGGCTCAATCCATTGTGAACCAACTGCCAGACCAGTGTGTGTTGGTTGGGTGGTCATTAGGTGGACTAGTTGCGCAAAAGTTAGCGCTGTTAGCACCAGAAAAACTTACCGGACTGGTAACGATTGCTTCAACACCTCGATTTATAGCAGGGCCTTGTTGGCCGGGTATTGCTGCCGATTTACTTTCAATGTTCGAGACTCAGCTTGAAAAGAACTATCAGAAAACACTGGAACGTTTTTTGGCAATTCAAGCGATGGGCAGCGAAACGGCAAAGCAGGATATTAAGGCGATCAGAGAACAGGTAACCCAATTCCCAGATCCCGCCGAGGAAGCGCTTAAGAAAGGTTTACGCATATTGTCTACTGAAGACATGCGTCAAGACGTGGGGCGAATAACTACACCCACGTTACGATTGTATGGCAGGTTAGATAGTCTAGTGCCGACCAGCGGAATAGATCGTATATGTGAGCTACATCCGCAGGCTGATACCGTTGTTCTGCCTCATGCGTCGCATGCGCCGTTTATTTCACACCCTCAGCAAACTGCTGACATTTTATTTCGCTTTGCCGCTGGCGTTTACCAGCAAAAGGCGTCGTAATAGAGCGATGACATGAAGCTTCAAACCGCGGCTTGCCGATAGTTCGAAGCTTTTCTTATCTTTGACAGCTTAATAAAAATCGCCTGCTTACAATAAGTTAATGACAGGGTGTGATACATGACTTTCCATTTGTGTGAAATTGGTTAATAATTGCACATGAGAGGTTAGGGGTAATGTATGACAAGTATTGATGGTTTAGGTGCAGGCTCTGCATTTGCAGCGGCTCAATATGGTTTACAAAATGCCAGCGACGGAATTTCGCAGGCAGCATCAAATATTGCTCAGCGAACTGCTGAGGATGCGGTAGCACCCGCTCAACCTATTGCGACCAATACCGACACAATAAACACGTCATCGAATTCAACGTCTACCTCCACGCGTCTCACTGACGACTTAATCGCGCTCAATGTAAACGAACGTAATGCCCAAGCCTCTGCCAAAGTATTAGGTGTTGCCGATGAGATGCTTGGTACCATCATAGACGTGCTTGCGTAGGTGGAACAGTTACGGTGAATATCGTTACACCAATCCTTAACGCCATTGCTTATCCCACGGCGAACATAAATACAGAGTCTGCACGTAGAGATAACGTGCAGCGTGAAACTATTCCCCAAGCGTCAGATTCCCAGCAAGGGGCTTCTCAAAAAGGCTTGGGGTCAGAAGCCGATAAAGCGAAGAGCCCCGGCCAGCCGCCAGCGCCGGTTACTTACGAGCGCCCTCAGGTACAAACAGAACTTCAAGCGGCCTTTCAAAACGTATTTGGGCAACAGAAAGATAATGCGCAAGATGAGAGTGCAGGCAAGCAGGGCGCGCAAGACAGGCAACAAGAACAGCAAGAGAAACAAGACGCTGCTGAAATTGAGCAGTTAAAAGCCCGCGATCAGGAAGTGAGGGTTCACGAGCAAGCGCATGCTTCAACAGGCGGTCAGTACGCCGGTGCTCCGCAGTATGAATACACTACAGGCCCTGACAATAAACGCTATGTGACCGATGGCGAAGTGTCGATTGATGTTTCAGAAGAAAAAACGCCTGAAGAAACGCTGAAAAAAATGGAGCAAGTGCGCGCAGCCGCCCTCGCACCAGCTGAACCTTCATCACAAGATTTAAAAGTGGCTGCAGAGGCTTCTCAAAAAGCCACAGAGGCCCGTAGCGAGATTGCCAAAGGCCAAACAGAAACGGCTTCACCAGGTTCTACCTCAGCACAAAGCAATGGCATTGTTGCAGACTCAGGGGCAGCCGTGCAGCCCGATACAAATATAGGCACCGCAACCGATTCTATTGCGAATATGGTGTTAGATAATCAATCTTCGTCAGCAGACACACAAGGCTTTCAGGCAAATGAGTCTAATGTGATGCAAACACGAATTGGCCGAATTCAAAATGCTTATTTGCAAGCTTACACCCCCTCTAGAGAAGGTTTATCGCTTCAAGCATGATAACGTGCAATTAACGCTAGCTGCTTAACATTGCACGAACGATTTAGCCCGTCATAGCTAAGGGCTAAATCGCGAAAAAAGCACTTTCACTTCCCTTGCATTGCCTTAAAACCACCAGGGCTTAATAATCCAGTATTGCCTTTGTAAACGGATATTTAGGTGATCCGCCAGTGATGTCTGAAAGTACCGAGTTCATGGTATCTACGTCGCTATCGAAGCCGCCGTGGGACGTGGCGGCGGTGGCATCACCTACTTTCCCCTCACTGTACTTAAACGTCACGTTAGGCAGCGGCTGATTAAACACAGCCATACCTAACAAGGGCATCTCTGGTTTGGATTCAAACGCATTTGATACTAAATAGAGCAACGACTTCTGGTAAATACGCGCCACGTGGTCATCTTTTTCCAACGCTTCAGATAAGTTGTAAACCGTGGTCGATTCAATGTGTTTCCCTTCTATAAGCGCAGAGAGCTTTTCGTTGAACAAGGGGTAGCTAATGGCTGGAGCCAGTAAATGCAGACTCTTAATCGTTATGTTTTCATCAACTTTACACAGCCTAGATAGGCTGTGTGCATGAAAAATAGAGCCAGCAGAATGCCCTACGACATGCAGCTTAATATCTGAATTGTCTTTCAAGTAGGCGGCCAATTGCGTTAGGAAATACGTACCATCTGATGTGGTACGGGTAAAGGGCGTGCAAGCGTCTGATTTCATTTCTCGCCACAGTGCGCCGCCTACTTTACGTGTTGCCCATTCTAGTATGCGGTCAGTGTAGTCAGTGAAGGCTCCTACTTTGTTGCTAATCTCTTTATTCTTAAAGCCCAGAATATCCTTGAGTTCTTCTAGCATACCCGTGTCGTACATGAAGTGAATGGGGTAAATATCGTTTTTAAGAAAGGTGTCTTTCATTGCTGCAATGCGTTTAGCCGAAGCTTTTATGCTATTTAAGCCACCATGTGCATACAGCATTACGTGGCGATGGTTACTTTCGGAAAGTTTTTCAATAATGGCATCGACGTGGTTTTTATTGCTCCAATATTTACTTCTGGTATCAAAGTGTCCGTCGTCGAAATGAACGAAGTGATCTTGAATGCTCACCCGTGGTGTGGAGCGAGAAAACAAACCCTGTGCAATGGAGCGCGTAGCCTGATGGTAAGTTCCTGTGCCTGAAATAGGAAGTGCGAGTTGAACAACCCATGCATCCATAACGTTTAACGCCCAGTCATCGTAACGCCAAAGTGCCAGCCCTGACTTCTTCCAATCCGTCCCCCAGGAGTTTTGGATCCAGAACCCTTCATCGTTATAGCCAACAATGGCAAACGCATGGCCACCCATGGGTTCAGGCCTTAAGCTTATTACATCACCTTCGCTATCTTTCCAGCCTTCATGAATTCTGGCAGAAACAAAGATTACGCCCACTTCGTTAAGCGCCGCATGAAAATCGCTAATTTCTCGTTCAATACGGTAGTACGCACCTAGCCTGTGATTGCTTGCATTGTTAGCAATAGCTAGGGTCATTTCAAATTCGTTGCTGTGCTTAATATCTTCAGTTAGTGACTCGTTACATACGCCACTGTTGTACCACCCCTTAATTGCACCGCGGCAGCTAGAGCCTTCATACGCTTCACCTAACCACTCATCATGACGTTTAGCCATGGCATAAAGCATCCACGGGCTAACAGTATGTTTTCGGCCTTGCTGACGGTAAATGAAATTAATGGTAGCGGCCAATGCAAAGCCGGTACACGCTCCATCTTTTCCTTGGTCTAAAATAACCAAATTGCCTGGCGGGTCGATAAAAGGCTTAAGTGGAGTAAGATTCGGTTGGTAATAACGATCCCGAAGGTCGGGGTAATCGGCGCTGACATTCAGCATGTTTTTTGAGACAGGCGAGTTCATAAAATCATCCTTTGATGAGGGCAGATAATCTTTGCTGTACAGTTGGATGATTACGCTCGTACACCAAAGGTTAGTGGCCCTTAGCTCATTATGGTTGTCCGAAAGTGCTGCCTAGAAAAAGGCTGTGGTCAAATGAGCAACATTACCTTCGTTAAACGTTAAGGCTCTAAAAGCATGTCAACGGCCTTGCTAATCGCTACTAATATACGAACTTCGGTTTCGGTGTGACCTACACCTCTTCATTATTTCGGTATTCTCTATTTTGGTGCTTTTGGTTAAAGAGTTTTTGGGCACATAAAATTTCTATGCGCCCGAACTAATGTACCACAATCTAATGTATCAAAAACGGCAGGCTAAATGGAAGCGTGAAACAAAAAGGGACTGTCAGTGACAGGCCCTCTATAAGCAACAGTAAATTCGCTACTGTTTACTTTTTTGCTTTAGCAAATGCATCAGCAAAGGCGTTGCCCATGGCGCTGTTTTGAGGCTGGCTGTTGCGATTGCCGCCACCCTGATTTGAACGAGGGTTTGCTTTTGCGTTAGCACGCCCAGCCCCTTTACTTTGTGGTTTTCCTGCTGCTGGTTTACCGCCTGCATTATTGCTTTGACTCGGTGTATCGTCTAAGCGCATGGTGAAGGAGATACGCTTGCGAGGTACGTCAACTTCAAGCACTTTTACTTTGACGATATCGCCTGCTTTAACTACCTCGCGTGGGTCTGAGATAAACTTGTTAGTCAGTGCTGAAATATGCACCAGTCCATCCTGATGTACGCCTACATCAACGAACGCGCCAAAATTGGCTACGTTGCTAACCACACCCTCTAAAATCATGCCTGGTTTAAGATCGTTAATGGTTTCAACGCCTTCTTTAAACGCGGCAGTTTTAAATTCTGGACGAGGATCGCGGCCTGGTTTATCCAGCTCTTTTAGAATGTCTTTAACCGTTGGCAAACCGAATGCGTCGCTGGTAAAGGTGTCTGGCGACAGGCTTTTTAGAAGCTCGGTATTGCCGATGATGTCATTAACAGCAACAGCAGTCGTATCTACAATTTTATCTACTACTGGGTACGCTTCGGGGTGAACCGCAGAGGCATCAAGTGGGTTGGTGCCGTTTACAATGCGAAGGAAGCCTGCCGCTTGCTCAAAGGCTTTAGGCCCTAAACGTTCAACTTTCAATAGCGCTTTTCGGTCTGGGAAAGCGCCATTAGTGTCTCTGAAATTTACAATGTTATGCGCTAGGGTTTTGTTTAAGCCCGATACGTAGCTCAAAAGCGCGGGCGATGCAGTGTTTAAGTCAACGCCAACGGCGTTTACACAGTCTTCAATAACACGGTCTAGCGACTTGCCTAACTGGCTTTGGCTTACGTCATGCTGATATTGGCCTACACCAATAGCTTTAGGTTCAATTTTAACCAGCTCTGCCAGCGGGTCTTGCAAGCGTCGAGCGATAGACACTGCGCCGCGGATTGACACGTCAAGGTCAGGCAATTCTTTTGAAGCAAGCTCAGAGGCTGAATACACCGATGCACCCGCTTCACTGACCATAATTTTTTGTGCAGTAAGCTCGCTGTTGTTCTTGAGCATTTCGCCAACGAGTTTGTCTGTCTCGCGCGAGCCAGTACCGTTGCCAATGCTGATTAAATCTACTTTGTATTGCTTGCACAACGTGGTGAGCGTGCGAATAGATTTATCCCATTGATTTTGTGGTGCATGCGGGAAAATGGTGTTGGTTGCGACCACTTTACCCGTGCTGTCTACGACCGCTACCTTAACGCCAGTTCTCAAACCTGGATCTAAACCCATAGTAGTTTTTGCACCTGCAGGTGCAGCCATCAACAGGTCGTTTAAGTTTTTAGCAAATACCTCAATGGCTTCCTCTTCAGCGCGCTCACGAAGGGCGCTGAATAGCTCAGTTTCCATGTGTAAACCAATTTTGATTTTCCACGTCCACTGTACAACTTGAGCTAAGAAGTCATCTGCACCACGGCCGCGGTGCATAATATCGTAATGGCTGGCAATAATATGTTCGCAATGCGATGGGCCGTTGTCTTCTGACTGCGGGTCGGCATCTAGCTGAATGTGTAGCATGCCTTCGTTGCGGCCTCTAAACATCGCCAGCGCGCGGTGAGATGGTACGTTCTTGTACTTTTCACTGTGTTCGAAATAGTCTTTATATTTGGCGGCTTCTTGCTCTTTACCTGATACAACCGTGCTTTTTACATAAGCATTTTCAGTTAAGTACTTGCGCACTTTTGCCAGCAGTGTAGCGTCTTCGGCGAAGCGCTCCATTAAGATATAGCGGGCGCCTTCTAATGCTGCTTTAGTATCAGCAATGCCACTATCTGCGTTAACGTATTCGCTTGCTGCACTTTCAGCATCGGTATCTGGGGTAGAGAATAAGGTATCAGCGAGAGGTTCAAGGCCTGCTTCAATCGCTATTTGGCCTTTAGTGCGTCGGCGAGGCTTGTACGGTAAGTACAAATCTTCCAAGGTAGTTTTGCTGTCAGCACTGGTGATACTGCTTTTAAGCTCGTCGGTTAGTTTGCCCTGTTCCTCGATAGATTTAAGGATTACATCGCGGCGCTCTTCAAGCTCTCGCAGGTAGGTTAAGCGCTGCTCCAAGGTACGCAGCTGTGTGTCATCAAGGCCTTGTGTCACTTCTTTTCGGTAGCGCGCGATAAAAGGTACGGTAGACCCTTCATCAAGAAGTTTAACAGCGGCAGTTACTTGCGAAGGTTGAACGCTAAGTTCATCTGCAATTTTATTGATAATCATAAGTCGCTCTAAGATACTAAAAATTCGCGTCAGGCAATGGCGAATAAACGGTGTGTGAAAGGCTTATATACACAGCGTCGGTAGTGAAAATAGGAGCGGTGAGTATATCACCGCGGTGTAGGGGAAGTCGTCTGATCATTGTGTTACAAATGGGTGATTAAATAGGGCATATTAGTGCTCACAGTTTGTCTGTTGCGTCGTACCAAATACGGTTTATCCACCACTCTTTCGTGCCCGTTTCGGTTTTTACAACAAACTCATCGTCTTCTTCTTTGCCAAGCAGTGCTCGCGCCATCGGAGAGTCGATAGAAATGTAATCCTTGCGGCCGAAAATTTCGTCGTAGCCCACGAGCCTAAGTTCCATCACCTTGCCCGCTTCGTTTTCAATTTCAACCCAGGCACCAAAGAAGACCTTACCCTCTTGCTGTGAATCGTAGTCCACAACCTTTAGGTTTTCCAAGCACTTGCGAAGGTAGCGTACGCGGCGATCAATTTCCCGTAACTTCTTCTTATTGTACTGGTAGTCGGCATTCTCGCTTCTGTCACCAAGGCTCGCTGCCCAGGTTACCTTGCGAGTAATTTCAGGTCGTTCTTCACGCCACAAGAAATCCAGTTCCTGTTTAAGCTTTAAGTAGCCCTTTCGAGTGATAAGCGGTGTTTTCACAATGTCCTATAAATAATCCAGCTAATTACCCCTACTTTATGTGGGTAATAAGGCAAAACGCAATCTTTCTGTACGTCAAAAAGTGACAAAAGAGCCAGATTGAATAATTATTGAACATAAACCTTTCGTTTAGTGTCGTAGTATAAATAATAGTCAAACCATTAGGGGAAATGAATGCGTAACAGGATACCAATGTTGAACCGTCGAAGGTCGGGGAACGATCCGTTCCAAACCAGCGGTACTATCATCGGTTTTATGCTGTTTTTAAGTGGCGCGCTGTTATTGTTGTATGCCTTGCTTGATATCGTTGTTCGCTTAAATAGTATGCAAACCGTGATATATCTTATTTTAGGTTGTGCTATGTATAAGGTGGGTCAGTCTCTGTTAAATCATTTTGCTACGTTTAAGGTACACACAGAAAGACGGCGCGCCCCTCAGCGTTAAAACCTTTTGTTTTAAGCACCAAGTTTTAAGGCGAAATTGTTCCAAAAAGGCTTGGAATAGACCGTGAAATTTGGTCGATTTAGACTAAGCTTATTAGTGTAATTCGAGGCACCAAGCATATTGAATAACCCACTTTACTATTTGGGTACGCGCGTGGTGAAAACCCACTGGCTCGTAGGGAAAAGGTAAGCAAGGATCACGCTGACTCACTAAAACAAAAAAGCCGACGCTATGCGTCGGCTTTCTCTTTTTCTTAAAGCACTAACTTATTCCGTTGGCGCTTCTGCTTCAGGCTTAACCACTTCTAGCAACTCAACGTCAAAGATAAGCGTCGAGTTTGGCGTGATTGCGCCAGTAGAACGCGCACCATAAGCAAGTTCAGATGGGATATGGAAGCGATACTTTGCGCCTTCTTTCATCAATTGAACGCCTTCAGTCCAACCAGAAATAACGCGATTAAGTGGAAATTCTGCTGGCTCGCCACGCTTGTAAGATGAGTCGAACTCTGTGCCATCTAGCAAGGTGCCACGGTAGTGAACTTTAACCATGTCTGTCGCTTCTGGGCTTGCACCCTCGCCTTCTTCAAGTACTTCGTACTGAAGACCAGACTCGGTAGTTACCACACCTTCTTTCTTACCGTTTTCTTCTAGGTAAGCTAGGCCTGCTTCAATATTTTTTTCAGCGGCTTGTTCCGCCATTTCTTGCTGCTTAGCGCGAAGTACTTCTTCGCCTTGTTGAGCGATTTGCTGAATCTGCTCTGGCGTAAACTTAAGGGTGTCGTTTAGACCGTCTTTAAAGCCTTGTTGTAGCGCATCTTGGTCTAATGTTAAACCCAGTTGCTCTTGTTGTTCGGCACGGTTGCTAACGAACAAACCCATGCTTGCGCCCATGGCGTAAGCTTGCTTTTGCGTATCTGTCATTTCTTCTGCTGAAACAGAAGTTGTTTTTGCACTATCAGCGCTTGTAGAAGCGGCCTCATCAGATGTATTTGGCTGGCAAGCGAAAAGGCCTAGCGCAGCGATAGTAGATAAGGCAACGAGCGACTTCTGCATAAAAACGTCTCCATAAATTTTTATCATCATGCGTCTATGTCTATACTGCTGCATCCAAGGCAGTGTGCACGATAGTTAAAGATGCGTGATCCATGCTATGTTAAACCTAGCGTTTACAAAGCGAAACCCATTTGATTATGTTTAGGCCTCAAATGTTCCATAGAATAGCGTTACTCATCGTACTTATAGGTAATTCCATGGGATGCTCTGTCCCTGATACTACGCCAATACAGGAGTGGCGTCATGTAGAAGAAGGCGCCTATGCCGCAGATATTTCTACCGACGGCACGTTAGCGGTGGTTTCTGGCGTGAATAATGGGGTAAACGTATGGCGAATTGGACAAAGTGATCCCCTTTATCACTGGAGCCACCAAGGTGAAGGTGACAACCTGGTCATGTCAGTGCACATTAGCGCCGACAAAAGCTATGTTGTGACCGCTGACCGCGAGGCGTTTGCCTTATGGAGTCTGGAGACCGGCGAGCCTGAAGGTTTTTGGCGCATTGACGAGTCATCAATTAGAGATGTGGTGGTTACCAATAATGGTAACGGCATATTGGTGGCGCGCTCAAATGGCAAAGTTATGTACTTTGAACCTCGTACTTCGCGTCGACTAGAGTTTTTAGGGCATCAAGAAAAGGTTAACTCCATTGATATTTCCCCTAACGGTAAGTTCGCGTTGACGGGGGGCAACGATTACATAGCGTATTTATGGAGCACTGACACTGGGCAAATAATTCATACATTCACCCACCCCACGCGAGTAACAAAAGTAGCGCTTGATGATGAAGGCCGCTTTGCTTTTACTGCGGACAGCCAGAGCAAGTCGCAAGTGTGGAATGTGCAAACCGGGCAGCCTGTGGCATCCCTCAAATATGCAGCGCGTCAGAAAATCTTCACAGACGTTGAGTTTTCCAAAGATGGTCAGTTTTTACTAACAGGCTCTCCCGCCAGAAAAGTATACCTGTGGGATTTGAAAACTGGCGAGCAAGTGCAATCCATTCAGGTTGCTTCACGAGAGTCAGTTTCACCACCAACCGCAGTTGTGTATGGCGTCGCCTTCCTCCCCAATGATAATATATTGTCCATAAGCAGTAGTGGCCTTGCCGAAGAATGGCAACGAGAGAGATAGAGAATTTACATGATAGATAAAAGCGCTGAGCATTTACAACAGCAAATAGATAGCGCGAATAGCTATATCGAAGAGCTTCAAACTAAAGTTGCGTTTCAGGAGTACACCATTGAGGCGCTAAATGATGCGCTGTCTTCGCAACAAAAGCAGCTTGACGATTTAGCCTTTAAAGTACGCCATGTCGTTGACCGCGTTAAGTCTATCGAGCCGTCTAATATTGCTAAGCAGTCAGAAGAAACCCCGCCTCCGCATTACTAGAATAATTGAAGCGCACTAATAATTGCAGCGCGGTATTCATTTGGATCACGTCCATTGGCGATGACACTTATTGCGGGGCGCTCATCGTGGGAAGAGGCCTGTGAAGACATCAAAGGCGCTTCGTTGATGTGCAGTAGTGTTGAAAAAACATCACGCTAGTTCATCTTGTTATGAGTTAGGCGAAGTCTTCATTTAGCCAGGATATACATTTGAATTACACTTGCGCCCCGATACAAAGGCTTCAGCAAAAAGAAGCCTTTTTTACTATTTAAGAGAGTGAGTTATGAGCGATTTTGATATGGATGCGTTTGATAGCATCGATTTTGACTCTGTTGAGCAGTCAGTAGCAGAGAAACAGGCTGAAAAAGACAAGCAAGAGAGTCAAGAGATTGAAGGTATGCGCGACGGCGCCAATGACTGTGGCGATAGCTGTACTATTTAAGCGCGCTCAGCGGCGAGGGCTCTTAATTTTCAGAGCCTTCCGGCGCTTCCAACTTATCCAGCTCGAGTCTATCCAACTCTATACTTTTCTCCACATCGCCGTTAAAAGCCTCGATAAATGCATTTTTTAAAATCGCGGTAAATGCCTCCCATGTTTGGGTGTCAGGGCTTGATAAATCGCCTTCAACAGGAATGCGTGTGGCAATTTGGTCTTCGCTTTGGTTTTCAAACAGTTCGGTGACAAACGCGGAAATGGCTTCGATACTGCCTTCAATAAAACCATCGCCGTCACGTTCAATGTCACCCTTCCAAGAAAATACCTCCACATTATGCAAAATGGGTTTGATATAGCCTTTTACTTTCCCTTCATTAGACGCCACTTCAGCCGCAAGCGTGAGTGTGCCGGCTTCCAGATCAAACGGTGCGTAGGTATCAAGTAGGTTCTTAAAGTTCACTAGTCCAACGTTGTCAGCTTGAATATCAACGTCAAATGTGGGGGCTGTTGTTGCGGGGTTGAGTTTAGCGTTTAAGGATATCGTGCCCTGCTGTGCCGTTTGTCCTTGCGCTTTGGCCGTTGCTACACGTGAGTCTGACAAGTTATCGCTATTCACCAAGTTATTCACTTCAAGCTGAATATCATGAAGCGCAATGTCGATAGCCGGAGAAGTATCGGGGTTGTGGAAAGCGACTTTTCCTTGGTTAATAGTTAGCTTATCGATGCGTAACGGGAAGAGTTGGTCGGCGATAGATAACCAGTTTTCATCCTTACCAGACTGGCTTCTCTCCTCCGTGTTGCCGTCTACAAAATTAATCTCGGGGGAATTAACAATGACTTTTCCCACCGCTGCACCTTTGAAAAGCTGTGACCATGAAAGCGTAAACTCCACATAGTCAGCTTTAAATAGCGGCCTATCTACTTGCCCGTTCGCCTTATAAAGCAAAACATGTTCTAAACTATATGCGCCACGCCATAGCATTAAATCTACATCGCCCACGCGGCCGTTATACTCTTTTGACTGACTCAGCGTCGTGTTGATGTATGACGCTGCGGCGTAAGGCAAGTAAAGTCTTATGGCAATAAGCGTAAGCAACAAGGCTATAAGGACATAGCAGGCACGTTTTTTAGCATGTTTCATATTCACTCCTTTGCGAAGGAAATACAAAAATTATGCCTGAGCAACCTCTTTTGTTAGGTAATGAGGATACCCAGTGTTGGCGTGGCATGAAGAGACGTTTGCAAAAAGCCTGAGCACAGCGTTGTAAGGTGTTACACAGGCTTAACGGTAAGATTTACTGAGACGTGGGTAGGAATGTTAGTGCGGTTTAAAGATGCCAATCACATTTTCGTTTGAGCGTGTGGCGGCACTCACCTTTTCATCAGTTTGCGCTTCATTGTATCCACACGCAACGCACTCCAACTTTTCTACGTTATTTTCAAAATATAACGAAATCGTATCTAGCTCTTGGCATTTTGGGCACGTAGCCCCTGCAACAAAGCGGCGTTTTACACGTTTTGACATACATACACCTTTGGAGAATTTCGCGATTATTATACCTTGAAATGGTAAGTGTTGATCAGCTTTTACCTTAAGTTTTTGATATTATACGCGCCCTAGTTTGTTCCATCACAGGTTACTCATGATAAAGCTTTCAAATGTATCGCTACTTCGCGGTCGCAAAATGTTGCTAGAAGAGGCGTCGGCGCAGGTTTTTCCAGGCCACAAAGTAGCGCTGATTGGCAGCAACGGCTGCGGAAAGTCCACGCTTTTTGCACTGCTGAGAAGTGAGTTAAGTGTCGATGCTGGCGACTGCAGCGTACCGAATGACTGGCGAATTGTAAGCGTGGCACAGGAAACGCCAGCAACTGACCGGACCGCGATAGACTATGTGGTGGACGGTGACAAACATTTACGTAATCTACAGGCGCAATTAGAAGCCGCTGAAAAAAGCGGCGACGGTGTAAAGATTGGCCAAATTCACGGGCAGCTCGAGCAAGCGGGAGCATACGACGTGGAAGCTCGCGCAGCGACCATTCTGTCGGGTCTTGGGTTTACCAATGTGCAATTAAGCGCACCAGTTAGCGATTTTTCAGGTGGTTGGCGAATGCGCCTAAACCTAGCTCAAGCGCTGCTTTGCCCTTCAGACTTACTGTTGCTTGATGAACCTACTAACCACTTAGACTTAGACGCCGTTATTTGGCTAGAGAAATGGCTTCAACGCTATGCGGGAACGCTGTTGCTGATTTCTCACGATAAAGCCTTTATCGACAACACGGTTGCGCAAATTATCAGTGTTGAACAACAGAAGCTTATCACCTACACCGGTAACTACTCGTCTTACGAAACCCAGCGCGCTGAACGTATTCGCTTGCAAAACATTGAATATGAAAAGCAGCAGCAAAAAGTAGCGCACCTCAATTCGTTTATTACCCGGTTTAAAGCTAAAGCGAGTAAAGCTAAGCAAGCGCAAAGTCGTATTAAGCAGTTGGAGAAAATGGAAACCTTGTTGCCAGCCCATATGGCAAGCCCATTTAGCTTTTCTTTTGCGCCGCCGTCGGCACTGCCTAACCCGCTTGTGCAAATGGAGAAGATACAGCTGGGTTACGACGACCATATTGTGCTGCAACAGGTGAAACTCAATTTAGTACCTGGCAGCAGAATAGGTCTTCTAGGTCGAAACGGGCAGGGTAAGTCTACGCTAATCAAACTATTGGCGGGTGTGCATGCGCCAAAGCAAGGTATTTTTAATACGGCTAAAGGCCTTAAGATTGGTTACTTTGCTCAGCATCAGTTAGAAACATTAGATGCTAACGCTACTCCGCTTCTTCATTTGCAGCGCATTGACGAAAAAGCCACCGAGCAGCAACTTCGCGACTATCTGGGCGGATTTGGATTTAATGGCGATGAAGCATTAGCGCCCGTGGCACCCATGTCGGGCGGTGAAAAGGCGCGCTTAGTATTGGCGTTAATTGTTTATCAGAAGCCTAACTTATTGCTGCTGGATGAGCCTACCAACCACTTAGATTTGGAAATGCGCCATGCGCTAAATATCGCGCTTCAAGGTTTTGAAGGCGCCATGGTACTGGTCTCGCACGACCGCTTCTTACTCTCCTCGGTATGTGAAGATTTCTATTTGGTAGACAGTGGCGAAGTTGAACCATTTAAAGGCGACTTGGATGACTATCGCGACTGGATTTTAAAACAGCAGGCAGCGGAAAAAGCCAAGGCCAACAGCGACGCCAAAAACGAAGAGCAACAAGAGGCTGGCGCGCAGAGTAAGCCGGAACGCAAATTAGATCGTAAAGAAGAAAAGCGTCGTGAAGCCGAGTTTAGGCAAAGGGTTGCGCCACTTAAAAAAGCCATTGAAAAACACGAAAAAGCCATGGAAAAATGTGGTGCTGCATTGGCTGAGGTGGAAGCGTCACTTGCCGATACTGCGCTTTACAGCGAAGACAAAAAGGCGCAGCTTATGGGCCTACTCGACAAGCAAACTCAGCTTAAGCAACAGCTTGAAGAAGAAGAGATGGCATGGCTAGATGCCCAAGAGCAAATTGAGCTAAAACGAGAAGAGTATGACAATGCCAACGCCTAATATCGAAAACCGCGCGTTTTGGGAGTATAGCGTTTCTCGCTATACCAAAGGTGATATGGCTCCCCTTGCGCTTTTACTGCAAGACAACCACAAGGTTAATGTAAACGTTCTCTTGCTGATTTGCTGGTGTTTAGAGAATAATGTCATCATTAATTTGCCACAGCTTAAGGCAGTGATTGCGGCATCCAGTGCGACCGAAGAAAAGTTACAGTATCACCGTGCAAGGCGAAAGGCTGCGAGCCCCGAAAAAGGCGGAGACCAAGCAGAATATGACGCACTCAAAGCACAAGAGCTAGAGCTTGAAAGACAGCAGCAGCACGATATTGTTGCGTCGTTCAATGAGCAGCCAGTCACGCATCTGGGTCAAGGGCAATCTGTATCGTCTAACGTATTTAACGCGTCCATCGCAGCGTTTATAAATGCATACGGACTGCGAGACAACAACGAGGCGCGCCAACTAGTGAGCCTAGTGGTTAACCAACTATCGTAAAAACACAATAAGAAAACAAAATGAGTAAATCAGCGCTATCGCATGGAAAGATAATAAAAAGCAGCTTCAAGGTGCCAGGGTGGGCGAAGAACCGTCATGTGCAAACCATATGGCCGCGTTTTATTCAAAAGCGGTTGCCTTTGTCTTACGACATGGAGCGTCTCACATTACCCGATGACGACTTCGTCGATGTGGCGTGGGGGCCAAAACCGCAGGAAACATCGGGTATCGTGGTGATGTTCCATGGTTTAGAAGGCAGTATTAAGTCGCATTATGCGAACGATATGATGGCTCAATTGTCAGTGAATGGTTGGCAGGTGGTGATGATGCACTATCGCGGCTGTAGCGGCGTGCCAAATTTAAAAGCGCGGGCGTATCACAGTGGAGAAACAGAAGACCCCAGCTTTTTCTTAGAGTGGCTTCACGATAAATTTCCACGAATTCCTAAAGTGGCCATCGGCTTTTCCCTTGGCGGCAACATGCTATTGAAACTGTTGGGCGAAAACCCTGCGCAAAAGTGGCTTAAGGCAGCGATTGCCATTTCTTCACCTCTTAAACTTTCTGAATGCGCTAAATCAATTAACCAGGGTTTTTCTCGCGTATATCAAAAGTATTTACTTACTAGCATGAAGGATACGCTGCGTAAGAAAATGGAGTACATCGATTATCGCAAGCTTATACAGCTAACAAAATCTGATGTGGAAGAGATCACCAGCTTTACCCAATTCGACGAGAAGATCACAGCGCCGCTTCACGGCTTTGCAGACGCTCAAGACTACTATGAAAAGTGTAGTGCGTATCACTTTTTAAGCGCGATCCACTGTCCTACACTGGTATTGCATAGCATTGATGACCCCTTTATGAATCACTTAATTGTGCCTAAAGAAGAAGAGCTTGCGCGCAACGTTACCGTGGAGCTAAGTGAACGAGGCGGTCACGTTGGGTTCATGCAAGGTTCTATATTAAATCCTAAAGTATGGCTGCACGAACGGGTGAAACGTTTTGTAAGTGAAGCCTTACCTGTAAATACTACGTGTCGTTACGTCAGCCGCTAATGTTGATGTCCTAATAATTTACCCAAACGCTTTTTATCAGGAGTGTGAATGATAATCCCCATTGACGCGCTAGAAGCCGATACGCTTTATAGCCTGGCTGAGTCTTTTGTTCTGCGAGAGGGCACGGACTACGGCGCTGAAGAAGTTGCGCTAGATGTGAAAGTGCAGCAAGTGTTAAACAGACTCAAGTCGGGTGAGGCGGTGCTGGTCTATTCAGAGCTTCATGAAAGTGTAGATATCAAAAGAAAAGAAGATATTGAGCCAAGCGAATCTGAAGAACAATAGACACAAAAAAGCCGGGTCGAGCAACCCGGCTACCTACCTGAGGAGAGGAAGGCTTAAAACGCGTACCGTGCAGTTACCTGCATAATGTCTAAATCATCAATGATTCTGTAGTTTGCACCCACAGCCCATTGTGGCGTGATGTAATAGTTAGCGCCTACTCTAAATGTCGCTTCACCATCGTCTACATCGTAGTAGCCAACTTCACCCGCCAGCTCTACCTGCTCTGTGATCATCGAGCGAAGGCCAGCATTAATGCTGTAACCTGTTTCGTCGTTTACGTCACCGTCAATACGCTCTAAGTTGGCACCAAAATACGCGTCTGTTGTCGCGTTAACAGGTAAACGGTAACCCGCACCTAGTGTCAGCATATCAAAGTCAAAGTTGCCCTCTTCAAAGAAACTATACTCGCCGTTTAGGTACCAGTTGCTGTTCAATAGGTATTTACCGTTAACGGTTAAACCGTCTGGTTCAAAAGACTCATTGTCGTCAAAGTCCATTTTGGTGTAACCACCTTCTACGTAACGCCAGTCAGGCTTGTCGGCCATAGCTGTAAGAGGAAGTGTTGCCGCAGTTAGTGCTGCTGCAATAAGTGTGAATGATTTACGCATGTGATAACTCCTTAGTATGTTAAGTAACCCACCTTGTTCATCGCGAATGTTCTCGATTTGCAAACCCGAGCGCAGGTCAGCGCTTAACAGCGCGCTACAAAAGGCTACTTGGTTGATGAACACAAAGCCGTACTTGCCTTCATGCCATCTTTATTATTTCCGTTAAGAAATAGTGTCCGATTTATTTATCAACATGAATAGCAAAGCGTTTGCCAACTTCGTACTAAATCACTATTTTGATATGTCTTAATTTATCTATGTCGCTAATATTTATAGATAAAATACGTCTGGCTTTTGAGAGGCTACACATTTGAAATGTTCAAAATCAAAGTTTGATGTATTCCTAGTAAAACGTTGGCACACAAAACTGTCTCTAAAAAACAACAGTTATCCTTTTGTCTAACTCATCGGACATTTTTACAAGCCAGTGTTCTCCACTAATCCACAATATGTATATTTGTAAAGCATTGTAAATTATGGAAAATATAAAAAATAACGGCGGCTATTTCGTGTTGGAACAGCTTTTGCTCAAGTCTCTGTGTGTTATCCAACATTCACTTTAGCCCTTCGGCAAGGAATTCGGTTTTTCACGATATTAGTGGATAAAGAAAGGAAGAGAGCGCCTTTCTCGCGTGGCTTCAATCAATACCGTTTTTGTAAAAGACGCTTTTCAGTAAGTAAGGCGTGTAACGAGTTATTGATGGTCATCTGGATAACCATTGTTTTCATAAGGAGAGGACAAATGGCTAAGCCAGTTTCAATTTTCGGTAAAGGTTTACAAACGAATGTGCGTCAGCGCAATAAGCTGTCACACCTTCTTTTAGCGATGAGCAGTGTCATCGCATTATTTGCGTTTCATCAAGCCGGTGCAGTTGAGGTTAACAACGACAATCAGCCTCAAAAAGCATCGCCGGTTCTTCAGTCAATTATTGATGCTGCACGCCAGTCAGCGACAGAGAGCTACGAGCAGGACGATCACGGGTTAAACAGCAAGCTTAAAGAAATTGACTACACCACGTATCGTTCAATTCGCTTCAAGCCCGAGCAGAGTCTTTGGCATGACGAGAATGACTACGAACTGCAGTTTTTTCACCCGGGTTTTTTATATGAATACCCCGTCACTATCCACACTATTGGTGAAAGCAATAAGCCTGAACGCCTAGCGTTCAACAGTGACATGTTCAACTACGACGGGTCTGCGTCGGGGTTAGCTGGTCTAACGGACGAAAAGTCAGGGTTTGCTGGATTTCGCGTTCACTACCCTATCAAGAACGAAGAGTACAAAGACGAATTTGCTGTATTTTTGGGGGCATCGTACTTCCGCCTTGTAGGTAAAAATCAAGTGTACGGTATCTCTGCACGAGGTCTTGCGATTGATACGGCGCTAGCCAAAGGCGAAGAGTTCCCCCACTTCACTGAGTTCTGGGTCATAGAACCGAGTGAGGGTAAGCCAATTACTGTTTATGCGCGTCTTGAAAGCCCTTCTGTAGCGGGCGCGTACAAATTTGTTATACAGCCTGATATTGATACCAGCGTTAAGGTAGAGAGTTGGTTATTTGCCAGAGATGACGTGAGCAAGCTAGGCATTGCACCGTTTACCAGTATGTTCTTGTATGGCGAGAACACAGAAAAGCGCCATGACGACTATCGTCCAGAGGTGCATGATAGTGACGGTGTACTCATGGTAACTCACGCTGGTGAAGAAATTTGGCGCCCGCTGACTAACCCTGCACGCCTTCAAGTCACGTCACTTAGCGACGCAAACCCTAAAGGATTCGGCATGCTTCAACGCGACGGCGAATGGGATAATTACCTCGACGCAGAGGCCAATTACCATATACGCCCAGGGCTATGGGTGACGCCAGAAGCTGGTTTTGAGAAAGGCCGATTAGAAGTCGTCGAAATTCCGACTAAATCCGAAATACACGACAATATCGTGGCTTTTTGGACGCCTGAAAAGCCATTCAATTCGGGCGAATCACTGTATTTCGCTTACGAGCTTAAAACCGTAGAACAAAATCCGTTTGTTAGTGAACTGGCCTCAGTAGTACGTACCCGCCAAGGCAAGGCTGTGTTGCCGGGTGACGAGTTTAAAAACGACAGTCTAAATACGACACGACAGTTCAGCGTGGACTTCAGCGCGCCTTCTGCCATTGCTTTTGATAACGAGTCGATGAAGTTGGTGGTACAGGGTACTAACGGCACGATTTCTCAGCAGCGACTTTACCCCGTTGCTGATGGACAAGAGTGGCGGGCCACCTTCTTTGTTAAGCCGAAAGAAAAGCAGACGGTAGATATGCGCGCTTACATAGAGAAAGACGGTAAACGTGTGAGTGAGGTTTGGAATTATGTCTACCAACCAAAATAATCGCGCTTGCATAGCGGTATCGGACGAGGCTAAAGCCGTGCCTCAGGTTAAAAGTGATGGCACTGCACGTGCTTCACACTTCATCTTAAAAGGAGAGCATATGCGTTTGTTTATCATGGCAATGCTAGTTATTCCAAGCACGGCACTGGCCGGTTGGAGTTTGTACGAGATCTTTTTACCTAACGGCCTTACCAACTTAGAGATTGCACAGTTGGGGTTGGGGCTAACCCTGTTCGCATGGTTGTGTATGGCGTTTTGGACAGGCATTATCGGTTTCTTTTTGCAGCTTTTTAACATTGACCCGCTAAGCTTGCGCAGAAATCAACCTCAGCCTGATGCTACTGCGCCATTAACGCAAAAGCACGCCGTGGTTATGCCGGTTTATAACGAAGACACCCGCCGTATCATGGTAGGATTTGAAGCCTGTATTCGCGAGTTGATGGAAAGTGAAAACAGTTCGAAATTCGACTTTTTCATGCTTAGCGACACCCGCGATATGGAAAAAGCGGATGCAGAGCTACGTGCCTTTTCCCGATTGAAGAAACGTTTAGGTGCGTTCTCTAGCCAAGTGTTTTACCGTCGTCGCGAACAGAATCTGCACAGAAAAGTAGGTAACCTCAAAGAGTTTTGTGAACGCTGGGGGGCAAACTACGAGTCGATGATCGTGTTAGATGCTGATAGCGTGATGAGCGGTGAGCGTATGCAAGACTTGGCGCGTCGTATTGAGCAAAACCCTGATACGGCTTTAGTACAGACCATTCCAATGCCGGTACGTCAAAACACCTTCTTTGGTCGTTTTGTGCAGTTTGCTGCTCACCTTTACAGCCCAATGTTGGCGACAGGTCTATCGTTTTGGCAAACAGACAGTGCAAATTATTGGGGGCACAATGCCATTATTCGTATTGCACCATTTATGCAGCATTGCGGGCTACCTACCCTCGAAGGACGCGCGCCTTTTGGTGGTGAAATTTTAAGTCATGACTTTGTTGAGGCTGCGCTACTGCGCCGTGCTGGCTGGCAGGCCTACTTGCTTACCGACACCACGGGCAGCTATGAAGAAGTGCCAAGTAACATTGTTGACTACGCGATTCGCGACCGTCGTTGGGTGCAGGGCAACATACAGCATTTAGGGTTATTGAACGTTAAAGGTCTTAAAATGGCAAACCGCCTGCACTTCTTATTTGGTGCGTTTGCGTACATCTCTTCACTCATACTATTTTGCATGTTGGCGCTAGGTACAGCAGATGCGTTAATTCGCGCCACGTCAGTGCCAGAGTTCTTCGTGTCTGAATACCAGCTTTTCCCTAGTTGGCAGGTAGCGCGCCAAGACATGATGATGGTAACCATGTGGGGTACGGCGGCCTTATTATTCTTGCCTAAACTTCTCGGTATTACTTTAGCTTTAATAAAACGTCGTGGCGAATTTGGTGGCGCGTGGTCTTTGCTTAAAGGGGCAGCAATTGAATTAACTATGGCCGTGCTTATTGCGCCGCTAATGATGTTCTATCACAGTTATTTTGTGATTAGCGTTTTTGTTGGCCACTCTGTTAAATGGGAAGCGCAAGAGCGTGAAGGGCGCAAAGTGCCATGGAAAGTTGCAATTAAACACACGCAAATTATGAGCTGTTTAGCGGTAGCGTGGGGCGTAACTACTTTCTACTTCACCCCGTCGCTATTTATGTGGTTGTTACCCGTATTAGTAGGCATGGTGTTAGCGGCGCCGGTTATCCGCTTAACAAGCAGCGATAAACTAGGCATAGCCATGCGTAAGTGGGGCGTGTTTGTCATTGACCAGGAAGTGAATGAGTGTAAAGCACTTAAGCGTTTACGCGTTGCAATGGGGTATTTCGCTATATCACAGCACAAGGCAGAAGTACCTGCGCTTCCTGATAACGTGTGGCAGAGCATGCCAGAGCAAGTACTAAGTCAAAAGCCATTGCCTATGCGCCACAGGCTTCCTAACAGCGCATAATGGACTCAAAGTAGATATCAAAACAAAAAAACCGCACATGTGTGCGGTTTTTTATTGCGTTTAGTCACGTGCCACCTAGCTTTTTATCGATAGACGGCGGCAATAACAATGTTTTATTGAGTAAACGTAACTGAAAACGTTACGGGTACTGTTGTTGTTATGCTCTTAAGCCCTGCAATTTTTTGAAGTGCAGCTACGCCTTCAGCAAGTCCAAAAGACTCTGCTTTAATTAACGTTGGTGACGTGGTTGATACGGTAAGCGTATCGTCGTTTACTTTACTTGCTTTAACAGCAAATGACGTAGGAACGGCTTTTCCGTGCAACATCAAAATACCGTCTACCTTCCCGTTAACAACTTGGCCCGATTTCAGGTTCATCATCGACTCAGGCAAGTTGGCCTCAAATGTCGCTTGTGCAAACTTGGTCACGTTGAACAGCATCTCTTGCATTCGCTTGTTGCGAATATCAATGGCTGTATTCACTGACGATAAGTCAACCGTCACGTTAAGTTTGCCACCGTCAGACAGCGTACCATCAAAGCTATCAAACTTATGTACTTCGGTGACTTGTGCATTCTTCGTCGATAAGAAGTGTAGTGCACTTGTTTCGCCGTCTATTGACCAATCGGCTGCGGCGGGAAATGCTAGCCCACATGCGAGCAATGCTGCAGACAACGTGCGAATACGTGTAGTCATCATAGGTTACTCCTTTTACTTTTTGGTTCCATCTGGCTTGATTTAACCACTACCAGAGTAATGTGGCCCAGCAACATTACTACGCTATTATACGTAGGTTAACACGCTGCGCTAAGTAAATTATTACGCGCTAGTGCTGATGTGGGTTTACGAAGTCATCATACTGGACTACATCTTGCCATGGCACCCTTTGATCGCCCATTACCACAAAATCTGGGTTCTCTAGCGAATGACGCTGATTGTAGGTAAGAGGTTCGAAGTTAGCGGCGGCAATACTCCCACCCGCTTCAGAGACAATGCATTGCGATGCGCCAGTGTCCCATTCGCCGGTAATACCGATGCGCATAAACACATCAGCTTTTCCTTCGGCAATAAAGCAGGCTTTCAGGGAACAGCTTCCCAATGGAAGCGTTTGATATACGCGCTTGGCGCACATTCTGCTGAGCACTTTTTCTCTCGACTGACGACGGCTTATTGCAATCATCACCACACTATTTTTAGGGTCGTCTAGCTTGCGTACGCTTATTGGGTGATCACCATCAGGTGATGACTTAAACGCACCTTTGCCCTTCTGGGCGTAATATAGCGACTGCCCTGGCGGCCAAAAGATAACGCCTATTGTCGGCTCATTATTCTCTATTAGCGCAATGTTTACTGCGAAATCACCGCTTCTAGCAATGAATTCTTGGGTTCCGTCGATGGGATCGATTAACCAGTATCGAGGCCAATGCTTTCGCTCTTCTAAACTTGCGTGTTTGTTTTCCTCTGAGAGGATTGGGATATCAGGCGTCGCGGCTTGTAAGCGCTTGTTGATGATATCGTTTGCCAAATAATCTGCGCTGGTAACGGGAGACTCATCGTCTTTTTGATAAGCGTCAAACTCCCCTTTATCGTATACTTCTAATACGGCTTCACCGGCTTCGATGGCAATTTCTTTCGCAAGTTCTAGTAGGTCGGCATGGGCGTCGTCGGGCATTGTTTATTGTTCCTTAAACCACTTTTGAGCTAAAAACAGCGCGGCTATACAGCGTGCTTCTACAAAATCTTCTCGTGCAAGTAAAGCATCTGCTTCATCTAAAGGCCAGTGAATCACCTCAAGAGGCTCAGGTTCGTCGCCTTCAAGTTGCTTTGGATACAAGTCTCGAGCCAAAACAATGGTCATATTGGCGTTAAAGAAAGTGGGCGCCATGCTGACCTTATGAAGCTCCACAAGATCATTGGCCGCAAAGCCTGCCTCTTCTTGTAGTTCGCGATTAGCAGCTTCAATGGCAGTTTCGCCAGGGTCTATTAAACCTTTTGGGAAGCCTAGTTGATACGAATGTGTGCCGGCTGCATATTCGCGAATTAACACCATGGTGTTTTCATCAAGCATAGGCACTATCATTACCGCGCCCCTGTTTCCGCCAGCCATCCGCTCGAATTCACGGGTGGCGCCGTTCGAAAACTCAAGGTCTAAGCGTTCTACCCTAAAGAGTTTGCTTTGCGCAACGATTTCACGAGAATGAATTTGTGGTAACGGTTTGTTCGGATCAATTTTTGGCATGTCTATCGCTACAACTTTGTTATCATACTTGTATACAATTTCTTAGCTTACTTCATTATAAGGAAAATCGCTTGCCCTTTCTGCCCTGGAATGAAATAGAAACTGTACTGTTAGACATGGACGGCACTTTGCTGGACCTTCATTACGACAACCAGTTCTGGCTACATCATTTACCTAAACGATTAGCACAAATAAGAGGAATTTCAGAGGCGCAGAGTCAACGTGAAATGACTGCGCGATATGAGTCAGTATTCGGGCAAATTCAATGGTATTGCTTAGATTACTGGGCTGAATCTCTTGAAATGGACTTAGAAAATGAGTTTATGCCGCTGAAGCGTGAGCTGGCACATTTGCTCGCCCTTCGTGACGATACAATTCCGTTCCTTGATGCGCTTCATGACTCAGGCAGGCAGGTGGTATTAGTGACCAATGCGCACCCAAACAGTTTGGCGCTAAAGATAGAGCATACCCAGCTCGACGCACATATCGACAACCTCATCTCTACCCATGAGTTCGGCGTAACCAAAGAGTCTCAGCTGCTATGGGAAAGATTACAGGCACGGGTAAAGTTCGATGCCCATCGCACTTTATTTGTCGATGACTCACTGCCAATTCTAAATGCGGCAAAGACATACGGTATTAAACATTTACTTGCTGTCGATAACCCTGATAGTACCTTGCCAAATCGCAATATTAGTGAGTTTCCAGCGGTGCGCGATTACCGTTTAATGCTAGAAGATATTAAGCAGAACCCTGTTGGGACTGTTTCGAAAGGACGTTTTTAAAGGACGAAAGCACATGGTTTCTGACACAATTTATGTAGGGTCGCTGAATCCGGTAAAAATTAATGCTGCGCTCAATACACTCTCTGACACACTAGAGCACGATTTCGACGCTCAGGGTATGGCTGTACCAAGCGGCGTGCCTGACCAGCCAATGAATGAAGATGAAACGCGCTTGGGCGCCATTAATCGCGTGAAGGCCATGCTTGCTCATCATCAAGGTGGTCTCACAGATGCGTGGTATGTGGCAATTGAAGGTGGTGTGGATGTATTTGAAGATGGTCCTGCTACCTTTGCCTATGTGGCGATATACCATGAAGGTCACTGGTCGGTAACGCGAAGTGCAAGCTTGCCTCTTCCTGTAAGCGTATATCAGGCGCTACAGCGTGGAGAAGAACTTGGGCCAGTTATGGACAAGCTCTTTGATACAGTAAACATAAAGCAAAAAGGGGGGGCTATTGGTTTGCTTACTCTTAATCACGCCTCGCGACAAAGTGTTTATGAAGTGGCGTTAACGCTTGCTATGGCAAAGTTCCATTTCCCTGACTTATACACGGACTAGTGTTGAACCTCTTGTGCTGTACAACAAGGCGCATTACACCGTTAATCAAACAGAGCGCCGCAAGGGTATCCTTACTTAGGAAAAATGATAAGGCGATCGCAACGGTCGCCCTGAAATCTTTACTGCGATAGGTAATCTTTTCTGGATCCTTTCTGACACTATCCATTACTTAGGCTTCAAGTTACTTCTATATTATTGAAAATACGTTAAAAAATATTTTTTGACACCTTGGCTTTTTAGTTGCACTTCCTTCAGACCAAACGGAATAAGGAGAGTGACAATGAGTGAGACAATCAATACCTACAACCCTGCTACAGGTGAAAAGATCGATCATTATCATTTGATGTCAGCCGAGGACGCCGAGCAAGCAGTTACCCGTTCACAAGAAGCCTATTTGAACTGGCGCCGTACGTCATTTGAGACCCGCGCAGATTTATTTAATAACCTTGCAAACCTGATGGAAGAGCGAATTGACGATCTCGCCAGTCTGATGACACGGGAAATGGGTAAGGTTACCGCGCAAGGAAAGCAAGAAGTGCAGCTATGCGCCGAAATATGCCGCTATACGGCAGAGCACGGCGCTTCAATTTTGGAAGACGAACACCGCATTTTCGAAGGCGGTCGAGCAATCATTACGTACCAGCCCATTGGCGTTATTCTTGGCATCCAACCGTGGAATTTTCCGTTGTACCAAGTTATTCGTTACAGCGCCTCAAACATAATGGCGGGTAACACCACGGTACTGAAACATGCTAAAAACGTGTTTGGTATGGCGCAAGCCATTCAGCAAATGTACGAAGATGCTGGCTTTCCTAAAAATGTTTACCAGTCGCTGCTAATTGATGGCAGCACGGCAAGTGACTTAATCAAGCACAAATACGTTCGCGGCGTTACTTTTACCGGGAGTGACGAAGTAGGTAAAGAAGTGGCTAAGGAAGCTGCAAGCTTGTCTAAGAAAACCGTAATGGAGCTTGGAAGTAACGACGCCTTTTTGGTGTTAGAGGATGCTGACATCGACCATGCCGTAGAAATGTGTATCCAAGGACGCGTTATTAATAACGGTGAAACCTGTGTGGCGGCTAAACGCTTTGTTATTGTGGATAGCGTCTATGAAGAATTCCGAGACAAATTTGTGGCGCAGTGTAAAAAGCTAAAAGTTGGCGACCCCACAAATGAAAACACAGATTTGGGCCCAATGGCGAGAGAAGACTTGCGCGATGAACTTCATGAGCAAGTGAAAAAGTCGCTAGAAAACGGCGCTACGCTATCATTGGGCGGAGAAATTCCAGACTCTGATGGCTATTTCTACCCAATTACGGTGCTGGAAGATGTATCGCCAGGTATGCCCGCTTATGATGATGAGCTATTTGGACCAGTTGCGTCGCTCATTCGCGTGCGCGACGACAAGCAAGCCATGGAAGTAGCAAATGATTCACGTTATGGCTTGGGCGGCGGTATCTTCAGTACAGATACCGACAAAGCAATAGCATTGGCGAAAGATGAATTTGATACCGGTATGGTTAATATCAATGGGTACTCTTTGGCACAACCAAACTTACCTTTTGGTGGTGTGAAAGACAGCGGTTACGGTCGTGAGCACGGAGGCTATGGTATGCGTGAATTCGTCAATATCAAAACTATCATGGTCGCTGAGAAATCGGCCGAGTAGTGCACTTCGGTAAGAAGCAATGAGAAGAAAGGCGAACTTGGGTTCGCCTTTTTTGTTTTGCCGTACGCCCTATTTATTAAAGTAGTCGCACAGTAAAGCCCATGTAATCGAAAACAGTCAGGCGAAAAAACAGTGCACAGTCAACTAGGATGAATAGTTTCGTCCGGGCAAACGGTCTTTTAATCAAATATCTGTGTATTAATGAGTAGGGAATAACATAAGGCGATGGTTATGACGGTTATAAATGAACGGTTAAGTAATGCAAGATCAGGCTTTGAGCTTACAAGGCAGGACGAACAGCGCGGTAGAAAACAAACTGCGTTTTTTTGCGCTATGACAACCACTGCTATTCTATCGTTCTCGGCTTTAGCGCAGCCGTTGTCTCAACCTTCAACTACATCAGACGATGCCGGCCTAAGCACCAGTCCTATGGGTTGCCATAACGTTTCGGTGCAAATATTAGGGTCGGGTGGACCTGAATTGGATGACGGCAGAACATCTAGTGCCTATGTGGTTTGGATAAATGACAGCGCCCGCGTGTTGGTAGACGCTGGAAGCGGAAGCAGCGTTCAGTTTGGCGCTGCGGGGGCAACGTTTGAATCGTTAGAAGTTATCTTGCTTTCCCACTTACACACCGATCACTCCGCCGATTTGCCAAGCTTTGTAAAAGGTGGGTATTTCACCGATCGCGAGAAGGATTTAATAATAATGGGGCCAGAGGGCAACGACATTATGCCGTCCACAAACGCCTATGTGTCGTCGTTAATTGGGAAAAACGGCGCGTTTAAGTATCTGTCTTCTTACACCATAGAAGGCCAAGATGACTATGCGATATCCACAAAAAGCATCGGGGCCACAACCTTTGAACAACCGTTTAAACGTAATGTAAACGATAGCGTCAGTGTTGAGGCAATAACGGTGAACCACGGGCCTATTCCAGCATTAGCGTGGAAGGTCAAGGCCAATGGCTGCGAGGCGGTATTTTCAGGCGATACCAATGATAAACAAGGAAACCTTGCTCGTTTTGCTAAAAACGCAGACCTTTTGGTGCTGCACAACGCCATTGGTGATGACGCGGGTCAGGTTGCTAAGAACTTGCATATGACGCCGACTCAGATTATCGACATTGCCGCGCAGTCAAACGCTAAGCAAATAGTGTTGTCTCATATTATGAAACGTAGCGAACCGGGTCTTGATGCACTTACTGAGGCGATTACTGTTGTAGCTGAAGGTCGAGTATATGCCGCTGAAGATTTAATGAACATTACCCTGTCTGAACAGGAATAAAATAAGCGTAAACCGTCTGCGATACACGGTTTACGCTTTTATAGAGGTTCTCTAACTATTATTGAGGGGCAAAAGGCAGCGGAATAGGCGTACCGTTTACACTGGCTTCGCCATCTTTTAGTGTTAGCTTTGTCTCGTAACCTTTCTCGGTTTCTTTTATTAAACCTTGTTGAGCAAAGGTACTTAGCATCATAGGTGTCTGTTGTTCTACAGCGGCTTGAAGCTCTTCAGCCGTCATATTTTGTGCTTGTGGCGTCGCCATTAGTTGGCCCATCATATAGCCAGATGCCATACTCTGTGCAAGCGCTTTATCGGCGGTGATTTGTGCATCGGCCAGCAAATGCGTGACCCAATAAGCGGCGTCTTCCAACGTACCGGGAAGTGCATCTATACCCACTAATTTCGTGTTTGCGTAAGCGTTAAACGACCCTTCAGGCAACGTTGCTTTCAGCTTCGTTATATTAATCTCAGGCTCAGCTTTAAGCTGTGTTAGCAAGTTAGCTTCAATAAACTCCATCATTTTCGCTGGCACTTCTTCAGAAGGCACTAATAATGAATTGTTGCTAAATTCTTGATAGGCCTTAATGAAGTCGATATCTAAGTTATTGATGGCAACGCCTAATACCATGTCTGTAGCATCAAGCTCAGGGCCCACAGCTTTGTCGACAGCGTATTCTACGTAGACATTGGCGGTGTTATTGTCTTCGTCAATCTTGACGTCAGTAGCAAAAGCTAGGTTCTCAATCTTAACTGTCGCACCTGGCTCAATGTTGGAAATTTCTATGCTTTCAATACGCGCCTTACCAGTAGATTCAAATAAGTCACCTTTGAACGCCGCTACCATATCGCCATCATAGCTCATATCCATAGACAGATTTTTCATCTCTAAGGAAAATTCATCTGCACTTATGCTTAGCGATTCACCCGACGACGTATACAAAGTTTTGTCACCATCAGGCTCAGCTTCAC
This sequence comes from Alteromonas sp. W12, assembly GCF_001924945.1. Classification (NCBI taxonomy): domain Bacteria; kingdom Pseudomonadati; phylum Pseudomonadota; class Gammaproteobacteria; order Alteromonadales; family Alteromonadaceae; genus Alteromonas; species Alteromonas sp. W12. The sequence goes on from NZ_LQXH01000008.1 coordinate 165,031, forward strand.
CCGCATAACCAGAGAAAAGTAGCGTCAACCCCTCTTCTTCGGCCGTCGCGCTAAGCGCTGGAATAACATCTGCGTAGCTTAGTCCACCAAACAAACCAACCACGCCTTCGTTGCGATAAATTGGCTGTTGGCCATCCCACTGAACGTATTCTCTTAACTCATCTCCATCAATAGAGACCGTATAGTGAACGCGGCCTAATCCTAAGCCATCGCCAAAGTACACCGGTCCGTGATGAGCTACTAGCGTAGCGGTAATGCTAGGGTTTTCTTCCATTGGTATATCAGTGGAGTCAACATTCTGTGCATTGATTAGCGCTTGAAAATCGACAGCAAGCTTGATTTCCGCTGTTGTCGAAAACCAGCCTTTGTCATACGAAAGTACCTCGGCAGAATAAACGGCTTGTTGGTTAATTTCGTTTACGGCGGCGCTAACATTTTCGTGAACGCTAGTGCCAATAAAATAAGGGGCAACGCCAAGTGCAACCAAAGTTACGCCCGCGCCAGCTAGAAGAGGTTTGTTCATGATTACAATCCTTTGTTAAAAAGTGTTCCCAGTTCCTCTGGCCACAAACGTAGAGTACGCTGGTGACCTAGAAATTCTACGCATAGGTTGTGCTATGCATCACAGCTTAATCGCAATATAGCCGCTACTATCCGGCGCACCAAACAAGCGTGCGGCCTGATGGACTTCTTGCGGTAAGCTGTCGTCAGGCTTAAATTTACCACTTACTCGAATATTTTTCATCGTAGTAGGGATAACCGCATCCATCGACAAGCTTAGTAAGTTAGGCTCGCTTACTAGTATTCCAATGTCATCGCCTTCACAACGCAGCTTTGCGGAATAAGTGCCAAAATCAATAGGACCCTGTGTACCGGCAACCGTCGCGTTTAGCCAATCTCCGGTACCGTTTAGCGATTGACACGCAGGCCCAAACGTTAAGTCACTAAGCGACACTTTAAAGCGCCCTCCAGCATTTACTGGCAGCGGAAGGCGAACTTGTGCAAGCACGCGGTCTACCGGTAAATACAGCGTGAAGTTTTCGGTATTTACACTGTTTTGGCTGAAAAGCCCCGTGGTAATAGGCCCTTCAAATGCAATGTCGTTTTTATCGCGAATATTACCTGCTTTAAGGTTTAATTTAATTTTACCTATCAACATATGTAAGGGACTAAGCTCCCATTTTACATTGTTGATAGGCAGGCCATTAACCACTACAGTTTGTGCCTTGCCGGAAAACAAGGTGCCGCTAACACCACTAACGGCAACATTGCTAGGTAACGCAATACGGCCAATAACGTGAACAGCAGGCATGTAAGCAATGGCAAACAATAAGAAGGCAATAATGCCGCCTATAATCCAACTAACTTTCGACTTCATGCTTTACCTAATTGTAATCGGCGAATTTTGATATAGCCTGGCGCATCGGCCTCGGCAATATCCGCTTGAAGAATAATCACGCCCATATTTTCCATGGCTTTGAGCCATTCTAAAACACTGTTAAACGGCGCCTGATCAATCCACACCTGAAGCTCGTCGCCTTGTGGCTGCATACGAGATATAGCAATGTCGTGCTGAGCAGTAGTGCGGTTTACCGCTTGCGGTAACGAGCCAGAGAATGTTCGTTTACCCCCGCTGCTGCGGCGCAATTGCTGTGCTCTTGCTGCACTGTCTTTTACCCAAACCAACAAGGATTGCTGATTGTCGAGAAGCTGTTTCTGTTTATCTAAAGCAGCATTAAGCGGCGACCATACCGCAAAATAAAATAGCGCAATTATTAATAGCAAAGCTGAAACCAGTACTAACTTTTGTTCGCGCTCGGTCAGCGCTTTGTACTTTTCTAAGAGTGCATTCATGAGGTACTCCTTACTGATACTGTACCTACAACGCCATTGTCACGATTATTTATGGCCCCTTGTTCAACCACAAAGCCTGCGTTTTCTGCTGTACGTTTAAACTGCTCTAGCGCTTCAAAGTTTTTACCTTGCGCCTGAATGCGAATCTCAGTGCGGGTGGCATCGAAGCGCAGTGTTTGCGGTTTTACATCAGTGGCTGAAAAAGCCGGAGCGAGCTGGTCTAGCATTATTAGCATAGAGGCACTGCCACCGCCTTGTTCTAACTTGGCAAGCTCGCTTTGTAGCTTCAATCGCACGTTGCGATAGGTACCAATATTGGGGAAACCCGCTTTAACAGCGGTATTAATCTCACTGCTTAACGCCTGATTTTGGGCTTTAAGCTGGTAAAGAGAAAACCCTTTGTCGATAAGGCTGGTGCATAGCGCTAACACTGCTAATACTGCCGCAACACGCCACTGATTCAGAACACCGCTGCGTTTGCGTTTTACTTTGTAATCGCCTTGGCATAGGTTAAAGCCGCTTTGCATCGCCTCTTTTGCCAATACTTGCATAGGCAACTCTAAGGGGGCCTGTGCTTCTTCAATATTTGGCAAACTGCTTAAATCGATACCCGCATAATTGGTAATGGTTATCGGGCTTTCTTGTTGTGCTGTAAAATGGACAAGAGTTGGCAGTAACCATGTTGCCTCGCCCTGCACGCCTTTGAATGTGTCTTGTCGAACGAGAAGCTGTTCACCTAACGTAAGCACTGACCAACCGTTTTCGGTGACTGGCACTGCGAGTACATCAGGGATAATGGTGTCGCAGAATAACCCTGCTTCGCTAAGCCAGGACTGCCACAGCTCCATCTTTTCATGGCTAACTACTGCAACGGCCTGTTCATCGCCTCGTTTAGGGCCGATCGCAAAAAATTGCTGGCTAATGTCAGTGGCAAGCTCGTCTTCTAGCATAAACGGGATGGCAGAAATGATCTTGCGGCCAGCTTTAGGCGGCAGCTCAACCCATTTGAGTAAAATTTCGCTGCTAGGAGCTAAGGCAATAACACTTCGTTGTCCCGCGCGTTCGGTCAGCGAAGATAAGGCTTCTGCATTAGGCAGCTCGCCCGATGCAATAATTTCATCTTCGGTTCGCGAATAAACGAGCCAGCTAATTGGGTCTGTATGGTTGGCGCCTAAACGCACCAAGAGTTGTTCCATCAATAGGTTCCCCCAAACTCGCGATTCACGATGCTAACGCCGGTATCGGCATTAACGTGAAACACGGTGGAAAGCTTAAAGGTTGCTTTGTTGTATTGTGTTTTTGTATGCAACATAAAATATTCAGTTTTAACCGAAAACCAATCTTGTCGAGTGCTTGTTAAATTAAGCGCTTGAATAGAGGGCTCGCTTAAAAATGCATTGGTATCGTCCCAGCCGTTTTGCGGGCGACTGCTAATCAAACTTGCAGCCTGCTGAATGTCTAACCCCGTTAGGCCTGCAAGTAATGGTGCATCTTCTTCTTCTAAAGTGTTGACGTTAATTTTCAACTCATTGTAATCCGGGATCACGCAAACTAATGGCAGTAATGCGTCTAGCCACTGTGGTGATACACCGTTAATAATACGCAATTCACTTTTTGATGCCAGTGGTCCGTTAGCTGCTAGGTAAGGAAACTCTCTGGACTCGTATTCGCTGTCTTCTGCACCGTAAGGGCGCATTCTGTCATCTTCGTCGACCCAGTCGGCTAAACTGTCGCGTAAGGTATCTGCGGTGTAGTTGTCTAGTCCGTCAACGCTAAGTGATAGCAACATAGTGTGAAAAGCGTCCATGGCTTCCGTGGTGTTACTCGCTCCACTGCTGCCATTACCGCTGTTACTGCCCGCGCCTCCTGCACTGCCAGACGTAATCGCGTTTAAATTAAAACACGCTTGCAAATCGTCTAAGTTAGCGGTTAAACCACCGTTTTCTAAAGGATAGCTGAATTCTTGTGCCCAAGGCTGATCTATAGAAATCACATTCGGGCTTTCTTCTATCAAAGACTGGATAGACTTACGCGCAAAAGCCTCGGCTCCCATGGCGTACCAGTAGGCTTGATTGTTGTCTTTTAAGTTCATCGTACGCTGCACCTGAAGCTGCAAGCGTGTACCCATTTCTGTGGCTAATACCGCAACCAAGGCTACTATCATGAGCACAATCATTAATGCCACGCCTTGCTGCTTAGCGGGTGGAGCAATCGACTTGCGCTGAGTACTCTTGATTGTCATGACGATTCACCCGTAGTTAAGGTAAATTCTCTGCGTATTTTTCCGAAGTCTTTGCTGACAAACTCAATGGCCACCGCGCGCGGCAGTGCAGCTCCTTTATAACTTTCGCTCCATGACAGGTCTTCGTCTTCATCTAAGGAACTACTGTTAGCGGTGGCAAGAAATTCAATTTTTAAGCTTTCTACATCCTCTAACAGCACACGGACTTTGGGCTCGTAGCCTATGACGTTATCCACATAGTTGCTGTAAAGGCGCTCCAGTTTGTTTTCTCTAAGTCTATAGGCGACAAACTGTAGGGTACTTCGTGGCAACATTAACTGAGGGTTGTGCCACCCTCCACGTACAAAACCAATGCCGTCATCGTCGCTGTCGTCGGTTTCACCGCCAGACATGACCACGTCTTGCTTTTCGCCGTTAACCCTTGCTGCACGAGGCACGGCTTGCTGAAGGTCTCGCTCAATCGTGATCATGGCACGCTGCAATAATTGAAGTTTTGCAAAACGCTCTTCTGAAATATCATTGCTGTCGATAACTGTGGTAAGTAGACCTGTTGATGCAAGCCCAATTAGGGTGAATATGGCCATAGCAATCAGTATTTCGATAAGCGTGAATCCGCGCTGCATGCTAATTTCCCGCCGTCGGTTTAGCAACGAAAGTGGTTACTGATGTAACTGAACTGCCGTAGCTTTCGTCTTCACCCACCGAAACGGTTACCGATCGCAAGTCGTTGTCGTTGGTTTTTGTCACCGTTTGCTGCCAGTACCACGTGCGATCGGCCATCTCCATCGTGCCTTTTAAGTTGTTCTTGGGCGGCCACGTGGTATCTAATTGAAGCTGGTTTAAGCGATTGCTTGCCACCCAGTTGGCAAAGGTGACAGATTCTATTTGCCCAACGCTTGATAAGTGCTCGCCTGCAGCTTTAAGTACTGCTGTACCGGTTAGCGCAAAAATAAGCAGGGCAACCATAACCTCCAGTAGCGTCAAGCCACTTTGCTGGCGTGGCGTGGCAGGTGCAACGTTCTTTGTCGATGCATCAACGTTGAACGCACTCATAGTGGTCTCTCCAGAGGCCCTTCAAGCACTAAAGGCGGAAGATCTTGGTTTTGCAGGCTGTAATAGACGGGGTTGTCGCCGTCATCACCTTCGTAATTAAACGACAAGGTAAAAGGCGTAATTTCGCCACTCGACATTATAAGCACTTGAGGCGGAGGCAGCTTTTTCTCTTCTTCGTTACCTATTTCAACCCCTTCATCAGAAACACTTAAATTCTCGTCGAATAGTTCCCTGTCAAAGAGCCTGTCTTCAACATCCCATGGTAAGTCGTCTAAATTTAAAGTGAAGGTGAAAGGCTCAGGTAACGTATAAGGCTCGTAGGTTTTTTCGCCTTCGATACGCTGCCACTCATCATCGTCGTCTAAGTAGACAAAGTAGTATTCATTTTTATCGGCTTCAAACCGCACACCAAGCTGTTGTTGATTTAACACCGCAAAATCGCTGGCCATATCAACAATCACCTGCAGGCGTTGCGCTTGGGTTTTTAGCAGGTCAGATTTACTCGCACCGAATGCGTTAAACATAACGTAACCCGCCGCCAATCCCATAAGCAGCAGTACCAGCATGACTTCTAATAGGGTAAAGCCTGCTTTTTTCAAAGATGTACTGCCGCGGTTGCGCATAAAGGTTAGTTCAGGTATTCGTTAATGTTCCAGTTACCAATGTCATCATCAGTACCCGGTTCGCCGTCTGGACCATTAGAGAAAATATCAACTACGCCAAGTTCTCCCGGGCTAATTAGTGCATATGGATTGCCCCACGGATCTTCAGGCAGGCGTTTAATGAAACCACCTTCAGGGTAATTACGTGGAATTGGGTCGATAGTTGGTGCGGTAACTAGCGCTTCTAGTCCCTGTTCTGTGGTTGGAAAGCGGTTGTTACGCAGCTTATACATCTCAAGCGCGCTTTCCATTTGCTGGATGTCTACCGCCGCTTTTTTAAGCTGCGCTTCTTCTTGGTTACCCAAGATTTGCGGTGCCACCATAGACGCCATAATACCGATGATTAGAAGTACGACCATGACTTCAATCAAACTGAAACCAGAACTGCGATTAAGTGTTTTCATTAAATATTCACCATGTTGTTCAATGCTAAAATTGGTTGCAATATTGCCATAACGATAAACAGAACAATGCCTGCCATCGATACAATAAGTAAGGGTTCAAATACCTTAAGTGAGACACCAATAAGCGCTTCAAATTCCCTATCTTGATTATCTGCGGCGCGAGCTAGCATTTGCTGTAGCTCACCCGATTTTTCACCAGACGCAATCATATGCATCATCATTGGTGGAAACATTTTTGTGTTATCTAGTGCTGCCCGCAGGCTGCTGCCTTCTTTAACGTTAATGGCTGCATCTGCCACTTGGTTTTTAATATGCTGATTTTCCAGCACATCACCTGAAATACGCATAGCTTCTAGTAGTGGAACCGCACTGGCACTTAAAATACTTAAGGTACGTGCAAAACGCGCGGTATTGAGCCCGCGAGACACCCGGCCAATTAACGGCAAGGTTAACAGCGCTCTGTGGTAGCGCAGCTTCATGTGCTTTTGCTGCAGCACGCGCTGAATAACGACAACAAGCACGGCAATACCAATAAGCATAAATAAGCCGTAATTTTGCAGCCAGGTACTGACAGAAATTAGAAACTGGGTAATGGCCGGGAGGTCTTGCCCCATGTGATCGAACTGCCCCACAATTTTGGGCACTACCACCGTTAACAATAGCAACACGATACCCATTGCAAAAAACAGCATTAGCGATGGATAAATCATCGCCTGAGTAATTTGGCTGCGGGTTTGTTGTCTGCGTTCTGTGTAGTCAGCAAGGCGGTTAAGCACGGTATCAAGGTGACCTGATTTTTCACCAGCTGCAACCATCGCACGGTATAGCTCGTCGAACACACTTGGAAATTGACCCAATGCATCGGCAAGTCCATGTCCTTCCACGACTTTACTGCGTACTGCCATCATCATGTTTTTCTGACGAGGCTTTTCACACTGTTCAGCGACGGCAAGCAGTGCTTCTTCAACGGGAAGGGCCGATTCTACAAGGGTGGCGAGCTGACGCGTGAGTAGCGCTAAGTCTGATGCTGAAATACGGGGTTTAAATAAAGAAAACGACAGGCCTTTGCCTTCGCTTTGTGCGCGCTCTGCGACCTGCTCTACTTCTAAGGGAATTAAGCCTTTTTCGCGCAGCTGTTGGCGAACCTGGCGTGCATTATCTCCTTCAAGTACGCCATTTGTATTTTTACCGCGGGCATTAACCGCCTTAAAAGCGAATGCCGCCATTTAGTCTTCCCTCGTAACTCGAAGCACTTCTTCAAGTGAGGTAGCGCCCGCCAGCACTTTACTACAGCCGTCTTCACGAATGCTTGGTGTCGTCTTTCTGATGTAGCGTTCAATGGCTTGCTCACCTACACCTTCGTGCATCATCTCGCGCACTTTTTCATCTACCAACAATAGCTCGTGAATACCGGTACGACCGCGATATCCGGTTTGATTACACGCGGCGCAGCCATGGGGCTTGTAGATGGTGGTCTCGCTTGTGGCGTTTTGCCCTAATACTTCAAGCTCAGAAGCGTCAGGCGTATGTGGCTTTTTGCAATCTGGGCACAGGGTACGAACGAGCCGCTGTGACAAGACGGCCAATAAGCTCGAAGACAGCAGAAATGGCTCAATACCCATGTCTTCTAAACGGGTGATCGCGCCTGCTGCCGTATTGGTATGCAGAGTAGAGAGTACTAAGTGACCGGTTAAACTGGCTTGAACAGCAATTTGCGCCGTTTCGATATCACGAATCTCACCCACCATCACTACATCGGGGTCTTGACGCAAAATAGCGCGAAGGCCTCTGGCAAAAGTCATATCTACACGGGGATTAACCTGTGTTTGTCCGATGCCCGGAAGATCGAACTCAATAGGATCTTCAACGGTTAAAATGTTTCTGTCTCGCGAATTTATTTCGGTTAACCCTGCGTACAAGGTAGTACTTTTACCCGAGCCCGTTGGACCGGTAACCAAAATAATGCCGTGAGGCTTGCGAATAAGAGATGAAAAGTGGTTACGGTTTTGCAGCGTCATGCCTAAATCTTCTAGATTTAAGCGCGCATTGTTCTTATCCAATAAACGCAGCACCACGCGCTCGCCGTGACTTGAAGGCATAGTAGAAACACGCACATCCACCGCTCGCCCTGCAATACGCAACGTTATACGACCATCCTGAGGCACACGTTTTTCGGCAATGTCTAACTTCGCCATAACTTTTATACGTGACACCAACATGGAAGACAGCTTGCGGTTAGGACGTAAAATTTCGCGTAATACGCCGTCTACCCTGAAACGAACCACAAGCTGGTTTTCAAAGGTTTCAATGTGAATATCTGATGCACCTTCTTTGATCGCCTCGCCCAACATGGCGTTGATAAGCTTGATGATAGGCGCATCGTCTTCACTGTCTAACAGGTCTTCAGTGTCAGGCAAGTCTTCAGCAAGAGCGAACAAATCACTTTCGTTACCAAGGTCTTCCATAAGTTGTTTAGCCGCAGAACTATCGCGCTGAAAGGCGCTGGTAAGCAGGCTTTCAAACTCATTGGCAGGAATAGTTTTAGGAACAAAAGGTTCGCCGTAGAAGCGTCGCACTTCGGCAAATACATCAAACGGCGTATTCTCTGTGAAATACAAAACCGCAGGTGTTTCATTGGTTTCCAGCAACACCTGATTACGCTTTGCAAAGCTAAAAGAAAGCTGTCTTGGGCCGGCCTCTTCTTCAGGCAAACCGGCGTCTTCACCCATGGCTTCTAAGGCTTCTTCTTGTGCCTCTAATGCCTGAGTAATCTGTTCGTCCTGCCCTGCCATGTTAGTCGTTACCTTCTTCTTGTTTCTGCTTCTCTTTCTCCGAGAGGTATTCTTCAAATGAAGGAGGTAAAGCGAGTGCGTCATCCCATTGAGGAATGCTTGGCGTCTCTTCATAAGGCATTAGCGAAACACCTTCTTGCTGGCGTTTAAGCTGAAGTGCGCGAATGTAGTTGTATTTGCGATGGCTGATTGCGTTCATTGTTGCGCCGTCGCGGACGATAGTCGGCTTTAAGAATACCATCAAGTTACGCTTACGCTTGCTGGTTGATGTCGATTTGAATAAGTGACCGAGTATTGGAATGTCACCTAATAACGGCACTTTTGATTCACTTTCTTGCACGTCTTCGTCAATCAAACCGCCAAGAACAATAGTGCCGCCATCATCTACAATCACCGTGGTTTTAATTTCACGCTTGTTAATTGAAATATCTACCGATGTAGCGCCACTTACGCTAGACACTTCTTGTTCGATCAGCAGCTGTACCGCGTCGCCTTCGTTGATTTGTGGCGTAACTTTAAGTTTGATACCCACTTCTTGGCGGTCAACGGTTTGGAAAGGGTTAGAGTTGTTCGCCCCTGTAGTTGTGCCTGTGATAATAGGCACTTCCTGACCTACAATGAAAAACGCTTCTTCGTTATCCATAGTAGTTAGGTGAGGTGTGGCAAGAATATTTGAATTGGTGTCGGTACTTACTGCTTGTACTACCGCGCCCCAGCCATTTTCGATAACGCCGGCAATAAGGCCGTTAGCGCCGCCTAAAAGGCTCGCTAGTGCGGTGTAATCGCCTTCATCGGTGGTGTTAACTGTGACCACTTCGCCATCATCTGTTACATAGGCTTCGGTATCGGTATCGTCTTCTGCTTGCTTAAGGGCTACCGCCAATGATCCAACCGGTACAACACCGTTGCTGAACTGTGTACCGCCGCCGGCTTCAGAAGCCCACTGCACACCCAATGTAGTGCCGTCGCCTTCAAAGACTTCAACGATAATGGCTTCAACTTGTACCTGCGCACGGCGAATATCAAGCTGACGTACTACCTCTTCTAACGAGCGCATCATGTCTGGCTCTGCGGTAATAACAATGGCGTTAGAATCTTCATGTGCATCAATGCTGATTTCACGGTTTGAACCCGCTCGGCGCGATGTAGTGCCACCGCCTTGTTCTTCTGCTTGAATGCTAGCAGATACGCCCTGCAATACTTTTACTAAATCTTCCGCTTTAGCGTAGTTAAGAAACAGCACGCGGGTGTTGCCGTTTGATTCAAGCTCTTGATCCATGCGCTGAATAAGGTTGATAAGACGCTGGCGTGCTTTAATATCGCCGCTCACAATAACCGAGTTAGTTCTGTCGTCTGCCACAACGCGAGGCTCCGACTTAGTTCCTGTATTAGCTTTTCCTTGCGACTTATTAATGCTGTCAATGATGCGCACCATTTCTGATGCTGACGCATAGCGAAGTTTAACGATTTCTACTTCTTCGTCACCGGCACGGTCCACGCGCTCGATAATTTCTACTAGTCGGTTAACTACCGCAGCACGGCCGGTTAACATCATTACGTTCGATGGGTCGTGGCTAACCACGTTACCGCCGCCCGCCTGGTCATTTAGCTGACGTAAAATAGGTGCAAGTTCGCGCACCGGTACGTTATAAACAGGCACAACGCGAGTGATCATTTCATCGCCGTCGCGATTAGCGCCTTCAACAACAGGAATATTGGATGTTTTAGCGTCTTTCGAGCGAACCACTTTCAAAATACCGCTAGGCATTTCTACAACGGCGAAGTCATACACTTGTAGTACGTTTAGGAAAAACTGGTAGTACTGATCTTCATCGAGCATGTCATAGCTGCGTACGCTTATTTTTCCACGTACGTTAGGGTCGACAATAATGGTGCGCTCAAGATTTTTACCAACAATATTAATAAACTCGTTGATGTCAGTATCTTTGAAATTAGGCATGTACTCAGCGGCCGTCACCGAGAAACACAGAAGCGCTGTACACATGGCTGTGCTCAAGCGAGATAATAGTTTTTGGCTAGTGCGCCTTTTCATTCTAACTTCCTTCATTTCCTAACTTGTCGATGACCGAATTGCTTTATTTGTTATTTTGCTTACCTAGCGACAATATAGCGCTGCTACCGTTAGTGGTATTAAGACTCGGGTAAATCTAGGTATAGCGTAGTTAAACTGCCATCTCGAATAATCGTTAATTCTATAGTTTGTGCATTGCGTAGCTCAGACAGCGCCTCTTGCGATTGCTGCAAGTCGGTAAGGTCTAGCCCGTTAATCTGTGTAATGACATCACCAGCCTGAAGCCCTGCCGATTTAAATAATTCAGGCTCTTTGCCTGGGCTCACTTGGTAGCCGATAAGCTGGCCTTCTTCAGTTTTTGGCGATATTGAAATAAAGTCTGTGAAGTTGGCTGGACGCTCTCGCAGAGCTGCAGTTGCCTCTAATGCTTCGTCGCTAAGCTCAACGGTGTCTTCTTCTAATTCTTCTGGCTCAGGTCGGTTTCTTGCCTGCATTTCACGGCGACGATTAGCTTCGTCGTAGTCAATTCCGTCAAGCATCAGGGTTTCGTTTCTCACCCCGTTCTTAATAATAACGCGATCGTTGTACACTTTTTGCAACGTGGCATTGGTGCCTTCAATCTTCTCACCTAAGCCATAAACCGCTTGGCTGCCGCGATTTTCAATAATAGCGGTACCAGCCTCCTGCTCTGAACTGGCCACAACGCCCGTCAGTGTTAAGTTTAAGCGCGTTTCTGGTGCGTCGGTAACCTCGGCGACCGGTTCAGCAGGTTTGGCCGCAGCATTACCAAATAAATTCAGCTGTTGTATTTTGGCGATGTTGACCCCATTTTGGCCTGACGACGAAGAAATAACCGGAGCACGGCTTACTGTGGGTGTCGCAGATAGTTGAGGTTCGGGTATAATTCGCCACACGAGTTTGGCAGCAAATGCAATTAAATACAGGCTGAGCAGAACCACTACGATGGTATGTAGCTGTTTTTGATGCTGGTTCAGATAAACAACCAGAGATTGTGGGTTGGGTTTATTGAATGTCATGCTGCCACTGATGGTACTGCTTTATTATAATATAGTGAATTTTTGGTTAACCGCGCTTTAGCAAACCCATAATAGCCTAGTAAAGGTGAGGGTCACAACACTAAAGCCACACCATTACGAAAATATTACATGAGCCAATCGGATAGCAACAATACAACACAAAATGTCAGGCTGGACAAGTGGCTATGGGCTGCAAGGTTCTTTAAGACCCGCGCAATAGCAAGAGACATGGTGCAGTCGGGAAAAGTCCAGTACAACGGGCAAAGAGCCAAACCTGGTAAGCATGTAGAGCTTGGCGCCATGATTAAAGTTCCCTCAGGATGGGATAATCGTGAAATTAAGGTGCTAGGCTTAAGCGACAAGCGTTTGAGCGCGCCTTTGGCGCAGGCGCTTTTTGAAGAGACGATTGAAAGTGTAACAAAACGTGAAGAAAACCAAACGGCGCGCAAAATGAACGCCTTTCACAGCCCTAAACCAGATCATAGACCTGATAAAAAGCAGCGACGACAGATTATTAAATTTAAGCAGCAATAATGAGCTGCTCAACAGGATTAGTTATGAGCGATTTCGATAAATTACACCGCTTCTTATTTACCCAAGCTAACGTTCGTGGCGAATTGGTTCGTCTTGATGAGAGCTTAAATCAAATTGTGCACAGCTATGAATACCCTGTGCAAATTCAAACATTGCTAAGTGAAATGGCGGCAGCGACGTCATTGTTAACGGCAACGCTTAAGTTTAAAGGTGAAATTTCTCTTCAAATTCAAAGCAAAGGCCCAGTAAGTTACGCGGTGTTAAACGCCACTCACGAACAAACGCTTCGCGGTGTAGCGCGCTGGGACGAGACATTAGAAACATTGCCAGAAACGTTTTCAGAGTTATTGTCTCAAGCGGTATTGGTCATTACTATCACACCAGATGAAGGCGAGCGTTATCAAGGCGTTGTTGCATTAGATAAGCCTTCTTTAGCTGAATGTATTGAAGGCTACTTTGCTCAGTCAGAGCAGCTAGCGACCAGCGTGCACCTAATGACCGACATGAGCGACCCTAAAAACGCGAAAGCGTCGGGTGTGTTACTTCAGGTCTTACCGACTGATGCCAGCGCTACTGATGTGTCGCAAGCCAATGAGTTTGCTCATATCTCTAAACTTACTCAAACGTTGACCAAAGAAGAGATGTTTACGTTGTCGGTTGAAGACATTTTATATCGTCTTTACCACCAAGAAGACGTGGAAGTGTATCCAGCGAAGGACGTAACCTTTGCCTGCTCATGCTCAAAGGAGCGCAGCGCTGAAGCACTTCGTCACGTTGAGAAGTCTGAGCTTCACGCAATTATTGCTGAAGAAGGTGCGATCAAAATGAACTGCCAGTATTGTCATACCGAATATCGCTTCGATAGTATCGACGTAGAGGCTATTCACAGCGGCAACTTCGACGCACCGTCTTCAAATCAGTAACTACTTGTTTACTGCTGTGTTAAAGCACCTTCTTTCGAAGGTGCTTTTTTGTTTCTGAATCTCTCACCGTCTAGATAGGTTCATTTTCCCAACACTTCACTTGTGGTTAAAAAATGCCCAGTAGTAAGTGTTTAACTTTCCTACATCATCCTATTTTCCTTTTCTTCCTGTCGTGGTGAAAATTTTCACCTTCACTTTCTAAAAAAAATTGTCATTTTTTATTTTGAAATTCATCGATCAATATAGGTTTTCTACGCCCTATTTTTGCATTTATATCCAAGGAAAAGGCTTTCCTTGTAATTAATTTACAATATTTATGAAATTAACATATGAGAAATAGTGAGTATGTGTTTTATAAATGCGCGCTAGGCCTTGTTTACATTACACTCGAAGAGGTGATACTTTTTTGAAAGTGCTTTTGAAAAATTACATATAGGGTAACAGCCATGACCGCAGCAGCCTCAATTCAAACGGATCTGAAAGTAACGCCACTCACCGACCTGCCAAATGCAGAACTTATCGAGCGCGCCGTAAAGCGCGGCGAAGGTGTCCTTGACAAAAACGGGGCGCTTGTCGTTGAGACAGGAAAACGAACCGGTCGCTCTCCAAATGATAGATTTATCGTTAAAGAGTCAACAACCGAAAATGACATCGATTGGGGCAAGGTGAACAAGCCTTTTGACGCTGACAAATTTGATGCGCTGTGGGACCGCGTTGAAGCCTACCTGTCTACCCAAGAACACTTTCTTTCACACCTTCAAGTGGGCTCCGATCCTGAACATGCTTTGTCGCTTGAAGTAAGAACGCAAACCGCGTGGCAGCACGTTTTTGCCCGCAACCTTTTTATTATTCCTGAACAATGGAATGTTAAAGGCGACCAGCCTTGGCAAATCTTAAACGTACCTGGTTTCACTTGCGAGCCAGAGCGTGACGGCACAAACAGTGATGGCACAGTTATCATCAACTTCGCTAAAAAGCGTGTGTTGATTGCAGGCATGCGTTACGCAGGTGAAATGAAAAAAGCCATGTTCTCCGTGCAAAACTTCCTGCTTCCGGCAAAAGACGTGCTACCTATGCACTGTTCTGCCAACGTGGGTGAAGAAGGCGATGTGACTCTGTTTTTCGGTCTTTCAGGCACAGGTAAAACCACGCTTTCAGCCGATCCTAAACGCTTCTTGATTGGTGACGACGAGCACGGCTGGGCACCAGGTAGCGTATTTAATATTGAAGGCGGTTGCTACGCTAAATGTATCGACCTATCTCAAAAGAACGAGCCAGTAATTTGGAATGCTATCAAGTTTGGTACCATCCTAGAAAACGTAGTGCTTGATGAAACACGCACGCCGGACTATACCGACACATCGTTAACCCAAAACTCACGTGCGGCCTATCCGCTTTCACACATTGAAAAGCGCGTTGCTGAAAACCGAGGCGGCGAACCTCGCTCAGTTGTATTTTTGACCTGTGACGTAAGTGGCGTATTGCCTCCTGTTTCAGTGTTAAGTGAAGAAGCTGCGGCGTATCACTTCTTAAGCGGTTACACAGCGAAAGTAGGCTCTACTGAAATTGGCTCTACTAGCGATATTGAATCAACCTTCTCAACGTGTTTTGGTGCGCCTTTCTTCCCACGTCCAGCAGGCGTGTATGCAGAGCTTCTGATTAAGCGTGTTAAAGCGTTTGGCGCTAAGGTTTACTTGGTTAATACCGGTTGGACAGGCGGCCCTTACGGCACAGGTAGCCGTTTTGATATCCCTACTACGCGCGCCATCATCGACGCAATTGTATCGGGCAATTTGGCTGATGTTGAAACCCAGCACATTGAGGCGTTAAACCTAGATGTGCCAGTTGCCATTGAAGGCGTAGACAGCAATTTGCTTGTGCCACAAAACACGTGGGCAGACAAAGAGAAGTACAACGAATACGCCGCTAACTTAGTTAACGATTTTAAACAGAACTTTGAAAAATACGACGTTAGCGACGCTATCGTTAAAGCCGGGCCGGGTAACTAACACTCGGTTCGCCCCTTCCCAACGTTCATCACACTCAACGTGATTGATGTTTTGCCCGCACCGTGTTGCGGGCTTTTTTATGCGGATTGGTATTATTAGGCTTTCGAGAGCTAGCTGTTTTAATGGCACCTTTAATATTAGAGCATTGAGCTAAACCAATTTGTGGATACTGGAGTAAAGTTGATGTCGGCCTTGTACTGAAAAAGTGCGCTGTCCATATGACTATCTCTTATCCAGTATTTCTGTTTATCAATAGAGATAAGTCTTAGGGTGTAGGGCACGCCAAATGGATCTAGAGGAGCAGTTTCGATAAGTAGCGAAGTATCAAAAATACTAATCTCTCTTTGTTTATTGTTTGGTGGTGGAGTTAATTTGTTTTGAGCATCATAAATAACTGGAACATGTAAATACACAACGCCTTGTGGGAGGTTATGTTTACTGACAACCTCAAATAACTCTTCGCGATCAAATCCCGATTGTTGGATGTCCCAACTGGAGTCAATAAATACTGTCGCTAAAGCGACGGTATTATCTCCAACATGAATAAATGCGCTAGGCTGAAATAATCTGACAAAGCAATAAAACCCAAATAAAGATGTAATGACACCAAACAACATCCATCGCATCATTCATTTCGCTTTAGATTAACTTTATTAGGAAAGGTTGGCATCGGCGCATAAGGCATAACGAAGTATTCTCCAATGATTAATAGACTCCCTGTTTATACATCTTTTTATATCAGTAAGTGAGCCAAAGAGATAATCATTAATAAAGCAATTGTTGTTAACAAATTTAACATTATGAATACGTATGTTTATTTAAGTTGAGCAATGCACTGGCTATCATTCACCTTACACAAGTAGGCTTTAATTAAGCGCGCTTCGCATCGAAGCATAAAAAAGGTTTTAAGTATGATAGACAGGCAACTGCGTGTATCACTGGCATGTGCGGGTTTTGCACTCTTTTCGGCAAATGCGCTAGCGGAAGTTCAAACAGCAACACTTGAAAACGCAACGCTTACCATTGATACGGATACTAATGATTTTAAGATAAAGGCGCTGCGTAACAACAGTTTTCAGGTAACCTACCTTACCGATGGCAAAGGTGCGCCCTACGCAAACCTACCTTCTATGGCACTTCCTGAGGAAGCCACGAGTGCAGTTACAAAAGATATCGCAGGCGATGTTGAGCTAGAAGAAACCGCAACAACGCTTACCTTGAAATTCAATAATATTTCTGCACATGTCGATAAATCAACGCACGTTATCAGTTACTCGGTAAACGGCAAAGTAGTAGCAAAAGAACAAGATGGGCTAAACATTTCTGATAACGGCGTCAGCCTGTCGTTTGCGTTAGATGAAAACGAAAAACTCTACGGTGGCGGCCAGCGCGTTTTAGGTATGGATCGTCGTGGTCATAGCATGCCGCTTTATAACAAAGCACACTATGGTTACACCACGTCCTCAAATCAAATGTACTTTGGTTTGTCGGCTGTGATGTCGTCAAAAAATTACAGCGTATTGTTCGATAACACCGCTTCTGGTGAGCTAGATATTGGCAAAACGAACAGCGACGAGTTGCTATTTAAGGCACAAGGCGGCCGTGCTAGCTACATCATGGTGTTGGGTGAAAATTTAGAAGACACGGTTACGAATACCGTAGCAGTTACGGGAAAACAGCCGCTTCCTCCACGCTGGCTGCTGGGTAACTTTGCATCTCGATTTGGCTATAAATCACAAAATGAAGTGATGGATGTCGTCGATGCCTTTAACACGCAAGATATTCCCGTTGATGCCGTAGTGCTCGATTTATATTGGTTTGGTAAAGACATTAAGGGGCACATGGGGAACTTAAGTTGGGACGCCGCCACTTTCCCTGAGCCCGAGAAAATGATTAGTGAGCTACGCGCTCAAGACGTGAAAACCGTGCTTATAACAGAGCCTTTTATTCTTACGACGTCAAAGCAATGGGATAGCGCCGTTGCCAGTAATGCCCTTGCTCAAAACGATGATGGTGCGCCGTATACCTTCGATTTCTATTTTGGCAATACCGGCCTTGTCGATGTGTTCAGTGAAGCGGGTCAAAATTGGTTTTGGCAATATTATGAAAAGCTTGCTGCACAGGGTGTTGCCGGCTGGTGGGGCGACTTGGGCGAGCCTGAAGTGCACCCTGATGACATTCAGCACATGTGGCAGTCTACAAAAGTAAGCGGCGCAGAAGTGCACAATGCCTATGGTCACCAGTGGGCGAAAACCGTATATAACAACTTAACAGAGCTTCAGCCTGATACGCGCCCCTTTGTGCTGATGCGTTCAGGATTTTTGGGCAGTCAACGGTATGGAATGGTGCCGTGGACAGGCGATGTGAGTCGAAGCTGGGGCGGACTTAAACCTCAGGTAGAGTTGGCACTCCAAATGAGTGTTTTTGGAATGGCGTATACCCATTCCGACTTAGGTGGGTTTGCTGGAGGCGAAACCTTTGATCCTGAGCTTTATACAAGATGGCTTCAGTTCGGTACCTTTTCACCGGTATTTAGGCCTCATGCCCAAGATAATATTGCGCCAGAGCCAATTTTCCACGCCGATCCCGTAAAGTCTATTGCGCGCAAGTTTATCCAACTTCGCTACGACATGCTGCCTTATAACTATTCATTGGCCTTTGAAAATGCGCTTTACGGCACGCCATTAATGCGCCCGTTAGCTATGGCGTACGGTGAAAGCGATTGGTTTGAAAATGCAGACAGTTATCTGTGGGGCGATGGTCTGTTAGTTTCGCCTGTGACGAGCGCTAACCAAGCGGAGTGGCCGACTTTGCTTCCCGAAGGCGTATGGTTTGATTTTTTCTCTGATACGAAATACCAAGGTGGTCAAACCGTTAACTACCCGCTAAGCCAAGATAATTACCCAGTGTGGGTAAAAGCGGGAAGCTTTATGCCAATGACTAAAGGGCTTAGCCGCACAGAGCAGTTTGATGCCCGTAAAATAGAAATGCACTACTGGCATGACAATTCAGTGAATTCATCTTCATATACTTATTACGAGGATGACGGCAAAAATCCAGCGTCTGTCAAAAAAGGCTTATATACAAAGCTACTTCTTAATGCGTCAGTAGACGATAAGGCCGCATTAACCCTGACGCTTGATAGCGAAGGCAGCTATATAGGCATGCCAGAGCAGCGAGACATCACTTACATCGTGCACGGTTTAAGCGAAAAACCACAGAGCGTTTCAATTGATGGCAGGAGCGTGCCTGTAATGTGGGATGAAAAAGGGAAAACGCTTTCACTTGCAATTTCTTGCGATTATCAGCAATCTGTAAAGGTAGTGATTATGTGATAATTAAGGGCTGCTGTTCTTTCTTGCACAGTAAAGGTCAGCGCCCTCAAAAGGTTCACTTTGTGTTCAAGGGCATAACTACGCTGTGCCCTCACGCCTAAATCGGATGTCTTTCTACTGATATCAGCCATGGAGCCTAAATGAGCCGACTTCCTGCCACCATCGTTATTTTCGCTGGTTTTTTTCTAATTGGTAAATTGTTTCTCTTGTGGGGAATATTACTGCCAGATATTGCAGCCGATTTGCAAATGTCTGAAGTAGTCAGTGGCGCACTTTTTTCGCTCTTCTCTGTAGGCATGATGTTAGGCGCTGTGATTGGTGGCAAGTATGCCAGTCGCTTTGAGTATATGCCGCTATTAGCCACGTTATTCAGTATGAATACGGCGCTGTTGCTGCTTGTGTCAGTACTTACCGCTTGGCAGTGGTTTTTGGTGTTAGCGGTATTAATCGGTGTGGTGAGCTCAACAATATTTACTATTGGCCACACGCTTATTGCACGAATGTACGCAGAAAAGCGCTTTACTATGATGGGCTTAATGGATTTTATGTTCAGTTTAGGAACGTTTGCGGCGTCGTTCTTTGTAACGCTGTTATACCTTGTTGAGCACAACTGGCGTTTACCTATTCAGGTGTTGGCAGGCGTTATGATTGTGCTTTCGTGCTATGCATTTATTGCGGCGCGTTCTCAGGCAAAAGTGCTTAAAGGTCAGCCTAAAGCGCCTAAAAAGACCTTGGCATTTGGGGTCATTATTAAGCAGCCTGTTTTCATATTTCTAACTTTGCTTACCTTTGGCTATGGTGCTGTAGAATTTGGTAACGCGAACTGGTTTGTGAGCTATGCGCAAAACGGCTTAGGCTTTACTGGCGAGCAGTCGAGAACCTTACTGGCATTTTTTACCGCTGGCATGGTGATTAGTCGTCTTACCTTCCCGTTTTTACTGCGATTCGTATCGGTACACCGCATGATTGTAATCATGGCAACAGCCTCGCTAGCGGGTGTATTTGCACTGAAACTAATGCCTTCATTTTATGGGATTGGCGCTGGTAACTTACTGCTTGGCTTAGGGCTAGGTGGGCTCTTCCCGTTAGCACTTTCTGCGGCAATGAATATCGACAGTGACAACGGCCCCGTACTTTCTGGTATTTCTATTATCGGTAACTCTACTGGCGTGCAAGTGGCATCGTTTTCTACCGGACTATGGGCGAACTTCGCGCCACTTACTACGGCGTTTTGGGTAATTCCCCTTGGCGGCTGCGTGCTGTGGTTGGCGTCTTATGGATACAGCCGAAAAATTAAGTACCACCGAAGCTAATACCAATCCGTGTAGTGTTTTTGGGCTTAATGGGTTTGATAAGGTAAATAAAACTCTGCGACCAAGCCCTGCTGAGGATGATTTCGCAACGTCACCTCACCATCGTGAGCTTCTACAATTCGCCTTATTATGGCAAGGCCAAGGCCTGAACCTGACGAATTGCGGGCTTTGTCGCCTTGTGCAAACGGCATGAATACACCGTCGAGCTCCGCTTCCGGTATTCCCGGGCCAAAGTCGCGTACTTTGCAATACACGCGCTTTTCGTGGCGATTGTAAAAGCTGCTAATTGCAATATCGTCCGAGCCGTACTTGAAAGCATTTTCGATGAGGTTGTCGATCACGCGTTTCATTGCAATTCGCCGAAGTGACAGCGGAGGAATGGCGTTGAGTTTGAGTTCGATGTGGTGCTTGTCGTCTAAATGTCTGGCTTGTACCAGCTCTGCAATAATCGCGTTTAAATCAGTTTCTTGAGTGACTTCTTCGGTGTCGTAGCGCGCATAGTCAATGAACTGGTCGATGATGGCATTCATGTCTTCTATGTCATTTACAATGCCATCTTTAATCCAGTCTTGATCTTCTGGCAGCATTTCTGAGGCAAGGCGAATACGGGTAAGCGGTGTGCGCAAGTCGTGAGAAATACCTGCTGTCATGATATTTCGGTCATTCTCAAGCTGCTTAATACCTTGATTCATGCGGTTAAACGCCCGGGTAACCTGAATCATTTCGGTGCTGCCTTGTTCGCGAAGCGGCGCCGGGTGCTCGCCTTTACCCACCGCTATCGCTGCTTTTTGCAGGGCTGACAATGGACGGGTCATGCGTCTTACAAACAACCAGCCCCCGGCCACACTTAATATACCAATTACCATTAAATACATAGTCAGAGGGGATATATTCGCTTCGTTAAGTCCTGAAATAGGAATAGAGATCCACGTGTCTGGGTATCGGTTCAGGGATATCCACACAATGTAAGGTGCATTTTCATCACTGGCCTGCGTGGTAGTGCTAATACGTACATCAGCAAGTTGCCTGAGCTGCTCGCTAACTTGAGAAGAAATATAGCTATAGTATACGGCGCTTTCTAATCCGTTCTGTTTGGCAACACTTTCGTCAAAGACCTGCACCTGTGTTTTTTGAAAATAGCGGTCTCGGGTCTCTTGGTTAGTCACCAGCAAATCGTTTGCGAGCACAGATTTAACTTGGGTGGCCAATAAACTGTTAATTTGTTGGTAGCTGGGCTGAATAAAGTAATAGGTAACAGAGATGTAGGACACAATCTGATTAATAAGCAACAGCACGCCAATAAGCATGACGGTTTGGCCAAATGCACTTTTGGGAATTAAACGCATAACATGCCGTCGCTTTGAATCATAAGCCAGTGTTTGGAATGGCAGTAGGTGAACGCATAATTAGGGGTCATGAGTAAACATACTTCACTTGCGCACAGGCCAAGACGGTAGAGCCCGCCGTATCAGTCATAGGTGCTAAACTTGTTCGCCATCAGGCACGAATACGTAGCCCAATCCCCATACAGTTTGTATATAACGAGGGTTGGCAGGGTCTTCTTCAAGCATTCTTCGTAAGCGTGAAACCTGAACGTCAATACTGCGCTCTAATGCGCTGTAGTCGCGACCACGCGCTAGGTTCATCAGTTTGTCTCGTGACAAAGGCTCACGTGGGTGAGTAACCAGAGATTTCAATACCGCAAACTCACCGCTTGTCAGGGTTAAAGGTGTATCGCCAGCTGTCATTTCTCGGGTGGCAAGGTTCAGTTTGTAATTGCCAAATTCCACAATTTGCACATCTTTAGACGGCGCGCCCGGCGCTTCGCTGCTGCGTCTGCGCAATACCGCTTTAGCGCGTGCTAGTAGCTCGCGTGGGTTAAATGGTTTAGGCAAATAATCGTCTGCGCCCATTTCAAGGCCGATAATACGGTCAACTTCATCGCCTTTTGCAGTAAGCATAATAATGGGCATGTCGTTTTCTTGCTGGCGCAATCTGCGGCATATAGACAAGCCGTCTTCGCCAGGTAGCATAAGGTCCAAAACCATTAAGTGAAAATTCTCGCGCTCAAGCAGTCTGTCCATTTGTTCTGCGTTAGCCGCACTGCGAACTTGATAGCCCTGCTCAAGCAAATAGCGCTCTAATAGGCTGCGCAGACGCATGTCATCATCAACAACGAGAATTTTAGAGGTTTCCTGACCCATACTCATACCTTTCGTTTTACTTTTGTTTCACTATAACCACAAGATGTGAAATACAAAAGCGAGAAAAGCGTAAAAGGCTAGGGATGTTTGTTACAAATAGTGTCTAGGGCCTGTTGCTCTTTTATGTACAGCAAAATCCAGCAATGACCCAGCAATGACCCAGTAAAGACCCAGAAAAGACCCAGAAAAGACCCCGCAAGCTTTAGAGAAAAGGAGGCCGTTAAGCATTTCTCCTCTCTAAACTTATTGAGAACTGCCGTTGATTACAAGCTGTAAAAAACGTAGGCGCTGCAACAACACACCAGCAGTTCAAGTTGTAATCCATAAGGGGCGCTAATCAAAAGTGATGACGTTAAGGGCTTTTGTTTGCGCCGAGCCATTAAGCGTTTCTAAATATAACTGCGTTATAGCATCAGCTCCGCGGTGCGATTGCTCATAAAACTGATCGCTCACTTTCTCTGCGAAGCGTTTCCATGCACTGGCGTATTTTGCCAAAAAGGCCTCGTGCCCCCATTCATGTTGGCGCAGTTTCACGCGAGCTGGCGCGAAAAATATCTCTGCATTGAGCAATTTGGGGTTGGGCTTCTCTTGGGCTTTCCAATCTGTCGCACCAATGAGTGTAACGTCGCTCAGGCTGTCGCCAAGCTGCTTGGTAAGGTCATTAATCAACGTACCGTTGGCAGCGAAATCAAGCAGCCAGTAGCGCGCATCGCTGCTTTTACTGCTATTGCCTTCGCTACTTAGGGCTGAGAGTTCGTCATAACTATACACTTCATCGTAGCAGCCGGACGCTTTTACCAAATCCACGTTTTGTTTCGAGGTTAGCCCAACCACCTTGTAGCTTGCGTTTCGAGTGGCCTTTTGGTCTTTAAGTAGTTGCGCTGTACCCAGTGCGGTTTTACTCGAAGCGCTCGACAACAGTAAGGTTTCATTGTTTGCTTTCTCTGCCACATAGTCATCGAGAACAAACGAAGTCATATAAAGGGGTCTAAAATTAAGCTGCCATGCTTCGCGGTTTTTGTCGTAGCCGGGGTCGGCGGCACAGCGAAGATATTGATCGTAAACAGGGCTAATGCTCTTCCGTTTTTCGTGGATGTCTGAAAAACCGTGAGGGGCAACTTTGCCAGCTTTTATCACCCAATGGCTAGCCATAGGCAGGTAGCCGAACACCTTTTCACCTACTTTGATATCGCTATGACAAGACGCCTTAACGGTAGCAAAGCCCCAAACGGGCACAATACCGAAGCCATGTGCTTCATCAACGTCATTATCACTCTTTGCAGGGAAAAAGCCCCAATAGCCCATTTTAAAACCCAGTGCAGCATAGGTGATGTTGTTGGCAGAAAAGCCAAAGCTGTCTGTTTCAAGCAATACTTCGTCTTGCTGTAAGTCGCTGATGTTTATATCGCGGGAAACAACGTTAGTGTTGGCAAGGTTTTGCTGGTCTACCCAAATTTGTTGGCTTTTAATTGTGGTCATAATAGGAGCCTGCTGTGTCAAAAACTAGGTCGAGAAACTAAATCAAGAAACTAAATCAAGAAACTAAATCAAGAAACTAAATCAAGAAGCTAAACCAAGAAAGTTTCCGAATAGAACCTAGATTGACGCAGGGCATGAGCCATTACGACTTACTGTTTTAAATACATGCCTATAGAAGCGATGTATATTGGGCTTACTCGTCGCTGCTCAACCAATCCATCTGATGACCAGCTCTGCGCTTTTTATTTAAGATGTCTTCAAGGAGCGGAGTTAAAATGAGCTCCATGGCTAAGCCCATCTTTCCGCCGGGTACAACCAAGGTGTTGATGCGAGACATAAACGCGCCGTCGATCATTTGAAGGAGGTAGGGGTAGTCCACAGTCTTCATTTCCCGTCTAAAGCGCACAACCACAAAGCTTTCATCTTGGGTTGGAATTTCCCGTGCACTGAAGGGGTTGGAGGTATCAACGGTTGGTACGCGCTGGAAGTTAACGTGGGTGCGTGAAAATTGTGGCGTGATGTAGTGGAAATAGTCGTCCAGTCCTCGCACTATGCTGCTCATTACCGCTTCACGAGAATGTCCTCGGTCAGTGGTGTCGCGTACAATTTTTTGGATCCATTCTAAGTTTACAATCGGCACCATGCCGACCAGTAAATCTACATGTTTTGCTACGTCATTTTCTTCCGTTTTTACACCGCCATGTAAACCTTCATAGAACAGCAAATCAGTGTTTTTGGGTAAATCTTGCCAAGGTGTGAAGGTGCCGGGCATTTGATTAAAAGGCACGGCTTCATCGAACGTGTGAAGGTATTGTCTAAACTGTCCTGTACCCGAGCTGCCGTATTCCCTAAACAGGGATTCCAGTAGCTCAAAGTCGTTGGCTTTAGGGCCAAAGTAGCTGATATGCCTGCCTTGCTCTTGGGCTTTGCGAATTTCCACTTCCATTTCCGGGCGGGTAAAACGGTGAAAACTATCGCCTCCTACAACCGCAGCATTAACACTTAAGTTCCTGAAAATATGGCGTATAGCGTTGGTCGTGGTAGTAGTACCCGCGCCAGAAGAACCTGTTATAGCAATAATAGGGTGTTTGACAGACATAGGAATTCTTTTTGGAAATGACGGGTACTAGTTATAAGCTGATGTGAGCTAAGAATCAAGGGGAGGTATAAGCGCTTAGCACTCGATTCTTGGGAGTCGTTTTCGCTCCAGCCTGCGTCTAATCAATCATCTAGCCGTTTGTGATGGTGCTGCAATAGGCGCACAATTAGCTTTGCCTCTTCTTCATCTAAATCCAGAAGTGCGCGAACATGTTCTAGGTGGTGCACATCGTGCTCACTCAACTTTCCGTCGTCCAAAACGCTTCTTACTGTGTCTTTAAACCTATCGCGTTTTAGCTGCATCTGCGACGTGTAGCTAGAAGATAAAATACCCGCTGGTAGGGCGTAAAAACAGATACCCATAATAGTTATGAGGCCGCCAAATATTTTACCCAATGCAGTTATAGGAACGGCGTCACCATAGCCCACCGTGGTCAGCGTGACGAGTGCCCACCACAATGAAGCGGGAATACTGCTAAAAACATCGGGCTGAGCAGCATGTTCAATGTAATAAATACAGGTGGCGGCGATAATCGTGAACAACAAAAGTACGCTTAACGCCGCAATAAGGCTGTGAGACTCGTTGCGCAATACGGTAACGAGAGTTTGCATAGAGCGCGAATAGCGCCCAATTTTTAGAATTCGCATTACGCGGAAGATTCGCAAAATACGTAAATCGAACGCCACGAAAACGCTTAAGTAAAAAGGCAGAATTGCCATTAGGTCGACGAGCGCCATGGGACTTTTCAAATAGCTCCAGCGCTTTTGCCATGTCGTTGTACGTTCGTGATTAGGGCGGTTTGGGGCCGATGCGCTGCCGTATAAACGAAAAAAGTACTCAACGGTAAATATCAGTACTGAAACCACTTCGATTATATGAAGTTCGTACTGCCAAATGGCAGGGATACCCGGCACTGTTTCCAGCATCATAGCGACAACATTTACGATAATTAACGCGATAAGAAATACATCAAATATTTTGCTGAGCTTTTTGTACTCGTGAGCCTCGCTGGCAGGCGCAAGGATGTGATAGCACGCGTTTTGAAATGACATAGCCATGGTGGTGTGGGAGCGAATGTCCTTTTTATACCAATTACCGTTGCAAATTGGTAATGCTTCTAAAAAAGAAGGAGGTGTTCGGTGCTATTTTCAAGCGCGGATGGGGTCAAAACATGGTAGTTTAAAATACAAATAAGCAAACAAAGAGCGTATCCAATTGAAAAGTGCAAAACATTTAGGGGCAGTACTAACCTCGGCACTGCTTGTGGCTATGTCTGTGCCCACAGCACAAGCTAAGTCTGACAGCGTACTTTTTTCATCAACGCCACCTGTTATAGATGGTGTAGCCAATGACGCTGCATGGAAAGGGGGCGATTGGCATGAAATGACGTCGCTTATGTGGGGCTCGGCTCCTGAGTCCGGTGATTTTTCTGGTCGATATAAACTGCGATGGAACAAGGATGCGCTGTATCTGTTGGCAGAAATACAAGACGATCACCTCTCAGATACCTATCCCAATCCCCTTGAACGTTATTGGGATGATGACTGTTTAGAAATTTTCATTGATGCTGATGCCTCTGGTGGCGATCACCTTAATAACTACAATGCGTTTGCCTATCACTTAGCGTTAGATAATCAGGTTGTTGATATAGGTCCAAATGAAGCAGGAGAGGCTGTACCACAACTCTACAATGATCACGTAGAGAACAAATGGCAGCGAGATATATCGGCGCCGCATAAGATTCATTGGGAAGCAGCGGTACGTGTATTTGATGATAGCTATCAACACGGAAAAGATAATTCGCCTGTCACCTTAAAAGAAGGTATGACACTGGGCTTTATGCTTGCCTATTGCGATGCGGATGGTGGCGACAGAGAACACTTTTTAGGCTCTCATGAGATCACCCCAGTAAACGGCGATAAAAACTTGGGGTATAAAGATGCGTCGGTGTTTGGAAAGGTGAAGCTGACAAAGTAGTGAACCATAATTTGTCGCTACTTTAATTGATTGACTTGCAGCGCGTAATTGGAAGGAGTCGCAGAAATGCCACTCCTTTTA
This sequence comes from Alteromonas sp. W12, assembly GCF_001924945.1. Classification (NCBI taxonomy): domain Bacteria; kingdom Pseudomonadati; phylum Pseudomonadota; class Gammaproteobacteria; order Alteromonadales; family Alteromonadaceae; genus Alteromonas; species Alteromonas sp. W12. The sequence goes on from NZ_LQXH01000008.1 coordinate 192,061, forward strand.
ACCTGCAATCACTCACCTTGACTAAAAGCCATGCCATTTGGCGATAAAAAAAATGCGCAACAGAGCTCGTCACGCTCTAGCTGGTTGAGTTAATTGGCTTCGCCTTCCTGCTTACTCAGATCTAACTTGTCCAGCACTGCAAGTTTATTAAAACTGATCATCTCACGTATTTCTTTTCCATATTCATCGCCACGCTCAGAATACTTCCCTAAGCCATAGCTAAGCGCAACCCCGGTGACAGCCTTGTCTTCTTCACGTAAGGATTGGCGAATGTTACGCAATGGTTTGTAAGCATCGTGGGTGTTTAAATTTAGCATGTAGCTTTCTACTGAGTCGGCAGGCGAACGGAAATCAGCCACTTCATGATTTTTGTTAGTGTCCCGCGATTTTGGAACGATACCGCAGCCCTTAGAGAAGCACCACTGACCAAAAAAGTTGTTCCCTAATTTTGCAAAACGAGAGGTACCCCATGCACTTTCATTCGCTGCTTGTGCAATAGCTAACGACGCAGGAACAATGTCGGTACGCCTTAACAAAACCTCGCAGGCTGACTCCTGTTCAAGGTCAGCATCGTCAACACGAAACTTTGTCAGGAACTGGTCTAGATTGTCTGCTTCATCCGCGTTGCATGAACTTTGAATTTGCTCCCTGTCGGTGGCTAGCTCTTTGTTCACCTCGACTACAATAGGAGTGAAATACTCAAAAAATGCCGCTTTTCGGTCGGGGCCTGCGGCATAAGCAGTAAAATCTGGAGCAGATTCTTTGGCAAAAAAGGCGAACCACACTGCGGTACTCGCCACTACTGCTACAAGCAACACAGCTATAAGTTTAGTGTTCGACATCAGGTGATACCTCTTTTATTAGAATGAAATAATACGCTTTTTAAGCGGACTACCTGAGCTTATTAAATCTCGCTAAGTGGTTAATCATCTTTGCGGATTGAAACCAATACCATACAGGTTCTTGTATGCGCTGCAACATATGGAGAAGGTCAGTAAATTAAAGATTTATAATGTATACAGTACTATCGGCAAGTACCAAATCAGACTCGATGTGAAATTCAATACCTTATTGCTTATGTACTGAGCGCGAGTTTTCTTTTGTGTTGAGCGTTAGTATCAGGTTAAGCAGTGATATGTAGCTGGGAAACTACGATTTCTGCGTTTACTGCACGTTAGCATGGTGAGTAAGTGGTAAGAGTAGGTAAGAGTAAAAGTGGGGGGCGTAGAATTCACACCCTGGCTTTTCGTAATTATGTAAGAACGCAGCATTACGCTGCGTTCATTTAGCACTTTCTATGAGGCTTTCGGCTACTTGGCTTCAGCTTCACGCGCAATCGCACGGTGCGCGATATCAGTGCGGTAGTACACATCTTTAAACTGAATGGCTTTTAGTAGCTCGTAGGCTTTTTGCTGCGCTTCGGTAACGTTGTTACCCAAAGCTGTAGCGCAAAGTACGCGGCCACCTGCGGTTACCACTTCGCCATCTTGCAGGGCGGTGCCTGCATGGAAAACCTTTCCGTCTAACTTAGCGGCTTCTTCGAAACCAGTAATCACGTCGCCTTTATCATAGCTGCCTGGATAGCCGCCAGCGGCAAGCACAACACCTACCGACGCGCGCTCATCAAACTCAATCGTTTTACCAGCAAGTTCGCCTTTGCACGCTGCTTGGCAAAGTGGAACCAAGTCAGACTTTAAGCGCAGCATGATTGGCTGGGTTTCCGGATCGCCAAAGCGACAGTTGTATTCGATTACCTTTGGAGTGCCATCAGCCATAATCATAAGGCCAGCATATAAAAAGCCAACGTAGTCGTTGCCTTCAGCAGCCATGCCGTTAACTGTTGGCATAATCACTTCTTGCATAATACGGTCGTGAATGTCCTGCGTTACAACCGGAGCCGGAGAATATGCACCCATTCCGCCTGTGTTCGGCCCTTTGTCACCGTCAGCAGCACGCTTGTGGTCTTGGCTGGTGGCAAAAGGAAGTACGTTTTTGCCGTCTACCATGACAATGAACGACGCTTCTTCACCGTCTAGGAATTCTTCAATAACTACGCGGCTGCCGGCTTCGCCAAACGCGTTACCTGCCAGCATGTCGCGGATAGCGTCTTCCGCTTCTTCAAGGGTCATCGCAACAATAACACCTTTACCCGCAGCAAGACCGTCAGCCTTTACTACAATCGGCGCGCCTTTCTCACGCACATAGGCAATAGCTGGGTCAATTTCTGTGAAGTTTTGATACTCGGCCGTTGGAATGTTGTGGCGAGCCAAAAAGTCTTTGGTAAAAGCTTTAGAGCCCTCAAGCTGCGCGGCAGCTTGAGTGGGGCCAAAAATCATTAAACCAGCGTTTGTGAACGCATCAACAACACCTGCAACTAGCGGCGCTTCTGGGCCTACAATAGTAAGCTCAACATCGTTACCCTGAGCAAAAGAAACCAAGCCAGCAATATCATTTACATCGATAGCTACGTTCTCAAGCTTAGGTTCTGTAGCTGTGCCTGCATTGCCAGGTGCTACAAATACTGTTGAAACATCAGAAGACTGCGCTGCTTTAAACGCTAGCGCGTGTTCGCGGCCACCGCCGCCAATTACAAGTACGTTCATTAACTGTTCCGTTTTGAGTGTTTAATTTTATGATTTTGGTTTGGTGAATTTTAGCGTCATGCGATTGCTCTCGCCAATCGCCATGTATTTTTCGCGATCTTGATCATCTAGCGCCAAACGTGGAGGTAGCGTCCACACACCTTTCGGGTGGTCGGCAGTATCCATTGGGTTCGCGTTGACATCGCTGCTTGCTTCAAGCACAAAGCCTGCTTTTTCGGCGGCAGCCACAACGTAAGAACGCTTCATGTAGCCACTTTTCTTCATTGCTTCATCATCTGCGCTTTCAGGAAGCTCATGTTCCACTACGCCCAGTACGCCACCTGGCTTAAGTGCTTTGAAAAATGCGCCAAATGCATTGTCGATACCCTCGTCACCGTGACGCATATACCAGTTGTGTACGTTGCGAAACGTCAGCACCATATCGGCACTACCTGCGTCGCTAATATCTAACGCTTTGATTGGGTCGAATGCAGTAAGCTCAGCACCTTCGTACTTCATGCCCGGCTTCATTTTTTCTTTGAAGCCTTCCACCGATTTTTTAAAGTAACCGCTGGTTTCATCATCAACGTAAAAGTGAGCAGCTACATACTTACCGTTATCTTTTACAACAGAATAAAGGATGTCGGCGTACCAACCACCACCTGGAGAGATTTCTACCACAGTCATGTCTGGGGTAAGGCCAAAAAAGCGCAGTGTTTGCTGAGGATTACGGTACTCATCGCGTACTTTTGCACTAGCAGAGCGGATATCGCTCATTGCGGCATCAGAAATCGCATCTGCGCTGGCATAAGTAGCACTTACACCTAGGGTTGCGGCTAACACATATTGGGCTAACTTTTTCATTCTTATTTCCTTTTTCTGTCGAGGGTAGGCGAATAACATAACACTATTACTACAAATTACCACGGGTCAGATCAAGCCTATCAGCTAACCCCTATTTGCACTTACGCCTTAGCAGAATAATTCGCGACTCTGTCGCTTCGATGAGATTTCACTACAACTAAGCAAATGACCTCGAGTCTGCGTATTTAAAAGGGTTAAGGAAAAATAACAAACACACAGTAAAGCCACTAAATGCCACTTTACTGCGTGTTTAACTTAGGTGTTGGTGTCCCTCACTAAGCCTGCACTAAAAGGTATTGCGTAAATACTTATTAGTGACGGAAGTGGCGCATACCCGTGAACACCATAGCAATGCCGTGCTCGTCAGCTGCATCAATGACTTCTTGGTCGCGCATAGAGCCGCCTGGCTGAATGACTGCTTTAATACCTGCTTCAGCCGCAGCGTCGATACCGTCGCGGAATGGGAAGAATGCATCAGACGCCATTACAGAGCCTGCAACTTCAAGGTTCTCATCAGCTGCTTTAATACCCGCAATTTTCGCAGAGTAAACACGGCTCATTTGACCTGCGCCCACGCCTACCGTCATACCGTCTTTGCAGTAAACAATCGCGTTAGACTTCACGTATTTTGCTACCTTCCAGCAGAACATAAGGTCGCGTAGTTCATCTTCGCTTGGCTTACGCTTAGTCACAACTTCTAGGTCTTCCATTTCAACCATGCCGAAGTCGCGCTCTTGTACTAATAAACCACCGTTTACGCGCTTAAAGTCATAACCTTCAGTTAGCTGACCAGCCCAGTCACCACATGCTAGAAGACGTACGTTTTTCTTCGCACTTACTACTTCTTTCGCTTCATCGCTTACTGTCGGCGCAATAATGACTTCCACAAATTGACGGTCAACAATCGCTTGCGCCGTTTTCGCATCAAGCTCTCGGTTAAACGCGATAATGCCACCAAATGCAGACGTTGGGTCAGTTTTAAACGCACGGTCGTAGGCACTTAAAATATCATCGCCAATGGCCACACCACATGGGTTAGCGTGCTTAACGATTACACATGCTGGCTCTTCGAATTCTTTTACGCACTCAAGCGCCGCATCCGTGTCAGCAATGTTGTTGAATGACAGTTCCTTACCCTGAAGCTGAGTAGCGGTAGCCACAGACGCTTCTTGAACATTGTTTTCAACATAGAATGCCGCTTCTTGGTGGCTATTTTCGCCATAGCGAAGGTCTTGCTTCTTAGTAAGCTGCATGTTGTAGGTACGTGGGAATTCACTGTGCTGGTGGTCACAGTCTGCTTCACAACCTGTGCTGTCTAAACGAGCACCAAAGTAGTTTGCAATCATGCCGTCGTACTCGGCCGTATGTTCAAACGCTTTAATCGCAAGGTCAAAACGGGTGTTGTACGTTAACGAGCCATTGTTGTCGTTCATTTCTGCAAGCACGCGAGAGTAGTCCGCCGCATTAACAACGATGGTGACATCTTTATGGTTTTTCGCGGCAGCGCGAACCATCGTTGGCCCACCGATATCAATATTTTCAATCGCATCTTCTAGCGTACAGTCTTCGTTTGCCACGGTAGCAGCAAACGGGTAAAGGTTAACCACCACAAGGTCGATAGGCGCAATGCTGTGTTCTTCCATCACTGCTTCATCGGTACCGCGACGACCAAGGATACCGCCATGAATTTTCGGGTGAAGGGTTTTAACGCGGCCAGCCATAATTTCTGGGTGACCTGTGTGATCAGACACTTCTTTAACAGGTAAGCCAGCGTCAGCGAGAAGTTTAGCAGTACCGCCCGTCGACAGAAGTTCTACGCCAGCGTTATGCAGCGCTGTCGCGAAATCGAGGATACCGGTTTTATCAGAGACACTAAGGAGAGCACGTTTAATTGGTTTTGGTGTTTGCATAAATTTTAAGTTTCTAATGTTGTAGTGTTGAAACAAAAAGAGCACCGATTGGTGCTCTTTGGTGGGCAAAGCCCTTGGAATCTTAGTTCATGCCGTATTGCTTAAGCTTCTTGCGAAGTGTGCCACGGTTGATGCCCATCATGATGGCAGCGCGGGTTTGATTGCCGCGTGTGTAAGTCATGACTTCTTCTAGCAGCGGCGCTTCAACTTCAGCCAGTACCATTTCGTACAGGTTATCGATGTTTGCGTTATCCAATTGCTTAAGGTACTTATTAACCGCTTGCTTTACAGAGTCACGCAGTGGCTTTTGAGCTTGCGTTTGTGAAGGCGTAGTTACTGTAGTAGTAAAAGGTGAAGTCACGTTTTGATCGAACATAATACTGTGTTGCTCTTAAGTTAGTCATCACTATGCTGCGGGAGAAATCTGTCGGGTTTCTCGTGTCTGCAGCGCTTGAAAATATGCATTTAGTGCATCGAGTTGCTCATTCGCATCATCGATAGCGTTAAACGTTTTACGAAACTGACGATCCGTATCGTGCTCCGCGAGATACCAGCCCACGTGCTTACGGGCAATTCTCACACCGGCTATGTCGCCATAAAAGTCCTGCACATTGGCTACGTGCTCATGCAAGAGTTCATATAACTCTGACAGCGGCGGTGCTGGTAGGTTCTCGCCCGTTTCAAGATAATGTTGGATTTGCTTAAATATCCAAGGTTTACCTTGCGCGCCGCGACCTATCATTACGCCATCTGCACCGGTGTAATTCAGCACCTCTTGTGCTTTCTCTGGAGAAGTAATATCACCATTTGCAATAACAGGAATTGAAATTGCCGCCTTTATTTGACGTATGGTGCTGTATTCAGCTTCTCCTTTATACATACAAGCTCGTGTTCTGCCGTGAACAGCAAGCGACTGTATGCCGTTTTGCTCTGCAATGCGGGCAATCTCTACCCCATTGCGATTTTCTGGGTTCCAGCCGGTACGAATTTTTAGTGTCACGGGTACATCAACAGCATTAACTACTGCTTTAATAATCGCTTCCACTGTGTCTGGGTATTGAAGCAATGCAGAACCTGCTAGCTTCTTGTTGACCTTTTTAGCAGGACAACCCATGTTGATATCGATGATTTGCGCACCGTTCTCAACATTAAATTGTGCTGCTTGAGCCATAAGCTCAGGATCAGCCCCAGCTATCTGTACAGAGCGAATGCCTTCTTCACCCTCATGATTCATACGCGCTTGTGATTTAGCTGTGTTCCAAACTTTCGGATTACTCGAAAGCATTTCTGAAACAACAAGCCCTGCACCTAAGCGCTTACAAAGTTGGCGAAACGGTCTGTCTGTTACGCCAGCCATGGGGGCCAACATCAAATTGTTTTCTAACTCGTAAGGTCCAATTCGCATTATAAAATGTATAGCTCGCCATCTAAAACTGCACAGAAAATATACACCCGGCTAAAACGGGGCGCTAAGTGTACGTGTTTTCGCAAGGCTTGAAAAGGCTAAAAATCGCACAAAATTTCACTCCGTGGTCTTGACAGTGAAAAAAATCTGTCACATTAGTAAGCTAACGTCGATTTTTAGTTTAAATATTGCACGAAAGTCTTACAGCCCCCGATTTGAAAGGGCTGTAATGTGAAAAAAATTAACAATTAATTAGGCGGTAACGTGCTTTGTCGTACAAATTTTCGTCGCAATTTTGAGGTGGTTTACCGAAAACACACTATTCTAACTGGGCGTAATTTTCACCGACTGGTCGGTTTATCACTCAAACTTAGTGTTTTTTGCCCGACACTCTCGCCCATTCACCATCAATGGCACTGGGTTCAAGAGTAATATCGTTAGCGTACGCTTCTTCTATGCGCGTAACTTGCTCCGCCAAAATGCCAGAAAGGACTAACAAACCGCCTGATTTGCAGTAGTTTGTAATAACGCTTTGAAGTTCTAGTAATGGACCTGACAAGATGTTCGCCATCACGACATCGGCTTCAAGCTCAGGCTGGTCTTCAGGAAGGTATACATCCAAACGGTCTTCAACGCCGTTGCGTCGTGCATTTTCTTTTGTTGCTTGTAGCGCTTGTGGGTCGATATCAATGCCGATGACGCGTTTAGCACCCAACTTCAGCGCAGCCAGCGCTAATATTCCAGAGCCACAGCCAAAATCGACAACGGTTTTATCTGTCATATCTATGCCGTCTAGCCAGCGCAAGCAAAGCGCTGTGGTAGGGTGCGTGCCAGTACCAAAGGCAAGCCCAGGATCTAGCATTACGTTAACGGCGTTTGGATCGGGAACATCGCGCCAGCTTGGGCATATCCACAAGCGCTCGCCAAATTGCATGGGATGGAAGTTATCCATCCACTCTCGCTCCCAGTCTTTGTCTTCAAGTGGCTCAAGCTTATATTTAAAATCAGGGCCTAAGACTTTGGCTTTACCCAAGCGCTGAAGGATGCCTTTCATATCGGCATCAGCTTCAAATAAGCCGACGACTTGTGTATCGGGCCACAGTAACACTTCACCCGGCTTGGGCTCGTACATAGGGGTGTCTTTCGCATCCACATAGGTCACTGCTTGTGAGCCGTTGGCCGTTAGCATGTCGCCTATTGATTCTGCATGTTCAGAGGAGGTATTAATTCGAAGTTGTAGCCAAGCCATAGTTATCGTTCATTGAGACCTTTGCGCTTTATTGTACCTTTGCTTGGCAGTAAACAAAATGCAGGCAAGCGAAAAGCTTTCAGTAAATGAGAACGCGATGCTTACAGAGGCATGATCAAATCTAACCACTTTGGTTTTCAACAGGCTCTCAAGTACCCAATAAAACTTGGCTGCTCAATTGATTACGTAAGCCTCGAGAAAAACTAACCTTTTGTTGACTGGTGAAATTCTAATATAAGTTTATATTATGAGAAGGGTATCGTTTAATTTATAGTCTGGTTAATCTGTTGTATGCGCGCACTTTTATCTGCTGTTTGTTTACTGTGTTTTATCATACCGCTTAGCGCGAAAGAGCTAGATGTGGTTGTAGGCTGGAACAAGCCTCCATACGTTATTTCACAAGAGCACACCGGCTTTGAAGTTGACTTGGTGCGGGCGATCCTTGCTGAAATGGGATATGGATTGTCGCCTATTTATGTTCCTTTCGGGCGTACGGCAAGGTTATTAAAAGATGACGCCGTTGACATTGGACTTACCCTTAATCCTGCACACACGGTCGATCAAAGCATTTTATCTGAGCCATATATTATCTATCAGAACGTCGTGGTAACACGGGCAGACAGAGAACTGACGATAGACAGTATCGACGATTTGAAAGGTAAAAGCGTCATTGCTTTTCAAACCGCTCAATCGGTATTAGGTGAGGACTTTGGGCGAACTCTTGCATCGCAAACTACCTATATAGAAATGGCACGACAAGATCGTCAAGTGGACATGCTGATGCGCGGCAGTGTCGATGTTGCCATTCTCGATAGAAATATTTTCAACTACTTCAAATCTGCAAACAGTGCTTATGCCGAAGACGCAACCGTCTTTCATGAGCTTTTTCCTATATCGCCTTACAGTGCTGCGATCCCCGACCCAGCGCTAAGAGCCAAGTTCAACGCCACCCTTCGGCTATTTATTGAAGATGGGCGGTATCAGTTACTGCTTGATGAATATAAGCTCGATAACCTCCTTCATAAGCTTCCCGTAGCGGAAACGGCAAAATAATTCTTAGACAGTGAACTATTTCTGATTCAACGTATAAGAAACTAACATTACGTTACCTTCTATTGCCGTCAAAAGCTGCATAATAAGAAGGAGTAACAGGCGCTAGGATCATACGTTAAGGAAAGGTTTATGTTGAAACAGGGTTTTTTGCTGGCCGTAGTCGTGCTATGCACTGCATGCGTGTCTCAAGCAAATCATACAGATAAGATTGAGCAATGGTTAGATAAGCCTGCTCACGTTCAGGCACAAGCTATTGCGAGTGGCGACACGACATCTGCTGAGCTCGTTAGCGGTTATCTTGCGCGAATCGAACGGCTAGATGAAAAGGTAAATAGCGTTTTAGCGTTGAACCCTAACGCGCTGAACGAAGCGAAGGCCATCGATAAACGACTCGCGAATGGCGAGACGCTTGGCCCTCTGGCAGGTATTCCCGTGCTGCTAAAAGATAATATAGAAAGTAAAGAGATGCCCACCACAGCCGGCTCAATGGCGCTTATTGCTAATTACACTGGTCGCGATGCGCCTATCGTAGAAAAACTGAAAGCGGCAGGGGCAATTATTTTGGGTAAAACCAATTTGTCTGAATGGGCAAACTTTCGCTCTGAATCCTCTATCAGCGGCTGGAGTGCAGTTGGCGGGCTTACCCGAAACCCGCATATGCTATCAAGAAGTGCTTGTGGCTCGTCATCGGGCTCGGGCGCTGCCATGTCACTTCGCCTCGCGTCACTTGCCGTGGGCACCGAAACCAATGGTTCTATTATTTGTCCGGCATCCATAAACGGGGTAGTCGGCTTTAAACCAACCGTGGGCTTGCTTTCCAGAACTCACATAGTGCCTATTTCTTTCAGTCAGGACACCGCAGGACCAATGACGTCTAACGTTCAAGACGCCTGGCTAATGACGGCAATCATGGCGGGCCCTGATGCAAGCGATAACGCGACACTAGACGCAGAGTCTCACCGCCCTTCTATGCCAACATCTTCAATGCTGGCTACAGATTTAAAAGGCAAGCGTATTGGTGTGGTTAGGTACCGCCAGGGCGATAACCCTCATGTACTGGCTGTTTATGAAAAGGCGTTGAACCAGCTTAAAGCATCGGGCGCGACGCTGGTGGACATCAGTGACTTCTCTCAGCCAGATTCATTTTGGGCCGACTCCTATAATGTTCTGCTGAGCGAGTTCCATCATAGTATTAACGAATACTTGTCGGGGTCGCCGGCAGACCTCCCTGCAAGGAACTTGTCTGAGCTTATCGATTTCAATAACAAAACAGAGCGCGAGTTAGCGCTATTCAATCAAGACATTTTCGAAAAATCGCTCGCGTCGGCAGCCATTGACAGCGAAAAGTATCAAAATGCACTGCGCCTTATTCAAGACACGGCGGGCAAAAATGGTATTGATACGTTGTTAGCAAAGCACAATGTTGATGTACTAGTTGCGCCCTCAAACAGCCCTTCTTTTTTAATAGACGGCGTATATGGTGACCATTCGCCTGTCGGTTTTATCGGTATCGGGTATTTGGCCGCAATTGCAGGATATCCGCATCTCACAGTGCCCGCTGGACAGGTGAAAGATCTTCCTGTGGGGATTAGCTTTATTGGTGGAAAGTGGCAAGACGAAAGCGTGTTGAAAATAGGTAGAGTCTTTGAAGCAAAACACGGCTTCTTCATTAAGCCTGGCCTTCTGCCTACACGTTTTGACAACCCAGCGCTAAAAGGTATCGAAGACGGAATTGATGTAGTTCGCTAGCGGGAAATGAGGATACATAATCGTATTTCGCCTCAACAGAAACGAAAAAAGCCCTTGGTTTAACTCAAGGGCTTTTGAACGTCTTTTCTTTCGATTGGTTAGCCAGGCTTTTTCACCCAAGCGCTACACCAGCCATCAGCGTTAACAAGCTTATTAGGGAAAATGTTACAAGGGCGGTGTTGTTCGCCATCGGCGCCCTGCACGTACATGCAGTTTGCGCATTTTGCACCTTCAACAGTTGACGACGGTGTGTAGTTCAGTGCTTTTGCAGTAGGGTCATCAGCACTCAATTGTTCTTGAGCCTGAGCACGTAACGCTACACCACCTAATGTAAGACCGATAACTGTCGAGCCAGAAAGCTTTAAAAAGTCACGGCGATTTACAGATTTCATAACATTCTCCTTAAGAGATAGAAACGATAATGATTCTTTTTTATTCAGTGCCTTAAACGCAAAAACCTGCCCAAAGAGGCAGGTTTTGTTTCATGTTTAAATACTATCTCTTTTTGAAAAAAGATCGAACGAAATGTCGCATTTTCGCTTGATCCAGATTAAATAAACTTCAGAGTTACAACCTTAAGTATTGAATGTAAGACCGTTGGACAGTTTATTAGTTCACTTCACGGTTAACTTTACATCGGGCTTTGCATACGCAAATTGCGCAATTCGTTGTGTGCTGTGGTAGCTGTCTAGGCCTGAGATACAGGCCGTTTGCGCTTGCTCTATATCTGCATAGCCGTCTGAATCTATTATTTGCTCAGGAACGTAGAGCTCCTGGATTTCGCCGATAACCATTTCGGTTTCATTAAGCAAAGTAAAATGCTGTGCTACTTTTAAGCCCATTTTAATTTCACTTTCTTTGACATACGGCGCACTGAAGGACTCACTGATCTGCGCGGTTAACCCAACGGCTTCAAATTCACTTTCATCTGGCGCATAGCGGGCTGATGTTTGGTGGGCTTTGTCGACCCAGTCAACAGCCACGTGATTTAGCGTATAAAAGCCCTGCTGTTTTATGTTGCTCAACGTATCTCGCGTGACGGTATGTGGACGCATGATCATGCCAATGAGAGGCGGGTTTGCACCGACATGAACAATAGAGCTCACTATAGCCAAATTGTTTGTAACGCCGTTTGTTGTACCCACCAAAGTCGCCGATTTAAAACCAGACAAACTATTAATTAGGTTTGCGCGGTAGCGCTGTGCAAGGGCGTCTATATCACCGCGGGTAAACTGCTTAGTCATTCTCTCTTTCTGCCTCTATCTGAATGTCATCACCGTGCTGATAAGCAGTAAGCTCAATGGGCTGACAACACACTTGGCAGTCGAGCACCTGTACTTGGCCAACATCGTTAATTTCATCTATTTCAACATCATTTGGAGCCATGCAGTAAGGACAGGAAAAGCCCATGGAACGAGTTAAACTCATATTTAAATGCCTTTGTAATCACTAATGCTATTTGTTACGTAATGCAAAGACGAGTGGATTTTCTTTTAGACACGCCCCTTGTATCTGATTTTAAGGGAAAAGGACAAGACTGCCATTTGACGCTTATGAGTAATCAGAAAACTGGGTGCACAAATAATAGATGTGATAGACGAAAAAGGTGACCTTGTGGCAAATAAAGTTGGTCAATGCCCGTGCTGTAATAGAGAAACTCGCCTTACTTACCATCATCTTATTCCGCGAAAAATGCACAGGCGTACCTATTTTAAAAAGCACTTTAGCAAAGCGGAGCTTCAGGACGGCATTTACATTTGCAGACAATGTCACAGCGGTATACATCGATTTTATGATGAGATGACGTTGGCCAAACACTACTTCAATTTGCAGCGTTTATTGGCAGATGCGCAGCTTTCTTCGTTCTTTCATTGGGTGTCTAAACAGCGCGTACGCGTGTAAAAGTACACGCTGTGCACTATTGGCAGCAGATGTGATACCCAATCGCGGAGGATTTAATTTGATTCGCGTGGCTGTATAAATATACACTATTGGTGTTTTCATAGCCAAAGATACCTCATGCGAAAAGATTTACCGCCACGTTATTACCTTACACACTTTCACGAGTTCCTTGGGTTCTTTGAGGGTGCTAGCAGGGCGCTTCTAAGTGACGAAGCCACTGATTTTGTTAGGCGTTTTAAAGCGTTAGACGATGACAAACAGTGTATTGTTGTGCGCGCTGCAAATCGCAAGTACGCAGTGATTGACAGGACGCAGTTCAATTATAGCGAAATCGCTGTGCCACAAGAGCAAATAGATTGGCTTACCGACAACGGCTGGTTTGGTGACCTTACCCACGCTTCGCTTAATGACATCGCTGGTGTCTTGACCAAAGATGCTCTGCTTGAGCTACTTGCTGAATACGGCAGTATTCAGGGGCTCGCATCTCTCACCAAGCCTAAACTCGTGACGTTGCTTAATGAACATATCGAAGCTAGAGGCTGGCCAGAGCGTTTTTCGCTAGATAACTACTTAGTGTGCTTGTTCGACGATGCACTTCGCTATTTGCTGTTTATCTATTTTGGTAACACCAAAAGCCGCCTAAATCAGTTTTCTATGCGCGATTTAGGCGTAATGAGAACCCGTTCTGATTCCGTAACGGATACGGCGCGTTTTGAAACTAAAAGCGACGCCCAAGCGTCATGGTTTTACGCCAACCATTACAGCCAGTTAGCTTTTTATAACGATGATATGTTGCTTGCCATTGCCGAAGGTGAACTGCCCATTACAGAAGGTGTGTCGGCATGTTTTTATCGCGACCAGTTTCTCTATGCACTAGGTCTAAAAGTGCTGATGTTTGATAGAGCGAAAGGGCTAGAAGTATTGAAAGCGGCGCAAAGCGATAAGGCAAAAGAAAAGTGGTTAAGAGAGAACTACAAGGACGGAAATGAAAATAGTGTTAAACAGACCCTTGAAGAGATAATTGATAATCCGCAATCGGATACGCTGCTAGCATTTGCAGAAGATTTCTATGCCCGTAAATACCACAAAAAACGCACCAGCACGGTTACCGACATGCTTCGCAATGCTAGCCGTACACTGGATATTGACGTAAGCCAAAACCAACAGGTTGAGCGTGGTGTGCTGGCGCATTATGCAAGGCACGGCATTGAAGGCTGGCGCACGGAAAACCGATTATGGCGCACTTTGTTCGGCCTTACCTTTTGGAAGCAACTTTACGAAGAAGACACGCTGGTTACTGAGTTTGATCGCAGACCGTTATCGCTTAAACAGAATAACTTTTACGCCAAGTTTGAACACAGTATTGAAGCGTTGTTACAGGCGCTTGATAGCAAAGAAAAACTGCGTTTTCATATTCACAAAATGGCCACGATGCACTATGGCAAAGTGAATAGCCTGTTTATGTGGTCTAGTCATTTGCTTACGCCTATAGAAGCGCTAATTGAGCATGGTTCGCTAGATTCTATTTATGCTTTACTTCGCATGATGTGCAAAGACTTTGAGAGCCTCCGAGATGGCTTCCCCGATATCATGGTATTTGACGGCGCACTTCGCTTTGAAGAAATCAAAGCGCCTGGCGATCAGCTTCGCCGAAATCAGCTGGTTTCAATTCAACGTTTGCAGCAAGCTGGATTTGACGTTGCGGTAACAACAGTGAAATGGATACGCGACCCAGCACAGCCTTATGTTGTGGTAGATATAGAGACCACTGGGGGAAACAGCAGCTACAACCGGATTACCGAAATAGGTATGGTAAAACTTGTTGGTGGGAAAGAGGTAGACAGGTTTCAAACCCTGTTAAATCCGCAGCGCCGCATTCCTAGCAACATTACCCGCCTTACTGGAATTTCGGATGACATGGTGGCAGATGCTCCGCTTTTTGCTGAAGTAGCGGAACACGTGGCAAATTTCACCGAAGACGCTGTGTTCGTTGCTCACAACGTAAACTTTGACTACGGGTTCATTAAGCAAGAGTTTGCAAGACTAGAGCAGAGTTTCAGGCGACCCAAAATGTGTACCGTTCGCGAAATGCGTCGCACCTATCCTGGGCTGCCTTCTTACTCGCTGGCAAACTTAACAAAGCATTTTCACATAGAAATGGAGCAGCATCACCGCGCGCTGAGCGATGCGAAAGCCGCCGCCGAGTTGTTGAAGCTAGCGTTTGAAAAAGACGATGAGCAAGTGAGCGTTTAAGTCGGCCACTAATTGTTTGGAATTTTAGCGTAGTTGAACTGAA
Organism: Alteromonas sp. W12; assembly: GCF_001924945.1. Lineage (NCBI taxonomy): Bacteria > Pseudomonadati > Pseudomonadota > Gammaproteobacteria > Alteromonadales > Alteromonadaceae > Alteromonas > Alteromonas sp. W12. Next base: position 207,071 of record NZ_LQXH01000008.1, read on the forward strand.
CAAAATGAGCCGAAAATAAGTATGTAGTGGGGTTAAACACGCATATTGAGATGTAAGAAATGGCATTAACTGAAGAACAAGAATCACGGGTAATTGAAATGGCGTGGGAAGACCGTACGCCTTTCGAGGCAATAGAGCGTTTATACGGGCTGCCTGAAAAAGATGTGATAAAGCTTATGCGTAAAAATCTCAAACAGAAAACCTTCAAGAACTGGCGAGAGCGCGTGTCGGGTAGAAAAACCAAACATGCCAGCCTGCGCCCTGAAGGTGTGGACAGAGGATACTGCCCCTCTCAATACAAATTTAAAGGCGCTAATAAGTAGCGTGTAGAAGCCTTTCCTATAGAAGCGGAACTGCCTTACGTTGTAGCTGCCTTTATTTTTTGGGAGGCGAAATAGTAGTAATCGGCAAAAGAAACGCAGTTAACTGCTGACGCATGGGGGTAGGAAAAACGATCGTGTTTTCTGATTGCAAAATACTCTTCGCGTGTTGAACCTGACGCAATAGATTTTGATAGGTGTCGTTATTTTGCTGAATCGCTTCTACCTTGTTCATGACAAGCTCAATGAACTCTGCAGGAGAAACGTCTGTATGTTGTTTGATCTCAAACGCCAGTGCCTTTAGCACGTAGGCTTCCCACTCCTTTCTATAACTGTCTTTCAGCCGTTCTGGGTAAAGCGTTAAGTCAGATATATCTTGCGCTAAGTCTACGATATCGAGAGGATCATCAAAAAGGACGCGAAACGCAAGCAGCGCTTCATCGGAGAGTCGGGAAATGGGAAGTTTTTCTTTGAACTGAGCGTAACGGCTGGGCACAAGAACACCTTCAAATTACGATTATTAGAGTTAAACAGTACGAGCTTTAGCGCTTCATTAGACTAAAGTTTAATAAACTCAACTTTAAGTTTAAAGCTCAAGAGATTAAAAATACGTAATCTGCGGTAACTGAACTCACAATGGCGACAAGCCGTAACTTATTATGCACTGTTAAAGTGTGTACGCGTTCTTGCTGTTTGGCCCATCGTTTGATGGGCCTTTTTTATCTGGAGTAGGCGCTTCGTTTCATTCAACTATCGAAGGAGAGTTTTACTCCTGCCAGTAATCGACTGACACTATCTACCACATCAGCTCTTATAAACCATTCAACATCATGCTTCTCCGATAGCACGCCACTAAATTCCAGAGAGCCGCCGTGACCTGTTCCTAGGAAGTCTTCAATTAATTCAGCGCGCTCACCAAAACTACTGTCTATATAGGAATAGTAAGCAAAATATTCGATAGGATATGATGTGTTAAAAGCGCTTGCAGCGAATTCGCCGCTGGTGCCCACTACAACTTTCGCAGCACTTTCATCAGTACGCTGCACTAATTCAATGAACGCGGTATCTTGTTCATTAATACGTAATCGATATTCTGCCCTGGCAAATGTACCGTTCAGCATTCTTTCAAAACTGGCTTCGTAGCTATGTCGTTGTCCCATCTTGGCCGAATATTCAATTTCGAAATACTCATCCTCTCCGCCAATATTAAAGGCTTCAGATGCTTCAGCATTTGCAAGTTGACCAACGACTATTTCAATGGCGGTGTCGTTTTGCAATTGCCTCACATGACGTACCCCCGTTATCCAACCATCTTTCGACAAGCCGGTGGAAGAAACACGCCCTTTGTAAGTTGGAATAACACCTAACTCAGTTTTCCCCGAATCGGTTTCATGCCTTAAGTACAGACGCCTTGCGTAGAGATAATCAGTGTTGTCGCTGCCGAATGTATTGTGACTTGATGAAAAGTCATCGCCAGTCACCACAAAGCTGTTTACTGACCACGCAGAAGTGATGGCAAGAGAGGGATAGTAACGCAGTCGATATTGTTCGCGGCTCGGGCGGTTGGAACGATTATCGTAACGAACCTGAATATCTAGCTTCTGTGAGAAGGTGGGCGCTATTTGTTCTGCCTGCGCGTTAGTTCCTGCAATGGCTATCAGCGGTAAAATAAACAAAAAAAGATTTCGCACCTGTTTAACCCTAAACAACATGATTAAGTAGTTTATACATTAAATCTAATTACTTAGCGCAACGAATAGCGGTTTAAGGAAAAAAATACAAAAAAAAAGCCGGCAGGGATGCCGGCAATAAGTGGAGTGGGACTCCAATGAGGGTAAAACACACAAAAGCATTAAAACTCAGGGAGATGTCTTAAAACTTGTATGCAGTATAGAACCAAGTTTTAAATAGGAAAATCGTTAAAAATTGATTGTAGTAATCGGAAAATTAGAATGTGCTGAATAGCGAATAGCGAATAGCGAATAGCGAATAGCGAATAGCGAATAGCGAATAGCGAAGAAAGAAAATTGGGCTACACAAAAAACAGCGTGTAGCCCAAAGGGGGGATTAGGCTAAACCTAGCTTCTTCTCTAGGTAGTGGATGTTGGTTCCACCCGCGAAGAAGTTTTCATCGGCCATAATGGCACGCTGAAGAGGGATATTCGTTTTAATTCCTTCAACTACAATCTCTTCAAGGGCGTGGCGCATACGAGCAATCGCTTCGTCGCGGCTTTCACCGTAAGTGATAAGCTTGCCTATCATTGAATCGTAGTAAGGAGGTACGTGGTAGCCCGCGTAAATATGCGACTCCCAACGAATACCTAAACCACCTGGCGCATGGAACATATCGATAGGACCAGGGCTAGGAATAAAGGTTTGTGGATCTTCTGCGTTAATTCGACATTCAATAGCGTGGCCACGAATTTGAATTTGCGACTGATCAATTGACAGTGGCTGACCAGCTGCAATGCGAAGCTGCTCTTTAATAAGGTCAACGCCTGTGATCATTTCAGATACAGGGTGCTCTACCTGAATACGGGTATTCATTTCAATGAAATAGAATTCACCGTTTTCATATAGGAACTCGAAAGTACCTGCTCCGCGGTAGCCAATTTCAATACAGGCTTTGCGGCAGCGATCGCCAATCTTGGTGCGCATTTGCTCAGAAATACCCGGTGCAGGCGCTTCTTCAACCACTTTTTGGTGGCGACGTTGCATTGAACAGTCACGCTCACCTAAGTGAATGGCGTTACCTTGGCCATCGGCTAATACCTGAATTTCAACGTGACGTGGGTTCTCAAGGAATTTTTCCATGTAAACCGTTGAGTTGCCAAATGCAGCGCCAGCTTCTGCTTGCGTTGTTTCAATGGCTTTAATCAACTCAGCTTCGCTGCGCACCACGCGCATACCACGACCACCGCCGCCGCCCGCAGCTTTAACGATGATTGGGTAACCAATGCGCTTAGCAATGGCTTTGTTGCGCTCTACGTCGTCAGTTAGCGGGCCGTCGGAACCGGGTACACACGGTACGCCTGCTTTTTTCATGGCGTTGATAGCAGAAACTTTGTCACCCATAAGGTTGATAGTTTCAGCTTTAGGGCCAATGAAAATAAAGCCGCTTTTTTCTACCGCTTCAGCAAAGTCTGCGTTTTCCGCTAGGAAACCGTAACCTGGGTGAATAGCAATAGAGTTAGTGACTTCTGCAGCAGCGATAATGCGAGGAATGTTCAGGTAGCTTTCGGTTGCCGATGCTTTACCAATACAAATTGATTCGTCAGCCAGCAACACGTGCTTCAAGTTTTTATCCGCAGTAGAGTGCACCGCTACGGTTTTGATGCCTAGTTCTTTACAGGCTCTCAAAATACGCAGGGCAATCTCACCACGGTTAGCAATAAGTACTTTATCTAGCATAGTTAAGCACTCGCTTATTCAATGATGAACATTGGCTGGTCGAATTCTACAGGGTCTTGGTTTTCAACCAAGATTGCCTTAACCACACCGGCTTTATCTGCTTCAATTTGGTTCATCATCTTCATCGCTTCAACGATACAAAGCGTGTCGCCAACTTTCACTTGCTGACCCACTTCTGCAAATGCTTTTGCCGTTGGTGAAGATGCACGGTAGAACGTACCTACCATTGGAGACTTAACAACGTGACCTTCTGGCTGAGCTGGCTCTGCTGGTGCTTCAGAAGCAGTGGTAGCGGCCGCCGCTGGAGCAGGAGCCATTTGCGGTGCAGCAGGTGCTGCAAAGCTGTAGTTCATTGGCGCTTGAACACCCGTTGGGCCACGGTGGATGCGTACAGACTCTTCGCCTTCAGTGATTTCTAGCTCGGCAATGCCAGATTCTTCCACTAGTTCGATGAGTTTTTTAATCTTTCTAATATCCATGTTCTGTCTCTGCTTTATTTATGCGATTTCGGTAAGTTGATTGCTGCAGTTAGCGCGAGCGAGTAGCCCATGGCACCAAGGCCAACAATGACGCCAGCTGCAACATCAGAAAAATAGGAATGATGACGAAACGGTTCACGGGCGTGAACGTTCGACAAATGCACTTCAATAAACGGGATATTGACACTTAATAATGCATCGCGAAGGGCGACGCTGGTGTGCGTGAAGGCAGCAGGATTAATAATAATGGCATCAACAGTACCCATAGCAGCGTGCACGCGATCAATCAGTTCAAACTCAGCGTTTGACTGAAAATGCGTTAAGGTCACGTTGCTTGACGCAGCCTGCGCCTGCAAATCATCTACGATGTCTTGCAAGGTTTGTGTGCCGTATTTGTCGGGTTCTCTTTGGCCTAACATATTCAGGTTAGGGCCGTTCAATAACAAAATATTCATCTAGTTTGCTGCTATCTTCGGGAAAAAGTCACGGTTATTGCCATTTCAACAAACTTTTGTGACAGTTGCACGAAAAAAAGCCAATTAATTTGCTCGTTTATTGTGTTAAATGCTGATTATAGTGATAGATAAAGATTTCGCAGCAAAATACTGGTCTAATCAGGTGTTTTCGGCGCAAAGTTTATTGGAAAGTTTGCTTATTTGCTGCCTGTGAAACCGCAGCATGCTGCACTCTCAGAAGGCGTTAGTGGGGGATGAGATGGTAGTTTTGACGAAAAGTATCAGTATGTATTGCTATAAATGCTAAGGCGAGGCCTTAGTTAGGGCGCTGTCGAGCGAAAACTGCACACTCACGTACTTACCATGGAATTTGGCTACATAAATGCCAAAGTGAAGGTGGGGTAAGGAAGAAAACCCCGTATTGCCGGTATAACCGATAAGCTGCCCGCGCTTTACAGTTTGCCCTCTTGTTACTACAACACCTTTATATTTCAGGTGGTAGTATTCGCCGGTGGTTCCGTCGCTATGAAGAATAACAACGTAGTTAGCGTATTTTGCAAACTTCGGCGTTGGCCCGCCTTTCGTGCCGTCATCTTTCGTGTCGATCACTACGCCTTCCCGGGCGGCTAAAATAGGTGTACCTACAGGCGCGGCAAAATCGAGAGCATACCTTGACGCACCAGAATGACTAAAATTGCCGTTAAAGCCTTGCACAATACGGTATTTGCTAGCTGGTTGTAGCGGTGGCAGATACGTATAGGCGTTGTCGTGTATCGCGTCTACGCGCCCCACCGTCCATTTAACGCGCATAGAATCCCAGAATGCGTCGGCATTTTTTACTACGCCAAGGGGCACTTGGTCATTGGTATCTAAAAATGCATTAACGTGGGCTTTTGATTTAAGCTCCCCATTGCCTGTGGGAATGTCTTGCATCACATTGGAATACAGAGTTAGCGCTACGGGCAATTCTACTTTTCTTTGTACCGAGACTAGAAAAAGAGAAGAAGACGAAGGCGTAAGCTCAAAACAAAAGCGCTTGTTATCGAAGCACCCCGTGGTTTTCGCTGTTATTGATAGGGAAAAAGTGAGCGAAATAAATAAGAAGGCCAGCATTGAAGCCAACCTTCTTTTCTGAAACCCGTCTCTACCCAAAATAAAAAGAGCGGCGCTTCGCACCGCTCGCCATATTAAAGGAGGAAAGGCCTCGAATAGAAGCGCCTTAGTCCAAGCGACCACTTTGAGCATCATTAACGTCAGACCCATTGTTAAGCCACTCGTTTACATGACCGGCAAAGGCGTCTGCTTTCATAAACCCGGTAACACGGGCCTTGGTTAGCTCGTCGCCGTTTTTGTCAAAGAACAAAATGGTTGGCAGGCCTAGCACAGTGAAGGTGTCAAAAATCTCCTGACGTTCTGGTGTGTTATCGGTAAGATCCATTTGCATCCATACTGTATTGCTAAGCGCAGATATCACTTGCTCGTCTGGGAAGGTGTACTTTTCAAATTCCTTACAGGCAACGCACCAGTCGGCATACAAATCGACCATCACAGTTTTACCTTGTGCGTTAGCCGCCGCAATTTTATTGCGTAAGTCTGCCAAATCTCGCGCAACAACAAAGTCTGGGTGCCCTGCGTGAACACCATCAGCATGTTCGCCCCAAAGTCCGGTGTTGAGCCCTGCTTGATAGGTAAGGCCAGCACTTCCCATAATGCCTATTGCAACCACAACAGCACGTACAAGCTTCATCAGTGAGTTTTTGCTGGCGCGGTTAAGTGCCCAGTAATAGCCGAACAAACCGAAACCAAGCAATCCCCATAGGAAGCCAGTGGCAGGGCTATTATATAAACGCTCAATAAACACAATGGCCACGGCAAGCATCATAAAGCCAAAGGTAACTTTAACCACATTCATCCAGTTACCTGCTTTAGGTAGGAGTTTTCCTCCTGTCATGCCGAACAGAATAAGTGGAACGCCCATACCAATGCTTAACAAGTAAAGAGAAATAAAGCCCAGTGTCATATCGCCAGTTTGGGCGATGAATAACAATATGCCGGTTAGCGGGGCCGTCGTACAGGGCGAAGCGATAAGACCAGACAATACACCCATAATAAACACCCCTGCAAAGCTGCCGGGTGTTTGATTGTTACTCATGTGAGTGAGCTTTTCTTGATACTTTGCCGGTAGCTGAATTTCAAAGCCACCAAACAGAGCAACGGCCAGCGCCACAAATAGCACAATGAATACGCCGAGTACTACAGGGTGTTGAAGCGCAGCTTGAAACTGCGCGCCGGCTACCGCAACCACTAATCCAAGCAGTGAGTATGTGATCGCCATACCTTGAACGTAAACAAAGGTTAGCCAGAATGAATGCGATGCGGTTTTAGGTTTGCCCTGACCAATCACAATGCCCGACACAATGGGATACATCGGGAATACGCAAGGTGTAAAGGCTAAGCCTACGCCTAGTGCAAAAAATAGAGCTAAAGTAAGAGCAAGGTTATCTTTATCGATTAGCCTTTGCGCTAAATCGAACTGCTCGCTTTGTGAAGAAGTTGCTGCGTTATTTGGTTCTGAGGCCGTATCTGTCTCAGCAACTGCACTGCTTCCCACTTCATTTAAATACACGACTTTCACTGTTGGCGGGTAGCAAAGCCCTGCGTCAGCACAGCCTTGATAGCGAATTTTTACTACGCCGTCACTGCTCGCTGATTCTATGGGCAAAGTAATAGATACGCCGTTGTAAAACACTTCAGACTCGCCAAAAAACTCATCCTGAATCATTACCCCATTTGGGTACTCAGGCTCGCCAATTTCGGCTTGTTTCGCCACAAACTTAAACTGCTTTAGGTAAAGGTAGTAGCCGTCGGCAATATCGAAGCTTACCGTAAGCACATCGTCTTCTTGGTTAAAGTCGAACGCAAACGCTTGGTCTACATCCAAAAACTGGGGTTCATCCACGAACGGATCGTCAAAGGCATTGGGCACCTGAGCCAATGCGAACGTGGTTAATAACGTCATTAAACAGAACGCTGAGAGAACATAAGCAGTAAAGCGCTGGAACAGCGAAGCTGATGCATTGCCTGATGAGAAAGAAGGTAAAGTCATAAAGTTACAGTTCATTTTTATCTATTTTGCGTTATCGTTATTTTTATTAGAATTACGTTTTAACTAGCGCTGTAGCGTGGTTTGTAACCACTGACCGTAAGCGCTGCTAGCCTCAGCATTAAGTTCTAACCATTCAGGGACATCATACGGATGTAGTTCGCTTACTCTATCGAAGGCCTGTAAAACGTGTCGTGTGTTCGTTTTAATAAGCAGTTGGCATTCTACGTCGGTTTCCACCTTCCCCTGCCACTCATAAACGGACTCTATACCCTTGATTATGTTGACGCAGGCGGCAAGCTTTTCTTCAACGAGCGTGCTGGCAATTAACTGCGCTGTCTTTTCATCGGGCGTGGTGCACAATACAAGCTTAATTGTCATGAACTTTTCCTACTTTATTTCGCGCCTGTTACTTTGCTAATGGGTCGATATGTAATTGACCTGAAAAGTCGCACTATTCTTTCATAGCTACAGTATATCACGGTCGTTATCGGTCGCTTTAAGTGGCTATTTAAGCGAAAGGGTGGGCACCTTTTCTTGTTATTACGTACAAAGACCCTATAACAGGTTATGAATACATGAAAGAGGAAGCATTTTGCGGGTTTTATTTATACTGTTTGCCCTATTACCTATTTTAGAGATTGCGTTGCTGATAAATGTGGGCAGCGTGATCGGTGGTTGGAATACCGTTGGCTTGGTACTTCTTTCTGCCTTTATTGGTGCTTACTTTGTTAAACGCGAAGGCGTGAGTACACTGCAAACTGCACAAGAAAAAATGCAGCGAAATGAAGTGCCAGGAAAAGAACTAGTTGAAGGCTTGATGCTGGTGGTTGCGGGTATTTTACTTGTGACGCCAGGCTTTATTACCGATATTTTCGGCTTCTTATTGGCAATGCCAGGCTCACGTCACTTCTTTGCTGCTCAGGTCAGTAAGCACATGAAAATGCGTGTTGTCGCTCCGGGTATGGGGCCGGGAACTGCAGGCTTCGGACAGGGTCAGTCACCGTTTGGGCAAAGTCCTTTCGACCAGCATTCACGCTCACATAATAGCGATGGTGATGTGTTTGAAGGTGAGTACACCGATCACACCACTAACGACCCAGATAAGCGCTTAAAATAGCGAGCCCCAACGCCCTCTCCGTCAGGTTATGAGCGCCGTTTACCGCGATAAACGGCGTTTACTTGCCCAATAAAAAGAAGTATTTAGCGAAAAAACCAAATTTTTTACATTTTTTTGCTTAAAAACCCTTGAAGTTATCTGGGTACTACCCCATCTATCCGTGCAGAAACGATTTTAACTGCTCAGCAATGAGCAACCTTAAACACACGGCATTTAGATTGTCTGAATGTCGACAATTACATTCATTTGAATAGTGGAATTTTCAGGAGACTTGAAAATGGCAATTCGTCCTTTACACGACCGCGTAATCCTTAAGCGCGCAGAGCAAGAAAGCAAATCTGCAGGCGGTATCGTTCTGACTGGTTCTGCAGCAGAAAAATCTACACGCGGCGAAGTAATCGCAGTAGGTAACGGTCGCATTCTTGAGAACGGCGAAGTTAAAGCGCTAGACGTTAAAGTAGGCGACACCGTTATTTTCAACGACGGTTACGGCGTTAAAACAGAAAAGCTGGATGGTGAAGAAGTACTAATCCTAAGCGAAAGCGACATTCTAGCGATTGTTGAGTAATTACAACTAACGTTAAAACGAATTTTAGAGGAATTTAATCATGGCAGCTAAAGAAGTACGTTTTGGTGATGACGCTCGCAGCAAAATGCTGAAAGGCGTAAACACACTAGCTAACGCAGTTAAAGTAACACTAGGTCCAAAAGGCCGTAACGTTGTTCTAGACAAGTCTTTCGGTGCACCTACTATCACTAAAGATGGTGTGTCTGTAGCGAAAGAAATCGAGCTTGAAGACAAGTTCGAGAACATGGGCGCGCAGATGGTAAAAGAAGTTGCGTCTAAAGCGAATGACGAAGCAGGTGACGGTACAACTACTGCTACTGTACTTGCTCAAGCAATCGTTACTGAAGGTCTTAAGAGCGTTGCAGCGGGTATGAACCCAATGGATCTTAAGCGCGGTATCGACAAAGCAGTTGCGGCAGCAGTTGAAGAGCTTAAAGCTCTGTCTACTGACTGTGCAGACAGCAAGTCTATCGCTCAAGTAGGTACTATCTCTGCAAACTCTGATTCAGAAGTTGGCGACATCATTGCTCAAGCGATGGAGAAAGTAGGTAAAGAAGGTGTTATCACTGTAGAAGAAGGTCAGGCACTTCAAAACGAACTGGACGTTGTTGAAGGTATGCAGTTCGACCGCGGTTACCTATCTCCATACTTCATCAACAACCAAGAAAACGGTACTGTTGAACTAGACAACCCGTTCATCCTATTGGTTGACAAGAAGATTTCTAACATCCGCGAACTACTTCCTACCCTTGAAGGCGTAGCGAAAGCTGGTAAGCCGCTAATGATCATCGCTGAAGATGTTGAAGGCGAAGCGCTTGCTACACTAGTAGTTAATAACATGCGCGGTATTGTTAAAGTTGCAGCGGTTAAAGCACCAGGTTTCGGTGACCGTCGTAAAGCAATGCTTCAAGACATCGCTATCCTAACTGGCGGTACAGTAATCTCTGAAGAAATTGGTCTAGACCTTGAAAAAGTTCAGCTTGAAGACCTAGGTACTGCTAAGCGCGTAGTTATCAACAAAGACAACACAACAGTTGTTGACGGTAACGGCGACCAAGAAGCGATTGAAGGCCGTTGTGCTCAAATCAAAGGTCAAATTGAAGACTCTACGTCAGACTACGACAAAGAGAAGCTTCAAGAGCGTCTAGCTAAGCTTTCAGGCGGTGTTGCAGTAATTAAAGTTGGTGCAGCAACTGAAGTTGAAATGAAAGAGAAGAAAGACCGCGTAGAAGATGCACTACACGCAACTCGCGCAGCGGTTGAAGAAGGTGTGGTACCTGGTGGTGGTGTAGCACTAGTTCGCGCAGCAGCTAAACTTGCTGACCTTACTGGCGACAACGACGACCAAACAGTAGGTATTAAGCTTGCACTACGTGCAATGGAAGCGCCTCTACGTCAAATCTCTATTAACTCAGGTGCAGAAGCATCAGTAGTAGTTAACGAAGTGAAGAACGGCGAAGGTAACTACGGTTACAACGCAGGTAACGACACTTACGGCGACATGCTAGAGATGGGTATTCTTGACCCAACTAAAGTAACGCGCTCTGCACTACAGTTCGCATCTTCAATTGCTTCACTAATGATCACAACTGAAGCAATGGTAGCTGAACTACCTAAAGAAGACGCACCAGCAATGCCTGATATGGGCGGCATGGGCGGAATGGGCGGCATGATGTAATCATCCCCCAAGCTTAACGCTTAAAAGAAAGGCGCTGCTCATAGAGCAGCGCCTTTTTTGTTTGTGTGACAAACCTAGAGCGTAACAGGCTATGCGCCCTGTTTTTCTGCAATATACTCGTCCACCAATTCTTCAAGAATGGCAAGTGGCACCGCACCGTTTTTAAGTACCACGTCATGGAAATCACGTAAGTCGAACTTATCGCCTAATTCTTGTTTCGCTTTCTCACGAATTTCTAAAATCTTAATCATGCCCACTTTGTAAGAGGTGGCCTGACCCGGCATAACAATATAGCGCTCAATTTCAGATGTAACGTCGCTAAGCGCCATACCTGTGTTGCGTACCATATAGTCAATTGCCTCTTCACGGGTCCAACGTTTATCGTGAATACCCGTATCTACCACTAAGCGTACTGCTCTGAATAGTTCAGCTTGAAGGCGCCCCAAGTTATCTAGAGGTTTATCTTGAAAGCCCATCTCCCATGCTAAGTATTCTGAATACAAAGCCCAGCCCTCGGTGTAGGCAGTAAAAGGCGACATTTTGCGAATAAAGGGCATGCCTTCCAGTTCCATCGCCAAGGCTACCTGGAAATGATGGCCCGGAATGCCTTCGTGATAGGCCAATGTACGCATGCTGTACTTAGGGGTTGCTTTAATATCATATAAGTTGGCATAAAATCGTCCCGGACGAGAGCCGTCAATAGCGGGCTGCTGGTAGTAGGCGCCAGGTGCAGTTTTCTCTTTAAACTCCGGAATACGTACCACTTCCATGCCGGCCTCAGGGCGAATTCTAAATACATCACTTATACCTGCATCAATCTCATCAAGTATGGTTTGGTAATCTTTTAGAATTTGCTCGCGGCCTTCATCACTGTCTTCGTAATAGTGAGAAGGATCGGCGGCCAACGCGTCCATCGCGCTAGAGAAGCCCTGAGTTACGTCGTAGCCTTCACCAGCAAGAATAGTCAACATTTCGCCCTGAATTCTTGCTACCTCTTTTAAGCCTAGGTTGTGAATTTCATCGGCAGTCATGTCGGTGGTAGTGAAAAAACGCAGCGCATTGGCATACACTTTGTCGCCGTCAGGTAAATGCCAGTAGCCGTGGTCATTGCCAGCTTTGGCTTGAAGCGTGGTGAAGTAATCTATAAATAGCTGGTAGGCGCGGTCAACGTCATCACCTATGACTGTTTGAGCTTCAGCTAAAAATGCGTCTTGCTGTTCCGCAGAGATTTCTTCAGCCTTAGACATCTTTTCTTTCAGTGAGCTGTAAAGAATATTCTCTTCTATTGGCGAAGATATAAAGCCATTCATTTCATCTAGTACGCGGTCTATCACGAAGCGCGGAGGGATAATGCCTTTTTCTTCACGAAGCTTAAGCCCTTCAAGTACTTGCGCGAATTTCTCGTCTACGGCACGCAAACGGCTTAAATAGTTCTCTACGTCGGTAGCATCATTAACCTGATGCTGACCTTCCATAAAGCTTGGAAACCCGTTTTGTACACCGAAAAGCTGGTTTACTGGGTAGCTGTGATACTGAAACGGCTCGTTACTAATGAGATAATCAAGCAAGTACAGCGTGATTTCTTTTGAAAGCTGCTCATCGTCGTTTAAATCTTCGTCGTCATACGCTAAAACTTTTTCTCGTATATCATGGGCTTTTACAAACAAGGCTTCATTTTTTTCTTGGCTAACGTCATCAAGCTCGGCGTTGTGGCCTTTAATGCCCATTGATTCTAAAAAACCGAGAGAGGTTAAGGTTTCAGGACTATCAAAAGCTACTTTCACCATTTCTCGGTTAAGTAGGTTATTAAAGTAAAAAGGTTTATCCGCATACCACTCGTGCGCAGCAAAAGTACCGCCTGCCAATACAATTACCAGTAAACCAGTACCAATCCATTTAAAAAATCGTTTCATCGTTATTATTGTCCGAATTTCATCCAACGTTTACGTTAACGGAAAAACTTAATAAAAGTAAATGGTAATTATGAACCCGGTTTAAAAAGAAAGGCGCTGCTTATAGAGCAGCGCCTTTTTGTTTGTGCTAACTCTTTTGGGAGTTAGTTTAACGGAGGAATGTCATCGGCATTCTGGTTAATTTTACCTACGCCCGAGTAGTTGATAACTCGCTGCTTAACCACGTCGGCATCATCTAGTACGTAGTCGTACGGCACTTCGTAGCTGGATGTTGGCGTGGCATCAGGTCCTGCTACAACGTCACCATCAGCTGGCGTTGTCCAAGTTACGCCTTCGCCAAACAGGTTGCCTGACGTGTTCCAATATCCAATAACGTCTGAGTAGAAGGAAACAATTGGGTTTTGCGTGTTCTCAAACACATTGTTTTCTACCTGTAGCTCTGCACCAATTCTTGAATTGATTGCCGTAGAGGATATCTGATTGTAATAGTTGTTATACAAGTGACCGTGACCGTAGCGGAATAACGGTAAACGTGACTCGATATTCTCAAAGCGGTTGTGGTGGAAGGTAATTAAACGCTCGGTATTATCACTGTCTACATCATTCTCAGTGTGGCCGTGTAACGAGGCTTTCCAATGATCATGAAGGTAGTTGTAAGAGATAGTGATGTTTTTCGCGCCGCGTTTACTATCTACTAACCCGTCGTAGAAATCCTTGTCCACAGACAATGTGCTGTAAAGCTCATTGTGGTCAATCCAAATGTTGCTGGTGGTAGAGCCGTCGTTATCACCTTCAATAGAGATAGCGTCTTTTCCATCAGTAAGCACGTGGTGGATTTTCAGGTTTTGAATAATCACGTTATTTGCACGTCTAATTAAGATGCCAATACCGTCGAATTCGCCCCTGTCTGCAACCCCGATAATTGACACATCGTTCATGTCTTTTATTTCAATCGGTGAGCCCGTACCGCCATTGTTTGCGTCGGTAATGGTGCCATCTACATAAACCGTTACTGGGGTGTTGCTGTTCGCTGCGCTATCTAACGCCGCCTGCAGATCAGCACCGTTATCTACGGTGACTACCGTACCGCCAGCGCCGCCGGTTAATGCATAGTTGTATTGCGCAAAACCGTACGCATCAAGCGTTGGAGCTGGTGCTACATTCGGCAAGTTAGGCTCGCTTGGCACCCAGCCTTCGCCGTTATTAAAGTGAGAGAATATCGCCGTTCTGCTGGTAAGTTCAGTCACTTCGCTGTCGGTAAGAATGTGGGCAAACTGACGGCTTGAAAGATCAAGCGGGTTACCCTGCATATCCATGCTGCCGTATTCACGCCATCCAGCTGCTGCGGTTGCAGGGCTAGGGTTTGGTGCAGGTTGGTCGCGTACTCCTTCGCCCGCCCAGCCGATAGTGGCAATGTGGGTGTCGAAACGGTTATTAATAAGCGTAATATTGTCGAAGTAACTCGCGCTGCCGCCACTTCTTGCAATATACGTAGAGTCGTCGAGTACACCGTTACCAATAGGGCCTGGGCCATTGGTGAAGCTGCTGTTTAAGAAGATAAACCCTTTATAAGAAATATCAGGTACGCGAGCTTGTAGAATGTAGCCGCCCGCTGTGTCTTCGTCAGGGTTACCGTTTTTAGAGTCGCCAATGGTGCGAATTTCGCTGTTTTCAAACAGTGCGGTATTTACGTAACCCCAAATGAAATCAACGTTGCCGGCAATCAATGAATTGTAGAACCAACTAAAGCCTTTTAACAGCAGCGTATCTTGTTCACTCACAAAGTTCATATCAACGGCAGTTAGACGACCTGAATCACTGTTAAAGTAAATCGTCTCAGCTTGGTTAGAGTAGTCGTTGCTTCTGATGTGTGAGTTTTTCAAAGTGAAGTTCGTTAGCGTCAGGTTATCTACGCCTTCCACTAAAAACACGCTTCTTCCGCCTGATGGCGTGCCCGCCGCAGGTGCTTCGCTCTTGCCGCTACCGCTGTTAAAGCTTTCAAAGTTATCGTAGTACACCACGGTATTGTCTCGGCTCTCGCCTTGAAGCGTGACATTGTTGTTACCACGAAGGAACAGCATTTCCTGATATTCGCCGTCACGAATCGTAATGCGAGATGGCGTATCGCTGCTTACGTTTTGCATCACGTAATTAAGCGCACCTTGCACCGTGCGGAAATCCGCTTCGCCGTCATCATCTACGGTAACATTCGCGCCAGAAGGTGCGGCGGCTCTTGTTGCAAAGCGCCAGTTCGCACTCTTGCCAATACCACTAAAGCTTTCACCATTTAGCGTTGCGCCGGTTACCGCACCATCGCTAATGGCTACGTAATACGACTGACCATATTGAAGGGCATTTGTATGAGGCTTAATCACTAATTTGTTGCCTACAACTGATGCTGGGCGGTAAGCCACTTTGCGCTGTCTGTCTTGGCCTTCAAAGCCAATAAAGTCTTCATCAGCTGCAATATTGATAACGTCTACTAGGGTGTCGTCTGTCGCATTGTAAATGCGCACTTCACCGCTACTTCCTAAGGTGGGTTCGCTGTCGAAGGTTAACGAGAGTAGGGTATCGGTATACGCATTGTTATTGCCCGAATACGGTGTGGTGTCTGGGAATAAGTCGCCATAGGTAGCGGTAGGCATGGTAAAGCCTTCGCCAACATTAACGGCAATGTGTTTGCTTAACGTAGGGTCAGAGCCAGAGGTAAAAGTTACTATTGCGCTGCCGGCAGCGCGAGGGGTAATGGTAACTTGTGGACCTTGCTGCTCTACGCTGACCACACTCGCATCATTGCTGGTGACGGTAAACGTGTCTTCAGTTATACCGTCGTTTTGTACTGCGGTAACGTAAACGAACAACGGATCGCTACTGGTGGTGGTTTCCCACTCTGTTTCTTTGAAATCTAGAGTAAGTTGAACTGGTTTAACAGCGGGGTCACCCACTTTTAAATCGTCCAGCTCGAACGAGCGGTTATTAGTGAAAAGGCCAATCAGTCCCGCTGCACTATAGGTTGTATCTTCTGCTGTACCCATATTCTCGCCGTCTAAATAAACGGTGAGTTTCTCGTTTTCCATTTCAAAACGTACGCGGTACCACGTGCCGTCTGTACCGTCTTTTTCACCCAGTACAATAGGTGACTTAGCTTGGACAGGGCGAGAAATACTACCTTCGGTACTTACCGCTACTTCAACTTGTGTACTGCTTGACGAGTTTTGTACATTCAAACCTCCGCCGTACCAGTTTCCAGCGCTATCATAACGACCTAGAAGGAAGATCTGTTTGTTTCGCGTGGTGCTGTTTTGTCTTGGACGAATGCGCGCTTCAACAAAGTAATTTCCATTTTCTGGCAGGTTGCTAAGCACCGACTCTTTAACCAAGAAAATTTCGCCACCTTCACCGCCAGCGGTGTAGCGCATCACTTTGTTGCCGTCGTCTTCTACAACATCAAACGTGCCTTGTGGGCCGTTTGAGCCTGCGTCGTCTGAAATAAGTGTGAAGTTATCTAAAGAGCCCGATGCAAAGTCGTCACAGAAGTAAAGCTGTGGTTCATTTTCACAGCTAAACTTGCTGTCATCTGGCGCTTCACCCACATACGATATAACAAAGTTATCGATAACCACTTTGCCGCCACTTTCAGTACGAAGCTGCAGGAACGAGGTGGGTGTACCAATAAATCCATCGATAGTTAGGCGTTGCCCTGGCACAAGGTTATTAACCAGTTCACTGTAGAATTTAGAGTCGCCACCATGTATCGATTTGCTGCTACTGCTGGTGTTGTTATCTACATATATCTGGAAGTTGTTGTCGCCTTCACTGTCTTCAACGGCAATGATGTCCATACTAATGGTATATTCACGGCTTAAATCTAATATACCCGTGGTTACAGTGTCATCAGCGGTTGTGTCTGTATCAGGGGTACTGTTGCCCATGGTAAAGCGTGCGCTGTCGATAGCTAGTTGGCCTTCGGAGATCACTAAACCTGAGCCGCCGCCCGTTACGCTATAAAACGGCGTGGCACCACCATCAGTTGATTTGTATTCAGGGCTGAAGAAGGTGTCTGCGTCTGTTTCAAACGTTTCCTCTAACAGGGTGTTTTCATCAATATATTCAATGCGAATATTGTCGATGACCACAATAGAGCCACTTTCCGTTCTAAATTGAAGGTACGAGTTAGGCGTTGCTATCTGTCCTTCTACTGTCATGGTGGTTCCCGGTACTAAATCGAGCACAGGCTCATTAAAGAAACGAGAATCTGAACCTAGGTGTGAGTTGGCGCTGCCAGAAGTATTGTTATCCACGTAAATCTGGAATTTGTTGTCGCCTTCGGAATCTTCAGCAGAAATGACATCAAAGATAACATTGTAAGGACGGCTCAAATCCAGTGCACCGGTTGATGATGTATCGTCAGACGAGCTTTGGGTATCAGGTTCAGTATTACCAAGCGTAAAGCGTCCGCCGTCAAGCTGAATACCAGTGTCAATTTGCGTTACCGAGCCACCGGTAATGGTAAACATGGCGACTTGCTCACCCGCTGCATTTTCAATCGCGGCAAAGTTTGTCGAGAAAATATCCTCGCTTTCGCCTGCAAAGGTATAGGAAAGCGGCAGCGGTACACTTGGAATAACTTCGGGCTCTTCAGGCTCGGTAGGCTCAGGCTCAACCGGAGGCACTGGGTCAACTGCGTCAGCTACCGTTTCAATTTTTAAGTTATCGATAGTGATAGTGGCACTCGAATCTGTGCGCAATTGGAAGAAACTATTAGTTACCGAGCTATCGAGAATTTTAGCGTCAGGTGCACTAGGATCGCCGCCACCAATATCGTCACCCGGCTCATAAGTGTAGGTAAAGCGTGTGCCGGGTACCATTGTGCCGTCCGCTAATCCTTCGCTTACAAACTTAGAAGCAGCACCGTGTACAGAGTTATCTTGCCCTGTGGTGTTGTTATCTACATAAAGGCTGAATGTACCGCCGCCATTATGAGAAATAACGTCGAAGCTGATGGTAAAACCTTCGCTAAGGTTATAAATACCCATGCCTACCGTATCTGATGCCGACGTATTGGCTCCTGGGTTGGCTGCAGCATTACCTATGCTGAATCGATCGCCTTCAAGGGTAAGTTGACCTGTGGTGGCGTCGACTAGTGGGCTACCACCTGTTACATAATAAAGCGCGCCAGCATCTGGCTCTTCACTTAAACGCTTGTACGACGATGAGAAAAACGTATCGGTGTCGGTATCAAAATTCTCTTCAAGCGCTGCCTGGATAGAATTCGCTGCTTCCTCTAGCTTTGCCAGTTCAACATCTGCTTGTTCTTGGGTAAATGCAAACAGGTAGTTCTGTGGATCTTCGTTGGCAAGGCAATTTTCAACATGCAGCACTAACGGCATAGACTGAGCGTTATCCGGAGATACCACGCACAGGCTGTATACCTCGTTAACCGTGTTGAAAGCACGGGAAATAAGATACTCAGTTTGCTCACCGTAGCTAAGGGCAATAACTTTTCGTCCAAAAGAGAATTCATAGCTACCTGTTGTGCTTTCCTCACCGTGCACTCTTACAAAAGTACCTGACAAGTTCGTTTCGTCGTCTGGCGTAAAGGTGTAAGTGGCTTGAGATACACTTCTGCCTTCCAGTGTTGGTGCGTAAATGTCGCCTGTGAAGCGGGTTACATCAAAGGTGTTAGGGAACAGCGTACCTAATTCGGCTTCAAGGTAATTTACGAAATGGCTGATAGCCTGTGCTTTATCCACAAGCGTAGCACTGGCTCCGCCAGCAGAACCAAGCCACACCTCTACATCGGCTGCAAAATCTGCATCAGATTGATTAAAGAAGTCTTCAATGGTTTGCTCTTCGTCTAGCGTAGCTACCGCCACATCGCCAGCACTGGCGCTTAGCGATATACCGTTACTTGGGTCGCCATCGGTATCAAGAGATTGTAAAAGTCGAAGCGTGTTTACGACCGACTGGTTAAAAGGGTTGTCAGTTGCGAACAGGTCAAGAGGAGAGATAACGCTTGATGCCGGTGTTTCTGGAAACGTCAGCTGACCTATGCTGAAAGCGAGCTGCTCTCCTCTGAAGTAAGAGTATTCACCCTGCGCATTCGTGGTACCGTTTTCCACAGAAGCAGAGGAATAATTGATTCCTTCAACGGGGCTATCTACAAATACGCCAGTAAGTGCTGGGTCGGGGGGGAGGGTTACATTGGTAGAGCTTTTCTCGCCACAGGCGGCAACGAGAATAACGCCGCCCATAAGGGCAGCAATTTTCGTGAGTTTCATGGTACTCAATCTCCATATTTTACTGGGCGTACTACCGCACTACATGTCCGCTCCAGCTTTATTATGTGGAAAAGGCCGGGTTTCCCCGGCGCAGACAATTAGTAGAACTTAATGTTTACACCCAGCTGGTAGCTGCGGCCGTATTCTTCTTTTTGGTACAGAATGTTGCCGCCGCTTAACGCGTTACCTTGGAAGTAGCGAAGGTCAGACTCCTCGGTAAGGTTGATGGCGTCAAAGTACAATTGTGCGTACTCGGTAATGTCGTACTGAAGTTTAAAGTCTAAGCTTTTAACCGAATCTTGATATTGGTCGCCCCAAATCTTGCAGCCTTTCGGGTCGTTAAGATCGGCAGTAATTGGGCATGAGCCAATTTGTTCAAGAACTTCAGAACGCACGTTACCAATTAAGCGAGCAGAGAACGTTTCGCTCTCCCAACCAAATACAAGGTTGAAGGTGGTATCAGCTTGGTCGGGCAGTGCTACCTTGCCTTGACGAATACTGCTATCCAGCGTGGCTTCACTATCTAGGATGGTGGCATTACTTTGAATGAATAGACCATTTTCAAAGTACTGGTTGTAGCTAAGCTCTAACCCGACAACCGAGGCTTTGTTGCCGTTAACGGTAATGTTTATCTCGTTAAGGTATAAGTCTTGCGGAATAACAAACTCAGTAACTTGGTTTACCGGAAGCGTTAGCGGCAGGTCATTAAGC
Organism: Alteromonas sp. W12; assembly: GCF_001924945.1. Taxonomy (NCBI): domain Bacteria; kingdom Pseudomonadati; phylum Pseudomonadota; class Gammaproteobacteria; order Alteromonadales; family Alteromonadaceae; genus Alteromonas; species Alteromonas sp. W12. Next base: position 227,110 of record NZ_LQXH01000008.1, read on the forward strand.
GCCATGCCAATTCCGTTTACATCTACGATAAAGTTGTCGATGTCTTTATAGAAAACTGCCGCTTCCATAAAGAGGTTTTCGCTTGGATACCAGCCAATTGACGCATCGTAGTTAATAGATGTCATTGCAACGAGGTTAGGGTTACCCACATCTAGTGCATTATCAGAACCCAACACATACTGACTTAACTGTTGAAGCGATGCGCCACCTTGACTGTCATCACAATCGTCAGAACCAGGAGGACAAAGCTCAATATCGCTGTCAAACACTGCAAATGCACGGGCTTGTTTAAACGACGGGCGAGTAAAACTCGTCCATGCTGCGGCACGCACTAAGAAGTTTTCACTCGGTTCCCATTTAATGTGTGCACTAGGGAAAAACTCACTGTATTTAATAGACGCTTCTGGAAGAGGGATAGCAATATCCAATGCACCAGCCCCTGCGCCATTAAACTCAAAGTCATCGTTCTCTAAAGACAAAAAGCCGGTAGAAGAGAACTCGGTTTGAGTCCAGCGAACGCCGGTTGTTAGTGTGGCATCTGCGCCTAATGGCAACTCTGCCATTGCGTATACAGCTTGCGTATCTTCGGTAATGCTGTAGTCGCCCTTAGTGCTTTCTATCGACACTTCGCCATTTGTGGCAGGCTCAACCGTTTGACGAGTAGCATCAACAATTTGGTCGACAACTGCGCGGCTTTCAAACGGCAGCTGGAATGCACTGTTTGAAGGAATCTGGGTGTCATAGTCGGCAAGGGTAGAATTCACTGCGGCAATACATGCGTCGTCGCTACAGTCGCCGGCAGAAGGGTCGAAACTCCAGCGATCCTTGTCACGCACGTGATCGCGCTCACTCACCTGCACACCAAATTTAATGGTATTTAACCAGTCATTAAAAATGTCGGTTCGCAAGTTAAGGTTCACTGTCTTAATTTCATCAATTCGCGTTCCGCCCTCTAAAAACAGGTTATCGAATTGATAATTTGAAAGGTCAGAACCATCGCCACTACCCGACGTTCCAAAAATACTGTTTTCCGGGTCGTAGGTTAGACCTGCGATTTCGGCAGCTTCCTGTGGGCTTAAAATGCGGGCGTTAATGTTGTCGCGACCGCCTTGACCATAAACAATCAGGTCTCGTTCACGGAATTGAACGCGGCGGTCGCCAGTGGAGTCCTCTTCAGAGCGAGATTGAGCGTATTCGTAGTCAAACACGAAGCGTTCAGCAATACGGTTTTCTCCCCCTAAGCTGAACGTTATGGTTTTGTTCTTACTTTCTTGTAGGAAATGCTGGTGGAATACGTCTATATCGCTAAGAATAAACTCTTTCGTAGCGCCGTTTACGTATACAATTTCATCGTTTCCGACAGAGCCAGCATCTTGAAAATCGTAAAATTCTCGTTGTGCGCGATCATCATCTTCAAACTGAGTGAACGTGCCTTTGGCATAATAGTAGGCGTCTGCAGAGGGCTTGTATTCGAGGTTTAGTGCTGCTGCTTGGCGAGTTCTTCCTGCAATTTCGCGACGAACTTCTAACTGAGAAGGTGCAAGAATTTCGTCACCCTGGGCAATTTCTTCTTCTGTTTTACCCAAGTCGGCGGTGTAAAACTTCATTTCGTTGGTGCTGTGGTGGCGCGTTTCGTCTATCTGGGTTTTGCGGTCTTCGTGAGAGATGGCAAAGCCAATACCAAAGGTGTTGTCGAGGAAAAACTGGGTGCCGTCTAAGCTAAATTTCGGAGAGTGCTTTTCGCGCGCTTCTGAATATGCGTCTTGAACACGCATTTTTAATGTATTTTTGCCGCGATCGAAAGCTGAAATTGCTTTAACGTTGACCGTACCGCCAATGGAATTTAGGTTTTGGTCTGGGGTGAGTGTTTTCAGCACTTCAATGGTACCGAGAAGGTCAGCAGGAAGTGCGTCTAATCCCACTTTCCGTTCTTCGCCTGCACCAGACATTTGTGCGCCGTTCATATTTATGGATACGAAGCCGGGTCCTAAGCCCCGTACGGTGACAAACTTACCTTCGCCTTCAGAGCGCTGTAGCGTAACACCCGGCAGTCGTCGAAGGGACTCCGCCACGTTCTGATCAACAAAATTGCCTAAATCATCGGTAGAAATAACAGAGCTAAAGCCGCTTTTCATGCGTTCTAAGTCACGCGCTTTAAGGTCTGCCTGTTTAACACCCTTTACTTCAACTACTTCAATTTCGCTAGGGGTCTCATTTGTTTCAGTTTGCTCGGTATTTTCCTGAGCGGGTGCAGTTTGCGCCATGCTGGAAAACGCCGTGGACACGGCTAGAGCGAGGGCTGTCCATTGAAACACTTTCATGTTTTGAACTCCTAAATTCCAAAATCGACATAGCTGTAGTATTTATATTTTGCTATGCCACCGGTGGCAGTATTGATCTTGTCAGATAGGAATGCACTAACATTTAACGTTTATTTCACAAATTATTAATATATGAATATTTAGTGATCACAGTGTTGGGATTCCTGCGAGTACCCGCCATGAGTTTTCTTCATGAAAAGTAAGAGAGGGCGCGGGGTTGGCAGTAAAGTAGCTGCTGTAAATTGACCAGTCAACCACATCTAATTCACTATCAATTATCCCATTTTTGCTTGTGTACTGATTGCTTTGTATTTGCTTAAGTATGCGCGAGTCTACAGGGTCTAGATCTTTACCTGTGCGGGTGAGATTAGCACCTACGTCTTGGTTTTCAATCAAGCTTGTCCATGTTTGCTGTGCAGTAAGTTGCGCATCGCCTAATTTATCTATTTCATTCTGATGAAAAGGCGACGTTGAAAGGGAACGAGTGATTACGTCTTTTTCTTTCTTTGAACCGGTTTTGGCGCTCTTAACATCTATGCCTTTACTGTTGTCCTCAGACATGTCGCTATAGCCCTTCATCACGTTTTCAGCAACATACAGTCGAGTGAGTGATTCCTTATCGTCCCATAATTGGAAAAACCATAGCTTTTTCGTAGCGGGGCCTGGGGCATAAATATTCCCAACCAGATTTGCGGTGCCGTTTTCGCCGCCATAAGCTGAGTTTTTTTGCCAGTTGGCAATAACGTTATTTTTGATATCAACGAATTCTTGCTGCTGTGGGTAAGGCGGGTTCAGTCGCCATCCGTTAATGCGCGGGTTTCTACTCGTATGATTGGCCAATATATTGCGCAAAAAGCTAGCATTACTGCCACCCCAAATGCCGCCATAGCCATGGCTACCTTTGTGATGACCCGCGTTGTTTAAACTCTCTGATAGTATGCTGTATTGCAGTGTAAAGCGTTGGTTATTGTAGAAAGAGCCTACCTCGTCTTTTGACCAACTTAGCGAACAATGATCGATAATGACATCAGTGGTATTTCTAACGGTTACTGCATCGCCTTCTTCACTGCCTTTCCCCGGCCTAAAGCGCATGTGTCGAATAATGACCTGATTAGCTTCAACGCTTGTTGATGCGCCAGAAATTACAATTCCGTGGGGAGATGTCTGTCCTGCAATGGTGACGTTGCCATGTTTTATTTCTAAATCCTTTTCTAGCGCTATCACGCCAGACACATTAAAGACAATCAGTCTGGGATAGTCTTGCGCAATAGCCCATCGCAATGTTCCCTCTTGTGGGCTTTTGGCATTATCAGACAAAGAGCTAACAACTAACACTTTTCCTTGGTTTCCACCTTGTGTGTATTTTCCGAACCCCAGCGCGCCTTCAAACGCCAATGATTGTGCGTGACAGTTAGACAAAGCGAGAAACGCGACGAAAGCGACAATCAGTTGAATTGGAATATGTTTCATTACTGCATGTCCTGCTCGTAAGGGTGGGCACCGGTGGTTGGAAGGCGGGCGATGTCTTTGAGTTTAGCGCTCCATGCTTGGAGTACCTTAACGTCGTGGATCATACCTTCTAACTCTATTGCTAAAATTGATACAAGCTCTCCATCTCGCATGAAGACTGGCACGGCAACAAGCGTTACGTTGCGCGGTGCGAAGTGGCTGACGGCATAGCCTCTGGTACACGTTGTTGCTCGTAATTTCGCGGCTTGTTGTTCATCAAAGTTTGCAGGGTGTGTGCTGTCGTTCATGTTTTGATACTTGGGATGGTAGGCCAACATGACATGACCCGCAGCAGATTCAAATAAGGGCAGTTTTGTCCCTGGCCTAATTGTTGTTATTTGCTTTTCTCTGGCATCTAAAACGTCAATTACAAACGCGCAGTAGTCGCCTAATGTGCAGATGATTGCGCTAGCGTTGGTTGCAGCTATAAGTTTCGAAAGCGCAGGTGCAGTGATTCTCTGAACGTATCTGCTGCGCGAGTTAGCGGCGCTAATTTCGTAAATGCGTGTGCCATAGAAGTATTTTGTACCACGCTTTTCGACTACCCGTTCGCTGGTTAATGTTCTAAGTAATCTAAATACTGATGTGCGGGGAAGTTTAAGCGCTGACTCAATTTCAGAGGCACTTAAACCCGAGCGAGACTCGGCGATGGCTTGACATAGCTGCAGCGCCTGCATAACACTGGGAATAACATACCTTTCCATCTTTTTGCGGTCCCGAAATCAAGATAATATTGCTCGATATTAACACGAATTAAACAAAATGCTACCGGTGGCATTTTAAATTGTTGATGATTTTTAAATCAATTACATTGAGAAAAGAGAGAAAACTGTCGTGCAACTCATCGCATCTATAAGAAGGTTAACGCTTTATCAACCGCATCCGGTAAGCGGTTTAATTTTGTATATTTAAAACAAAAAATTAACATGTGTAGGTGCTACCGAGGTGCAAGTTGAAGACTCAGCGAGCGAAAAAGTGAATAAATGCGTGACATCTGTACTAAGGGCGACGATAAATCTGTGGAAGCAGAGTCTTACCTTCTGAATGTTAATAAAATAGTCATTTGTGTCTGGTGCTTTAATTACTAGGTCTTTTCAGCCCGTCGATAGGTGGCTTGTACTTGTCCTTATTTGAGATTACTCTGCCACGCCTGCTTTCTCATTCTCATTTGAAGCAGCGTTAAACTTAGAGCATTGTTCTTGTAAGGCATTACATTCTATATGGCACCACGTTCTTTCGTTTTTTTAGACGAACTGAATTCTTCGATTAGACCCGCAATAAACTACACCAGTGGTGTAGGCGCTATGCTGTGGTTGGCTAATCTGGTGTTACTGCTGAACATTGCGCTAGTTATCAGTGGTACCTTGGCTGACTCGGCAGAATTTGTCAGTGCGTTTAATGAAAGTTTGGTTGTAGAGCCTTTTTTCATTGCACTGGCCAATCACACGCTTTCGCAATTTATTGTTCCCACTATTGCATTAGTGTTAGTTGGTCTCTTGGTTAAAGCCACGGCTATAGCAAAGGCGCAAATAACAAAACAGCGCCGACCTATTCCTTACCTTTGCCCTACATTCCCCCAGCCTTTTGTTCAGACGGTTGGCAGTAGAGCGCCCCCACTTTTTAGTTAAACGTCTCCGATTTGATTATCTAACGCCGAAAGCGTTGCGCAGTATGTGTGACAAAGCTTTACCGGTGTGTTTTTCGATGCTGTAACGCTGCCATTCTCTATTAAGCGGCCCAGTCATCGCCGTTTAACTTGTGGGTTATAGGAACTTGTTTTGTCTATTCGTAACCTTTTTACTTTAATTGTTGCTGGTGCAGGGCTGACGTTGGCCGGTTGCAGCGGTGGCGTGCTTGACCCTAAAGGGCAAGTGGGTATGGATGAAAAGAATCTGATTATTCTTTGCACCATCCTCATGCTGATTGTTGTTGTTCCCGTTATTTTTCTTACGCTTTACTTTGCGTGGAAGTATCGCGCTAGTCGCGATTTCGAAATTTATACCCCTAAATGGGCACATTCGACCAAAATAGAAGCGGTGGTGTGGTCCATTCCAATTCTCATTGTCGTGTCGTTGAGTGTGATCACCTGGCGCTCTACTCACGCACTCGACCCTTATGCACCGCTAGAAGGTCAAGGAGAGCATCTTACTGTCGAAGTAGTCTCGCTCAACTGGAAGTGGCTGTTTATTTATCCTGAACAAGGTATCGCAACGGTCAATGAATTGGTGTTTCCAGCCAATAAACCCGTTGCGTTTAAGATTACTTCTGAAAGCACCATGAATTCGTTTTTTATTCCTCAGCTAGGAAGCCAGATTTATTCCATGGCGGGAATGGAAACCAAGCTTCATCTTATTGCCGACGAGCCAGGTACGTACAAAGGCATTTCTTCAAATTACAGCGGTGCGGGATTCACTGGAATGAAGTTTAACGCTATTGCCACGCCTACCGAGGATGACTTCGAGGCGTGGGTTGCCAGCGTTAAGCAGTCGCAAACATCGTTAACGTCAGGTGCCTACGAGCAGCTTGCTGAGCCAAGCGAAAACAATCCGGTGACCTATTTCAGCAAAGTCGATGACGGTTTATTTCATAACATTGTTATGAAATACATGAAAGATCACGGCTCTATGGATTTCTACAACAAGCCGGAAAATGCCGCCATGGGCGAACATCACGCCATGCCTGAAATGCAACACAGCCATCACCAAGAGGATGCACAATAACCATGTCTTTATTAGGTAAATTATCTATTGAGGCCGTACCCTATCACGAGCCGATTATTATGGTGACACTTGCTGTTGTGGCAGTGGTGGGTGTGGTCATTGCCATGCTTATCACCAAGCACAAACAGTGGGGAACCCTATGGTTTGATTGGATAACGTCTGTCGACCACAAACGTCTTGGTATTATGTACATTGTGTTGGCTATGATCATGCTGCTGCGTGGCTTCGCCGACGCTATTATGATGCGTACTCAGCTTGCAATGGCAACCAATGGTGCGCCCGGGTATCTACCGCCAGAGCACTACGACCAAATCTTCACAGCCCATGGCGTTATCATGATTATCTTCATGGCGATGCCGTTTATGATTGGGTTGATGAATATCATTTTGCCACTACAAATTGGTGCTCGCGATGTGGCGTTTCCATTTTTAAATAACTTAAGTTTTTGGCTGACCGCAGGTGGCGCAATTCTAGTAAATGTGTCTTTGGGGTTAGGTGAATTCGCAAAAACAGGGTGGGTTGCTTATCCGCCGCTAGCCGGGTTGGAGTTTAGTCCCGGGGTTGGCGTCGACTATTACATATGGGCCCTGCAGATATCCGGGCTCGGTACGCTGCTAACCGCCGTAAACTTCTTAGTTACCGTGTTTAAAATGCGTGCGCCTGGCATGAAGTTAATGCAAATGCCTATTTTCACATGGACCTGTACGTGGGCAAACATTCTGATTGCTGCTTCGTTCCCTATTCTTACGGCTGTGCTAGCCATGCTAACCCTAGACCGCTACATGGACTTCCACTTCTTCACGAATGAAGCCGGCGGTAACTCAATGATGTATATCAACCTGTTCTGGGCGTGGGGACACCCTGAGGTTTATATTCTGGTACTGCCTGCATTTGGTATTTTTTCAGAAGTTATATCTACGTTTACCGCTAAGCGCCTGTTTGGCTACAAGTCGATGGTGTATGCGTCGGGTGCCATTGCCATTCTTGGTTTCATTGTTTGGCTGCACCACTTCTTTACCATGGGGTCGAGCGCCAATGTGAATGCCTTCTTCGGCATTATGACCATGGTTATTGCCGTACCCACGGGCGTGAAACTGTTTAACTGGCTATTCACCATGTATCGCGGTCGCTTAATATTGAGTGTGCCTGTACTGTGGACGTTAGGCTTTATGGTGACCTTCACCATTGGCGGCATGACAGGGGTGTTACTTGCTATTCCAGGTGCTGACTACGTACTTCATAATAGCTTGTTTCTCATTGCGCACTTTCACAACACCATTATTGGTGGTGCGGTATTTGGTTATCTGGCTGGCTTTGCATTTTGGTTCCCGAAAGCCATGGGCTTTAAGCTTGACGAAAGAACCGGAAAAGCAGCCTTTTGGTGCTGGCAAATTGGTTTCCTTTTGGCGTTCATGCCCCTATATGTGCTTGGCTTTTTGGGTATGACACGCCGCTTAAATCACACCGACAATCCTGACTGGAATATCTGGTTATACATTGCTGCATTTGGTGCGTTTGTTATAGCAATTGGTATTTTCTTCCAGCTACTTCAGCTGTTTGTAAGCTTCAAAAACAAAGAGAAGCTTAACGATACAACGGGCGATCCGTGGAATGGTCACACGCTAGAGTGGTCAACGGCGTCACCGCCTCAATTTTACAATTTTGCCAAGATTCCTCACATCAAAGACATTGATGCATGGACGGATATGAAGGAGCGCGGCGAGTCGTATCAACGCCCTGAAAAATACACACCTATTCATATGCCAAAAAATACTTCAGCCGGAGTTTTCATGAGCATGAGCTTTACCCTAATGGGCTTTGCGCTTATCTGGCATATTTGGTGGCTTGCTGTTGTCGGTTTAGTGGCAGGAATAGGAGTATTTATTAAGCGTTGCTATACCTCGGATGTTGATTACTACGTGCAGGTAGATGAAGTTGAACGAGTTGAAGCTACGCACTTAAGTGCCAATACAGTGGGAGGTCGCTCATGAGTACTATTGCAACATCAAGCGCCGCATCAATGCCGCATGAACACGCACACGAAGAACATCATGAAAACAACACCGTGTTTGGTTTCTGGTTGTATTTAATGACCGACTGTTTGTTGTTTGCTTCTTTCTTTGCCACCTATGCCGTGCTGTTTATGAATACGGCGGGCGGTGTGTCTGGCAAAGATATTTTCGAGCTCAACTTTGTTGCAGTTGAAACAGCCGCTCTGCTTTTAAGCAGCATTACCTTTGGCTTTGCCATGATATGTGCTCACCGACAAAACAAGTCAGGCGCCCTTGCTTGGCTGGCAGTGACATGGGCACTGGGTGCGTGTTTTATTGGTATGGAAGTGTACGAATTCCACCACCTTATTGAGCATGGCAACGGGCCGCAGCAAAGTGCGTTTTTAACGGCGTTTTTCTCGTTAGTGGGGCTGCACGGACTGCACGTTTCAGCGGGCCTTATTTGGATGACAATCATGTTTATTGAAGTAACCCGCCGAGGTTTAGGTGAGCAAACCGTTACTCGACTTAGTTGCTTAAGTCTGTTTTGGCACTTCCTGGATATCGTATGGATATGTGTATTTACCGTAGTGTATTTAATGGGGGCAATGTAATGGCGTTACACGATGCAAAATTAGCTTCAAATACGGACGGTCACGCTTCATCGACCCACAATAGTGATGACGCACATGGCGATGTGAAGTCTTATATTATTGGCTTCATTCTATCTGTGGTACTCACCGCTATTCCGTTCACTCTAGTGATGAATGGCGACCTATCTAAAGTTACCACGATTTGGAGCGTGGTAACTTTGGGCTTGGTTCAAATTTGGGTGCACCTTAAATACTTTTTGCACCTTAACTTTGTTACTGAAGAAGGCAGAGCCAATACGTTTTCATTCTTATTCAGTGCGCTTATTATTTTCATGGTGGTTGGGTTATCCGTTTGGATCATCTACGAATCAAACGCCATGATGATGTATTAGCAAATCTCGGTATATGCGTGGTCAAGCCTGACGATCATGTCAGGCTTTTCAATGTGATTACTTCATCGCGGTCAGTACGTTAAGCCCTCATGTTTCGTCCTCCTATGGGTGCAACCTATTTTGGGGGAAACATTGGGGCTTCTCAGTACACCTTGATACGCGTCTAAATGGGCGCGTTCTAAATTTGGATTTTACCCATGACCTCTACTTATAAACGTTACCTCTCAGTCACCAAGCCCGGCATTATTATGGGCAATGCTATTTCGGTAACGGGCGGTTTCTTGCTCGCGTCCCGTGGCGATATAGATTATTGGCTATTGCTCGCAACGCTCATCGGTTTATCGCTGGTGGTGGCTTCAGGTTGTGTCATTAATAACTGCATTGACCGAGATATCGACGGCAAAATGCAGCGCACGGCTAACCGGGTTACGGTAACAGGCGAGTTACCATTACTTACTGCGATGTTGCACGGTGCTGTGCTGGGTATTGCAGGGTTTGGCTTGTTAGCGCTTTACACCAACCTTACTGCCGTATTTTTTGCCGCTTTTGGCTACGTCATTTATGTGGGTGTTTACAGCCTGTATATGAAGCGAAATTCTGTGTATGGCACCTTCGTTGGCAGTTTGTCGGGGGCCGTTCCGCCCGTAGTCGGTTATTGCGCCGCGAGCGGTCAGTTTGATATGGCTGCAGCTATTTTGCTGGGTATGTTCAGCATTTGGCAAATGCCCCATTCTTATGCCATCGCTATCTTTAGATATAACGACTATAAGGCGGCTGGCATTCCAGTATTGCCTGTATCGCAAGGTATCGCGAAAGCAAAACGCCATATTGTTCTTCATATTGCGTTATTTGCTTTAGTTGTAATGCTGCTTCCACTTAGCGGTTATACAGGTATTGGCTTTTTAACAGTAGCTTTCGCAACAAGCCTTTGGTGGCTGTTGATGGCGCTGCGCGGATACAGACCCGACATCAACGTAGAAGGCTGGGCAAAACGTGTTTTTGGTTTCTCCATTGTGAATATAACGCTGTTATCCGTCGCTATGTCACTGGACTATCATACGTCAGTAACGAGTCTGTTTGCGCTCTCGTTCTAATTGACGTGTTTCGACTCACTCGACGAGGTTGGCTTGAAAGCTTCCAATGCAGTGTGCGTATAGCAACGCATTCACTTTGGGCAATCAAGGCGTGTAGATTGGGAGCATAGTCTGGCATAGACTGGGAATCAGGCCTGACTGAGTGCTTTTTGCCCTCTGTACAAGCGAATAATGGTGAAGCTATTTACTGCCAGTAACGTAGCTTCAAGCAGGGTGCCGCCAATAGAGCCGACAATGATATTGTTGGTTAGCCAACATATAGCGCCGCACAGCAACGCTAAACGCATGCGTATTCCCGACAAACAAAACAAGGCATAAGTGCCTATGCTCGTGCCCAAAATAGGGAATAAGTCGTACCAAACTTCGGCCAAATACAGCCCGGCTGCTAGCGATATTAATATAAATAGATAGGCCACTCTGCGGGAGCGGGTTTTAATTGAAATGCCTGTTCTTACCACTGAAAGCAAGGCACTTAAGCATGCGGTTACGGCACCAAGTAGCGCAAAATGCAGGGCGTGATTTAAATTCATCACCACCATCATTATTCGCAGGTGCTGATCATCACGCTGATAAAAGCACAAAATGCCAAGCGCAAAACTCAACATTCCTATCGCTTGGGCCAAGTCGAATTCTGGTATTATTAACATTTTATTCGCGCTAGTGGCTTATTTAACATTCCTACAACTAAAATCTATCTCAAATTGAGCTACTTCAGCTTTTGAGTAGCGAATAAGACAAACTTCTGAGTCCTAAAGCAATTAACAGGATTGGAATTAGCATAATAATACTCCCTCCTCCTGTTCTACTCTCTTGTATTCCACCGTTATTTGTAGAGCCTCCGCCCTGAGCTTCGGAAAGAGTAATCCGTAATGCACTAGAGTTTGAAGTGAGTCCATCGGAAACAGTAAAATTTATGTCTGCTTGGTTTTGAGTAAATGAGGCAGGAATATCGAGATAATAAACAGGTCGTGCAATACTGATATTCTCGTCGATAGATAAATCATCGCTTTGAACCCTCAAGTAGAGCTTATCTTTATTAACATCATTCACAGTGTAGTTAATGGTTAATCTGCTGCCTTTTGAAGCTGTGATAGTTGTATGTAACAAACCGATCGTAGGTGCAACATTCACGGGCAAAACTTTAACGCTCAGTTGCTTTCTAACTGTCTTTTCGTGGTCTTTAGCAATGAACGCAAAGCTGATAAATTGAGCAGTATCCACTTCTGGTACCGTGAAACTAAAACCATTATTCTGTGCCTCGGTTGTTACGTCTGGGCCCATGAATTGGCGATAACTGACGCTTGAGGAAGCACTTCCATTCAATAGATCCCATGATGCAAAAAGCTTGTCTCCAGCATTTGCGAGGGGGCTTGATATCGATAAATCTAGGGATAGGTTATTCGATGTCTGTTCTTCAGGGAGTAGATATTGGTCTGCAGGTTTTCCGATGCTGTAAAAGCTAAATGTTCCTTGTTGATAGTCGGGGTTTTCGAGAGGCAGAGAGGCATTTGTGGATACTAAGTATTCAGATAAAATACTGTCTAATTCTATTAATTTATCTGGCCTCTCATTCGCTAGATTACGGGCTTCTTCTACATCACTTGCAACGTTATAAAGGGCGTACCTATGTTCTTCCTTGTCACCGTAAAAAAATGTCTTTATTAGTTTCCAACCGTCGTATAAGACTGTAGCGGAAGGAGGTAACCAATCGGGAACGCGAGGCATTGTGGGATAATATGTGAAAATAGGTCTGGGCGATAAGGTGTCACCACGCAATATTGGGCGAATATCTTCACCATCAACAATATGTCCTTTCGGCATTTCTGCGTTTAACCCACTCAATAAAGTAGGATAAAAGTCAGCAGATTGGATAGGTTGATTGGATAAGGTGTTTGACTGAGTGAGGCCTGGCCATATTATGAATGTAGGTACGCGACTGCCACCATCATATTGCGTCGCCTTACCGCTGCGAAGAGGAAAGTTACTTGTTGGATGAATCTCGCCCAGTACATCATACATATTCCCCCCATTATCCGAGGTAAACACGATGATAGTATCATCTATAATTCCAACCTCTTCTAACGCGTCATATAAAATAGCGATAGCATCGTCGAAGTGTTTTACCATTCCTGCGTAAGTTGCACTTCGTTGGCTGTTAAAAGGGGAACGCTTGTTAATGAAGTGCTCCACAACATCCTGCTTGGCGTTAAAGGGAGCATGTACCGAAAATGGCCAGAAATTTACATAAAAAGGACCTCGACTGTGATTGTTTAAAATCCACTTTTTTGCCTCTTTAGCTAAACGGATATCTATATGTTCCTCTTCTGTTTCGGGCGTTAAATTCGGAGCGAAAGACCAAGGTGCAAGATAACCTCCGTAAGGGCCAGAGCCGCTGAAGTGCGGAATATCTATATCGAAACCATGTTCGAGAGGGCTATATGGCGAAGAGCCTAAATGCCATTTTCCAAAATGCGCCGTGTGATACCCCTCGTTCTTTAAAACCTTGACCAGAGTAGGAAGTGATGTGTCAAGACGAGTGGCTGTGAGGGGAACGGTTGATAATTGATTTCGGGGACCACTGCTACGTTCAGATGAAGTAAGCCTAACTGTAGGCGTCTCGATATTCGGATTTAAAATACCATGTCGAGCAGGTGTCTGGCCCGTGAGGATAGAAGCTCTAGTCGGGGAACATAATGGACTATTACTAAATGCCTGAGTAAATGTCATTCCTTTTTGTGCTAGAGCATCTATATTCGGCGTTTCGTAGAACTTATTATGTTGATAGATTGACGTGTCGTTCCAGCCCAAGTCGTCAGCGAGGATAAAAATCACATTTTTTGGCTGATCAGCCTCCGCCGCAAATGTGAGATGTAAAAAACAAAGTAATATTACAAGCTGGCGCATACCACTCCATTGATATAATAATGTTGAAACATCCAAGATGTGTCGCATTATACGGTATACTGCAATAATTAATACTTCAATATTGGAAGAGGCATGGCAACGGCATCCGCACTTCACATTTTGGTTAAAACAGAGAAAGAAGCGCTTTCTATTTTAGAGCAGCTTAAAAAGGGTAAGGATTTTGCGACATTAGCAAAGCGTCATTCTAAATGCCCGTCGGGCAAGCGTGGCGGCGATCTTGGTGAATTTCGTAGAGGCCAAATGGTAAAAGCCTTCGACGATGTGGTATTTAAAAAAGACGTGCTCAAAGTACACGGGCCGGTGAAGACCCGTTTCGGCTACCACCTTATTAAAACGCTTTATCGTAGTAATTAAAAACAGAGCCTTTTTAAACCAAAGTCGCTTAAAACCAAAGCCGCTATAGCCGAAGCAACTCCGGTCCATTCAACAAGCGTTTAAAGTATGTCCTAGCTAATTACCTTGTTAATTGCCGGGCTCCCACTTTTCACCGCATACTGAATTTTTGGTAAATATGGCGTACGGGCTGTTGGTGTCGTGCAGTGAATTGCGTAGCGCTGCGCCGTGATCTACCGTAATAAAAGCTGTGTCAGAGGCCTTACCTTGTTCATCCAGCATAAAGTAATCGCTGGAGTAGCTTGTTAGCATCATGCGATTGTCGTAACCCATATCGCTTAAGCGAACCCGGGTAATGGCTTTAAATTTAGCATCGGGGTTAGAAAGGCCTACGATTTTCTTAAAAAAGTAGCCTTTATCAGACTGCAGCTGGGAAAAACCATTTAACGTGTTTATCAGGGTTTTTAAATCTATTGCTTCGCGCTGCAGCATGAAGTCGTGCTGGATGACATTGCCATCTTTTCTAAGGCTGTCTTTCGACGGTGCTTTACCAGCAGTATAGGCCTGCTCTGCTTCCATTGAAGAAAGGTGCGCTTGCCCTTCCTCTGTATAGTGAATCAGTGCGCTCGTATTCATGTTTACGTAGTAGTCGCTGATCCCCGCAGGTACCACTTCAAATAGCATAACATCTGGGGTTACGGCGCCTCGCTCTTCGGGCGTTTGAGGGCCTTTAGCCACGCACTTGTCAGAAATGAAATAGTAATATTGGCCAGCTTCAATGGCGAAAGCTGTATTAGATAGCACCGCGCAGGTGGCCAGAAATAGTAGCCTGGAAGTGAGCTGCTTAATTGCCGTTAAAGTACTGCCTATTTGCATATCAAAGACGCCTTATTGTTTGATGCATTTATCTATCATACCAATGCATGCAGACTGATATAAGACGTCATTGTAAGGGGGAGTAGGTAAAAGCGCGAGTTAAGCTTTAGAACGCGCTTTGTGTTTAGTTTGTAGCTCAATAATGCTAAGTAATAACTTATGAGCAAACCCACCGTTAACGGGGGCGAAGGACAATAGTGTCGCTAGAGTAGTCTGTAGATATCTGTAAATTGTCGGCAAGGGCGGCAATAAGCGCGTCTACATCATTGGTGTTGAATAGCCCTGCTACTTGCATGTTAGCAAGCGCAGCATCACCTAAAACGACCGTTTTATCCGTATATCGGCTTACTTCTTCAATCACGTCAATTAATGGCTCGCCGCGAAATACAATCTTGCCCTCACGCCAGCTTAAATCATTCGCGATATCTTCATCTGACACGGTCTCAACGGTGCTGTTAGGCAAAGATAAAAGCGATTTTTCACCTTGAACTAACGTCAGTGGCTGAGCCTGCGGTTTAATAATTGGATCAATAATGCTTTCGCCATTCGCTTTGTTAAGTGTATAACTGGCGACTTCTACCACGCCTTCGGTAACTACCAGTTCAAGGTCGCCGCGGTGATATTGCACATTAAAAGCAGTACCAACCGCCTGTATGGCTTTACCGGCTGCAAGTACATTGAGCGGGCGGGATTTGTCTTTCGCCACTTCGATATGAAGCTCACCTTTGACAAGCTGAATAATCCGTGAGGTTTCAGTAAAAGCGATGTTCACTTGAGAGTTGGTATTAAGCCATAGTGTACTGCCGTCCTCTAAGCTAATGCTCTTGTGCTCGCCCGGTTTGGTCGAAGCTTGTAACGAGTAGCTTGCCATTTGTGCAACAGGTTCGGTTTGGTTAGACGGCGAGAATAAATTTAGCCCCTGATAACTTAACAGCCCGACCATTAAAATCGAGGCAGCAATGGCCAGCGGGCGCTTCCAATTCACGGTGTGGTTTGCTTTGTGTTTGACGCTAGGCTCAGGTGTATGAGGTACGATCTCAGCCAGTTCGCTAAGCACCGACATCTTGTCCCACAAGGCTACCATTTCGAGGAAGGTGTCTCGATGCAAAGGCGTTGCAAGCCATGTTTTTAACGCTTGCATTTCTTCGGCATCAAGCCCTTCGTCGAGTTTCACAAGCCATTCGCTGGCGGCATCAAGCACACGCTCATCGCTATTAAACTGTACAACATTGCTATTGGTGCCTGACTTAGCGTTTTTTGTTTCGTTTGTTGAACTATTCATGGGCGTCTCTCTTTACATCCGCCGTACTGTGTTGCCCACCACTTTGATAAGCATTCGGCCGTGTATGCGACGTCGTTTGTCGTCGCATAAACAAAGTGCATCTTTTTATCCCTTCAGCAATATGCTTTTCCACGGTTTTTTCGCTTATCTCTAATTCTTGGGCAATCTCTTTAAGAGAGTAGCCATACACTTTCTTCAATACAAATGCGCGCCTGCATTGCTTGGGAAGGGCGCGCACTGCGTCACAAAACAACTTAAACTCTTGCTGGGTGGCGTTGTTGTGAAATGTTTCATCTTCAACACCGCTAATTGCGCTTTCCAGTGCTGCCGCAACCTCTACGCTGTCGTCGACCATGCGTGTTTCTGCACGCTTCAAGTGATCGTAGGCCAAGTTTTTTGCGGTTTTAAATAAAAACGACTTGGGCTCTTTAATATGCTCGGTAGATTTCGCCTGACACAAGCGAACATACGTATCCTGCAGTATGTCATCTACTTCTTTAGGCGGCACAAGGCGCGATAGCATTTTGGCCATCGAGCCGCGCGCCGACATATAGGCATTATGTATGGCTGTTTCTATGGGCATATTGTTATTTTTTATCGTTGTTACTTACTAAGACGACAGCCACGCTATTTTCCCCCAGTATTTTCAACATTATCGCTCAAAAATTAAATTTGTTAATGGGTTGTATATAATGCGACGCTAGTTTAAAACAACACCAACAATAACGTGTAGGGTGACGCATACGCATCACACACTCTAATAATCAATAATAACAATAGCGTAAAACCGAATATGCCTGTGGCAAATGAACCATTCGACACAATAATCATGCTGCCTTTTAAGCCTAAAGCTTTAACGGTTGCACTGTGCATGATGTCGTTCGGCGCAAGTCACACTGTTATCGCACAGTCAGTGCTGCCCCACCAACAAGCAGAAGTGATTACACAGAATACATCGCCGCTCTCCGCAATAAATTTCGCTATTCCTGCACAAAGTGCAGACGAGGCAATCATCGCGTTTGCCAATCAAGCCGAGCTGACCGTAGTCTTTCCCTTCAACAAAGTCAGGCATATTTTTGCAAATGAAGTAAGTGGTAACTATACGCCACAAGTAGCAATAGAAAAGCTTTTGGCTGGTACAGGCCTGAGTGCTGATATTGTCGATAACACTCGAATAAAAATAGTGCCTGCTAGCGATAGTGATGAAAACAATCACTTGCTTGGTCGTCTTTTTAACGCCATTACCGCACAAGACGATAGCTTGGTAACCGTACCTGACGAGCAAGGTAGTTACGATATTGAATACATTGAAGTAAGGGGATTACGAGCGCGTGTTGCTCAATCGGTGGGGATTAAACGCAACGCGAACGTCATCATTGATACTATTCAGTCGGTGGATATGGGCAAGTTTCCCGATCAAAACCTCGCAGAAGCGCTGCAGCGTGTCTCTGGCGTATCTATCGACCGTGCAGAAGGTGAAGGTCAACTTGTTACAGTGAGGGGGTTTGGGCCGGAATTTAATCGGGTGTTATTAAACGGCAGGCCTATGGCAACCGATAAGCTCGGGCGCGAATTCAGCTTTGATACACTGGCCTCTGAGATTGTCAGCAGTGTTACCGTGCACAAACAAAGCCAGGCGACTATGCAGTCAGGTGGCATCGGCGCTACGATCGATGTTCACACCGCTAAACCTCTTTCTTTCAAGGGAATGCGGGCGGCTGGCAGCATCAAAATGCAGTACGATACTAACTCGCAACAATATGCGCCTTCTACCTCTGCTATGTTCAGCAACACTTATTTGAATAACTCGTTTGGCATTCTAGCCTCTTTTACTCAACACAAGCGTCAAGCGCGACTAGAAGAAGCGCAAATTGATGGTTGGTTGGTAAATACTAACGTACCTGAAAGTGAGCTTTCTGAAGACGTTTCTACTCTATATGTACCCAGGAATTACGATCAAAGAGTACGCTTTGACGATAGAACCCGTACGGGGTCTGCGCTCGTTTTACAATATCGACCTAACAACAAGCTTGAGCTTACGGCTGATTATCTGGGGTCAACATTTGATGTTGAAACCTCGGCAACCTCAATGGGACATTGGTTTACATCGAGCAACCTTGAAGATGTTACGGTGGATGAAAACGGCACGGCGGTGGCTTTTTCACAAAATAGCGGGCATGCCACCGACTTTCACGCGCGCACATTTAACCGTTCATCGACCTTGAGAAGCTTCGGTTTTGCAGCGAACTACATCGCAAGCGATAGCGTAATTGTTGATGCTGATCTGTCTTACTCAATGGCCAATGTCGATGACAACAATGGAGAGGGGAATTCTCTCTCGCTTATCGGTTATCTAAATCGCTCTTCATTCGATCATCGTCAGTCGAATATATTGCCCGCAATATCGGGCTTTGAACAAGCCAACCCCCGTCAGGTAAATGCCTTGGGGGAGCCGGTTGGCGTGTCCCATTACTTAGATCCAGCCAACGGCCGTTCCCACGTGATGTTGCGCAGAGGGTGGAGTATTGATGACGATATAGGGCAAGCAAAAATCAATGTAAGTGTGCTTGGGGATGAAAACTGGTTTAGCAAAATTGACGTTGGTGGAGCATTAACTCAGCGCGAAAAAGCCAACGAAAGAAGAGACAACGAAGCAGACGCAAGACACTGCAGTTTTTGCGGCTATTTTGATGCACCAGATATTCCCGATAGCTTCCAAACCATATTTGACGCAGGCGACGATTTTCTAGGCTCAATTAGCGGGCATGAGAACATACCTCATCAGTGGCTGCGCCACGACGGTGATACATTATTTCGTTACTTAGAAAACGCTGGGGATGTCAGTCTAGCCGCTGAAACACGGGGAAGCTCTTTCGCTGTTAAAGAAACAGTGTATGCGGGGTATATTCAAACCGCTATTGAGAAGGACTACGCGCCTTGGTTTATCGATGTGCATGCAGGGCTACGTGCTGAGTACACTGACGTAAAGGTAAGCGGTGTCGATGAGCAGTTATCGGCGTTAGTTATTTTAGACCAAACCGAACTGGGGCAAGAGTTTGGCGCCTCGGTAAATATTGATAAATCGTCAAGCTACACCAATCTTTTACCCAGCGTGAGCGTTAAAGCCAGCTGGTTAGATAGTTGGGTATTTCGCGCGGCTTATAATCACAGTATCACCCGCCCAACCTTAGAACAGATGGCACCAGGTGTAACTTACACCACCACGCGACAAGGTGGCGACCTGCGGGCGCGTATCGGAAACGCACAGCTATTGCCCTTTGAGGCAAAAAACATTGATTTGGCCATTGAGCATTACTACCAGGAAAATAGCTATATATCGGCAGGTTACTTTAGAAAAACGGTAGATAATTTCATTGTTAATGAAAGCAGTACACAAACCTTTAATAACGTGACTGACCCTAGCACCGGCACAGATCCAAATGCGGTTGACGATGCTGATGCGTTAGCACGATTTTCCGTAATATCTCCCAGCAACGGCGAGTCTGCAACGGTTGAAGGGGTCGAGATAGCAGTGCAGCATTTATTTGGCGAATCAGGGTGGGGAGTTCAGGCCAATGCGAGCTTTGTAGACAGCAACGCTGAATTAGACACCGCCAATATCCGTTCAACGTTCGCACTTACAGGGTTGTCGGGTGCCAAAAACATGGTGCTGTTTTATGAAAAAAATGCGCTGCAATGGCGGGTGGCCTGGAACCAGCGAGAAGGGTTCTTGCAATCGCTGAACCAAACCCAAAGCACCGAGCCTACTTTTGTTAGCCCCTACAAGCAGTGGGATATGAGCCTTTCATACCAATTTAGCCCGAGGGTTTCTGTATTTTTTGAAGGTATCAATATTACTAACGAAACCGTTCATAAGCGCGGCCGATTCAGCAATCATCTCTTGCTTGTGCAAGACGCGGGGGCGCGCTACGCCTTGGGTGTAAACGTCACGTATTAGTATACGGTCACACGCAATGTGCAAGCGCCTAGCATTTATGTTCCTTGTGTGTTCTTCTCCAGTGTTTCTATTTCTTTCCACAGTTTTTCTGATTGGGCGGTAAGCAATGAATAAGTCTTTATGTCACCGTTTCTTTGCGCGTGCATGGCTTTTTCAAGAAGGGCGTCATACTGCTTTCGCATTTTTTTGGTTGGATTGCTTTTAAAAAGTCCAAACATAGTGAAAGTCCTAAAAAGAGAGATAGCGAGAAAACGTTTGAACAGGAACTTTCGATCACCCATTTTCGTGAACAAACTTTCATAAACATTCATGGGAGAATACTTGAGTGAATAGCAGGCCACTTGGCTAAGTTGAGCTAAGTCTGGCCTGCACTTTGGTTACATTAGAACTGGTAAGTGACGTAGGCACTAATACTTCTGCCCGGCTCTGAGTAGCGCTGGTACCCATTACCGCTCACGCCGCCAAAGAAACCACCAGTACCGTCTCTTACGCTATTAAGTACTTCCCAGCGGTAATACTCTTTGTCTGTAAGGTTGTAGATCGCCGTGGTAAAGCGCAGGTTTTCAGTAATGTCGTAGTAGGCGAGCAGGTCGAAAACAGCATAGCCTGCAGGCGTATGCGATGGACCTGCGCCGTTGTTCAACGAGGTGTAGCTAAGTTGAGTACTTTCTTCTACCCCTTTACTCAAAATTGCGACAAGTTCTGCGCCCCAATCACCTTCATCAGATACGTAGCCTAGCCCAACTGTTGCGGTATCTGGCGATACGGTTTCTAAGTCGTCGCCCGCATTGTTAAAAGCAGATGCGGTGTCGTAGGTACCGTCCAATGCCGTATAAGCAAAACGACCTGATACATTATCGGTAAAATGGTAATTGGCCGTAACTTCAAAACCGTCAACAGTCAGTTCGCCCGTATTTTGTGGCTGCGTGAATACATCATCAGTATTCACTACGGTTTCACAACCGAAGCGACCGCACTGTACGGTAGTTACTTCAGTGCCATAAGGCGTTGAATAAGTCTCGTCTTGAATCATGTTAGTGTATTCAGTTCTAAACACCGACACGCTGACATTTCCGTTCTCGAAATCACCAATATAGGTGAGTTCAAAGTTAGTCGATTCTTGAGCATCGAGTTCACTGTTGGCAATACGATCAAGGTCAATAAACGTGTTACCAGTTATGATATCGGTGACTTCATCGCCTGAGTTTGTACCAAAATACAAGCTTTGGAGCGTAGGCGCTTGGTAGCCCTGAGCAATTCGAGCATTTATAGAGTGGCCTTTTACAAATTCGTAGGTAGCACCAATCTCTCCTACCACCGCACTAAATTCGCTGTCTGTGATACTTAACCCTGTGGGGTCTGAAAATGTGCTGTCTACAGTAGGCGTATATTCCGTAGAATCGTAGCGAAGTCCAAGGTTTACGCTTAATTGCTCGCTCAGTTCAACCGTGTCAGCTAGGTAGGCTGTAATTAACGCTTTTTCGGTTTCTGGAACGAAGCTTTGGTCGCGAATAGGGTAGCCGTCTAATATAGGCGAGTCCGCGGTTTGTCCAGCAAACCTGCGGTCAAACATCACCGCTTCAGCGTCCACCTGTTGAAAACTAAAACCATAAATAATCTCATGGTTAAATTCTCCGGTGATTGATTTGGCTAAATCAACATTGAAACTCAATGAGTCCTGGCTGAAATTGCGGTCTTCGGTACGCAATATAGCGTCGCCGTCTGCACTGCCGTAAAGAAAGCTGGTTACACCCGATGAAAACAGCTCTTGATAGTTCAATGTCACATCTATGCTGTCAGCAAACGCTAGGCCTAGGTTTTCGTTGTTAAAGAAAAGCCCAATTCGCTCGCGGTTATTTTCATCCGCTGAGGTGAAGTCAAAATAAGTGTCACTTTGGCGAGAAAGAGGTATGCCGTTCGTTTCTCTGTCTGTCTTTTCGTAAACAAAGCCTAGTTGCTGGTGCTCGGAAAAGTTATAAGCAAGTTTAAGTAAAACTGCATCGACTTGATTATCCATCGGGTCAGCCTGACCACGTGCTGAGCCAGAGATATTCTCACCATGGCTGTGGGCTTCTGTTTCACTACTGTCGCGCATTGTGTATTGCAATAGCGAGTCGAAGTTACCCGTTCTGTTAGCGACGGTGCCGTGTACTAGCCATTCGTCAGAGCGTGCATCAAAACCGGTTTTCAATTTAACGCCTGTGGCATCACCTGTGGCAGGTAAAAAGTCGCTCGCTTCATTGGTCACGTAGGTAACTGAGCCAGCGAGGGAGCCTGGTCCTTGCGCGACAGCGCTTGGGCCTTTAGTGATGTTGACGGCTTTTACGTGTTCCAATTCAATTTCGCCGCGGCTCGATCCATACATTCCATAAGCGGCAAATGAGCTTGGGTTTAGCGTTTCGCCTTGACCGACGCCATCTACAGTTACTGCTACAGCGTCTCCTTCCAAGCCGCGAATGTTGAAGCCATCGTTACCGAAACGGTTACCCGTATCATTAGTTTGTACCCCTGGGATATAGCGAGCGGTATCTTCAATATTTGTAATTGAGCGCTTTGACAGAGTTTGTGCATCCAGCACGGTTTCGACAGTCGTTGTCAGGGTTTCTTCACTTTTGGCCTTTGTAACTGCCAATTCTGATTGTTGAGCTAGGGCAGGAAGTGTTAGCGCACAGCCAAGCGAAATAGCTACCGTTGAGCGTTTAAATTTCATTGTTCTTTTCCAATTTTTAATAAAAGTGCAAATAATTAGTATTTCGTATCAACGCTAAGCCTCCTGTTTGCGTCGGTTGATATCATTTTTATTTTTCTTAAATCGCGCCTGTCAAAGCGATTTCTTGACACTTCGTGCGTCAAAAATCGATCGTAATACTATTGATAACAATTATCATTTGCAATAGTATGATTTCACTTTTACACAACTAGAAAATAAAAAACCATGAAAAAACACACGCTCATCAGTTTACCCTTGCTTATTGCAAGCTGCTTCAGTGGCGCTGCTCTAGCCCACGTGGCTTACCTAAAACCGCTTCAGTTTGAACCGGTTAGAGGCGGTAAAGTCACGCTGGATGCATCTTTTGCAGAACAATTTTTTGTACCAGAAGCGGCAATTACGAATGCATCGTTTGAAGTGGTTACCCCTAGCGGCAAGCTAGTGAGTGTGGAGAAGGTTGTCGATCTTTCTACCCGTAATGTTCTTGAGCACACTTTAGAGGAAGAAGGGACTTACCAGTTTTCAACCGGAAAACGCATGGGGGCAATTTTTCGCGTGTATGAAAAGGACGGTGAGCGTGGCTCTATGCGAGGTAATGAAAAGCCTCTACCTGAAGGTGCGATATTAAAAGAGCACTTTCAATCAGTTACGTTTGCAACAACGTACGTAACGAAGAAAGGGCCAAGTGAACAGGCGTTAGCGCCAAGAAACGACGGCTTAGAGATCGTGGCAATTAATCACCCTAACAGTTTGTTTGCCAACGAGAGTTTTAATTTCAAAGTTCTGTTTAACGGTAAGCCTGTTACCGATCATGAAATCTCGGTGTACCAAGGAAAAGATCAGTTCGCCGAAGAATCTGATGTAGAAAAATTAACGACAAATGCCAATGGGCAAGCGTCATTTACTCCTTCAGCACAAGATGTCTATTTGATGCAAGTAAGACTGCGTACCGACGCGCCTGATGGTGCAGACGTGCCCACTTATAGCTACACCACCACACTATCATTCGAAGCCTATTAATCATTGAGGGTACAAGGAGATAATTATGTTTAAAACAGTAAGTTTAGCCGTTGTATCTGCGCTTTGTATTAGCGCTTCGGCAGTAGCTGCACCACATAGCGCCAGCGGCATTATATTGACCTATGACTTAAACAAAGACGAGTCACTTCCATTAGAAGAGTTCGTTGATGCCAGACGCGCTCGCTTCAATGCGTCTGATACCAACAAAGACGGTGTACTTGATGAAAGTGAATATGTTTATGAGTGGGAAGGCAAAGTAGAAAAACGGTTAGCTGAAGACAGAAAAGCATCGGTAAAACAAACTCACATACGTTTCCATGCTGTTGACAGCAACGATGACGAGTTCATTACTATTGATGAAGTAAACGCGGTGGGTGAGCGAAGTTTCTCACGTATGGACAGTGATAATGATGGTGTAGTTGCACTGGGCGACCCTGAACCAGCGCCCCGTCGCTCGGCGTCACAGGAAAAAGACGACAAACCTGAGCTAGTACAGCGCCCTATGTTGCGCATGCCGACCAGCCACAATATTGAAGGCTTTGTCACCTTATACGACCAAAACGGTGACGAAAAGGTAACAAAAGAAGAGTTTCACGCCGTTCGCAAAGCGCAATTCCAGCGTACAGACGAAAACAGTGATGACAAGCTTACAGAGCAAGAATACGTGCTTGAGTTTGAAGACAGGCTGGATGCACAGATTGAGAAAACCCATGAAGGGCAAATTAAACAAACTTACGTTCGCTTTGAAGTTCTTGATACAGACGAGAATGGCAAAATGACATTTTCAGAGTACATGGTGTCTGGGTTTAATGCCTTTCATCGCTACGACACTAATGGTGATGGCTACTTAACGTTAGCTGATCCAGCGCCTGCGCCACGTCAGCAGGAGCAAAGTGACACCACCACTGCACAAGTCAGCGAATAATGGTTGGGCGTTTCCTTTTATATCTGGCGGTATTTACCGCCAGCTATGCTGTTAAGGCCGAGTTGTATGTGTTTCCTGTACCATCACCAGAAGCAACCTCCCACACGCTTAACACAGAAATAACCCTGTACGAAGAGCAGACACTTAGCGCCATTGAGCAAAAGAATATTGATCTACTGATTAAAGACACCTATCAAACGCTAGTTAAATCAAACGCAACGAGTGCGCTTAGCGAAATTAATCAACGTTACGAAGGTACACTTGTGGCGTGGCTGTACAGTGCCATTAAGCGGTGCGAGGATTGGTTTAATCGGACTGAAGGTAACATAAGCTGCCGCAACGGTGCGCTTTATGACTATTGGACCGAATATGTTCAAGGTAAGCATGGCCTTTCGCGTCGCGAAGTGAGACGTCTTGCTCGTGTGGCGCGCATTGCTGAGGTCAATTTTAATGACGATAACAGCGTGGCATTTGCGTCACCTATCCAGTGGGATTTATCCGAGTTCACAGCTTCTCTTGCCGTAGATCGCATTGCTCACTACCTGACATCAATTAATATTCGTTCTTACCACATTAGCGCGCAAGGGCTAGAAACCCACGCGTCGAACCAAGGTTTTAGTTGGCAGGGGACCGTGGCGCAAGAGGCTGTAATTCAAAATGGCCGCGCAACGGACGCTGTTAGTAATCCAAGCACCATCGCATACATCAGGCCGTGGCAACGCCCAGTACTTTCTACTTCAAAGCTGGCGTCTTTAGAAAAGGGCGTGTTAAGCCACAGTGACGGTTGGCCAAGCGCCAAGTTTCAAGCCATATCAGTGGCGGATAACGCATTTGAAGCCATGTTGTTAGCACACTTTTCGGCAACCAAAACAGCGCAGCAAGCCATGGAGTTAGTTAACGCGAACCCATCACTAGCGCTGAAGTTAATTGATGAAAATGGCAGGGTATTTACCAGCAACACCTATACAGCTCGCACGTCGGGTGAAAACAAGGCTGAAAAAAATGGCCACGCCATCTCAATTGATATCACCTTACCGCTATTTGACATTGCAGATTATCGCGGTCCTTACGTAAGCGTGTGGTTAAGCGACGAAAAGAACCGGCTAGTAAAAAGCTTGGCGCTTCGCGGCACCAGCGAAAGATGGCTAGGCGAGCTGCGCACATGGTGGCGAAGAGTGGGTCGGAAAAATGAAGGTTTAGTCGATGGGTTTGCCGGGGCTACAAAGAAAAACGCACCCTTGCACATAGAGTGGGATGGATTGGATGATTTTGGAAAAAGCGCAAACTCTTCGTCGTTAATACTTCACGTTGAAGTGGCTAGAGAACACGGCGGTCGAAGCTATGAGAAAATTCCATTTACCTTTGATAGCCTGACTTCACCAATAACCGTAACGGGCACGGATGAAATCGCGTCTATTACACTCTCACTAATGAATTAGTCGTCAATCTTAAAATTGCAGTAACGAGCACTACCAAAGGCAGCTATCGCAAATCGCTATCTGAAGTTTTCATAGCCCTCATTATTAGGGCTGAGCGTTTTACCCTTTAAACGTGATACTGGCGTTTGCGGTTAGCCTGCCTTCTTTCACATCAGCATAATCCGAAATATCGTTAGGTAAACAGCCGCTGTGCAGCAAGTTGGCTGGATACAACACAGCGCGATTAAACATAGGCTCAATACGGGCGATTTGGGTGAACATGGCGGTATCACCGTTTATGTACGCTTTAGGTGGTAACCCTACGCTGGTGGCTTGACGTTTTAAGGTTTTAAAATAGCCTTCGTATTGCGCGGCATTAACCCGCTCTAACCCCGTTTCAATATGTCGATAGAATGCAGTACCGCCCAAAGGCGCGCTAAACAGATAGTGCACCAATGCCCATTCATTATCCTTTTGCGTATCGATGTGCGGAATACATTGAATGGGCGATAAACTTTTCGGCGCTTGATTGGCTATGGAAAGTTGCACTAGGGGTATTTGAAGCGGCTTTTCCACGCCAAAATCTTGTAGCCCATTATGCGAAGCAAGTTGGCTAAACAACAACGGAAGCGAGGTATGTAGGTGTTTGACATACTCCTGGGGCGGGTGACTTCTCACCCCCGGATAAAAGTCGCCATCTTGTTTTGTAAATGGGTGGTGTTGAGCAATTGTTTCTACCAAACTCAGCGGGTCTGGTATGAAACCATCGATAACAACAATCGGTGTGGCTTGCTCACCAACCTTAATCAATTCGTAGTTTGAAACCATGCGTCTGCGTTTTTATTCGCCTTGTTCTTTTTGTCGATAAGGGCATAGATTTGTGCGTTTGACGCTATGAGCGTGTAAATGCTTTGCAGCATGTGTTGTGCATGCAAATCAGCAATCGCGTCAGCACTAAGCGCCGCAAGCTTATCTTCATCAATGGTATATAACCCTGTTATAGACGTTTTGCTTTCGTTTTCAAAGGTAATATCTAGGGTGAATGGTGTGATAAGGTTGTGCTGTTGCAGCGCGGCAATAAAACGTTGATTTTGCGTTTCACCGTCAAGAAGCTGAGCAAGGATCTGCTGCTTTTCTAACAGGTAGTTACTGGGCTCTCCCGTGTTATCAAAAAGCGGTGTGCCTTTTTCTTCGCTTACTGAAGCGTTATCCATATCAATGCACAGCACCCGGTTGCTGCAGTCAGCGCTTTGTGCTTCCGTTCCTACATAAAAAGGCAGGCGTTCAAACTGTGCGGGAATATAAACCGCCTCCCATTCACCTTGTTGCCAAAATAGGTTTTCTTTTTCTTCAAAACCTAGCAAGGCAGATAAGCCAAATTGTCCAGAATCGTCAAACTTGGTGATCACCACGGGGTAATGTACCACAAGCTTGTTGAGTTCAGAGACCACCACAGGAACAAGGTGCTGATTGGCACTGAGTGACAATGCATCGTCGGTTACTTTCAAATCTGCATGTTGTTTATTATTAATGGCAACCATGTGAGTCATACGTAGGCCCTGCTTATTGATTTACGTTAAACGGCCTGCAGGCCGAATTGGTGAATTTTATTAATAAGTTCGCGATGTTTAGGCAGTTTCTCAACCGCCATGCCGCGAGCTTTTCTGTTCTGCATCAACTGTTGCTTAGCAAAGTCGGCGTTAACCCATTGCTGATGCGCGCCTAAATCTGAGGTGAACCCCATACCGTACAGGACATACTGATAGCTTGCCGCGGGGAATACCTCGTTGTTGCTGGTAAAGTCTTTGTCACTAGGTGGGTGGTATTGCCACAACGCGAGTAATTCTTTTAATGATTCCGGAATAGTATGACTATCGCGATTGTCCCGCCAAAATGCGCTGTCTTCTCGCTTACTCAACATGTAATGCAGCTTTAAGAAGTCGATAATTCGCTGCCAACGGTAAGAAAAGGTGTCATTAAAGCGCTTTGCCACAATATCCATTACGGCTCGATTTGCTGGCAACTGTTCGGCGATCATTGAGGCAGACAGCTCCACCAGTACAAGCGCTGAAGCTTCTAACGGCTCTAGAAAGCCCGCCGCTAGCCCAACAGCCACGCAGTTATTTTGCCAAAAGTACTGCCTGTGTCCGCTTCGAATAGTAATGTCTTTTACGTTTATCCCATCTATGCCGTTTAACGTGCTGGTTTGGCGAACGTATGTGTCTAAGCGAGCATAGGCGTCATCTTTACTCTGATGCCTACTGGAATAGACGTGGCCTACACCTCGGCGTGACTGCAAACCGATATCCCAAACCCAACCGGCGTCTTGTGCGGTGGAGATAGTGTGGGAAGCAATAGGACTTTGCGGGGTGTCATAAGGCACGTGTACTGCTAATGCTCGGTCGATAAAAAGTACATCGTCACAGGGAATAAACGGCACCTTGTAGTGTTCGCCGAGCAGCATAGATTTGAAGCCGGTACAGTCAACAAAGAGGTCGCCTTCTACTGTTACCCCTTGCTCGGTATGAAGGGCTTTGATATCGCCGTTATTGCTGCTTTCGATGCGGTTAACGTCGGCCAGCACATGGTGTACACCTAGTTTTTCAGTGCAGTGTTTGGTTAAAAAGGCGGTAAATTTTCCTGCATCTAGGTGATAAGCATAGTTTGCGGTGCCTGCAAACTCTGCGTGGCGTATGCTTTTAGGTGCACAACCTGCTTCGCATATCGCTTCCTGAACACATACTGCATGGGAAAAAGACTCGTTTAATTCTGGTGCTACAGTCTGCCAGTAAGGACCTAAATTTGTTTGCGAAAACCCTTGGGGCAGCATGAGAGGGTGGTAGTAAAAATCGTGCTCTTCACCAGTGGTCCACTTAGCAAACTTTGCTCCTTGCTTGAATGTGGCGTCGCATTCTTTGATGAAAGTGGTTTCGCTAATACCCAATGCAATTAGTGTTGAGCGCATGGTTGGCCAGGTGCCTTCGCCCACGCCAATGATAGGCACATTGGGGCTTTCTATTAAGGTTACTTTAATGTCTTTGCGGGTAGCGCATTGATGTTGCGCTGCAATACGACCAGCCGTTAGCCACCCTGCGCTACCGCCACCAACTACTACAATGTGCGTTATGGGAGTTGCTGTTGTCATACTGATTTCCTGAATAAAAACTGTGGCTACCAAATGGTAGCCACGAATGTGGGACCAACAAATGTCGGCCCCAATTACGCGAAACTAAAAGTTTCCGCGCACACCGAAGGCCCAACGTCTGCCGCTGTCTTCAACCAACAGCAAGTGATTAGAGAAGCGACCGCGTTTATGTACAAACTCTTCTGTAAGGTTAATACCTTCAAAGAAGATTTCTACATTGTCTGTCACGCTGTAGCTACCGCTAATGTCAAGCTGTTGATAAGACTCAACAATGGTTGGGCCGTCACCCTGCCCTTGTGTTAACGACTGAACAAACTCATCACGCCAGTTATAGGCAAGGCGAATTTGATAATCGTCAGTTTCATAAAATGCCACCAAGTTGTAAGAATCACTTAACCCGGTTAGTGCAAATACCTGATTAATATCGAATGGATCGAGTTCGGCGTCACTGTCAACGATAGTTCCGTTGGCAAGCACCCCAAAGCCATTATCGAAAGTGTGCTGAAGCGCAAGCTCGAAGCCGTCTACCGTCGCGTCTTCACCGTTATTTGGCAGAGTATTGGTAAACACAGCAACGTCGTCACTCGCATCTGGCGCGCTAGCGTTAGTGCCTGTAGAAGGGTCGGTTAGCAGGCTGCCGTCAGCAAGCTCGAAGGTTTTGTCTTCTTGGCTATTAACAATAAAGTTCGATACCAACTTTCTGAAGTAACCAATTGATGCATAACTTGCTTCGTCATAGTAATACTCTAGTGACAAGTCCAAGTTGTCCGATTTGAATGGCTCTAGTGCAGGGTTACCACTGGTAGACGTTAAGTCACCACCTTGGCGGGTGGTCGTAATTACGGTTACCGGCGACATGCTGTTAAGCGTAGGGCGAGTAATGGTAGAGCTCGCCGCAAAGCGCGCAATTAAATCGTCGGTAATTTCTAAACGTACGCTGAAGTTAGGTAATAGCACGTCGTAATCAGACTCAGTGGCAATACTTTGCGCATCGCCAAAACCAGCCAGCATTTCGGTTTGATCCAGAATCGTTAAGCCCGTTATTGGCGCTTGCGTTCCGTTAACCGTCACATCCGTCATTTCATAACGCACACCAGCGGTTGCGCTTAAGAACATGTCTGCAACTTCGCCTTCAAAGTCGAATTCCATATAGGTAGAGATAATATCTTCTTCAACTTCAAAGCTGTTGTTACGGCGCACCGCATCAAAACTAATCGAATCACCATTTACGCTTT
This sequence comes from Alteromonas sp. W12, assembly GCF_001924945.1. Lineage (NCBI taxonomy): Bacteria > Pseudomonadati > Pseudomonadota > Gammaproteobacteria > Alteromonadales > Alteromonadaceae > Alteromonas > Alteromonas sp. W12. Next base: position 257,557 of record NZ_LQXH01000008.1, read on the forward strand.
GATAGTAAGATTCTAAAAACGCAAAGTTGGCTTCGCCATCGTGGGCAAGCCAAGAGGTGGGCATACGACCGCTACCACTTACGTCAGAAAGAAAATCGCTGCCTGCGTCAAAAACGTATTGGCTGCCTGCTGGGATCTCAGGCAAGTCTGGGTAACCACAGTAAGTACAGTGAATACCTACACCTTCATTGTCCCAACGGGTAAGTGATTTGGTTTCGGTGCTGTACTGTGCGCCAAAGCGAATTTCAGTTAGGCCGCTGCCATCTGTTACGTATTCGCCGTCAAAACGCAGCTGGCTCACTTCATCTTCTACCGCCCAGCCTCGACGCAGCATTACGTGAGCTCGGCTGTTAGCTTCATCAAGATGATTGCTCACACCATCAGGTGTCAGTGCAGGGTTGTATATAGGGAATCCGTCAGGACCCGTAACAATCGCGCCATCTAGTTCTTGTTGTCCGCTATAAATATTGTCATTAGGCGAAGCGAACATGCTGGCAACAGGTAAAATATTGTCATCTACCTGGAATCGTACGCGGTTGGCATAACCAATAAGTGAAAGCTGATCGCCGCCACCATTATTGGCTTCGCGCTCGGCTTCTGAATGACTTAAATCAAACGATAAATTCAGATTATCAGAGTACTGGTAATCAAAGTTAAGGCCTATGGCATAGGTATCAGTTAAACGGTCGAACGTTTTGGCGTGCATATCGGTCGCCAAACCTACCTCTTGGTATAAATCGACAATAGTACCGTTTGCATCAACCGTTGGGCTGCGGCGATTGCCGTTTTCATCAAACAGGCTGCCGTCATCACCTACACCCTGAATGTTAGGTGCGGTAAACCAGTGGCCGTATGACGTTGCTTCAGACTCTACGTCAAAATCTGAATACAGTGCGTCAGCAGTTACAACCAGTTTGTCGTTAGGTGCATATTGGAATACAAGATTAGCGTTTGTACGGGTACGCTCTTCAAAGGTCACTTTGTGATCGTAGTTTCGCGGTGAAAATACATTGCCTGTCCAAGCGTCGCCTGACTGCGTAACAGGGTTTGGCACGCCAACGTTTTCTAGCCAACCGTCCATCTGAGCCTGGTTTAAGCGAGTCTCACGCTCTTGGTGTGAAACGGCAAGTAATACACCGAAGGTGTCGTCATTGAACGTGTTGCTAATAAGGCCAGAAAATTGCGGCGTAGTTTCTTCGCTATTTTCGTCGTACACGCCTTTTACCGAGCCCGCCATTTTAAAACCGTTTAATGCGAACGGGCGCGCGGTATTAATATTAATGGTAGAGCCTACACCACCAGACTGCATTGTGGCCGTTGACGTTTTATGCACATCAAGGCTGCTTACTAACTCAGAAGCAATCGTGTCGAAACTGAACGCACGCGAATCGTTTTCAGACGCCATTTGACGGCCATTTACCAACACGGTGTTAAACTGTGGTCCAAAACCACGTACGGTAATTAGCTGGCCTTCACCGCCTGAACGGTCGATAGATACGCCGGTAATACGCTGTAGTGATTCAGCTAAGTTGGTATCGGGAAAATCACCGATGTCTTCTGCGCTAATGGCGTCGACTACGCCAGCAGAGCTGCGTTTAACATCCATCGATTTTGCAACCGATGAGCGGATACCACTTACCTCAATCACTTCTACGTCTTTATTGGGTTGCGCGTCTTGGGCAAATGCACTATTCGCAGAAATAGCCGACGCTAAAACTGCTGCCACTGAGCATGCAAGCTTGGTTTTCCTATACATGATGGTGTGTGTCCTAATCGTTAATTTTAATGCGCCTTATGGTGTGCACCCCACTTGGCTTTCTCTCACAGCATTTCGCTGTTAATTCATCAAGACGACACGCTTTGTAAAATCCCCCAAATTTTTTTAACAATTTTTTAAATTAATTGAATCACCTTATTTAAAAGGCGTGATTTCTTCGACATCGATTATCGTATTTCACCTTTACGTGTGTTTAAAAAGTGCACAATTATTAATGTATTCACAGAATAAATGCTTCTTTATCCACTTCATTTATCGCCTGTATGCCATTTCTATATAAATATTAGTTATGACTCGTAAGTAAATGATACTAGTGATGTATGCCCATATAGCGTAGCTTTGCCGCAGTTTCGCTTGAAAAATAAGCGGAATGAGGGGTGCTATTCGAAGCAAAATAAATACAGAAATTGCCTGTTCTGTTTTTGATTTCGCTAGAGAATGCTAGGCATAAGTGAATAAAATGGCTTAGTACTGTTTAAAGGGTGTCATTCTCGGATAGCCGGAATGTGAGGAGAAGCGTGTGAAAATCATAATATTAAATGAGTCAAAAGCGCCAGATCCGCTAAATAATGTGGAGAAGCGATGTGCGGCTACACCTAGTAGTGCACAGCGTCTGGTGAAAAAAGGGGCGACCTTACTGCTAGAAGCGGGGGCGGGCGTACACTCAGGGTATTCAGATAAAGAATACAAAGATGTAGGCGTGACTGTCATCGATGATGTGAATGATGCATTATCAACAGCAGATATGCTGGTGGCGGTGAACAAACCCACCGATGCACAGCTAGCGTTGATGAAAAAAGGGGCCATTGTGGTAGGCCATCTCGACCCTTTCTTTCAGCAATCGCTTGTTGAGTCTATTGCAGAAAAGGGGCTAACCGCTATTTCTGTAGAGATGATCCCTCGTTCTTCTCGTGCACAAAAAATGGACGCATTGAGCTCGCAAGCGAGTCTTGCGGGTTACGTAATGGTGATGCAGGCGGCGAATCAGTTGCCATCAATATTACCTATGATGATGACACCGTCAGGAACAATAAAACCAGCAAAGGTATTTATTATTGGAGCTGGCGTAGCGGGTCTTCAAGCCATAGCAACCGCGAAACGCTTAGGCGCAAACGTACTTGCTTATGACACCCGCCCTGTGGTGGCTGAGCAAGTAGAATCGCTAGGTGGCAAATTCCTTAAGATCGACATTGGGGAAACAGGCCAAACGAAGGACGGTTATGCAAAAGAACTGACCGATGAACAAAAAGCGAAGCAGCAAGAAGCGCAACGCGACGCGATTGCCGACTCTGACATTGTTATTACGACAGCGCAGTTATTTGGTCGCAAACCACCAGTGCTCATATCAAAAGATACATTAGCACTCATGAAGCCGGGCAGTGTGGTTGTAGATATGGCCGCAACATCAGGTGGTAATGTTGAAGGTTCGGTTGCTGGCGAAACCGTTGAAGTTAACGGTGTAAAGGTAATTGGTAATGGTTACTGGAGCCAGTATGTGGCTAAAGCCGCCACCGACATGTACGCCAATAACATCTACAACCTTGTGGATGAGTTCTTTGACGATGAAACCAAAACCTTTGGGCTGAATTTAGAAGACGACATTCTGGCCGGCTGTGTTATTACCCACGACGGTAGCATCACCAACGACATGCTTAACAACGCATACAAAGGAGCCTAATCATGGAAATCATTTACCTACTTTTCATCGTGCTACTGGCTGCTTTTTTGGGTTTTGAGTTAATTCGAAAAGTCCCAGCAACCTTACATACACCCTTAATGTCAGGCTCTAACGCGATATCGGGTATTACGTTAGTGGGAGCATTGGTAGCCTCGGGTAGCGACAACAACTTGCTAACGACCATTCTTGGTACCGCAGCGGTGGCGCTGGCCAGCATCAACGTGGTGGGTGGTTATCTCGTTACTGATCGCATGCTTGGCATGTTCAAGAAAAAAGATAAATAAGGAGTACGCAAGTGAGTGATATCGTAACCGTAATAAACCTTGCGTACGTAGTAGCTGCGGCACTATTTATACTAGGACTTAAGTTACTTAGCCATCCAGATACCGCGAAAAAAGGTAACTTTATTTCTGCCATTGGTATGCTGGTTGCTGTCGTCGTCACCCTGCTTGACCAGCAGATCATTAGCTATCATTACATCCTGCTAGGTTTTGTTATTGGTGGCGCCTTTGGTGCGTGGAAAGCCAAGACCGTTGAAATGACGGCAATGCCAGAAATGGTGTCGTTATTTAATGGCTTTGGTGGCGCAGCGTCATTGCTTCTGGGTTGGGCAACATTAGCCGGAATGAGCCTAATTACTCTTAAAACTGAAAGTGCGTTTACTTTTATTACCCTGTTTTTCACAATTTTAGTTGGGGGCATTACGTTCTCTGGCTCGGTGGTAGCCTGGGGTAAGTTGTCAGGAAAAATGAGCTCTAAAGCCGTTATTTTCACAGGGCTTCGCGAGCTAAGCATCTTGCATCTAATTGGCATGGTGGTGATTGGTTATTTCTTTACTACCGACCCAAGCAACCCACTTTGGATATACTGTGCTATTGCGTTGTCACTAAGTTTCGGCTTGTGGGCTACCATTTCAATTGGTGGTGCAGATATGCCGGTGGTTATTGCGCTGTTAAATAGTTACTCAGGTGTAGCAGCGTCGGCGGCAGGTCTTGCTACAGGCAACACAATATTGATTGTTACCGGCTTATTAGTAGGCGCGTCAGGCTTAATTCTTACCAATATTATGTGTAAGGCCATGAACCGTTCATTGATGAATGTGTTGTTGTCTGGCTTTGCCAAGCCAGTCGAGGCCGGCGAAAAAATAGAAGGCGAGATTAAAGTACTGTCGGCGCAAGATGCATTTTATGTATTAGAAGCAGCGCAAGCAGTACTGGTGGTGCCTGGTTATGGTATGGCGGTTGCGCAAGCGCAGCATGCGGTACGTGAACTTCAGTCGTTGCTAGAGGAAAATGGCTGTACGGTTGATTACGCCATTCACGCTGTAGCGGGGCGTATGCCGGGCCACATGAACGTGTTATTGGCAGAAGCTGACGTGCCTTATGACCAACTATACGAGATGGATGACGTTAACCCTCGTATGGAAAACTATGACGTGGTTATTGTTATCGGTGCAAACGATGTTGTTAACCCAGCAGCCAAAGAGATGAAAGGCAGCCCTATTTACGGAATGCCAGTTATCGAAGCACATCGTGCGAAAACGGTCTTTGTACTTAAGCGTTCTGCGAATGCCGGTTTTGCCGGTGTAGACAACCCACTGTTTTTCAAAGACAACACGCGCATGGTTCTGGGTGACGCTAAAGACACTATTAACAGCATTATTCGCGAGTTCGGAGACGACTAATACAGCGTATCTCTTTGAGACATCTTCTATAAAGGCCTGTTTAAAACACAGGCCTTTTTATTGGGTATTAAACTTAATTATAAAGTACTCAACTATAGTTGTAGTTGATGCTTATCAGCTCTAGTATGTGAATGCTATAGATGTTGAGTTAGCTATTCATATAGTCGCATAGAGATGTACGAGTAAATGTCTACGACCCCTTTTCATATTGAGCCGTTTAGAAATTGTATTTTGGTCACGCTTCGCGGTAAGTGGGATATGTCCACGAACATTCAGTACCTTGCTAAGCTTTCTGATTGCTTGAAAACCCGTAAAGGCCGACCCTTTCACTTATTTGTAGACATGCGTAGTTGGCAAATCCCCAATTCTGATACCTTCAATCAAATAAAAGCACCCATCAAATTAGATAGGCGAAGTCAGCTCAGCGAGACATGGCTAGAAGATGAAGCAACTGATGCTGATCACATTGCAGAAAAGTTTTTTAGCGCGCCATCAATTAAACTGGGATTTGAACTTGAACGTACTCAAAGCATCTCAGAGTTTATAACCCATTGTGAAGAAAAAGCAGATAACGTTGTTATAGATTATGTTCGAACTTGGATAGGCTAAAAAAGCCCGCGTTCGATAAACAAAATTCGTCGCGACAATAGATATTTTATATCGCAACAACTATCGCGTTCAGTCTTACGTTGACTATAATACGCTGCTTATTTTCGCACTTTCTATGCTAGGTATTGGCCTAGCCCACTTACAAATAGGTGAATAAATTGTCAGATTGGAGCATCGAAGAAGCGGAGCGCGTCTATGGCGTGTCTCAATGGGGTGGCGGCTATTTTCAAATTGGTGAAAACGGCAACGTCCATATTACCCCTGTTCCTGAAGATCCTAGCATTCGAATCGACTTTAATTCGGTAATTGAAGATATCCGCAAAGAAGGCGTACAGTTTCCTGTTGTAGTGCGCTTCCACGATATTCTGCGCTCGCAAGTTGCAGGCTTGAACAAAGCATTTAGAAGCTCCATCGAAGAAGCCGAATACCAAGGCCAGTACCAAGGTGTGTATCCGGTAAAAGTAAACCAAATGCGCGAAGTCGTTGAGGAAATTGTCGATGCGGGCAAGCCATTTAACTATGGCTTAGAAGCGGGGTCAAAAGCCGAGCTTCTGACTGTGCTTGCCATGAATACTAACGAAGAGTCTCTGACTATCCTAAATGGTTATAAAGACGACGAAGTTATGCGTCTTGCGCTGTTAGGAAGAAAGCTGGGTCGCCGCGTTGTGGTAGTAGTTGAAAAATACACCGAGCTTCTTCTTCTGGTAAAAATAGCCAAAGAGCTGGATATCGATCCTATCATTGGTGTGCGCTCAAAAATGACGGTGAAAGGTCGTGGTAAGTGGGAAAGCTCTGGTGGTGAACGTGCGAAATTCGGTTTAACCATTACTGAGATCATTAACGCAGCCCGCTACCTTGAAGAGCAAGGCATGGCGCACTGCTTAAAGCTGCTGCATTTCCATATTGGTAGCCAATTAACAGACATTCGTGCGGTTAAAGAAGCGGTAACCGAAGGCGCGCGTATTTACGCAGACCTTCACAAAATGGGCTTCGAGCTAGATTATGTTGATGTAGGTGGTGGCCTTGGTATCGATTACGACGGCAGTAATTCAACTAATGAATCGTCGCGTAACTACAGCATGCAAGAGTATGTTGCTGACGTTGTCTATGGCATGAAGGAAATGTGCGACCTTGAAGGCGTACCGCATCCGCATCTGGTTAGTGAAAGTGGACGTGCAATCACTGCGCATCACAGCTGTGTTATCACGGAAATTGTGGGCGAAATTAAGTCGAATGCGTCGCAAATGGATACATCAGCAAAAGCGGGTGAACACTTCTTCCTTAAGAATATGCGCGAACTTGCAGACACGTTTGATGAACAAACGAACATGCATGAAATTTACAACGATGCGTCGCAGTATAAAGAGCAAGCGCTAGATGCATTTAAATTACGCGTGTTGTCACTTGAAGAGCTGGGCAAAATCGAAACGCTGTACTGGCAAATTATGGGTCGCTTACAGCAGTGGTATCGCAACGAAGAATATGTTCCAGAAGAGCTTCAAGAGCTAGATTACAGTTTGTCGTCTCAGTACCTTTGTAACTTCTCTGTATTCCAGTCGGCTGCTGATACATGGGCCATCGACCAGCTGCTGCCGGTAGTGCCTCTTATTCGTATGAATGAAGAGCCAACGGTCAATTGCTCGCTAGTGGATATTACCTGTGATAGCGACGGTAAAATTGATCAGTTCACTATTGGCCGTGAAATTACTGACGTACTGCCAATGCACCCACTTAAGAAAGATGAGCCGTACTACATTGGTTTGTTCTTAACGGGCGCTTATCAAGACGTTATGGGCGACATGCACAACTTGTTTGGTCGCTTAAATGAAGTGCATATTTACAGCTATGACGACGATCCTGAAGACTTTTACATTGAAGAAGTGGTGAAGGGGTCATCGGTAGAAGATGTACTTAACGTTATGCAGTATAACCCGCGCGCAATGGCATCAGACGTAAAACGCATGATAGACAAGCAAGTGTGGGACGGAAAATTGAACCCTCGTGAAGGGGTTCGCTGGACTGATTTTTACGAAAACTGTTTGGCAGGTTATACCTATCTAAAACAGTAGCGTTTAATATCTGAATGAAAGTACCTAAAAGCCGATGCCGATATTACTTATCTGCGTCGGCTTTTTTCAAGTAACGCTTCCAAAACTCGGCTGTCGTTGAATTAATCATATTCGACTCTGCGTTCATCAGCATCACATAGCCAACTTTGTGTTCAGGCAAAAACGCCACGTCAGCGCGATAGCCTTTTACCCAACCCCCATGATAGTTAAGCTGTAATCCATTTAAGTCGTAAATACGCCAACCCAAACCATAGTGAGCATCGTCAATCATGCCGCGCCAACCTCTGCGGTAGGTTTCACGCTTCGTTTTCACGCGCTCTGTAGTGACATAGTCCACCATTTCATCGGATATGACCGTGGGGAACTCGCCTAGCAGCGCTTGCAGATAAATCGTCATATCTGAAATGCTAGCGTTAACGCCAGCAGCTGGAGAGAACCGGTAGTAGTTGCTTTCTACCTTTCCTTCGCGCCATTTATTTCTGGCGATAGCAATATGAGGTTGAGCCCATGATTCTGATGCAAGCAATCCGCCTTTTCCAACACTGGCTGTTTTCATACCTAGTGGTGCAAACAGGTTGGCCTGAAGCTGTCGTGAGTAAGAGGTATTATTGTTGCTGAAGTAGTATTCCAGCGCACCAAAGAGTGCATTTTGATAGGTATAGCATTCACCCGGCGCACACAGTGGTTCAAGCTCGCCCAGGGATTTAAGCACGCGCTCCAGCGAGTAGTCAGCTTCAATAAGGTTGTCGTAAGCGTTGGGCATAAAGCCACTAGATTGGCCAACGATATGTTGCAGTTGCAGCGCATTCATTCCTTTGCCTTTAAAAGGAATGTCGGGTAATAAGGTGGTTATCGGCGTTTCCCAGCTAAGCTGGTTTTTTTCTACAAGTTTAGCTGACAACAACGCAGTAAAGGTTTTTGAAACAGAAGCTAGCCTGAATACTGTGTTCTCTGTAACTTTCTCTCCGCCGCGTTTGCGGGTACTTCCATATACGTAAACCCTTGGCGCTTTGCCCTGTTCATAAAACACAAACGCATAACCAGGCACGTTGTATTTTGAGGCTTCCTTTTGAACGTAACTAGCATAGTCATCAAGCCAATCCGCAAAAGCGCTTTGTGTAATGACTATTAGCATCGCTATCAGCCAAATTTTAGACAGGCGCAGCTTGAAGGTGCGCAAAGAGTTCAGCATACAGTCAGCTCGTTAAGCCCGTGGTTTTCTGATACATCCATCAGGCGCTCATTATTATTATCGCATTATTATGCGTTTAGCTGCTCCAATGATCAAATGTCGCTAATTATGCTCACTATCTCTTCAATGATTTGATTTATTCTAGCGGTAAGCGAACCGTTGTAAGAATATGCAAGAAAGGAAGAAAAGTTCGACTAGCAAGATTTGTAATTATTGAGTTCTGATTTTGTCGCACCAACAGGGCAAATGCACGATACACTAGATAAAGGTGATAAACGACAGGTGGGAAGCGCATTCTAATGCCAGACAATCTTTTTGTCTCAGACATGGGGGCTTCAGAAAATTCGACAACTGCTGAGTCAGTGCTTTCAAAAGCAAGACTTAGCAGAGATCCGCGCTTTGACGGACGATTTTTTGTGGCGGTAAAAACAACCGGTATTTTCTGTAGGCCAAGCTGTCCAGCGCGACTTCCTAAAGAAGAGAATGTGACTTACTTTCAACACGCCACACAGGCAATGGCACATGGTTATCGTCCATGTTTTCGCTGCAGACCAGACAGTGCACCTCGTTCAGCGGCGTGGAAAGGCGTGGGCGCAACGATTAACCGAGCGTTGTCGCTGCTATCTGTTATTCCCATTGAGCGGGTTGCGGATATTGCTATGCGGTTGGGTATTAGTGAGCGTTACCTTAATAAGTTGGTCGTCAATGCTGTGGGCATACCGCCTAAGCAGTTTCAAAATATGCAGCGCACTTTGTTTGCAAAGCAGCTTATTCAACAAACTCATTTATCTATGACAGATATCGCAATTACGGCAGGCTATCAATCACTGAGACAACTGCAGCGTGCCATAGAGCAATATTGCGCTACGTCTCCTACCCAGCTTAGAAAAAAAGAGCCGGTTCAACAAAAGGCTATCTCTTTATTTCTTTCTTATCGGCCGCCGTACAATTGGCCCTATGTACGAGATTTCTTGGCAACTCGCGCTATTGAAGGCATGGAACGAGTAACGGACGAGAGCTATGAGCGATACTTTTCATGCAATGAAAGTGTAGGCTTTTTTAAAGCCATTCACGACGAGGCGCGCCACGGATTCAAACTTCTCATCGACATGCCTGATTTAGGTCGTCTTCATACGATAATTGAGAACATAAAGCAGGTACTAGATCTTCACGCTGACCCGCTTTTAATTGAACAAAGCCTATTGCAGTCTGGGTTACCGCCGAGCAAGTTAACGCCTGGGCTACGCCTTCCCAGTGCATGGAGCGTATTTGAAAGCGGCTGCCGGGCTATTGTAGGCCAGCAAGTTAGTGTAAAAGCGGCTATTGGCCAGGTGACTTTACTGGTACATCAGCTGGGCGAAACGGTATCTGATGCGCTCCCGTCAAACGGTCTTGAATCTATAACGAGTGAACGCTACAGCTTTCCCTCGCCTGAAAGTGTGGCCGAAAACAGTCTTGAATTCTTACGTATGCCACAGGCGAGAAAAGAGGCAGTACGTCATTTTGCTCGTTTATTCATAAACGGTAACATGCCAAGCCATGAAGACATACTCGCCATTAAAGGCGTGGGCCCGTGGACGCTCGACTATTTAAAAATGCGGGGGGAGAGAAATCCTGACGTCTATCTTGGCGGTGATTTGATCGTTCGTAAAATGGCGCAGCAGTACCCCATAGCGCCCGAAAAAGCGGCACCTTGGCGCAGCTATTTAACCCTTCAATTGTGGCATTTAAGCAATCAGTAAAGAGAGTCGTAAGTATGAAATATACAGATTTCGTGAACAGCATACAGGGGCTTGTTAAAGTTGAAGCCACTGATGAAGGCATAACGGCTATCGAGTTCGTGAGTGCCGCTGAATCAGGTAATACGGCCAACGCGAAGCAGGGTGGCATAGGCAGAAAAACTGCAGCGCAAGAAAGCGCGCTAAGCAAGGACCTTCATTCGCAAAAAAACGCCATCACCGAAGCAGCGTGCAGTCAATTACAGGCATACTTTGACGGTACGTTACGCGAGTTTGACCTACCGCTTTGCCCTAAAGGTACGGCGTTTCAGAATCAGGTGTGGGATGCTTTGCAGCACGTTAAATACGGCGAAACCGCTAGCTATTTAGATATCGCAAAAGCCATTGGCAAGCCAAAAGCTGTCCGCGCCGTGGGTATGGCAAATGGTCGTAACCCTATTGCTATTGTTGTACCTTGCCATCGTATAATCGGAAGTAATAAAACCCTAACGGGCTACGCAGGTGGTTTACCGCGTAAGCAGTATTTACTTAATTTAGAAGGAGCCCAAGGGGTGCTGGGGCTATAAAAGAATGGGTGATAAGAAAATGGTGATAAAAGAATGGCAATAAGAGACATTATCTCGCTGCTGGTGTTAGCCGGTATCTGGGGCGGTTCATTTATATTCATGCGTGTTGCCGCACCAGAATTTGGCATTTATGTATTAGTAGCCATTCGTACCGTGCTTGCTACAGCGGTATTGCTACCATTGCTGTTAATACGAGGGTCGGTAAAAGACATAAAGCGCCACTGGTTGGCCATTGCGCTAGTGGGCATGGCTAACACGGCGGTTCCTTTCGTCCTGTTTAATTACAGCAGCCTGCATTTAGAGGCAGGAGTGAATGCCATTTTAAATGCCACGGCTCCCATGTTTGGCGCCATTGTCGCTTGGCTGTGGTTAGGTGACAAACTAACAAAGTCAGCAGTAGCGGGGCTTTTTGTAGGCTTTGTAGGTGTAACCGTTATTAGTCAGCAAAAGCTCGGCGAGGGCGATATTAGTTTTCTTCCTATTTTGACTGCATTATTGGCCACCACTGGCTACGGCATAGCCGCGTGTATGATGAAGAAATGGTTGCAGGGGGTTAAACCTCTGGTTGTCGCTACAGGTAGTCAGGCTATGGCCAGCGTGATGCTAGCACCATTCGCGCTTGCGACCTTGCCAGAAACAATGCCAAGCGTTAATGCATGGGTAAATGCGGTAGCGCTGGCTGTCGGTGGCACGGGCATAGCGTATATCTTGTATTTCAAACTCATAGCTGACATCGGCCCAGCCAAAGCCATTACTGTAGCTTACCTGGTACCACTATTTGGCATTATTTGGGGTGTACTATTCTTGCAAGAGCACTTATCAATTCAAACCATTGTGGGTGGTTTAATGATTTTATTCGGTGTGGCGTTAACCACAGACGTTCTCAAAAGAAAACGCCTTAAGGTTAAACCTGCTTAAATTGAATCAAACCTGGGCTAGTCTATTAGCTGCATTCTTACTAAGTTGCTGCCGTCGCGCTTGGCTTGATAAAGCGCGTCTTCCGCGTGCGCGGTTACTTCGTGCATAGCGCGCGGTGACGCGGTGTAAGATATACCAATAGACGCTGTAATAAGCAGTTCTGGTAACTCTTGTAGCGGCGGCAAGGTAGCGATGCCGTGACGAAGATTTTGTGCCATATCAAAAGCCACATGCGGGCCGGTATGTGGCAATAGAATAATGAATTCTGCACTGCTCCAGCGTCCCAATACATCCTGCTCGCGCAAGTGCTCAGCCAAGTAGGCCACAACTTTATCTAATAAGTCGTCGCCTGCGTTTCTGCCGTGAGCGTCGACAATGTCAGAAAACTCATCAATGCTAATCAGCATCACGCTTAATGACTTATGTTCAGCCAGCAACGTTTTGTAGATAAGCTGTAAATTCTCTTTTTCTGGAAGACGGTTGGTATGGCGAACAACCAGATCTGGCTGCATGTCTTTTCTGAAGTAATACAACAGATTGTAGATAAGCAAAAACAGTGAGAATACAACAACCAGTAGTGTTACAACGCTGAATATAAATGCTTGTGAAATTTCAGCCTGGCGTTCTTCAAGTGGACTGAGTAAAAACACCGTCCAACCAAATTGATTAAGTTTTACTTCGGCAATAAGGTAATCATTCTGGTCGATAGTCACTAATTTATTGTTGAGTGCCTGCTCGTTCTGGATAGTAAGGGGAAGGCTGGCATACCAAGGCAATTCTGACAAATTAGTAAAATCAGAGTAAGACGCAATAAGATTAGGATCAGAAGACAGCATAATGTCACCCTCACCATCTACAAACAAAAAGTCGTAGCCGTACTCTTGCTTATAGGTATCGAAAACCTCGATAAAACTGCGCAGACTCTTTCCAACACCAAAGAATCCCAAGAAGCGGCCATCTTCATCGTGGATCTTTATATCAATATAGAAATGGGTGTCTTCCCATTTACCGATATCTGCCACGGCATCGGTAGGGTAGTCCTTGTACTTGAAATACCAGCTTACTTCCCCTTCAATCAGGTTAATTATGCTGCCATCAGAATTATATTGTTTTCTGTCTGCCTCGCTGGCAATAAAGAAAGACAACCCAAACTCGTTTTCAAGACGATCCAATGTTTTGAAAACAGCCTCTTGGTCAATCGTTTCTCCATCCATCAAGTCTACTAACTCGGTGGAATGCCCTAAAGCTTCTGAAATATGGAGTGGTTTTAAAAGTTGCTCCACAATAAGTGAGATTGCGGGCGAAAGTGACTGTTGTTGCGCGCGACTCTGCTCGGCAACAATCTTGGAAATACTAAAATGTACCAGTGTAACGATAGCGATAACCACTACCGCGAATAACACTAAAATGCTTCTATGCAGTGTTCTAAATGTGTTCACAGACTGCGCATGCTCCCTTGCCTGACTGAACTTTACCTATAATGGTAAGTATACCTGTTGCAATATTGAACTACTAGGTGACTATCATTAACTTTAGACTAAATAACAATGAAGGAAAACACCTAGTTTTCGCACTCCTGCAAATAGCTTTTTATCACGAATGAACCGCTGACATATGCTATTCCCTTGGTTACACTATGCTCCGATTTTCATTCTCTTTGCGAAATAAAGGAATTATATGGCTTTCTCAGTGGTTGTTTTAGCGGCGGGTAAAGGTACTCGTATGAAATCGTCGTTACCCAAGGTGTTACACAAAGTAGGTGGTGTGCCTATGGTGCAGCGAATTATCAACACAGTAAAATCACTGGGTGCTGACAATATTCATTTGGTCTACGGTCATGGCGGCGACCAACTAAAGGCAACGGTTGTTGAAGACAATCTAAACTGGTGCTTACAGGCCGAACAGTTAGGTACAGGCCACGCTGTTCAGCAAGCGGCACCCCATATTAAAGACAATGAAGACGTGCTTGTTCTGGTTGGCGACGCGCCACTTATTCGCGAAGAGACACTAAGTGCGTTAAAAGCTGCAAAGGAAAGCTGTGATTTAGCACTGCTCACTGTAAATCTAGACGACCCCACAGGCATGGGCCGTATTATTCGTGAGAATGACAACATTACCGCGATAGTCGAGCACAAAGACGCCACTGATACTCAGCGTGAAATTAAAGAAATTAACACCGGTATGATGATGATGTCTGGTGCTGATCTTAAGCGCTGGTTGGGCGAGTTAAGCAATGATAACGCACAAGGTGAGTATTACCTTACCGACGTTATTGCCATGGCAGCGGCCGAAGGCAAACGAATTCAGTCAGCACAGCCACAGTCTGCGGTAGAAGTGGAAGGCGTTAATAATCGTTTGCAGTTAGCTAACCTGGAGCGCGCGCTTCAGCGTCGCCAAGCCGAGGAGCTAATGACCAATGGCGTGACCTTACTGGATCCTGCTCGTTTTGACTTACGCGGCCAGCTTGAAACCGGTAACGACGTAATTATCGACGTTAACGTTATTGTTGAAGGTAAGGTGACACTTGGTAGCAACGTCAACATTGGTGCAAACTGTATTCTGCGCAACTGTACTATTGCCGATAACGCTGTAATTGAAGCTAATTCTATTGTTGAAGAAGCCAGTGTAGGTGAAGCCTGTACGGTCGGGCCTTTCGCTCGACTACGCCCTGGTGCAGTAATGCAGAAAAATGCCAAAGTGGGTAACTTCGTGGAAATGAAGAAGGCTATTTTAGGCGAGGGCGCCAAAGCGAATCACTTAACCTACCTAGGCGATGCAGAAGTGGGTGCCAAAGCGAACATTGGCGCAGGCACTATTACCTGTAACTACGACGGTGTGAACAAGTCCAAAACTGTCATCGGCGACAATGCCTTTATCGGCTCAAACTCGTCGCTTGTCGCGCCTGTAAACATTGGCAAAGGGGCTACTGTAGGTGCTGGTTCCGTGATCACGTCAACCGTAGACGAAGACGCGCTAGCCGTTGCCCGCGGTAAGCAGCGCAATATTCCAAATTGGCCGCGCCCGACAAAAAAATAAAGACGTATCCTTATTAAAGTTCGCTAACGGGTTACATGGTGAGATAGGGCTGGCAAACACAAATAGTGATTAGCTAGCCCAGTTTCTTCTTCAGTCCCATCAAACTATCGCCCAGTCAGAAAGATGACAAAATCAGAGGGCTTAAATTAACGTCTACTGTGTCGCTGTAAACGCAACTCATTCAGCTATCTGTCTTCTAAATAATGAACTATCTAAGGTTTCCCCTATCTATCATTACTGA
Source organism: Alteromonas sp. W12 (assembly GCF_001924945.1). Lineage (NCBI taxonomy): Bacteria > Pseudomonadati > Pseudomonadota > Gammaproteobacteria > Alteromonadales > Alteromonadaceae > Alteromonas > Alteromonas sp. W12. The sequence continues at coordinate 273,066 of NZ_LQXH01000008.1, forward strand.
TAGTGTGTGTTTACTTACCTCTTAATTCTCGTTACACAAGGATATGCGATGATATCTACACTTCTGGTTGGCTTTGGATTTTCCGCCACAACCTTTCATTTGCCATTTCTAAATTATCTACCGCAGTTCTCTGTCGATGTGGTTATCTCTTCAAAACCTGATGTGGTTAACGCAGTTTTACCCCATGCTGAAGTGTATGGCTCGTTGGAAGAAGCGCTTAAAATTCACGATGTAGATTTGGTGGTTATTACAACCCCAAATCACCTTCATGGGCCACAGGCGAAACTGGCATTAGAGCACAGCTGTCACGTATTGGTAGAAAAGCCATTTACATTAGATAGTGAAGAAGCAGAAGCTTTAGTAGAGCTTGCACATTCTCAAAATAAACAGCTTTGTGTTTATCACAACAGACGTTTTGATGGCGATTTTCTTACGATTAAGCAGCTAATTAACGATGAAAAACTTGGCGACATTAAACGTTTGGAAAGCCGCTTCGATCGATTTCGCCCAGTACCACGAGACAGGTGGCGTGAAAATGCAGGGCCAGGAAGCGGTATCTTCTGGGATTTAGGTCCCCACTTAATCGACCAAGCGCTACAGCTTTTCGGCGAGCCGGAAGAAGTGTCGGCAAGCATACAGGCCTTGCGTGAAAATGGGCAGTCAGATGACACGTTCGATGTAACACTTCACTATGTTGATAAAGTTGTAAAGCTAGGTAGTTCAGCTTTTCAGGCAGGAGCAACATTGCGCTACGACTTGCAAGGCACAAAAGGCAGCTTTCGAAAGTTCTATTTAGATCCGCAAGAAGATCAATTGCGTGCAGAGCTATCCTTTGATGATGAACACTGGGCGATTACAAAAGACAACGAGCATGGCGTGCTAGCTGTGGTCAATGAAAGCGGCCAGCTAGTTGAAGAGACGGTGACAACATTGAAGGGTGAATATCTCACGTTTTTCAATCGGCTTGCTCACGCTATTGAAGACGGTAAATTCTCGCCGGCTGACGCGAGTACGGTCGTACCTGTTATCAAAGTCATTGAGCTAGCCATAAAAGCGAGTGCTCAAAAGAAATCGCTGACGTTTAATTAAACAATTACCTTGATCGTCGTTTCAATTTAACTTACGATGCTTTCACTTTAAAACTAATGACTTTCGTTTTGAAAGTTATGATTGAATGTTGAAGATGTGTTTGCGGACTGTTTTGCTGACTTTTCATGGCATGTTCTCAATTGGAACAATGCGTACATAAAGGTTTAGCGAGAGGGCGGTAAGAGCATGAGGTTATATTGAAAAGTAGTAAATCGGTTGAACAGCGCCGCCAGCAGATAGTGGCGTGGGTGAAAGAGCATGGTCAATCACAAGTTGAAGATTTGGCCGTGCGTTTTGCTACGTCTGAAGTCACCATTAGAAAAGATCTCGCAGCCCTTTCGCAGCAAGGTTTACTGATTCGACAGTTTGGTGGCGCAGTGCCTGTACCATCATCTACCAACTCAAATGCTGGGCCATCTCAGTTTATTACCAATGACCCTTTCACCAATTCAACTACTAGCCCAGCAATTAACGCTATAGGCCAACTTGCAGCGAGCTTGGTCAAACCGGGCAATAAGCTCGTTATAGACTGCGGGTCTACCACCGCATCCATCTTACCCCATTTATCACATATCGATGATTTAGTGGTAATGACCAACACGTTATCAACCGCCAATTACCTTACCCAAAGTGAAAAAGAGCCGACGGTGTTAATGGTAGGGGGCACATGGGATGCCCAATCTCAGTCGTTTCAAGGCGCTATGGCTGAACAATTGGTTAGTGCCTATAGTTTTGACATTGCGTTTATAGGTGCGGCGGGCATTGATGTGAATAGAGGCACCACCACTTTTAACGAGCTTATTGGTGTAACCCGCGCCATGGCTGTGGCGGCCAGTAAGGTAGTGATAGTAGCCAGCTCAAAGAAATTAACGCATAAAATGCCTAACCTAGAGCTAAGCTGGAAAAACATTTCTGTTTTGATCACTGATGAAGGCATTAGTGAACAAGACAAACTTAATATTGAAAATCAGGGCGTGACAGTACTTATTGCAGCGCCGAGTGGAGAATAATTATGTGTGGAATAGTTGGCGCTGTAGCTGAGCGTAACGTGGTTGAAATCCTATTAGAAGGTTTAAAAAGACTGGAGTATCGCGGCTATGATTCAGCTGGAGTGGCGCTATTGCAAGGCGACGGCACGCTTACGCGTATTCGCCGTACAGGCAAAGTACAAGAGCTTGCTGATGCGGTGGCAGAAGGTGAAGCTTTGGGTACAACTGGAATTGCTCATACCCGCTGGGCAACGCACGGTGGTGTGACTGAAGCGAATGCGCACCCACACTTTTCAACTGAACGTGTAGCTGTTGTTCACAACGGTATTATTGAAAACTATGTTAACTTAAAAGCACAGTTAAAAGAGCAGGGCTATACCTTTACCAGCGACACCGACACAGAAACCATTGCCCACACCGTACACGAAGAGCTTAAGTCAGGTAAGACTTTACTAGACGCTGTACAAAGTGCCGTTAAAACCTTCCACGGTGCGTATGGCACCGTCATCATGGATAAAGAAGATCCTAGTCGCGTAGTGGTTGCACGTTCGGGCAGCCCGCTTGTAATTGGTTTAGGCCTTGGCGAGAACTTCATTGCGTCAGATCAAATGGCATTATTGCCAGTGACACGCCGCTTTATCTTTTTAGAAGAAGGCGATGTGGCAGAGATTACTCGTCGCGACGTTAAAATCTTCGATAAAGACGGCAATGCCGTTGAACGCGAAGTGATTGAGTCGAATATCGAGCACGACGCGGGTGACAAAGCGGGTTACCGCCACTACATGCTGAAGGAAATTCACGAGCAGCCAACCGTTGTGCGTAATGCGCTTAAAGATCGTATTGACGAAAACGGTCTTACCGCTGATATATTTGGTAAAGGTGCTGACGAGATATTCAAAAAAGTACAGCATGTACAAATTATTGCCTGTGGTACCAGCTACCATGCGGGTATGACGGCGCGCTATTGGCTAGAACAATATGCAAATGTGTCGTGCAACGTAGAAATTGCATCAGAATTCCGTTACCGCAAGTCAGTGGTTCACCCAAACAGCCTGCTTATTACCATCTCTCAATCAGGTGAGACAGCCGATACGTTAGCTGCCCTTCGCTTAGCAAAAGAGCTGGGCTACATGTCTAGTTTGACTATCTGTAACGTTCAGGGTTCGTCATTAGTACGCGAGTCAGACCTTGCATTTATGACCCGTGCTGGCGCGGAAATTGGCGTTGCGTCTACCAAAGCTTTCACTACTCAGCTCACTGCGTTCTTAATGCTTACCCTAGCGCTGGGCAAAGAAAACGGCATGACAGAGGCTGACAGCAAAGCTATTGTCTCTGCGCTTCATAGTCTACCTGCAAAGCTTGAAGAGACCTTAGCGATAACTGGTGGCATTGAAGATTTAGCTGAAGAATTTGCAGATAAGAACCACAGCTTGTTCCTAGGTCGTGGCGATCAATACCCTATTGCCATGGAAGGAGCGCTAAAGCTTAAAGAGATTTCTTATATTCATGCGGAAGCGTATGCGTCTGGTGAATTGAAACACGGCCCACTTGCGCTTATTGATGACGAAATGCCCGTTATTGTGGTTGCACCGAACAACGAACTCCTCGAGAAGCTAAAGTCGAACGTTGAAGAAGTACGTGCCCGTGGCGGCATCATGTACGTATTTGCGGATAAGGATGCGGCGTTTGAAGGTGATGAAACCATGCGCGTTATCAACGTACCGCACTGCGACGAACCAATCGCACCTATCATTTATACCTTGCCACTACAGCTATTGAGCTACTACGTAGCGCTAATTAAGGGCACCGACGTTGACCAGCCGCGTAACTTGGCGAAGTCGGTTACGGTGGAATAAGAAGCGCTGTTTGAGTAGTAATCAACGCTAATGTGACAAGTGATTTTGCCACATTAGCTGATTGCTTGGCTTAAAAAGGCGCGTCTTGACCTTGGCTTAACAGTAAGGCAGCTTGGCGAGTTGCTAGACGAACCGTTTCAGTTCGTAAGTAAAGTAGAGAAAGGACAAAGAAATTTGTCTGTGCATGAGTATGTGCAGTATTGTGAGGCTTTGGGGGAAAACTCCCAGACTGGATTAGACTTATTATGTGGCAATAAGCAGCGATAAGTTAATGAGTTTTATGGACACACCGTCAAAGTAAAGAATTTGAAGTACGGCTAATAATCATGGAGTTGATACATGTTCAAGGAAAAGTCCAAGCGTGCCCGTATTTGTTTAAAAAAGCGCTACATGTTTATTATGCGTAAATTAAAGACAAGGTGGCAGATATTCAAAGCTTTCAAGCAGCTTACATTAACTCCCAATCAGGACTTCCCCGATCTTGCTCCTAATGAAAATGCAGAACTAGTCCGAGACTATATCGAGAGATTGGACAACCTTATTTTTTCGCGAGCTGAAAAAGTAAAAGAAATTGCAGTTACTGCGCCATTTTCGGGAGGGAAAAGTTCATTTTTACGCACTTACATGAAGCAACGCCCATCACTTCTTATTGAGGTAATCTCTCTTGCAGCTTTTAAAGACGAGAATCAAAATACTATAGCGAGTGAAGCTAACGACCAAGAAACGGAATCAAATAGGAGTGAGATAAATACTACAAGCCGCGAAAATAAGATCGAGAAGAGCATATTGCAGCAATTGCTTTATAGAACAAGTTCTAATAAGGCTACATACTCCAGATTTAGAAGAATCTTCCCTAGACCCGCTAGAGGCGTGAGGAGCACTCTTTTTTCATGTTGGCTACTAACTGTAGTCGCCTTTCTGTACATTCTTCTACGAGGACAGATAAATTTAAATGATGTTATTCAGACACTTCTGAAATATGACGCGTTTTCTTGGAAGCGGTATCTGACTTTAGAGTTCATCTGTATTGTTTCCACAATATCATTACCAATTTTGGTCATCAAAGATGTAATTCAGTTTTCACGTTCTTACTCATTAACAAAACTAAATCCCCTGAAAGGGGAGTTTGCATTTTCAGAGAAGTCTAATGATTCAGTTTTCAATAAGTACTTAGAGGAAATTATTTATTATTTTGCCGTGCAGGAAACAGACATTGTAGTTTTCGAGGATTTAGACCGCTTTGGCTCAACAGAAATATTTGTAAGTCTTAAAGAGCTAAATAAATTGATAAACGATAGCGCTGACGTTAAGCAGTCAGTCAGATTCATTTACGCCCTCAAAGATGATGTTTTCAAAGGAAAAACCAGAACAAAATTCTTTGACGCAATCATCCCGATAGTCCCATATGCGAGTAGCTCAAACTCTTATCCACAATTAGAAAAGCTGCTAAAAAGGTGTGGGTTTGATAATGAGCTTAGTGAAGAGCTTATCCGTGATGTATCAGTGTTCTTAGACGATATGCGGATGATTAATAATATCGTTGCAGAGTATGGTATTTATAAAGATGTATTAGCTCGTTCCTCCGATAAAAGAGACTTAGAAAAAATCTTCGCGTTCGTCGTATATAAAAACAACTATAGCGATGATTTTGCGCTTCTCAATGAAGGTTCTGGAAAGCTGGCGGATTTTTTCAATTCCATACAAGAATTTAAAGATAGTGCTAGAAAGAAAATAGCAGAAGAAATTAAGCAGTTAGAAGGCCAAATTAAGGAAATTGAAAACGAAAAGATAGAGAGCGAAGAAGAGCTTATTTCCTTGTGTTTTAAAAATGTCTTTGATCAATATTACAACAAACAACTGAAGCGTGTCAGTCAGATTATACAAAATTTAGATATATCTGATTTATTTAGATATGAGACGTTTATGAAACACTATGAAAATGACAAAAAATATAGTTTCCCACCTTCTCAGACGAACAATTTTAATCAGAACATATCATTTAAAGACTATATCTTATCCATATTCCCTGATTTCGAAAAAAGGCTAGGGTTAATAAGAGATAAGACGTCTGGCAGACGACAGACTCTTGAAACTAAAATTACTGAACGTAAGAGAGAGGATTCAAAGATTTACCAAGATAGTATCTTTGAGCTTTGCGAAGTTCACGGTAGAGATTTTATTTTCGAGGCTTTTGAGCTTGACGAAGACATCAAAAAAGAGAAGTTCAACTTATTAATTCATATGATAGAGAAGGGGTATGTCGACCAGCACTATGATTTGTACATATACCATCACAGGGATGGGATACTTACCTCAGAGGATATGGCCTACTTAAGGGTTGTAAAGCGCGATGAAAAGGTACTGGCGGATTATCTACCTACGAATATCTCAGAGTTCATAAAGTACTTCGACAATCACGACTACTCTCAGAAAGCATTTTTTAACACAGAAATAATCAATTACCTGTTATTGAAACCTAATGGAGAGAATATAGTTAGACTTCACTTTAACTCAGCTTATGAAGATGAGTCAGAGTTGCTTTCGCTCTTCATAAATTATCGCGACAAGTTTCAAAACCCGCAACGCATTGCGTGGATAATATTTACAGAAGTAGAAAGTTTTATCACAAAAGCCTTTAGCTCGAACACCATCGATGCACATATCTCTGTATTTATTAATGATCTAGTCATGTACTCATGCAAATCCGACCTTCAATTCACCGAAGAAAAATCACTGTTATCTAAATACATATCAGCGAATCAGTCTTTCATAACTTACGTTTCGCAATATGAGCAGCCACACGTCTACTTAAGGAAGCTCAAGGAATTAGATGTTCACTTTGAAAACCTAGATAACAGCAAGCACCTTAAAAATGAGATGAAGCGTATTCTCAAAGATAAATTGTTTCAGCTCAACTACCCTAACTTTAGTGCATTGTTGACAGTTTGTTTCGGCATAGAGCAGGATAACGACGGCGCTTTGATACTCGATGATCTGTTCAATATAGAGAATGAAACGGTCAAACGTATACTAGAAAATGAAGACGAGTTTCTTGCTAGCTGTGTCATTAATAGGCAACTCATAGTCAATACAGAGAAGGTTTTGTCAAAGTTACTAAACAGCGATGTAATTGACTTAGAGATGAAAAAGTTATTGATTAAAACAATTGCTGTAGACATATCAGATCTAGAAAACATCAAGTATTCAGGCAATTTAGAAACTGATTACTTCGAAGATATCGTCCAAAGCCTCATAGCAGAGCAAAAACTAGCATTTAACTGTAAGAATCAAATTGACCTTCTAGGCACGAAAATTGAAGTTGATGAAAGTTATCTGGCAGGCTATTTTGAGAAAGCAATCGATAGCAAAAGTCTTTGTAAAGATCTTGACCTCAGTAACATCCAACGTTTAGTAAGCATTCTTTTTAACAATGAAGCTGTAAGCTTCGCAGAAAAAGTTATTGATCTTTTTAAACTTGAATTTGATGATTTCCTTATTAACCTAGCTCCTGTTGAGACATTATCAAAGTACATAAAAACCGATCGTGTTGATATGAGTGTTTCAAATTATCGGTTGCTTTACTCGCACGATGATCACTTAGCTTATATGTTACTAAATAAACATTATGAAACAGCAGATTTTAGCTCTGAAGGAATTAATTTTACTGAGGATGACTTCTACGAAGTAATGAGTGGAGACTTTTCGGCAGATTTCAAAAAATTCTTGTTAGAAAACTATGGCCACCTTCTATCTGAGAAAGAAGACAATGAAGAAATAGCAGAGTGGGTCTTAAAGTTTACTAAAGATGGTAACGAAAAGATAAAAATTGGCTATGAGATTCTAAAGTTGCTAATTCAATCGATTAGCTCAAAAGAGGTAGAAGTGAGAATCGAACTGTTTCTCCAGCAGCTTGAAGGTTTAGACTCGGAAGAGGTAATAGCGCTATTACCGTATATTAATGAAGATATCTACCGTTCTATTGTCGATAACAAAAGACCTGTAGTGAATCAAACCCCAATAATGAAAAGAATGCTAGACCTTTTGCAGGGACATAACCTTATTTCGTCTTATACGAAAGTCTTCGGAGGGTTTAGAGTTAATCCCAAGAAAAAGTAGTCATTCAAAATTAACTAACTAAAACGAGTGGGTAAGGTGTAGCAGCTCATATCTGCCCCTACAGTTTTTATGAACAGTTTTAGGCCTCATCTGACACGCAGTTATGAGGCGTAAAGCGAACATTAGACATAATTTTTGCGTAAATCCGCTTCAGACAAGCAAAAGACATTCATTACCTTGCTCATGGGCGGAGTGAGCGGAAGCAATATATGCTAAACCATATATTGCTGGAGCGTAATTTTGTCCCTTGTAGTTAATTGTTAGGGGCTTTTATAAGCTCTCAGATATAATTTTGCTTTCATTCTCCAACAGTGAGAATTCTAACGAACTGTCAATGATTTCGTTAATCTGACGATATAAGTTACCAGCTTGACGTAAAGAAATATCCTCGAGGCCACTATTCTCAAGCAACATAAGAAACAAATTCAGTGGTTTTCCGCTATCTTCTTCTATTTTTGGCTCTAACTTTCTAACGTTACCTAACAAAGTGTTTCCGTAGATTCTTGAACCATCAGGCGCGAACAGCTGCATTTCAAGACCCCGAGCTTCTACGTCAGTTGATAATAGTGCTCTTGCCTCATCCAGAAAGTCTCTTACATTCCACGAATCTTTGAACACCTCGATATTCTTCGAGTTAATGCCCTTTCTTTTTACAGTCAAATCAGACCTGACTCTTCTTTCCGTTTTTTTTCGGTACAATCTAATTTCCGTGCCATTAGGTAACTTATGAAATCTTACTAACTTAGTTGAAAAGTCAGCCAAAGAACTGGATTTGAGTTTTCGGGCCATTATTATTCTCCGTATTGGGGTTACATAATTACAATATACCCACCCCGGTATATTGTAAAGTGGGTGGGGTTTATTTTTATCTGGGCAGCTTTCTACTGCGAATTCATAGTGACGCTCGTTACTACTGAAAAATCACACTTTGTGCTTTTATTAGAAAGAACATGAAATGTCTGATTCATGTACGCAGGTGCCGCTGACAATGTGAGTTTCCAACGGCAACTATTGGCACATATGCGACTGTCAGATTTGATTGAGTTATTTTATTCGAATATGGAGCTCGAGCTGAGACTAACTCAAGTAGCGATATGGCAAACCAAATATAATATACATTTGTGAACCTAAATTAATGCTCGTCTACAATTCGTGCTCACAAACAAAGCCTACGACTGACAAAAGCGCAGGCTTTTTAATTTTTCAATAGGCGAGTATTGGCTGCAAATTAAGCGGCTTTCCTGCAAGTTCATGCCTCACTTTTATTTCACTTCTCTTTCCACCACTCTCACTTCATCGATAAACCTTCTCCATCCGTCTTACTTTGTCAGGTAAGGCAGTTGTAAAACGAGGAGTAGGTCATACCTATAAGTCATACCAAGTTTCAACATTGCGAGGCAACATGGCGATACCTTATTCACTGCTAGATTTAGCGCCGATATCAGAAGGGTTTGGCGTAAAAGACGCGCTGAATAATTCAAAGCTAATGGCTATGGAGGCAGAGCGCAGTGGCTATGAACGTGTGTGGTTAGCCGAGCATCACGGCATGCATGGTGTTGCCAGTTCTGCCACCTCAGTAGTGTTAACGCACATTGCTAACGCCACCGCTACCATTAAAGTTGGTGCGGGCGGTATTATGCTGCCTAACCATGCACCTTTGGTCATTGCTGAACAGTTTGGCACCTTGGCTGAATTATTTCCCAATCGCATAGAGCTTGGACTTGGCCGTGCACCAGGCACTGATATGGCAACCGCACGCGCGCTTCGTCGTAATTTGCAAAGCGATGTGGACAGTTACCCAGAAGATATTCAGGAACTTCAGCACTACTTGGGTACACCGCAAGACGGGCAGCCGATTGTTGCAGTTCCAGGGGCGAATACCCACGTGCCCTTGTGGTTACTTGGTTCTAGCTTGTACAGTGCACAGGTGGCGGCAAAGATGGGGCTGCCATATTCGTTCGCCTCGCATTTTGCGCCCGATGCGCTATTCGATGCGCTTCATGTGTACCGCAATATGTTCAAACCGTCGCCTCAGTTATCAGCGCCAAAAGCAATGGCTGGTGTAATGGTGGTGATTGCTGAAACCGATGAAGAGGCTGAACTCCTATTCACGTCAGTGAAGCAGCAATTTATGAACATGCGACGTGGTCTTAACAGGCCTTTCGCTAAGCCTATGCCTGACTTTGAAGAATATTGTACGGCGACTGACGAAGCAATGTTATCGAATGTATTGAGGTATGCGTTGGTAGGGTCGAAAGAAACAGTGCAAAACAAGCTAGCTCAGTTTGTTGAAGCGACGGGTGTTGATGAAATTATCGTGTCGATGCCGATTTACGATATAGAAGCGCGCCTGTTTAGTGTTAACGCATTTGCGGAAATCGCATCTTAGTTTTTAGAAAGCTATTCCCAGTATTGAATATTTGGTTATAACTTCCACTATGAATGACCTTCGAATAACTTTATGATACGTCTATATGTGCGTATTTTCAGTTAGTTGTGTTAGGTTCACAGTCATGACAAAGGTCTGGTTTTCCCTTCTTTTAGCTTTATCTTCTTTGATGTGGGGCGCTAGTGCTGCTTTTGCGAAAGAAACCCTGGACCTAATTGTTCTTGAAACACTGCCTGTTCCAATTGTCGCTGATTCGCGGGCCGAGTTCGAAAAGGAACTTGCGCGGATTATGCCCGATCACGAGATTAACGTAACATCGTATAACGCCGAAGGCTCTGAAGTTCGTGCTAAGGAGATACTTACCGAGCTTGCACAAAACCCAGCGCCTGACCTTATTGTATCGGTGGCGACCCTTGCCACCAGAGCGCTGAATGCGTCTGAAGCGTTTGTTGATGTACCTAAGCTGTTTATGGCGGTCTCAGCACCGGTTGAAGAAGGAATAGTTTCTGCTATTGGTGCGGTTAGTGACCGCAACATGACGGGCGAGTCACACGTGCTAGACGCAAAGGTGAAGCTAGATATGTTAGAGGGCGTGCTCAGAGCGTCTAAGCCCTCATCGCTTTTTACCATCGGTCTAGTCCATTCTACATACCCATCGTCAAGTAACTTGGTTAATCAACTTCTGGCACTGAATGGTGACTACGAGAACATAAATCTTGTTGCTGTTAGTACACCGTATATAGAAGGCGATGATGGACTGGTTGAAATGACTGACAGCATCATCAACAGCTTGCAGCAAAAAACAAACGAGCTGGATGGTTACTGGCTTTCATCTGGGCCGCTCGCGGAATCGAATGGCTTAGTAACAAAGGTAAAAGAAGCTACGGGACTGCTTCCTTTATTCGCAGAAAGCATTTCCTCTGTGAAAGAAGGTGCGCTTCTTGGCGTAGTATCTGAGCCAGCGAGTATTGGCAAATCAGCTGCAAGAAAAGCCAAGCTAATTCTTGAGAAAAAATCGGCGAGGGACATTCCCGTTGATAAAATGGATACGTACACTGTAGCGGTAAATGTGTCTACAGCAATCAAACTGCAGTTGCCCATTCCTTCAAATTACTTGAAGCTGTCGAAAAAACATGTGTATCAATAAGGCCTAATTAGAAGTAAGTATGCGGATTAAATCGAAACTGCTGGTTATCTACATTCCAATTTTATTAATTGGTATGGCACTTACTGGGTATTGGGCTTATTTGACGGCGTACGATTCAGTACGCGAAAGAGAATATCAGCTCCTCACTCAGACGCTTACATTAAACGTTTTAGAGATCATTGACGAAAGACGTGAACTGCTTATTGAGTCGGGCCTAGAGAATGTGCCTGTGTTTCGCGAGGCCTATCAAAAGGAAGTGTTTGAAGAGCTAAAGTCGTTGCAGCAAGCCACCGACCGCCACTTTGCGATCAGTGACAAGAGTGCCGATACCGTGGTGTTTAGTACGATGGAGCACACTGTGGTTCCTGATGTCGAAGATGCGACAATCGCAACCATTGCCAGTCGTAAGGTCGCCTTCGGTGAGTCGAATATTAACGATGCTGACGTGTTATTTGCATGTGCGGAATTTGCGCCATGGAATTGGAAAGTTACCGTATTGCAGCCTGCTGACGCACTGCAATCTTCCCTATCTACTATTGCGTGGCTAACGTCATTAGTGACGCTATTTGCTGTCGTTATTGTCAGTTTGCTTATGGGAAGAGTCACACAGGTGTTTGTTGTTTCTCCTATCGAAAAAATAAAATCAGCAGCAAGTCGTATTGCGGTTGACCATAAGAAGGTCAGTATAGACTTACAGCAAAACGACGAGTTAGGTAGTTTAGCGCGAGACGTTGAGGCAATGTCTGGTGAAATAGAGCAATACGTTGCTCAAGCTCAGCAAGCAAACCGCGCAAAAACGGATTTTCTTGCAGTAATGAGTCACGAAATTCGCACCCCACTGAACGGTATTCAGGGATTAGCAACGCTACTTCTTGATACGCAACTGTCCGACAAACAGCATCAGTATGCCAGCGATTTGAAATCATCGGCGTCTATTCTAGCGACCGTTATCAACGATGTTCTGGATCTTTCAAAAATTGAATCAGGTATGTCAGAGGTTGACGTTACAGAGTTCGATCTTGACGCAATGCTGAATGACCTTATTACGCTACTGGGTACCAATGCCAGCGCCAATAGTACGCGTTTGGTTTATAAAAGTAAGAACATGGAATCGGTGGCAGTAACCAGTGATATTACGAAGTTACGCCAGATAATCATTAACTTGGTGAGTAACGCAATTAAGTTTACTCATAAGGGCACTGTGGCTATTTCCGCCAAGCTCAAACAGCCTTCCCAGGATACCGTGAGCGAGAACCATTTGGTAATTGCGGTTAAAGATACCGGTATTGGCATTGAGCCAGACAGACTCGAGCATATTTTTGATAAGTTTACGCAGTCCGATTCATCAATTACGCGTAAATACGGTGGCACTGGGCTAGGTCTTGCTATTGCAAAGCAGCTTGCACAAATATTAGGTGGTGATATTAAGGTGGTGAGCAAAGTAGGTGAAGGTTCATGTTTCACCGTTACCGCCAAGGTGCAGAGTCGTCGCGTGGTGGAGTCGTCGGCCGATTCGGATTCCGCGCGACAAGCAGAGCGCGCTAGCTTACCAGAAGGTATTAAAGTTCTGTTGGCTGAAGATAATGCCATTAATGCTGTGGTAGCACAGGCACTCTTAGAACAGCTGAAATGTGATGTTGAGCACGTTGATAATGGACTGAAAGCCGCTGCACGAGTAGAAGAGGGCGGTATTGATGTTGTTTTCATGGATGTGCACATGCCAGTGATGGACGGCATTGAAGCGACAAAACGCATTCGAAAGCTTGATGGAGAGCTTTGCAAAATCCCGGTTATAGGGCTTACCGCCGAAGCATTCAAAGAGCGGCACGTGTCATTTAAAGAAGCAGGGATGGACGACATCGTTACCAAACCAGTCACCGTTGAGGCACTGCAAGAAAGTTTGTCGAAACTGGCGCTTAATCAAGAAGTCACTGATAATAGTTAAAGTGATGCAGCTTCAGTAATTTGAAGTTGTAAGAGCCCGTGGGTGATTTCACCATGGGCTAATATATAGATGCTTTAACAGTAAATTATTGCTTAAGGTGGCGTGTGCAAATCAATAAACCCCGCGAGCTACTTCGGCTGAGAATTGCGCTGATCATTGGTGCTGTACTTGTGCTTGCCTTTATGGCTGCTGACTTGATGCTACTACCAAGCAGCATGTACGAGCTGTACATATTCGATCGCTTACTTCTTCAATTCCCTATTATACTCGTCGTTGTTGTACTCTCCTTCTGGCGCAGGTTCATTCAGCATCGAGCCTACATTTTCGCTGGGTTACTTATTGCGCTTTCTTACAGCAACTACTGGTTAATATGGGTTTGCTGGGAAGAGCACAGCTTCATTTTCCCCTACGAGGGCACCATTTTATATGCTTTCTTCTGTGTGTTTGCGCTGGGTATTGCCTTTAAATTAGCGCTAGCAGCCAACGTCATCAACATTCTGGGTTTCTTGGGGTTAATGTGGGTTGCGCCGGTTTATGGTGACAGAGTTCCAATTTCAATGGCATTTGTATCTGGGTCTTTGTTTATTTGTGTCTATGCCCGCTATCGGTTAGATCGCAGCGTACGCATGTTAAAAGAAACCAATGACAGGCTACTTAAACTTAGCAAATTTGACCCCTTATCTGATTTATTGAATCGGCGTGCGTTACGAGAGCAGAGTGAAAAACTGTTGGCGTTGAGTAAGCGTCATAAAGTGTCGATGGCCGTGATGATGCTCGACTTAGACGACTTTAAAAAATATAACGACTGTTTTGGTCATCAGCAGGGTGATGAAGCCATAAAAATACAAGCCCGCATTATGAAGCAGGTCTTTAAGCGAGAGACAGACATATTAGGTCGGTACGGTGGCGAAGAGTTTATTGTTGTATTGAGCGACATTCAGAAAGAACAAGTTGAGAAGCACTGTGATGCACTTTTGAATAAGTGGACAGAAGCAGCATTAGAACATGCACAAGATGCAAAGCATCCTTTAATGAGTTGTTCCATTGGTGTGGTGTTTGCCAAGTCGGCCGAGAATATGTCAATCGATTGCCTTATTGACGAAGCAGATAAAGCACTTTACGAAGCAAAAGAAAAAGGTAAAGCCCAGTTTGTATTAAATCAGGCGCAGTGCTTAGAATAACACTGCGCTTTTTCACGATTGGCTTACAGCTTCACAATCATCTTGCCGGTGTTCTTGCCTTCAAACAACATATTTAGGCCCTTCTCGGCGTTCTCTAAGCCTTCCACAGTGTGTGCACGGTACTTGATTTTACCTTGTTGAACATAAGGCGAAAGCTTTTGCAGTAGTTGTGGAATTTCACCCCAGTGATCAGGCATAGCAAAACCGCGAATGTTAATTCGTTTTTTAATCAGCGGGATCCAGTTCGGGCCCGGTGACGGCTTTTCAGACTGGTAATCGGCAATCATTCCACATACCACAATTCGGCCATGGGCATTCATTCTGTTGAAAATGTGCTGCTGAATAGGACCGCCCGTATTTTCAAAGAAGACGTCTATTTTATTTGGTGTTAGTTCGGCTAACTTTTCTTCTAAATTGTCAGTTTTGTAGTTTATAGCGCCATCAAACCCAAGCTCGTTAACAATCCAATCGGCTTTGTCTTCGCTTCCTACTACGCCAATTACACGCAGCCCGTCTGCTTTAGCAAGCTGACCTACAATTGAGCCTACAGAACCTGCTGCACCCGTAACAATAAGTGTCTCACCTTCTTTGGGCTCGCCAAAGTTATATAAACCTGTTGTGGCCGTTAGGCCTGGTAGTGCAAAAATACAAAGAGCCATTTCCTCAGTAATGCCAGGCTGAAGTTTGTTAAAACCAGAACCGTCACTGAGCACATATTCACTCCAGCCAGTCATTCCCATAACTTTGTCGCCAACCGAAAAATTAGGGTTGTTAGACTCAACCACTTCGCCCACACCGCTTGAGCGCATTACATCGCCAAGCTCCACAGGTGGAATATAGCTCTCTCTGTCTTCACTCATCCAACCTAACATCGCAGGGTCTAAAGACATGTGAGTTTGCTTTATCAAAATTTGACCGTCTTTAGGCGTGGGAATTTCGAGCTCTTTGCTTTCAAATAAATGTGGCCCAATTTTTCTGTCATGGGGGCGATTAACGAGTGTAATAGCTTTGTATGTTGACATGGTGTCCTCCTGTTACAAGCACAAATAGTCGACGTCTTATCGAATGTAAAAGCGCATCGCTAAACACGGTTACATCTGCGCTGTTTAAAATAGGGTGGGGGTTATAGACATAAACACAACCTATAACACAGCCTGTTTATAAATTTGAGTGAAACCTTTTTGCATTTCCAATAGGTGTTAGTGATAGTTAATTAAAATAGTGTTAACAATATTGAGATCTTTCGTTAACTCTGTTTTATCAAAGTTGCTTATAAATGCGTCGAAGTTGTAGCTATAATTGTAAAAAATGCGATAAAAGTGCGTAAATGGCGTTTACTTGCATTGAACAAAAGTACTCAGATCCGTAGAATGCCCGATGCAATTTTCCCCTTTTACAATGAGTATCTTATGAAGCAACAGTTTTCTTTACGTGCCTCAGTTTGCTTAGCGCTTGCTACCTTAGCCTCTTCTTCAGCGCTGGCAGCTGGTTTCCAAGTTAATGAACACAGTGCAAACGGTCTAGGCCGTGCCATGGCTGGTCAAGCGGCTAAGCCAGAGAATGCCTCCATTTTAGCAACTAACCCTGCAGCGATTGGTGTATTTAAAGAAGCTGAGTTCAGTGCATCAGTAAGCTTTATCGATCCGAATGTAGATATCGATGGTGATGTTAGCTATGCGTTAGGCGAAGCCCCAGTTGGCCAACCTAGGCCAGCAGCAGAAGACAACATTGCAGATACTGCTTTTGTTCCAGGATTCTTTTATGTAAGCCCAATTAATGAAAAGCTATCTGCTGGTGTAGGTGTATTCACAACCTACGGTCTTCGTTCAGATTACTCTGATGATTTTGGTGCGCTGCATTTTGCTGACACAGCTGAAGTAAAAACGGTAACCCTAAACCCTGCTGTATCTTATAAAGTGAATAAGCAGCTTATGGTAGGTTTTGGTTTAAACATCACTTACGCTGAAGCTGAAATTGGTTCTGGTGTATCAAACACGCTAGCGGGCACTGTTGCAGGCCTAGCGCCAACAGCAGAAGCATTAGGTATTACATTGCCTACGCTTACTCCTGGCAATTCACTGTTTAGCATGGAAGGTGACGATTGGGGCTATGGTTGGAACGCCGGTATTTTCTGGCAACCAACTGATATGACTAATGTTGCGCTTTCATACCGTGCAGAAACGAAACTAGAACTAGAAGGCGCGGTATCTTCAGAGACGCCAGTGTTTCCTATCAACTTAAACCAGCCTGGTAGTCTAGATTTGAACCTTGCTGCGATTACAGAGCTAGCGATTGATCAAAAAGTTGACAATCAGTGGTCTGTACAAGCAAGTGTTACTTTCACTGACTGGAGTACGTTTGAGAAGCTTGAAGCTAACCTAGAAGACGGCATCGATTTCCTAATTAAAGAAGAGAATTTCGACGACTCATGGCGTGCAGCGCTTGGTGTAACTTACATCCTAAACGATGAAATTACCCTTCGTGCTGGCTATGCTTATGATGACGGTGTGGTATCGGTAGAAAACCGCTCACTTAGTATCCCAGATACAGATCGTCATTGGTTCTCTGGTGGTATGACTTACACGGTAAGCGAAGATACATCAATTGACGTGGCTTACGTATTCATTGATGGCCGTGAAGCGAATATTGACAAAGATAGAACGATTCTAAGTAATGTTCTTCCTGGTACTGACTTTACCACTAACTTCTCTGGTACACAGTCAGCTACTGCGCACATTCTAAGTGTTCAAATGAACACTCGCTTCTAATTTCAAAGAAGCCAAGTCAAATAAGAAAGGCAGCGTATTTACGCTGCCTTTTTGGTAATGACCTTTGCACACTGGTATAACGTCGCATTTTTTATGTGCGATGGGGTTCTTGTGCGCTGTTTAACGACTAAATTTGCGCAAATAAATCTTGCAGACATGTAATTGCTGCGCCGATTTTTGCAGGCATTAGCTCCCTTTTCGGTGTGACCGCATAAACCGTATAATCTGGTAACTCCCAGTCAGTGAAGAGCTGCTTCATTTCACCAGACTTCAATAGATGTCTCACTTCTGGTTCGGGAAGAACCGCATAGCCAACACTATCTTGGGTAAGTTTAATCAATGTCTGCATTGAATTGACATCAATGCGTTGTGTATCCAATTCATACTCGCCTTCACTTTCGTGCTTCATGACGTATTCTTCAATATGTCTGTGAGCAATGTATGTATGCGCGTTAAGCGCTTCAGGCGAAGTCAGAGTTTCGTTTGCAAGTGGATGGTCTGCAGAGACACATAAAATGCGCTTCCAGGTCGCGAGTACCAAACTGCTGAAATTTGTATCTGAGACTGGGGCGAAGCAAAGAACAAGATCGGCACTGGAAGCGATAATGTCTTTAGGCTCGTCTGTTACGGTTAAAGAAATAGTTATTTTAGGAAATTCTTCACAAAGCTTTTTCAGTGGCTCGCTTAACAGTCCTCCGCCAAAACCCTCCGGCGCGATGATGTTTATTTTACCTGTGGGATCATCCTGCAGACTTTCAATTTTTTGCTGGGCAAGTTCTGCGGTTTGCAGCATTTGCTTACTGGTTTCGTAATAGATGCGCCCTGCTTCCGTTAGGCTCAAGCTTCGGGTATTTCGGTTAAAAAGGCTAAGGCCGATATCGTGTTCTAGCTTTCTTAACTGCTGACTAATAGCAGAGACAGTCATGTGCAGCTCTCTCGCAGCTACACTCATGCTACCGCTATCTGTTACTGCAACAAAAACCTGAAGAGAGCGAAGTAATTTAGTATTCATGGCGCTTAGTTAATCCTTTTTATTGGCCGCAGTATTTTGACTGTTCATTTGTAGCAAATTAACGACGTAAATAGTCGAATTCTACCGTATTTTAACGTTGATGAACGCTTTTGAAGCAGGTCTTTACGCAATGCTTACATTGGAAAGTTATGCATTCTCTTCGCATTTGTAGCTAAAAGTAATTTTAGGGCTCACCTTGTTTTAAAGATGTTTTCTTTATGTTTTTAAATGGTAAATTATTGAAATCCAGCGTTTCTTTGCCCGATTAAAGTGCTAGTTTAATTATTCACTAACTATGCAGCTGAGAATCGCGAATGAAACAGTTTACTTTGATGATTATTGTTCTGCTCTCCACCTCGTGGATGGGCGGTTGTACTTCTACTAAAACGTCCGATGGCGCTTCATACGGGCCCGCCGCGTTCTCACAGCCTGCGTTTACTGCTGTTACCGTAGCCTACGCTCCCGAAATGCAGGGTATCCTTAATCGTATTGAGCAAGATCCCAATGCATCCATTCACACAACCACAACCATCAAAGGCGTTACGTATCGCATAGGTACCTATCACGACGAGCCAATATTGATATTCGCGACGGGAATGAGCATTGCAAACGCTGCTATGACTATGCAGATGGCGTTGGATTACTTTCCGGTTAAGCAAGTGGTTTACATGGGGATTGCAGGAGCGGTTAACCCAAAATGGCAACCGGGTGACGTCATTGTTCCGGCGCGTTGGTACTACCATGATGAGAGTGTGTACACCAATGAAGATCCGAATGCTCCGGGGGAATACATACTGCCTGAATATTATGCAAAGTTCATTGAAGAGCAAGATGAACGCCGCGCTAAAGATCCTCACACACCAAAATATAAGCCCTTTCACTTCATTCATCCTGACGAAGTGCTTATTGTGAAAGAGGGGATGGATAAACCACAAGACACCGCCTATTTCAGCGCGACACCGCGTCTTTTAAATGCGGCGAAACAAGCAATGAGCACTATGCCAACGCAGCGTGTGCTTGGAGAGCGGGATGCCGAGCTCTTTGTAGGCGGAAATGGTATTACCGGGTCTGTCTTTATGGATAACCGCGAGTATCGAAAGTGGACAAGAGACGTGTTCAATGCCGAAGTAACTGAGATGGAGTCAGCCGCAATAGGTCAAGTATGTACCGTTAACGACGTTGACTGGATTATTGTTCGAGCTATTAGTGATTTGGCTGGCGGTCAAGAAGGCGTTAACGTAGAGAACAAGTACGACGATGAAGTGTCGCGAATTGGCGCTAACGTTCTGTTTTCTGTATTAGATACACTCGCTGAGGACGAGTGGTAGATAGTATGGCAAACATTGAGGCAACGTTGCTTCTTTGCATATGAATGTTAGTTTCAAAACTAAGCCAATCGCGACAGCCTAAAAATAAGTAGGCGGATAGAGAAGGTAAACATTACGCGCTATCCGCCTTTTTGGTGTGTCGCTGATGGGATCAATTGAACGCCAGCGAGTAAGCCGTTGTCGATACGTGGCTAACGAATGGTTCTGACCATATTTATGGTATTTGTCGCAAGTTTTACTTCAACCAGAAAAACAATGAGCGCACTGATTAGAAACATCATAGCCAGTATGAACAATACGATGACTGGTGTTTTTAAATCGACAACCCATAGCGACCCAGAAAACAGCGCCATAATGACGGTACACACCATTAGTCCAGCGGCGACACACAGCCCAATCGCCCAGTTAATCACTTTTACCCTGCGCCATAGCACCTTAATTTCTTTCTTTGAGCGATCGACAATATGCGGGTCTGAAAGGGTATGAATCTGTCTTTCTGCCACCCTCACCCTGTCTGATATTCGGCCCAGCCGAGACGACATAACATTGAGGAAGCCCGCAATACCGGTAAGTAAAAATACGGGGGCAACAGCGAATTCGATAAGCTGTGAAAGACTAGGAATAAGTGTGTCCAATGGTTCCTCCAGCGAACAAAGTTTGGTGTTCTTACTTCAGGCAAAGAGTGGTTAACCCATTGCTGCAATCTACTAACGTACTGCCAGTCTATATGCGTTAGATACACGTAAATTAGAAATAGTGTATAAAACTAAGACTTGTGTTGTGACAGTAAAGTCTGCGAACTGCAAAGTCTACGCCAACGCTTAAATCAGAGATATGACGTAATTGTCAAAATGCCGCAACAGTTTAGCGAGTTTTAACCCATTCTTGCCTAAATTAACGATACACTAGCATCAGTTGCTAAAAAAAAACATTTTGTCATCATAAGGATAGATAATGCGCTTTGCCCCAAGCTTTCCTCTGTCGTTGCTAGCTGTGTCTCTGCTATCGCATTCAGCCATCGCTCAACAAACCAATGAAATAGAAAGAATTGAGACCACGTCTTCTCGTATACAGGGAAATATGAATGCTTCCGGTTATGCAGTGTCGTCTATTTCAGAAGAAACGCTTTCGCTGCTTTCATTTCAACATATCCAAGAGTCGCTGAATTACATTGCGGGTGCCGGCGTACAGCGGGGCAATGGGCAAGAGTATTTACCTGCCCTTCGTTCGCCAGTGTTAACCGGCGCTGGCGCGTGCGGCGGAATTTTAGCAGCAGAAGACGGTATTGCGTTGCGCGCAGCAGGTTTTTGCAATATTAATGAGCTGTTTGAAGCACACGGTGAAATTGCACAGCGTATTGACGTGATAAAAGGCCCTGCGTCAGCGCTTTATGGCTCTAATGCGATACATGGTGTGATTAATGTGATTACCCCTGACACAACTCAAGGCAACGGAGAGCTTGGCGTTGATTACGGGTCTTATGGGTTTCATCGCGTAAAGCTTAAAGAAGGGAAAGACTTTGGTCGCAGCGGCGTAGGTATCGCCGCCAGTGTTACCAGAGATACAGGATATCGAAATGAAGAGGGCGTTGACCAAGAGAAAGTCTCGCTTCGCCACAGGCTAGAGTGGGACAGCACGGTTATCACGAGCGGCCTTACCTATACCCATCTGGACCAAGAAACTGCCGGCTACATCGAAGGGTTTGAAAGCTACAAAAATACACAAATAGCCAAAAGCAACCCAAACCCCGAAGCGTTTCGAAAAGCAGAAAGTTTTAGGCTATGGAGCAAGTTCGATACAAGCTTTAGCGGTGGTCATGCACTGTCGATTACACCTTACGTACGCAACCAGGACATGCGTTTTAGAATGCATTTTCTTCCAGGCAAACCCCTTGAAACGAATGCCCAAAAAGGTGTGGGTGTGCTTTCTCAGTTCAATTACGTCTTCAATGACAACTTAAATGCGGATATAGGGCTAGACGTAGAATACACCGAAGGTGAATTAACCCAGTCACAAGACAGCGCCACAGAAGGGTCAGCCTTTTTGGTTGAAACCATTCCTGCAGGTAAACACTATGATTATGATGTAGATGCCACGCTATTTGCGCCTTTCTTTACCTTTAATTGGCAAGCTGAGCGTTGGGCTATTTCTGTCGGCGGGCGCTTTGAGTCTATGCAATACGACTACACCAACAATATGAATGTTGGTCGTGTACGCGAGGATGGCACACAGTGCGGTTTTGGCGGCTGCAGATATTCCAGACCAGCAGACAGCGAAAATGATTTTAATAACTTTAGTCCGAAGTTTTCACTTCGTTATCAACTTAATCCTCAAACACAGTTATTTGGCGGCATCGCAAGAGGCTATCGCGCGCCTCAGGCTACAGAGCTGTATCGTTTGCAGCGTGCACAGACTGTTACTGATCTTGACTCGGTAACGGCCGATAATGTCGAGATGGGCGTTACAGGTACACTATTTGACGGCAGCTATACGCTTAGCCTTTACAGCCTACAAAAAGACAATGTGATTTACCGCGACAGCGACTTTTTCAACGTAAGCAACGGCGAAACGTGGCATAGAGGCGTAGAGCTTACTTTTGACCAATCGTTAAGCGATATACTGCGCTTAGATTTTGCTGGTACATACGCAAGGCATACCTACGAGCACAGTCAGCTCTCAAGTGAACAAGACATTAAAGGTAATGATATTGATACTGCGCCAAAGCTTCAGTTTAACGCTCGTTTAAGCTTTGAGATGTCGAGCAAAGTACAAACGCAGCTAGAGTGGCAGCATGTTTCGAGCTATTTCACCGACGCTGAAAATCTCAACGAGTACGAGGGGCATGACTTGGTACATGCGCGTGTACGCTACAGCGTGAACGAAGACGTTACATTGTATGCGCGGGTTAACAACGTATTTGATACGGACTACGCTGAACGCGCAGACTTTACTAGCTTCACAGGCCCTCGATATTTTCCTGGGCGGCCTCGAAACTTCATGATAACGGCATCGTTCACGTTATAGCTTCAAATAAGCAGCCGTAATAGATAATTATTAATCTTGAAAATGCAGACTATTGCCGTGATTTGCTTGTACCGCAGCGGCATCAGGCGTAGTCTGTAGGAATCAGCATGGGTCTCAGTCACGCCATGTATAGCGCTTGGAAAGGTCAGGCGACATACGTGGAATGATTGTTAATAGGTATACCCATGCAAAAAATAGTAATTGTTGGTGGCGGTGCTGGTGGTCTTGAATTAGCCAGTCGCTTAAGCCGCACCCTCGGGAGAAAGAAACAAGCCGAAATTACCCTCGTCGACCGCAGTCGAACCCATATCTGGAAGCCGCTATTACACGAAGTGGCCGCCGGTGTAATTGATAAGCATTCAGACGGTGTGGACTACGCCATCCACGCTGCAGCTCACCACTACCGCTTTCAATTAGGTGAAATGTGCTCGCTTAACGCGCAAGCGCAAACCATAACCTTGTCGCCTTTAATCGATGAAGAAGGGACTCAGGTTTTGCCTGAACGAGAGATTCATTATGACCAGTTAGTGCTGGCGGTTGGCAGCGTGAGTAACGACTTTGGCACACCTGGCGTTGCTGAGCATTGCTACTTTCTTGACTCGTTAAAGCAAGCTGAACGTTTTCACAGAGCGCTTCTTAATCAGCTAATCCGCATCAATCAGCAAGAAGATAAAGACGCCAGAATTGATGTCGCTATTGTCGGGGCAGGAGCAACAGGTACTGAGCTAGCCGCTCAACTTCACCATGTGGCGAATTTGTCCAAGGCGTACGGAATGCCAGACATGTCAGCTTCTCGTCTTAAGATTACGATCGTAGAAGCGGGAGAGCGTATATTGCCTGCGCTACCTGAGCGTATAGCAAACTCTGCAAGAAAAGCGCTGCATAAGTTGGGCGTAGACATTAAAGAGCAAACCATGGTGGCAGAAGCCGACGCGAAAGGGCTGATCACAAAAGACGGTGGTCGGATTGACGCTGATTTAATGGTGTGGGCTGCGGGGGTGAAAGCACCGGACTTCATAACAAAGCTTGCGCTTTTTGAAACGAACAAAGCCAATCAAATTCTTGTTGATAAGCAGCTTCGCAGTTCATCTCATAAGAATATTTGGGTGCTAGGCGATTGCTGTGGTTTCCAGCAGGAAAATGGGAAGTGGGTGCCGCCTCGAGCGCAGTCTGCCCACCAAATGGCGGATATTGTTGCGCATAATATAACGTCGTTATTTACTCAAAAAGACACGAAAGATTTTACTTACAAGGACTATGGATCCTTGGTTCACTTAAGTAAATACAGCACTGTTGGAAGCTTAATGGGGTCACTGTCAAACAGCAGTATGTTCATTGAAGGGCGTCTAGCTAAGTTGGTTTACGTTTCTTTGTATAATATGCACCAGTTTGCAGTACACGGAAAAATTAAAGGTGCTCTAAAGCTCCTTGTGAAGAAGTTAAGTCAGGCCATCAGCCCTAAGCTGAAGCTTCACTAACCACATGTAAAAAAAGCCCCATGTTTGGGGCTTTCTTAAATCATAAATTTAGTTCGCTGGGACTAAATGTAAATAGCTATTGTTTCACGCCTTCAACGTGAAGCTCTAATTCTACCGTCTGCGATGCTGGGCCTAAATCATAGTCGATGCCATAATCTTTAAGTGCAATCGTCGTTGTGCCCATAAAGCCTGCACGATAGCCGCCCCATGGGTCTTTGCCTTCGCCAATCTTTTTGGCTTCAATTGTAATAGGCTTTGTCACACCATGAAGCGTGAAGTCACCCATTACATCCATCATGCCATTGCCTTTATCGACAATTTTTGTGCTGACAAACTTCGCCTCTGGAAAGTCGTCAACGTTTAAGAAATCGTCGCTCTTAAGGTGCTTGTCACGCTCTGCGTGGTTTGAGTCGATACTGTCGGTATCGATAGTCACCATAATTTTTGCTGCACTAGGTGCTGCGTCGTCGTAACTAAAAGTACCTTTAAAATCGTTGAAGCGACCAGTAAGCCACGAGTAGCCCAAGTGTTGAATTTTAAAGTTGATAGACGCGTGGGCGCCTTTGCTATCAATCACATAATCTGCGGCGTTAGCGGTGCTTAAAGACAGCGCAGCGGCCAAGGCAAGTGTTAACTTCTTCATCATTTCTCCTTTTTCCTCAATATCATCGAAGCCGTAACATCTGCTTCAGTGTGTCATCGTTACTAATAAAGTGGTGTTTCAGCGCAGCAAGCGCGTGAATGATTGCCAATACAATCACTGACCACGCAATATAAAAATGGGCCTCTCCTGCAATGTCTTCTTGATTTTCAAAGAACTCGCCCATTGCAGGTACAGAAAACCAATTAAATACGTCGATGCTTCTTCCATCGGCCGTTGAAATTAAATAGCCGCTCGCGAATAGCATGATAATCAAGGTGTACAGAAGCCCATGACCTATGCGACTTAACCTTTTTTCTAACGGGGTGCCATGTGACGGCGGCCGTGAAGTAACAACGCGCGTGACTAAGCGAATAACAGTGATGGCAAGCAAAATTAATCCAACACTCTTGTGCCAATGCGGTGCCGTCTTATACCAGTCGCTGTAATATGTGAGGTCGACCATCCACAGCCCTGAAGCAAACATGCCGACAATGGCAATGGCAGATATCCAATGCAAAATAACTATAGGTCTGGACCATCTTGATTTCATATCACTTCCGTTATTATTTACTTGCAATCAGGTTGTTTAGACCTTCAGTTAATGCGTTATCTCAAACGCTAAATGACCGCTGAAAAAACACCTCATGCATCAATTGAATCTAGTGTATTTCTAATTACGTTGGCTAAACATCACATTTAATGGGAGTGTTCGTTCTTGTTTTTAGAACGAATGTACAGCAAACAACCCACCAAACCTGAGTCGCTACACGATTAGTTTTCGAAGACGCGTCGTTTAATGGTCGATAAAATGCGCTAAACACCTCTATTAAACGCGCTAAATACTCTTATAGTTTAAATAGGCAGTAACAAAAGTGGCTGCTTTGTTTCAATGTTGTTTAGTTCAGTAGAGGTTGTACGCTTTGCGCGTTTCGTACGTTTTGTTGGCCGTTATTCTGCCAGCGTTATTTTCATCACTAGTATCCGTCTCCGTATTGGGAGAGGGAAGAAGTGTGCAAAATATTGCGGGGCAGTCGAACAGTGCAAATACGCTCTCAACCCTCATTAGCGAATGGGAAAGCTCCGCTTTTGAAGTATCTGACGACGACATTGATGATGGCATTTCGTTTGTCGACATCACCAGCGGCTTGGAAAAATACCGGTTTTCGGCTGGAAAAACGATTGATGCAAAAGCCTTTACTAGGCAGCGCGATAACATCATTCGAGGGCCACCTTCTTTCACTTAATCATTAAAAAACTGAATTTTTTATTTTTTGATTAGGAGAAAGGTATGCACGCCTTAAATCTATATAAAACCGAAGCTATCGATACATTGGCATGGCCGGTTGTTGAAAACACCATTACTGTAAAATCATCTGCTATGGCGGTCTTCACTGACTTTAAGCAGCACTTACCACACGTTATTGATGCTCGAACTCCAGCGACGAAAATAGAGTCGATTATGCGTCAGTCTCATGTTCGTATGATGCTGGTGGTAAACAGTGAGAACCGTTTCATTGGTATTGTGACCAGTCACGATGTCGGTGAACAGCAAATCATTCAGCGTGTGAGCGAGCTTAAGGTTAAGCGAGAAGAGCTCACTGTTCATGATTTCATGCGTCCTAAAACCTCGCTCATGTCGTTCGATTTCAGTGAGCTAATACGTTCATCAGTGGGGGACGTGATAGAAACACTCAAAGACTACGGGCAGCACCATTGCCTTGTCATGGACAGAGACAGCCATGAAATTCGTGGCGTAATCAGCGTGAGTGACATTGCTAGAGAGCTGCGTTTGCCGCTTGATATACAGGGCCGCCCTACGTTTGCTGAGCTGATCAACATTCTTGCCGCTTAATTTTCAATTTTCTCAATACTGAACCATACTTTGACTACGTGTTGTTTCAAAACAACTCGTAGTCAAAGGCATATATCGCCTTAACGGTATTTGCTAGCTTAATATTTTATCGAAGTAGTTAGGTGGTTATATGCAGTATGCTCATGGCGAATTTATTATTACACGCTGTGGTGATGCGGTGCTAACGCAAGCTTATGGGCCGTGGAACAGAGAGTGTGTAAATAGCTTTGCCAGTGAGTATCGCACGCTTTCCGAGTGCTTACATGGGAAAGCTTGGTGCGATATTGTTAGTGTTGTTGGCGAATCACTACTCATTCCTGATGCTGAAGCGCTGCTTCACGAACGTGTGGCTTCGGTAAATCCCATAGGGCTCACTCATGTGGCATTAGTGATGGGAGAGTCAAGCGTTCGAGCAACCACGCAGGCGCAACTTAAACGCGTGTATCGCGATACCAATATTGATTATATTTTTGTGGATTCCATAGAAGATGCTGTTGGTTGGTTGTCTTCAAAAGGATTTTCCGTCGATAAAGATGGCATCGATTTGCATCGTGAGAAAGTAGCAATGAAGCTGTAGATAAAACTTGGTACGCATTTCGCAACGTTTCATAACATCTGTATAACATTGTTCGATGAAACGAGGCGATATTATGAATAGATCACTATTTCCTACCAGCGTTGTTACGAAAGCCTTCACATGGGCATACCAAGAACTCGGTTTAAATATCAAGCAAGCTTCTGAAATATTGGGTATTTCTCCATCTTCTTTGGCGCAGACTACGCTACTTGGGTTTGAGAGTGGCACATCAGAGTACAGAAAGCAGCTCGCTTTTATTCGTATGTATCATTTACTCATTTCATTGTCAGATGGGGACAGTGAGCAAATGAAGGCGTGGTTTAGCAGTTACAATATAACGTTGGGCGCGACCCCTTTTGAAATGTGCAAAGCGTATGACGGCATTGAGAGAGTCGCCGATCAGCTTCGCAAACTGAAGCAGTCGACTTATGGTCGAGAGCGCACACTCGCCGTTGTTGAGTTTTCTCATAAAGATCACGTTGAAAAGGCAGGTGCAAGGCTTCACTAAGTCCTTACTTAAGCGCTTTCGTCAATCGATATTATAAAGTCTGCGCACGCTTGCACCTGAGTAACGGGGATCATGTGGCCTGCGCCAGAAATAATTTTGTGTACCGCACTTCCTATTGCCTTTGTTACCGCGGTGATGTGCTCATCGGGCCTCAAGATAGTATCTTTTTCACCATACAATACCCCAACAGGGCATTGAATCTCTTCATAACGAGTTTGCTGACGGTGCAGACTGCCCTGCGCAGATACTGTATCTCTGCTACCTTCATAAAAGCTTCGAGAGTGAAGCGCTAACAAACCACCGCCTTCAGTTGAAAAGGACGGGGGGACAGGTTCGGGGTGAAAAATTTGTGCGACTTGTTTTCTACCTAACTTTGCACGCAGTGGACTGGCAATGGTTTTTGCAACACTGCTGCGTACCCATTCATTGGGTATGTAAAGCACCGAAAGAGGCCCGGCACCACCTTTTAGTGGTGTAGTTAACGGGCATAGAAGCGAAACCGATTTTATTTTGTCAGGTGCATCGATTGCCATCCTCAGTGCAATTCCTCCTCCCATTGAATGCCCAGCGATGCTCGCACTACCTATTCCCTCTTTTTGCATCCACTCGAGTATCATTTTACTTTGCTGTTCGAAGCTGGCGGATGTGCTTTTGTAGCGGCTCGAAAATCCGCTGCCTGGACGATCAACGGTATAGACCGTGTAGCGGAAAGCGAGGGTTTTTGCTAATTCGCTAAAATTGTTACTATTGCCAAGTAAACCATGAATCAGCACAAGCGCCGGACCGTTTCCTTGCTTTTGCCAGTGAATAATTCCACCATCAACAGGCGTAAGTTTTCCTGATGGTGTGAATGAAGCTTCGATATTGCTGTCCATTTTGGCGGTAAACCAAATAAGCGCTACAACGATACAAATAATGATGAGCAATGCGATGATCATGTTTTATGTCCAAAATAAGGATAAAAAACAACCTATCGGTTAACGCAAAAATGGTCAAGTAAGCAGTAATGATAGTGACCTATAGATGTAGGGCCGCTAGTGCTGCAACGTTAACGTGGTTACGCCATGACGTATTAGGATTTGAGATGGAATTAATAATAACCCCTTCTATCGCGATAGATGAAAGCGAAGCTGAATTGCAAGCTATTCGAGCACAAGGTAGCGGTGGGCAGAATGTGAACAAAGTAAGTAGCGCCATACATTTACGCTTCGACATAAATGGATCATCGCTGCCTGAAAAGCTGAAAGAAAAGCTACTTCAGCTTAAAGATAGTCGCGTAACCAACGACGGTGTTTTTGTGCTTAAAGCGCAAAATTATCGAACGCAAGAACAAAACAGAGAAGATGCGCTAGCGCGACTTGTTGCGTGGATAAAGGCTGCGACAATTGAACAAAAACCGCGCATAAAAACAAAGGTGAGCCGTGCGGCAAAAGCACGTCGTGTAGATGTAAAAAAACAACAAGGTGCTAAAAAATCTATGCGTAAGAAAGTGGAATTTTAAACAAAACTAATCTAAAGTATAAAGCCTTATAGATGTCATTTCGCAAGACAACGGAAAATTCTTACAATAATAAATGAATGTGTCTTGTGCTTATGCTAATTATTGGAACTTAGGGAAGCATACAAAGTGACGCGTTCGAACGTTATTCCTATGGTGCTATTTGCAGCCATAGTGGTTTCGCTTGGGATTAATACACCGCAAGCCGCAAACGAGATTATTGCTCGTTTGTTCAACAAATCTATTTCTAATACTGAACTACAGCCTTCACAGGCTGATGTTGACCGTTTTCAGTCTATTTTAACTGACAAGTCTGAGAAAGAAGTACGAGCTATTTTAGCTCAGCGTGCACTTGGTAATAAAATTACCGAGTCTGTTCTTTCAGATTTTGCCGATAAAAATGCGATAGAGCCAAATGAAAGCGAAATTCAATCTGCGTATTCTGTAATAAAATTATGGACCGTTGATTTGGACAGCGATGGCGCCTATCAAGATGAAGAGCTAGAGCGTTATCGTTTGGCAATGGCGGAAGGCATGGCAAAAAGCTGGAAAGTATCGAAAGCCCTTTACGAAGCGTACGGCGGAGATGTGGTTTTTCAACAGGATAACCCGTTAACACCAGTAGGAGCTTATCAAAAACTGTTTGAACAGTATCGCGAAAAGGGTGAGTTTGTTATTTACGACCCTGCTTTCAAAGCTGCGTTTTGGAGTTCAGTTAAAATGAAATATGCCAAAACTTACGACCCAGATAATATAGATTTTTCACTTCCCTGGTGGGAAAAGAGCATGACTGCTTCAGAAAAATAGTTCGAAAAGCCCTGTTTTTACAGGGCTTTTTTAATTCTTTTAAAAAAATCAAACTCAGTGCGGAATAAAAACTTCTCTTCAATCGTTATCTCAGTGTCCTTTATGAAAAACGGAGATAAACGGATGAAAAAGTTAAATACTGCAATTGCACTGGCTTTAGGTATCGCGTCAACGTCTGTGTTGGCTCAAGAAACCACGTTCTCTGCTAACACATCAGCTAATGCGTCGACTTCTGCATCACTTTCACTAACAAGCGGTGCAACTACACAGTCTGCAAATCAGGTTAATACGCAGACTTCTGCCGAAGGCGAAGCATCTACGCAGAGCCAAATGTCCACCGAGACCTCAGCCGATACCGGTGAACAATTATCCGCAAACCAAACAAGCAACGATCTATCTGCCGATCAGGGAGTGAGTCAAGTTTCTGCAACATCAGATATGGCGAACTCGATAACTTCGCCAGTGGCAGGCGCACTGGCAAGTAGTGTGTCTGGGTCATTATCTGTACTGTCATCAGCGTCTGGAAATGCAGAACAAGTCGATGGAGCAGAAAGTGAAGCAGAAAGTACAGCGCAGACAGCGCCAAGCTTGGCATTGAACCAAATCGGTTCACTAACAAACAATGGTGCGGAAAATACCCCAGGAGGTTCGCTAACTGGCAGTGTAAGTGGTGCACTAAACAATACTGCAGAAACAGCAGCAGGCAGTACCTTATCGAACACGGCTGCAGGCACCATCGAAAGTGCGGTAAACGGCGGCGTAGCTAATACAGCAGCCAGCACCGTAGCAAGCTCAGTGACCAGTTCTGTAACCGGAACGATTGGCACCGCTGTCGAAGGAACAATTACTGACACGGTAGGAAATACGGTAGAAAGCACGGTAGAAGGCACGGTAGCAAGTACGGTGGATAGCTCTGTTGAAGGCGCAGTTTCAAATACAGTCGAGCAAACTGTGTCAGCAACAGTCGCAAATACGGTAGGAAATACGGTAGGAAATACGGTAGAAGGTACGGTAGAAGGCACGGTAGCAAGTACGGTGGATAGCACCGTAGCAAGCACGGTAAATAATACCGTGGCGAGTTCGGTTGAAAGCGCCGTAACAAGCACTGTAAACGACAACGTAGCTTCAAGTATTTCAGGTGCGCTTGGCCTTTAATATAAAGGCCTAAACCACTAGGTGGGCGCAGAGCAACCTTGAGCTAGCACGTTAAATAGCCACCTTAAAGTCTGAGTGCGGCTTGTCTAAATAGAAAGGCAAGCCGCTATTTAAGGTCTAGGCTGCTGGTGCGAATACACTGCCTCGCTATCGTGCATTCCTTAAAGCGAGCACCTCAA
This sequence comes from Alteromonas sp. W12, assembly GCF_001924945.1. NCBI lineage: Bacteria > Pseudomonadati > Pseudomonadota > Gammaproteobacteria > Alteromonadales > Alteromonadaceae > Alteromonas > Alteromonas sp. W12. The sequence continues at coordinate 304,607 of NZ_LQXH01000008.1, forward strand.
GTCAAATCTCACGTCTCTCCTTAAAATCAGCAATCGCTAAGTTTCACTTTCTCTGTGGTAGGTAACAACAATGAATACGCAAATACTTCAACACTCATCAACAACAAACAACCTTATTCGTGGCGGCCGCAAATGCCTATCGCTGTCCGTGGCAGCTGTTTTACTCGGTAGTAGCGCTGCTTATGCGGGCTCTGACAGTCACTCGCACAATGATGAAGATGCGAATCATACAAACGCAAAACACCAAACGATTTCATTCTCAGGGTCTGGCTATCTAGGGTACCGCTCTGATAGCAATGTGAGCGTTAGCGAGCTCGATACGAATTCAGATGTGGCCGACGGCGCGGTACAGTCAGAAGCTCAGCTAAAGGTGCTGGTGAAGCCCACAGCGAAATGGGAAAATGTACTGTCGGTAAGTCAGGCGAATACCAACTATCAAACGCTAAGCGAGTTCGATCTTGGCCTTACCACACTGTCCGCTAGCACCAGCTATGCGTTTGACTTCGCCAAACTAGGAGCGCACTACTATCACGCTAGCGCTGAGCTAGACGGGCGTGACTTCCTCACCTATCAACAATCTGGATTATCTGTCGGAAAATTGTTGGGGCAGCGCACTTACTTGCGTGTTAGTAGCGACCTTATCGATAAACAATTCGAGAACACGCCTGAAGGTGCGCCAATTCGAGATAGTGAAGCAGCTGCTGTGCGCAGTGACCTATTTTACTTCTTCGAAGAGGAAGACTTCTTCCAAATCGCACTTAAGTATCAAAATGAAGATGCCCAAAATAATGTGTTCGATTACACCAGTATTGGGATGGATCTAGCGTACACCTATCCTCTAGCGGTGTTTAGTAAACCCTTGAAGCTTACGGTTGCCTATCAATTAGATGTAAGAGATTACGCCTCAGAACAAGATGGAGGCATAGGCAGGGAAGACGACAGACACGTTGTTGAGATGAGTGCCGATTACGCCATTCACAACAATGTTGATATTAAACTGTCTACGCAATATGGAGACTTTGCTTCTAGTGTCGATGGTGCAAATTACCAAGAAACCATTGCTGAGTTAGGCATTAACGTTCATTTTTAGTGGGCGTTAATATAAATTCTATAATGAACAGCACGCTTAATTTAAGGCAGCACACCAAAACCGAATACGCTGTCTCGTCCGGGAGCCCCTGCATCTAAAGCTAGCTGCTGAAGTTTCAACAAGGCAGCGTTCCTTTCTTGTTTTTCGCGCAAAAAGCATGCATACAAAGCGGTGGCGCGCGGTGAAGCCATAGAGGTTCCCGTTTGCCTGATCGTTTTTCCATTAGGATGTGCGGCATCTACCGACACGCCAAACGCAGCAAAATCGACGTAATCCCCTTGGTTTGCCCACCTATAAATTACATTAGATTTATCAACGGCCGTAATGCCTAATGTTTCTGTATAAGCCGCGGGGTACAAGGGTAAAGAGGCTGGTCCCTCGTTGCCCACCGCAGCAATGATTTGAATACCGCTCTTATCCAATTGATTTATGACCCGCGCTAAAATAGGGTTGTCGGGACCTGCAAGACTCATGTTTATGGCGTCTACCTGCTGTGATGCAAGATAGTTTAAACCTTCAATCAACGACATCAGCGTAGCGCCTTGGCTAACACTATTACGCGAATAAAACACACTGGCGTTAAACACCTGGCTAGACTTTGGCAACGACGCCGCCAATAGGCTGGCTACTGCGGTACCGTGGTCTGACGAAAAGGCAACGTCAGTTTCGCTGTCCGCATTGCCATCTTGCTCCTGATTTCGATCTTGATTATGACCAACAATAAAAGACGCTTGCGTTAGATTAACGTGTGAGAGCAGTGGGTGATTGGACGCTACATGAGTATCAACCATTCCAATGCGCAGTGGGGTTGGACAGGTTTCCAGCTTTTCACTGCTTATCTCTTGAAAAGACCCGTTCGAAGTGGGCTTGGTCTGTGATAAATAAATATGATTTCGACCAATTTGAGACTGCAAATTATGGGGCAAACTGTTGCGAATAGACGACACATCATCCTCATCTCCTGTGACTTTAACTTTAAAAAGCCACTGAGAGAGCGCGGGCAAAAACTGAGCTTTTTGTATTTCAATATTGGCACCTTGAAAATGTACTTTGTCGGCTTCTTCCCCTAGGAATAGCCACTCCTTTTCGACAGCCAGAAAGCCATTTTCAACCGTTACTTCATTAACAACTACCTGGCCTGAAGTCGATAAAATAGTGGTTGCTGCAGGAGCGATAAATTGGGGGGCAGGAATGTCGCCTAGTACGCCCGACGCCACTGTTGATAAGTCTCTGGCGCCTTCGATAGATGATTGCGCTTTTCGTCTTGCTTCCTCGCGAATGGCGTTTAGGTCGGAGGAGGTTCGATCAATTATCGGACGCACGGGAGACACCACTTGATTCAATGTTCCTGCTAGTTGGGCTTGTGATGTTGGTGCCGCAATCAAACTCAAAATCGCCACAATGAGTGTGTACTTCATTTTACTACCTTTACGTTAACGTTGGGGCAGATCGGTGCCTAAAGAAGGAATGGCATAAATTGTGCCATAGCCTCTATTAGAAGCCTGTGTCCATTGTGCACAAACGTTGTTCTAAATGTGCGCTAAAGGCGAACAGGCATTTACCACTACCTTACAGTGTAGTGACGATTAGACAGAAGAAAAATTCCAATGCGACCCTTTAGACTGTTAAACATTCGCTTTGTCTAGATGGCTCACAGACCGTTGCAATACAGTGCAGTAAAAAAATAGTTCTTAGAACGTGGAATAAAAACAAAAGTGGCTCGTTAACAGGGTAGAGATAACGGGAAACCTCACAAAGGTACATGAAAATGAAAGATGAGTTGACTGAACTCGTCCCGTCATTGCGAAAGTTTGCATATTCGTTGACGGGTAACATGCATGATGCTGATGATTTACTTCAGAACACGCTTGAACGGCTATTGAGTAAACCGCTTCCTGAGCAAGTTACATTAATGGCTTGGGCATTTAGAGTGTGCCGCAACTGTTGGATAGACGAATACAGAGCGAAGAAAGTTAGAACCAATGCGACTGATGCCCTTTCCTATGAAGCGCAATCGGCGAATAGCTGTAACGACATAGATGACGCTATAACGCAGACAATTACGCTTAAACAAGTCTCAAGCGCTATGGATGAGTTACCCTGTGAGCAAAGAGAAACCCTTTCTTTGGTTGCTGTACAAGGGATGAGTTACGCGGATGCTTCTGAAGTGTTGCAGGTACCGACGGGCACTATTATGAGCCGTCTTGCCAGAGCGAGAGCAAAAATATCAAACTTACTAAATGGTCAAAACGAGGTGCTATCGTGATCTTAACTGACGAAAAACTCTCAGCATTTTTAGATGGAGAGTTAGATACCGCTGAGATGGATCTGGTTCGTGAAGCGATAGCGCACGATGTTACCGTTTCTGACCGACTCGCCGCACTTGCAGAAGTGGATAGAGTTGTGAAAGTTGCTGCAGAAAAAGCGACAGCAGTGGCGCTGCCTAAAGAAATCGTGGCACTTTTGAGTGATGAAAAGCCGTTAAGCCAGGCAAGCGGCGTACAGGCATCTGATGCAAGCTTAGCCAGCGCAAGCGCTGCAAAGCAAGGCTCTGTAAATCAAAGCCCTGCGGAAAACGTTAAGCCGTTTCCAAAGAAAGCGAATTCAACTAATAATGCGCTACATAAACAAGCGAAGTGGAAGGAGCCTTTTGCAATAGCTGCGAGTGTGGCGGTATTAGCGGGCTTAGTGCTCTTTAATCAACAGGGCGCTGAAACAACGCAGCCTTCTCATTGGGCGAGAGTATCATCGGTACTCGACAGTAACCTAACTGGCGAAGCAACAACTTTTGATTCGGGCGTGACGGTTACGCCACAGTTGTCTTTCGTAAATACGGAGTTTAACTACTGTAGACAGGCTGAAGTCGCATCGAAAGATGAACTAAATGTAATGATTGCTTGTAAAGATAAGCAAGGTGCGTGGCAGCTTGCCGCTAGCAAATTGGACGAGCTAGGTGAGAATGCAGGTCAATATCAAACCGCCACTAGCGCTAAAGTAATGGAAGAAGAGTTAGACAAAATGATGGCGTCTGCGCCATTAAACCGAGAGCAAGAGAAAAACGCAATTGAAGCAACTTGGCTAGCTGACAAGGCCGAAGGAGTAAATGATGAAAACTAAAATTATGTTAGTACTTGCGGTATTAATTATGGCGGGCTGCGCCAGTCAACCCGATTATAGACAGGCCAAAAAAGGCGGCTTTGGCTACACGGAAAGTAAGTTGAGTGATACCCAATATCGCGTGCATTTTAAAGCGAAGGGGTCTGATAAAGGCAAGGCGATGGATTACGCCATGCTCCGTGCTGCCGAACTTACGTTATTAGAAGGTTACGACTGGTTTGTAGTGACTGACCGAGAGACCTTAGTAGATAAGGAGACTGTGCAAACCACACCTACCGCAGGCTTTAGCCAGCGATATGCACGGGTTACCGAGTGCGGTGTGCTCACCTGCAGAACGTCCTACCACCCTACTACCCAATTCGAAACGGGTGTATTTGTAGGGGGCTCTCAGCAAAGTGAGATCGAAAGTATCTTGAGTATTGAGATAGGCAAAGGTTCGCGTCCAACGTCGGCAACGAGCTTTGACGCAAGAGAAGTTCGCGATAACTTACAGCCTAAGACGGAAGAGTGATAAAAAATCAAAGGGCATAACCTCCCTTGACTACGACACAAATAAAAAGGGCCGCTGCATTATGCAGCGGCCCTTTTAGTAGCAGTAAAGATTAACAATATGGTGATACCAGATTGTTATACTGCCAGTGTTTTAATTCATATATTGGAGACGGCGATTAATTAAAATAACCATCGACCTCTTTTTCAGCTTCGTCACGGCTTTTGCCATAAGCTTGTTGAATCTTACCTACTAGTTCTTCACGTCGACCGTCAATTACATCTAGGTCGTCATCGGTAAGTTTGCCCCACTTTTGCTGCACCTTACCTTTCATTTCTTTCCAATTACCTTCAATACGATCACTGTTCATAACTTGCTCTCCTTATCCAAACAATTGGTTGAAAAAACTGGCGGAATAATTGGCCAGTTATTTTCTTAGCAGCAAATGCTGTTCCATTGTGTAGGTGCATGAAAGTATTGAATTTATTGTTTATGAAAATTCTGCCGTACAGTTGTTTTTTATGCAGAATTTACAAGTTCTTGCAAAGCCTACAGGAAGCATAGTCATCGACTAGGCCAATGTTTTAGCATACGCTTCACTGTCCTGCCTTTTTTCTATTTTATGTTGATCTTCGCTGCGGCCTTTCTTCCAGTAGCTGCTAATGTAAATATTCTCGTGCGCCACGGATTTTTCGTCCTTGAGCCATGCCCGAATCGCCCGCATATCAGAAAATTCACACGCCACCCAAACTGTGGGGTTTCCGTCGAGCCAAGTTAACTGGTCAAGGCGGGAAGGTAAAGATTGCTCATGTTCCCATATCACCGTTACTCCTTCGGGCTTCTTAAGTGTAACCGCATCCTTTTCGTCTTCAATTTTAATCACGGCGTAGCCTTTGGTTTGCACAGGAAGCTCGGCGAGGTGATTTCTAATACTAGGAAGCGCTGTCATGTCGCCAGCCAACAGTATCCAATCATATTGCTCGCTGAGTCCCTTACTAGAACCGGGCCCTGCGAGCGTGATGATGTCGCCAGGCTTTGTACTTGTCGCCCATGCCGACGCAGGGCCAGTTTTACCACCATCGGCATGGATAACCATATCCAGAATCATTTCAGGCTTCTCTGCGTCAAAGTGCGCAACCGTATAGGTGCGCATTGCCACTTGGCTCGTATCTGTGGGGCGTTTCAGCGGGTTTCCTTCTAGGTCGAACATAAGTTTAATGTACGCACCTGCAGTAACCGAGGGAAAGGTAAGAAGGTCTTCCCCACTAAGGTGTACACGCTGCATATTTGGGGTAATTCGGACTGATTGGGTGACAATAGCTCTGCGAGGTTGCGGTTTAGACATTAGCTTACTCCTGTGATCTTGAGTAGCTATTCTATTTAGAAATAATTCTCATTTCCATTTCTAAAGGTGAAATGATCAGGATTGTTTAGTTCTATTTTTTAGATTAACTGACCGGTCTTGAGAGAAACTAATACAAATAAAATAGATAGGTTTACGTTGGATTAGTACTATAACAATAAGCGAGGAATACGCACTGGAAAAGGAAAGACTAGAGCAAAAGAAAAGGGGCTAAAAAGCCCCTTAAAAAAACCACAACATAACTTGGAAAACACATTTACACACCACAAAGACGCACACTCAACGACTTCATGTATAATTTAAGATAGCCTAATTATAAAAAGGTTCCGCTTTTTTAAAAATAAAAGGTAAAAAAATAAATACCTTTGAAATAGGCGTATTCCTGTCACCTGTCAGGCTGGCATTAATTCGCTAAGGCCTGTTTAGCTTTGATGGCGAATTGGGCCAAATGTATAGCAACGGTTAACAGGCACTAGCCAACGTGTCTTATTCTTCGCAATGTTATGTAGACGACGCACGTGGTTGCTGCGATGAGCGCTGACGCGATAGCGAACGGAAGCGCGATATCCAGTTGGTAAATTAAAGCTGCCAGTGGCGGACCTATTACGTAGCCCATGGCAGTCGTTGCTGTAATTAACCCAGTGATCGTGGCTTGTTGAGAGGGGGCACAGTAGGTCGTTGCTGCAGCAGCCAAAGATGGGTAGGCCATTCCCATACCTAAACCCATTAATGTCATGGCCGCATAAAGCATAAATAACGAATGTTGAAGAAAGAGCAGTAAGTAGGCTAAGCCCAATAGCGGAAGCGCGATAGTGATCATCGCTTCTTTGCTTATTCGGCCTTTTTGTACCCACCCAAATTGGGCTGTGAGAGACGCGGCAGCACTGACCATCATCGCGAAACCCACTTGCCGAGCAGCGTCTACGGGTGAATAGTCGTAAAAATCGATAAAAAAGAAACCCAGTGATTGCTGCATCATCGCCATTGCGCAAAATACACAAATACATGCAGCGACGAATACATAAGGCACTTTGCTAGGCGCTTGGTTATTGTCGCTAGTCTGCTGAGCGCTTTTTTGCTGAGACAAAGGCGGCAGAACAGGTAGCTTAAAATATACCAATGTAAGCGCCAGTAGGGTTAGCAACACGATGCTGTACAACGGTGCCAATAAGCCAAAACCGACTAAAAGCCCAGCGTAGGCGGGCCCCACAATTTGCCCTACGTTGCTTGCAGAGGTGACTTTGCTGATTGCACTTACTCTACTTTGGGGCGTACTGATGGCGACGGCGTAACCTACCGCAGAAGGCGGAGTTGCAGACATAATGGTTGATTGCAGACTTCGGCTTATCAACAATGCCAAAAACAAATTGGTGCCGCTTATAATGCCAGAAAATCCTGCCATCCATGCACTAGCGAAGGCAAATGTGCCCAAGCTATAACCCGACAGACCAACTATTAAAATACGTTTAAAGCCCGCACGCTTAGCGACCTTGCTCCACACATTCGTACCGAACGCAAAGATAAGTGCAGAGCTAGACATAATAGTGGCAATGTGGAATTCAGAAAGGTTCGCCTGTCGCCCCATAGAAGGGAGTGTGGTAAGCATTACGCTTTGGCCAACAGACGTAGCGAGCAACGCACAAAAAAGAACTCTAAAAACGATAGTAGATGCAGACGGCGAAAGCACGCAGGTAGCCCTTTTGGTAGGCGATAAAGAAACAACGCAATTTTATCACAAATGAAGACAAAAAAATGCCCGCCAAAGGCGGGCCAAAATCAGAGGTATGTAAAGGCCGGGATGGGCCTTTGAGGGGAGAGGGTAGTCGTCGGATGACAACTCACTAATAACATCGACGACATTACCAGTGTCCTCACTATGGTCTCGCTGAAGCAACACACACGTACATTCAACGAATCCAAATTGGGTCAACAATCCCTTGCTGCACGAGACATCACTGTCGGTGCTTGCGATGTAGGTACTCAGAGCTTGTTTGCAATCCTTATGAAACAAGTGCCTTGCATCCTGCGAGTTTAATTAGGTTGTCTTTTACCTAACCTCATCATCGACCAGCAATTTAACGAATCTTCTACAGGCATCCATTAGCTACAATACTGACACATCCGTTTTTCCTTGGTGACACACTCCATGCACTTCCCATGTCGTCACCTTCAGTATTAGTCATCTACGCAATTTGGCCTCTCCGTCGCTAAAGCTGTCCTAGCTACAAACTGCGTTCTGTATTTATCCGTTAGTCTAATGTATGCGTGATCTGTGCCAAACCTTAAATTCAATTTAGAATAATTTTAAATTGCTGATTTTTATTGATTATTTTTATTTTTGGACAGCGGGTAGCTCGTATTTGAAAAACTAAGGTTGAGTAGGTATGTAGTTTTTTCTCGGTGGTGTGTAGCGTTTTACAAACACTTTTCTTTTCTCTGTGTTACTCGTCGCATTGCTCTTGATCTTTTCTAAAAATACATTAGATTATTTGTATATTAGAATAATCTAATTTAATGCTGTGTCCCATAAACGCTGTGGCCCATAAATGTACCCATTGTTTTTGCTAACGCAGGTAGGCGTTGTGAAATGTTCTGCAGAGCAAAGGTCATGGTTTGTGAAAGTGAAGCGCCACTCAACACGTCAAGGAAACACAGTGGATGGAGTTAACCCAGTCGTATCACGATTAGAGGGAATCAATGTATTTCCTAGTAGGAGTTCATAGCTATGTTCACGGCAGTTATTGAAAAATTACTGTTCCTATCTACCCAGAAAGGTAAGTGGGTTTATGCCGCTTTACTGTTGGCTGTTGTCTTTTGCGCTTATCAAATGCGGCTAATTACGATAGATACCGACCCAGAGAATATGCTTGAAGCCAATCACCCTGCTCGCGTTTTTCATAAAGATGTGAAGCATACTTTTGCTATGCACGACGCGATAGTGGTGGGGGTTATAGCATCACCGGCCAATGAAACAGCCACTCAAAATGCTGCTTTAAGTACCAATAAAGGCATCTATACACCAAACAACCTGCAAGCAATAGACGGTGTTACCCAGCAAATATTAAACACTGAGGGTGTTATTGCTAGAGATGTCATGTCGTTTTCAACAGTGGACAATATCACTCAAGGTGACAACGGTGAGCTCAAGTTCTCTTGGATGATGTCACCAGCCCCATCATCGCAAGAGGAAGCAGATTACATTGCTGATGCTATTGCACGCCTTCCAATGTTACAGGGGAGCCTGGCTTCTTCATCACACAATGCTGCGGCTATCTATGTGCCCATTAAAGATAAAAATGAGAGCTTTCGTATTGCGGAAGACATTCGTGCCTATATTGGCGCGAATACAATTAACGAAACATTGCAGTGGCACATAACAGGACTCCCTGTTGCTGAAGATCAGTTCGGCGTTGAAATGTTTATTCAAATGGCAATTTCAGCGCCAGCTGCGGGACTAATGATTTTTATCCTCCTCTTTGTCTTTTTCCGCAATTTTACGCTGATTACCGCCCCGATGGTGGTGGCAATGGCAACGGTAATTATCACAATGGGGGCGCTAATCGGCTTAGGTTTCACTGTGCACATCATGTCATCCATGATTGCCATATTTTTGATGCCTATCGCTGTTGTTGACTCGGTGCACATATTGTCTGAGTTTTCAGACCGCTATAAACCAGGTCAAAAGGCCGATCAAGTGATTACCACAGTGGTTGAACACCTATTTCAGCCGATGCTGTTTACGTCGCTGACCTCTGCGGCAGGGTTCTATTCACTTATGCTAACTCCCATTCCACCCGTACAGATTTTCGGTGCTTTCATTGGCTCAGGTATTCTGTTGGCTTTCGCTATTACGCTTACCTTTATACCTGCTTATATATCAAGAATGTCGCCAGAGGCGCTCGCAAAATTGCAGTCTGCACTGCACGCCGATGCCAATACCTCATCAATGAAAACAACATATTTACAGCGATTTGTGTACGGCATTCGCACCCTGGCGCTAAATTATAAAAGGGCATTACTCGTAGCATTCATGGTGATTTCAGCGGTGTCAGTGTGGGGTATTTTCCAAATACAAATTAACGACAACCCTGTGCGCTGGTTTAAAGAAAATCATGAAATTCGCGTAGCCGATAAGGCGCTTAATAAGGAGTTTGCGGGTACGTATAACGCATACATTGTTATTGAAGATACCCGCAAGCTGAAAAGTGCAGGTGAAATACTGCAAAGTGCAGTGTTGCCCTCTTCGTTAGATGAATGGCGTAAAACAACCCTCGATACACTAAACAATGAAAATGCCGGCAATAATTTTGAGACTCTCGCATTTGCCGTCGATGATGCATTATTTGGTGATCTTGATAGCGACGAATATGACGCTTTAAATCGATTGCTTTCAAGCATTGATGAAATTAAAGGCACAAGCAAAACGTTTCAACAGCCCGATAATGTAGCGCTGCTTTCAGACCTGCAAAATTACCTAAGCACTCAAACGCTGGTGGGTAAAACTCAGTCCCTCAGTGATGTGATTAAAGTGGTTAACCGAGAGCTGCATTCGGGCAATGACAGCGACTACGAGTTACCTAATACTCAACCGGCGATAGCACAGACGCTCTTGCAATATCAGTCCTCTCATAGGCCTCAAGACTTGTGGCATTTCGTGACACCAGACTATCGTAAAACCTTGGTGTGGCTACAACTATCCAGTGGTGACAACCAAGATATGACCGAGGTAATTGAGTTAGTCGATGACTACTTCGCTCAACATCCACTGCCTGATGGCCTGACATATCAATGGGCAGGTAAGGCATACCTAAATGTGGTATGGCAGGACAACATGGTTGCAGGCATGTTAGACAGCTTACTTAGCGCCTTCATTATTGTTTTTGTGATGATGGTATTGCTGCTGCGCTCACTGATATTCGGTGTATTAGCCATGCTGCCCCTTACTATAACTATCACCTTTATTTACGGTGCTATTGGCATTGTAGGTAAAGATTACGATATGCCTATTGCCGTGCTTTCAGCCCTGACATTGGGTTTGTCGGTAGACTTTGCCATTCACTTTCTGGCTAGAGCCAAAGAGATTTACAAGCAAACGGGTAACGTGAGTAAAACGTTTGATGCCATGTTTGAAGAGCCTGCTAGCGCTATTACTCGTAATGCGCTGGTCATCGCGCTTGGCTTTACGCCGCTGCTTTTAGCACCACTTGTGCCTTACATCACCGTGGGCATTTTTCTGGCAAGTATCATGTTTATTTCAGCACTCGTTACGCTGCTGGTGTTGCCAGCTGCTATGACATTGCTTAAACGTTGGGTTTTCAAGGAGGCCTAAAATGCGTATTTCCATATTATCAGTGTTCATATGGCGTCGACCAAAAATACGAAACCTTCGAAGCATGTTCAGGGGCCTTGTTGCGCTATTACTTATATCGGGTAATGGATTCGCTCAAGCCTTGGCAACCCAAAGCGACGAAAGCAGCAGTAGTATAGATGTTGCTAAAATCGTTAATAAGGCTGAGCAGGCGGCGTACTACGCGGGCAATGACGGACGTTCAATGGCGAGAATGCTCATTGTAGATGAGCAAGGTCGAAAGCAAATGCGTCAGTTTACTATTCTGCGCAAAGATGTGCTGAATGAGGCAGGCGCCGACACCGGCGATCAACGTATGCTGGTTTTCTTTAGCCGTCCTACTGAGGTTGAAGGCACGGTATTTCGCGTTGAGAAGCATGCGGCGCTTAATTCTGATGACGACCGTTGGCTATATTTGCCGGCCTTAGATTTGGTAAAGCGGATAGCGGCTGGCGATAAACGTACATCGTTTGTTGGTTCTCATTTCTTCTATGAAGATGTTTCCGGCCGCGCAACGGCCCAGGACAGTTTTGAACTGCTTGAGCAAACTGAAACTCATTACCGCTTAAAAGCGACAGCTAAGGACACAGCGCTCGTAGAGTTCAGCCACTATGTAGTAGAGATAGACAAAAACACTTACTTGCCCACCTTAATCAACTTTTATAAGGGTGACAATAACTACCGCCGCGTTGAAGCTGTAACTATTGAGACTATACAGGGCAATCCTACTGTGGTGAGAAGTAAGGTGACGGACCTTGCATCAGGTGGCTATACCCTTATGGAATTCAGAGGGATTGAATACGACATAGGTCTTCCAGATAGCATATTTAGTGAGCGTAGCCTACGTGTGCCACCGCAACGCTATATTAAATAACACAATCTTGAAAAAGGAATTTAGCACGGTGCGCTTGCCTAAATTACTAGCTCCATCCATATGGATAACGCTGCCTAGCCAAGCCTATGGTCTTTCTGAGTGGGTTAAAAAGCAATGGAGGGCGCACGCTTTGCTCGCGCCGATTATTTTCATTTTTGCATCAATGGCAGTAGTAAGTTTACCGTTAAGCGCTCAGACGTTAAATGTTGAAAGCCAGAACCCAAAAGACCCGTTAAAAATCGGCACACAAGAGTACAAAGCTAACGTAAACGACGAGTGGGACAGCGTGTGGCCTGAGGAGGATAATGTCGAATCAGGTGACGATTGGAGCGATAAGTGGGATGACGAATGGGGCACTGACAGCAAAAGTAAGCTTCGTATTTCTGGTTTCGCCGAGCTCGCCGTAGGAAACCGTTTTTCCCGTGACATGGCTACCGCGTTTGGCAGTCAGAATTCACAAATGAACGAGAGTTTTCAAGCTGCTAACGCGCCATCTGTGTTAAATAACAGCACATTGCGCGACGCCAGAGTTCAACTTCGCGCAGACTATGCATTAGACAGTTCCTCCATTTCCAGTAAAGCCGACGTTTGGTATGACGGCGTAACGTCGTCGTGGGAATCACAACTTCGCGAACTGGCATGGCAAGGTAGCTTAAGCAGTATTCTTCCCAGCGCTTTAGTCGGCGCAGGGGACTGGGCAAATGCATTTGACATTAAAGTCGGTAAGCAAGTGCTGACCTGGGGGACAGGGGATTACTTGTTTTTAAATGATCTCTTCCCTAAAGATTATCAGTCGTTCTTTGCAGGAAGAGAAGACGAATACCTTAAAGCGCCGAGTAATGCATTAAAGGTGTCGGGCTACACGGATTTTGCCAATGTAGATTTAGTCGTCACACCTGAATTTGAGCCTGATATTGGTATTACAGGCGAAATATTTTCTTTTTACAGCCCGCAATTGGATGAAAACATTGCCCCTTCGTTTTCTGTTGAACGTGATAATCGCCCACGAGGAAGTGAGCTTGCCTTAAGGGTGTATAAATCTGTTAAGGGGATGGAGATTGCAGGCTATGGTTACACCGGTTATACAAGGCAGCCCACCGCGACAGATTCTCTTGGAAGACCGCGCTACAGTAAAATGAATGCCTATGGCGCAAGTGTTGTCGCGCCTCTGGGGCGGGGGATAGCAAATGCGGAATACGTTTTCTACAACAGCCTTGAAGACATGGATGGAAGTGACGGGCAAATAGCGAATGATCAAAGTCGTTTCTTACTAGGCTATAGCCAAGAAATTGCCGCAAATCTTACCGGTGGTTTCCAGTGGTACACCGAGTACTTACACAATGGGGATGGCCTAAATAGAACAGTCTCGTCTTCTGAGCGAGTTCAAGAAAAATACCGCCATTGGGTGACGACCCGTTTAACGTGGTTAGCACTTCGTCAAACACTGACGTTAAATACTTTTCTGTTTTATTCACCCAGCGATAGCGACGGATACCTAAAGACTACAGTGGCTTATTCGCCCACCGACAAGTGGCAAGTGCGAGCGGGGGTGAATGTCTTTTCAGGTAAGGATAACTATACGTTTTGGGGGCAGTTTGAAGACGCAAGTAATACGTTTATTGCCTATCGATTTTATTTTTAATCTCTTCCAATATTTAAGGATTACGCTATGTCTCAGGAAAAAGCATTAACCGCCTTCGCAGGGCTCATGGTGTTGTTGTCTGTATTACTAACCCAGTTTGTTCATGCAAACTTTATGTGGTTTACCGTGTTTATTGGCGCAAACTTGTTCCAACAGAGCTTCACTGGCTTTTGCCCAGCAACGCTATTTTTTAAACACGTGCTTGGGCTTAAAAGTGAACGGGAGCTAGCGTAATTAACTGATGCTTCACAAATGCGCTAGCAAAGCATTTTCTATTGAGTAATTGGCGCTAAGTAACATTTTGCAAAGATAAACGCTTATCGCAATTTACTACGTTGTGATATGTTATAACGTGATTGTTAAATAGTATGTTAGGTCATCTTTGTGAAATTTTCTGTCACGCTTTCTAGCGTTAAATTCGGTTTAATTGCGGCACTATTGGTTTTATTTAGCACGTTAAACCCAACCCAAGCCGCCAATTACGAGGAAATTGACTGGGTAGCTCTTATGCCCGAGGACGATTTGAGCGCGCTTTTAAATAGGCCTGAGTTTTTAAACGATATTGCCGATGGCTCTGCCGCCGACTCTGTCGATGACTTTGCTTCAAAGCAGCTAGAAGATGAACAAGCACAGCGATACCAACAAGCGTTAGTGTCGACGCGAGTGATAGAAGCGTTTGACGGGAAGGCTATCCGCATCCCTGGATTTATAGTGCCTTTAGAACAAAACGATGAGCAAAAAGCGACGGCTTTTTTCGTCGTTCCTTATTTTGGGGCTTGCTTACACATGCCACCACCGCCGCCAAATCAAATTTTGTATGTTGAATACAAAGAAGGCATTGCAGTTGAGAACTTGTACGACCCTTATTGGTTTGAAGGCACGGTAAAAATAGACAACCACGAAAGCGCACTAGGTACATCTGCCTATTCGTTAGTGCTAGACAGCTTCGCGCTTTACGAGGAGTAACTGATATGAAAAAAACAGTCGTTGCAGCTACCGTTTTATCAAGTCTTATAGCCTTTCATAGTACTGCGTGTGAACTACACGCAGGTATGGGAAACATGCAGTTTGGCTTTCAGCACCCCATGATGCAACAGCACTTAGCGGCAGCTAAGGAGCCGCTCATTTCGCTCAATATCGACAGAAAGCGAGAAGTGGCTAAGCTTGAGGCGTCAACCGTTCCGCTGCGATTTACCATTCCTTCGAACTATAAAGAAGTTAGCGTAGATGTGATGGCAAGTGATGGCGTAACGCTACTTTCACCGCAGCGCTTTTCTCTGCCGTCTACAAAGGGCGAACAAGCCATTAACTTTCAGGCACAAGAAGAAGGCACGCACGAACTTGTTCTAAAAGTCTATGCGCTTAAAAAGAATGTGCCGGTAACTTACACCCGCAAAGTCAAAATTTTAG
Source organism: Alteromonas sp. W12 (assembly GCF_001924945.1). Taxonomy (NCBI): domain Bacteria; kingdom Pseudomonadati; phylum Pseudomonadota; class Gammaproteobacteria; order Alteromonadales; family Alteromonadaceae; genus Alteromonas; species Alteromonas sp. W12. Next base: position 319,940 of record NZ_LQXH01000008.1, read on the forward strand.
CAAGTTAAAAGCTAGGATAATGTATGAAGCGCGCCACGTACGTTTTACTGGCTTCTCTTATTGCTTTGATTGCATTGGGCGCGCTGGTGGGGCTCGGCCTGAGGGGTAAGCTTGATAGCGTAATTGAGCGCTTTTTCGAGAATAACACGGCGATTTATCAAGACAGCCACAGGTTAACTACCGTTCAACAGTTCCAACCCTTATCGTGGGACGCGCTGTTACCTGACGCCGAAAAGGCGCTGTTGGGCCAGACCCAATCGACTCAAAATCCTCAGCAGAATTTACCCCTTCATGAACAGGTATTTCAGTCTATTCAACGCACGTTTGACGATGAATACCAGCAAGCGCTAATCTCAGTAAATACGGTTGATACATTTAACGGCAAGTACGTCGAGCTCAGCGGGTTTATTGTGCCTGTAGAAGCCAATGCACAGCGAGAAATAACGGCGTTCTTCATTGTGCCTTATTTCGGCGCGTGTATTCATTACCCACCACCGCCACCGAATCAAATTGTGTTTGTTTCGTTGAATAATGCCCACGAGCAAGGCGGTATTAGAGGAATAGACATCCAGCAGGCGTATACGTTCTCGGGTGAGTTTTCTACCGGGTTGTATGAAGACCCTCAGGGCACATCCGCTTACTTACTGGATGTGGTAGAAATAAAGCCCTATTCAGGGCTGGGAAATGGCATTAACGATGACAACGCTAATTTAACGAACGGCGCTTTCCATATAGAAAGCGACATTCGTTGATTTTACTTTATCAATGGTCTACCAAGAACCATACATGGGGTTTGGCAGAATAAAAATCTCTGTGCCCACTCGTGGCATGAGCAACTCAACGTTGGCAGATTCTTGGGTTACGCCGCCCACATCTTCAATGTTGTCGCCAATTTGCATGATAATAGTGTGAGGCACAGCCCACGTAGACGTCGCGTCTTTAGACGTATTCGAACACGCGATCTTGCCCAGAGTAAGCTGCATTCTGCGCAAGTCTTTGTCATTAACCATACCTTCCTGGCCTACCGCTTCTTTGTCTTCAGCAGTGCGGCCAACAACACAGGTATTACTCGTGGTAAGCGGCAAACCTTGCGCCAAAAGGTTATTCCAAGTGTGACTATCAAGCGCTTTATTGCGATTTGTAATAAGCGCCACCTTGCCATTTCGTGCAAAAATTTCATCGATGAAAGCGGCTACACCAGGCACAAGTGTGGCTTCTTCACGTTTTACCCATTCGGCCCAGCTTTGTGAAGAATATCCCAAGCCTGCACTTTCCCGTTCTTTTTGATAGGTGCTATTGTCTAGCACGGTTTCATCAACATCCATCACCACAACATCGCCATTAGCAAAACGCGTAGGCAGCGCTGAAATAGCTTGGCCATACACAAAGCTTGAGAGAACAGGGTACTCTTTGCTGCTGGTTTGGTATATCACGGCATTTGATAGAGTGTGTGATTTTACACCAGCAAGCGGGGTTGATGGCGCAGACGAGCACGCCGCAATAGCTGATACTGCAGCGCCTATGCACGCTGCTTTGCTGATGTAAGAGAGCTTGTTAAGAGATAACAATGTTATTTTCCTTTTATTGTTTCTTCTGCCTACCGGTTTCAACACCCAAATTATGTCTGAATTTATCGATGAACTGGGCCTGATAATTCAGCAATGGCGTCGTGTGCATGCAGACTTTCTTGATGTTCTACTTTTACACGAAAATAGGTAGCTTGGTAATACGTACTTAACGCTTCATGCAGTCGCCTTACCGAATCTTCTACAAACATTAGGTTTTCAGCATTACGCTTGGCAAACGCCTGTTCATCTTCACGCTTAACTGCGGTTTGAAGCGGTGTGCCTAACGCGTTTTCTATCAGGTCAATAATACCAATAAAATCGGGGATCTCGTTGTCGCTTAAATCTAGGGTTATATCGGCAAAGGAACGCTGTGCATGCGCCGTGGCGATGCTGGCTTGTTTAGAAGCGAGCCAAGCGCCCATTTCTTCTACGGATAAACCTTTTCCTTCGAATTGCTGCACAAACACTTCTGATAACGCCTTGCGAGAGAGGGAGGCCGAACAAGGACAAGTACTAGAGTACGGTACTCTTAACTTAAGCTGTGCCTCATAACGTTCAGGTGATCGTCTTACGCAAAGTGAAGCAGGGTACGATTGATATCCTGACATCCTACTTATGAGCGCCGGACGCGACACGGTGAGGTCAAAGTGTAAATTAAGCTGGGCGCTGTTGCTCAGCCCATCTTGAGACTCGATAAGCGCGTTCATCAACGACACAAGTGCCGACTTATGTAAGTCTTGGTTGCTCAAATATCGCTGCAGCAAGCTGTACAATCGAGACATGTGAATGCCTTTAGCATTGGGGTGATCTAAACTCACTGTTACATCGACTTTTGCTTGGCTGGCTAATCGCTCACCGCGCTTACCTAGCACGTGCAGAGGGATAGCGATGCCCTGCATGCCTACACTATCAATAACAGGAAGTTGCGCAGTGGAATGCTCTTTAGTGACATCGGGAAGTACCGTGTCGGAATGATTAAAACTAGACAAAATAACCTCTGAATGAGACCTCAAAAACGACTTACACCACTAATATTGCGAGCGTCGCTCGATAAGAATTACCCGCTTTTGAGATTATGATGAAACTAATAGGGTTGTGATTGGGTGGTCTCGCGCTCTTCGCAAATAGGCTCCTGCACGCTCGACCTAAGCCGATAGTTAATCAGGTGCGCACCAACGATAATAAACGACGCGATTACCGTGATTGTTACTTCACCATATTCACCTAGTACTTCGTGTCCTAAGCCTACCCATTCAACCAGCAGCGGACTACTTAAAAGTGTTAGGCCAAAAACGCCAGCAAATACTACCCACTTATTTTTGTGATGTAGGTAGCCTAGTGAGAGCGCAAAAACACCGATGGGCAGCACAAAGAACAGCAATATTTGATGGAAGGTTTCATCATTGAGAATTGACACACCTGCCAATGCAGGTATGGAAATCAATAAAATAGGCGTTAATAAACAATGTATTACGCAAAGGGATGAAAGGAGCATAGCGAGCCTGTCTGAAATGAACTGCACTTTTGGCATTGCGCTGCTTCCTTGAGATATCGAATTCATAGTATGTCCGAAAATTGCTATGGCGCACGCACAATGAGTGAAGCTTGCGCCTGAGAGAATAAAAAATCTAACTAGCTGCTTATCAGTAAGGTTGGCTGACTTGGAGTTATCTCTAGTGCGCCTTGTCCTTTGTTGGTTACCCAAATTGCATTAACGTGCTGCAGGCTTGGCCAATGGGGAAACCCTGTCATCTCAATACGCTTTACGGGGCCTTGGCAACTAAGCAAATATGCGACACGAAAATCAGAGTGGGTGTTGCGATGGGCATGGTCTTCGTGTTCACTTTCATGCTCGTCATGCTCGTCATGCTCGTCATGCTCGTCATGCTCGTCATGCTCGTCATGCTCGTCATGCTCGTCATGCTCGTCATGCTCGTCATGCTCGTCATGCTCGTCATGCTCGTTAGCTACCTCCCATGGGCTTTCAAGTGTGGTATCGAGTAATTCACACGTATTGCTTAGGGTAAAAATGTCGTCAAAGCGCTGAAAAACCTTTTGCGTTTCTTTATAACGTTTTTTCTCGCTAGCCGTGGATGGCGCGTATTCAAACCCCAGAACATCAGCAGCAGGCAGCTGCAGCACAAACTGCCACTCACTTCCCGCTTGTAGGATTTGTAGTTTGCCTTCGCCGTGAGTATGAGGCGCAGCATGAACAGCGTTGATACCCATCCCAGCCAAATTCAATCCGACAAAAGTACCTACCTTAAGAAAAGTTGAAGAGGCGCGTAGCGCTTTTTGTGAATTCTTCCACGTAATAGAAATAGTTTTCATTTTTACCTCTTGCGTAAACGTTACAATATAACATACCATAAAAATAAATATGATACATTATCACATTACACAAATTCAGAGGTTAGAATAATGAAACTGTCTCGATTGGCGTTAGGCTTATCGCTTTCAGCGCCTGCGTTGCTATTAGCATCTCCGTCAGCGCTGGCACAAACACTTTCTGGCACGGTAACTAATGCAGCCGGAAAGCCGCTCGCCAATGCCACTGTTGAAATTGAGGCGCTAAAGCGCGTTACCAGTACTAACGAGCTGGGCGAGTTTACTTTCTCTAACGTAAAGGAAGGCGACTATACGCTTCACATATTCGCCTCTGGCTTCGCTCACTTACATGAGCATGCGCAAGTTCAATCTGACAACGCAGAAGGCGCTAACTTTGTCTTGGCGCGCAGTGCTATCGAAGTGATTGACGTGCACGCCACGCCTATGCATTTATCGGTGATGGAATCGGCCACACCAGTGAGCGTGTTATCTGGCGAAACCTTACGTCGGCAACAAGCGGCCACGCTGGGCGATACGCTAGAAAAATTACCCGGCGTACAGTCTAACTTCCATGGCAATGTTGCGAGCACGCCAATTATTCGTGGCCTTAGCGGACCACGGGTACTGATTACTCAAAATGGCTTGGATGTGAGCGACGTTTCCCGTGTTGGCCCCGACCACGCAGTAGCAAGTGAAGCCTCAACCGCTAAACAAATTGAAGTGCTGCGTGGGCCAGCAACCCTGTTCTTCGGAAGCGGTGCGATAGGCGGTGTGGTGAACGTAGTTGACCAACGTGTGCCCACGTCCACTGAAACGCGCGGTGAATTTGTATTAGAAACGCAAACCGTTAACGACCAGAAACTTGGAACGTTTAACGTGACTACTGGGGTGGACAACATAGCCTTTTACGCTGACGGTTTTTATCGCGATTCAAATGATTATGAAACACCTGTTGCCCCTGACATTGATGACCCAGATGGCGCCCATGTGGTTGAAAACAGTAACGAAGAATCGAATGGGTTTACGTTAGGGACCAGCTATTTATTCGACCAAGGCTATGTTGGCGTAGCGGTAGAGCGATTTGAGCGAGAGTATGGCGTGCCTGGGCACAGCCATGGCGGAGATACTTCGGTATTCGCTGATCTTGAGCAAACTAAGTATCAGCTTTTAGGTGAGTACAACTTTACCAATGACTTTTTTCAAAGTGTTCACTTTAGAGCGGGCTATACCGATTATGAACATGCTGAAGTTGAGGGCGGTTTAGTAGGTACCACTTTTAGTAATGAAACCGAAGAACTTCGCGTAGAGTTATTGCATAAACCCATGGCTGGCTGGCGCGGTGGTATCAGCCTTCATTACAAAGGGAGCGATGTATTTGCTCAAGGCGAAGAAGCCTTTACACCGCCTTCAGAAATGGAGATGTTTGCTGTAGCACTCATGGAAGAGCGTCACTTTGGTGATTTTCTGGTTCAACTAGGAGCGCGAGCGGAAAGCGTAACATTAGACGCATCAAGTGTGCTGTTGCCTGAGCTTGACGCTCACGAGCACGACGATGAACATGATCATGATGAGCATGCTCACGACGAACATGAACATGAAGGCAGCGAGTTCGTACGACAGTTCGCGGTAGATCAAGAGTTTACACCTATATCGCTATCAGCGGGTGTAGTTTATACCATTAATGAAAGCTATAACGTGGGCGTTTCACTTTCCCGTTCAGAGCGCGCCCCTTCTGCCTCTGAGCTTCTTTCTTTTGGCCCGCATATTGGCACCCGTACCTATGAAATTGGCGCCCTTTTTGATTTGTCAGAGGAAGGCGAGTTTGTGCTTTCTCAAACGGCAATCGATCTTGAGACAGCAAATAACATCGACCTAACGTTCAGAAAAACACAGGGTGACGTTGGCTTTGTATTTAATGCTTTTTATAACCAAGTAGATAACTACTACTTCCAAGAAGAAACCGGCTTATTCGCTGAAAGTGGTCATGACCATGATCATGGCGAAGAGGGGCACGGTGAAGAAGGGCATGATGAACACAGCGATGAACTACCTGTTTACCTGTTTGGTTCAGCTGACGCCATCCTTCATGGTTTTGAGTTACAAGTTGCCTGGCAAACCACTGACAACCTAAAACTCGATTTCTTCGCCGACTACGTTAAAGCCCGCCTTAAAGATGGTGGCGCACTGCCTCGCACTTCGCCCATGCGAGTGGGCTCACACGTTGCCTACACGTTAGATAACATTCGCGCAGATTTAGACATCACATATTTTGCAAAACAAGACGATATCTCGACGTTCGAGACTGAAACGGACGGCTACACCCTTGTTGATGCTTCAATCACGTACGACATTCCTTTGGGAGATATTGATTTATCGGTTTACCTGAGCGGTGAAAACCTAACCGACGAAGAAGCGCGCGTTCACACCTCATTTTTGAAAGATATTGCACCACGTCCGGGTAGAAACTTTGCTTTCGGCGTACGCGGTTATTTCTAAGATCAGCTTATAAAAAAGAATTATTGATAGGGATACACACATGAAAAATAGACTAGTACTAAGCGCCATAGCCAGCGCACTTTTGCTCGCAGGCTGTGGTGATGCAGAAACCAATATTGTAGAGCTGGATCCTATTGAGGTGCCAGAGGATGATCACGACCACGACGATCACGACTCAGATTATGAAATTGAAAGTGAAGGCAGATTGGTTGTTGCCGATGCTGCATCAAATACGCTCACTGTCTTTGATCTAGATGATAATTCAGTACTTGATACGTTTTCTGCAACCTTTGATGGAAGTAGTGTAAGCGCCTCTGCAGACTATCGCTTTGCAGTCATCAACAGCCGAGCAAACGGATTAACTGAGTTTCTTGATGGTGGATTATGGAGAGAAGATCACGTAGAGCACCTGCACGACTATGAAGAAGCCCCAAGTCTGTCTAGTTTCACACTTGAAGGTAGTCAACCGACTCATGTAGTAACACACGACGGTCAGCTTGCTGTGTTTTACGACGGAAATGCCGATACCAGCATGCCGGCAGCGGTAAAAGTAGTAACCGATACCCAAATTGCCAGTGAAATTACAGAAGTTCCTACTTTGGAATTTACTGTAAATATGCACGGTGTCGCGGAACCGCGTGGAGACATGCTAATTAGTACTGTACGTCGTGATGATGCAGAGTCTCGTTCTGCTAATCCAATCTTGCCAGACAGTGTTGCGGTATATCACTGGCATGATGGCGAGTACGAAGAAGAGCAACGCTTTGATGGCGAGTGTGCTGATTTACATGGCGCCGCTCAAAACGAAGTAGCTGTGGCATTTGGCTGTAGCGACGGCGTATTAATTCTCAACGAAGATGATGAGGTATTTACCAGCGCGTTTATTGACAACATTGATGGGCTTGGCGATTTGCGCATTGGCACAATGTATGGACATGAACACGCTGAAGCGTTTATTGGTATTGCTTCACGGCACGGCGGTGGCAGCGCCATCTTGGCCAATGTGTCGCCTGTAACTAGCACAATGAGCGTGATTGACTGGCAGCCAGAGACTGACGCTCATGCAGTGTCATACGGCTTCTCAATGGGCGGTGAATTCTTTGTTATTTTAGATGACAAAGGTTTTGTAACACTGCTAGAAGCGCATGAAGAAGACGGTGACACGCACTGGGAATTTTCGCACAAAATTGATGTGGCCAGTGCCAGCGCCGCAAACCTAGCAGAAGGTCAGTCATTTAGCATGGCGGCATCGCAACACGAAGAAGCCTTGTTTGTTGTTGACCCTGTTGCGCAAGCTATCCTCGCTGTTGATTTGGAAACCGAGACCACGGAAACCTTGCTTGAACTGGATTTTGAGCCTGCAGGTGCAGTTTGGCTAGGTATTGCAGAAGAACACGAGCACGACGATCACGACCATTAATACGTAGTGGTATTACGCTAATGAAAGAGCAGGCTATAAGCCTGCTCTTTTCGGTTTTAATGTATTTTGTGCTTAAAGCCATTAGTTTGTTGCTAGAGCTGCTTACAACAACAGCTTTATTTAGGCAGCGGAATAAACTCGCGGTCGTCACCCGGAATAGTTGGGAATAACCCGTTTGCCCAACGAGCCTCAGCGTCTTCTATTTTCTCTTGAGAGTACGCCAAAAAGTTCCAACGTAAAATGGGTTGTTTCTCCATTTTCTCTCCACCTAAAAGGAAGTAGCGACTATTCTCCATGGTTTCAATTTCACTTTCATCGTCCAATAGCACAAATTCGCCTGCGCTGAATACTGCATCTCCTAGTTTTACTTTTCCGGAAATAACGTAACAGGCCGTTTGAGATTTGCCACACGGACGCTCAATAACCGCTCCTGCCTCTGTTATAACATCTAAATAAAACATGGGTGAGTACGTCTTAACCGGTGACGTATAGCCGTACGCTTCTCCTGCAATTAGTCGCATCAGCACTTTTTCGCGATGTATATAAGGCAGTTTAGCTTTGTTTACATGTATAAAGCTGGGCTCCATATCTGCCTTTTCTTCGGGTAATGCAACCCAGCACTGTAGACCGTTTAGCACATGGTCACTGCCTCGGGTTTCAATGGTCTCTCTCTCAGAGTGAACAATGCCTTTACCCGCTGTCATCCAGTTTACGTCACCAGGCTGTATTTCCTGAATAGTGCCTAAGCTATCCCTATGCAGCATACTACCTTCCATTAAATAACTAATGGTGGCCAGTCCTATATGCGGGTGGGGCCTAACGTTAATGCCGCTGCCTGCTGGGAAATGTGCAGGTCCCATATGGTCAACAAAAACAAATGGGCCAATGCTCCTTGCGTCAACGTGGGGAATAATGCGACTTACTGAGAAGCCACCTAAATCTTTTTTGTGAGATGAAATTCGTTTTGCCATGATCTTTCTCAATTAACGTTGTTGGGAGAAGTTAACCGGTGACCACGCGGGCTCGGCTGATTCTATTGGTGTTGCGAGTTCTGGGTACTGCTGTCTATCGGCAAAAACGACGTTGCCGTCTACGACAGTTAACTGTGCTTGTGTGTTTAGCAATGCCTTTTCACTTACTGTTAAGATATCGTGGTTAAGAATAGCAAAGTCAGCGTAAAAGCCAGGTTGCAATCTACCCTTAACGTTTTCTTCTCCAGATAGTGCAGCACTCCCTTGAGTAAATAGCTTTAGGGCTGTCAGTCTGTCTACATGCTTTGTACCTATATCAAAACCACCCACGGTTTTTCCGCTCACTGCCCAGTAATAGGTTGCCCATGGATTAAAACTTGAAACGCGGGTACCGTCTGTGCCTAAGCCCACTGTGATACCAGCACTAAGCATTTGCGTTATAGGGGGCGTGCGCTTGGCTTGCTCGGCGCCATATCGCTCAACGAAATCCTCACCGGCAAAGGCCATACGACCTTGCACCGCAATCGCGCCACCTAACGTTTTAATGCGCGAAAGATTTTCATCAGACACCGTCTCGGCGTGGTCGATAATCCAGCGCACGCTATCAACGGGCTGTGTTGAGTGAATATGTTCAAGTACGTTTAAAATACGTGTTATAGATTGGTCATAAGTGGCATGGAGCCTAAACGGCCACTGCTGTAACAGATGAAGCCTAATCACTTCTTCCAGCGCATCTTCGGCTTCGCCTGGAAGTTCAGGGCGTGGCGCACGAAAGTTTTCATAGTCTGACGCTTTATAAGTGAGTAGCTCGCCACCGCCTTCAATTACATAGCCATTGTCTAAATGAATATGCTGGTTTTGATTTGCTTCATACTTACTCATCCATGTAGCAAAACTCACCATTTCTTTATTAGGCACTTGCGGGAACAAGTAATTAGAAACCCGTATCGGTAACTCACCGAGCTTGGCAAGGGTTTCACTGGCTGTATAGTCTTCAGGAAAGGTATGGCCACCGCCGCCTGCGTCTACTACGCTGGTTACGCCTAAGCTAAGTAGCTTGCGATAAAACTGTCGACTGGAATTTAACTGCTCATTTGCGCTTAGCTGAGGCAGCGCTGCAATGGTTTTATACAAAATCATTGGGTTGGGTTGAGCAAGCAAAACACCTGTAGGGTTTCCGGTAGCATCTCGCTCTATCACGCTTCCCTTTGGCGCTTGGGTGTCTTTGTCTATTCCCAGTGCTTCAAGGCCTTTTTTATTGAGCACACCACCTGAGTAAAGATGAAGCACAAATACCGGTGTGTTTGGCGCGATGTCGGTAAGCTCTTGTGGTGTAGGTAAGCGCTTCTCTTCAAATTGATAAGGGCTGAAACCTCCAATGACTCTTACCCATTGCCCCTTGGGCGTGCGTTTGGCTTGTGCTTCTAGCATGGCTAAGCCTTCTTTCAAGCTTGTAATACCTTCCCAGCGAGTTTCTAAATTATAAAAACGTCCTCCTCGCGTTACGTGCATATGCGAGTCATTAATACCTGGAATGAGCCGCTGTCCTTTTGCATCGATTACTTGAGTGGCACTATCTGCGTCTGCTAGCAGCTGTTGGGCATCTTGCGAAAAGGCGCTAAATTTACCTTTTTCTACGCTAAGAGCCGTATAGGTTTGGCCGCTCGAGTTTGTGATTTTTGCATTTACAACGACCAGATCTGGGGCAGCCATTGCCTGGCTAGCGCCAAACAATAGAGCAACAATCGAAAAACGTGACAATAATAAATTCATGGGATAGCTCCTAGTTATTGCTGCTTTGGCTAGTGGTTTGTTTACCTGACTGGGCTGCAAAATAAGTGGCTAGGGCGTCAATATCGTCATCGCTAAGCCCTGATGCATTGGGGCGCATGATGCTGGCCATACCGCCTTTCCTGATGCCGTCGCGATAAGCTTTAAGTGCATAAACTAGGTACGGTTTGTTTTGACCTGCCAAATTAGGGTTACTTTCAATGTTGGCAATGCCTGTTTCACCGTGACACCCCATACAGTATTGTGAAAGTGTTTGGCCTTTTTCGTATTGCGCGCTATCGGTATTAGCGCTAACGCTGAAAGAAAGTGTTGCGATTTGAAGCGCGATCAATAGTGCTACAAGTGGGTGCAAAGCTCTCATGTTAAACTCCTCGTGCAGTAACGATACAAGTGCGACAGGTCACGGTGACCTGTCGCATCAAAGGCTACTGGCCTTCTTTGGCGTTAAACATTTCGGTTGCGTAAATAAGGCCTAAACCGTATCCCCCAGCATGTTCTTTTGCGATGTTTGTCACGTCCACATAGCTTTCAGTGCGAGCCCAATCACGTTGAAGTTCTAGAAGGTACTGCAACCAAGTAATGGGTTGAGCACCTGCCTGAATCATACGCTGAACCGCCATGTCGTGAGCTTCTTTAGATACACCGCCAGACGCATCGGTTACAAAATACACGTCATAGCCTTCTTCAATGGCAGACAGCACTGGCCCTACACCGCAAACTTCTGTCCAAAGCGCTGCAATAACAATTTTGTTCTTTTTAAATTTCTTAACCTTGTCGGTGACTCGCTTATCTTCCCAGGTGTTCATCGTTGTGCGGTCAATAGGTGTTTGGTCGGGGAATACTGCTTTTAATTCCGGGAAAAGCGGGCCGCTGAATGACTTTTCAGCTACGGTTGTCAGAATGGTGGGTACATTAAATGCCTTTGCAGATTTTGCTAGACCTGTAACGTTGTTGCGCACACCTTCGATTGAATGTGAGCGTGTTGCAAACGCCATTTGAGGCTGGTGGTCGATAAGAATGACCGTGTGGTTGTCGGGTGTCAGAAGGCTCTTGGCTGGCTCTCCCGCTTGCACAGAAGGAACAAGAAAGGTTAAGCCAGTAACAAGTGCTGCCATTGATTTTTTAATATTGAACATTGTGATTTCCTCTTGGATTAAGTTTGTCGTGAGTACTTCGTAAACCTCGAGATAAATCTTATGTTCGTTTTTATTAATTTTAAATGCGTAAAAATTCATCAAATTATTCTAATTTTTAGAATCAAATGCCTGGATTTGAGAGAATCACGCAAAATCTAACAAATCAGTACCGAAGAAGTTATCGATGACACAGCGCCATTCACCACTTGCATCCCTTTGCAGAACATAAACGGCGCGCTTACCCTCGCAGGGTAGGGCGTTGGGTGTTGTTTTAGGAACAAGGTAAAGCTTAGCGACGACTAGCGCTACGTCACCTGCTTGTATAACCCGTTCATCTCCGGTTGTAACAAAATGATCGGGCATGAATTTCTTTTGAAATTTAAGCAGGGCATCAACGCAGTCTCGCTGCGTGGCATGTTCTTCAGCGGCTTGGTTTTGCGTTGAGCTGGACATAGGGGTCGCGACCACTGTTGCATCGCTAGCATAACATTGGGATAAGGCGTCTTGATCGCCGCGGTTTACTGCGTCATGCAACTGTTGTAACACGTGAGATATTGGATTGTTCATGGCTGTCGTTCCGTTATTTTTACCGCAAGACGAGCCAATAAAAAACCCGCCTTTGCGGCGGGTTTAGTGAATTCTATTTACGCACTAGCTAACCCGCCCATTCCTTAGAATAGCGAGAATAATAATCAGCGCAGACGCTGAGTAAGCAGTATGTGTATTCGTGTTTTTAGGCATAGTATTTAAAAACAGTGCGCTGCTAGTGAGTATTTAATGACCCGAGTATCCTGTGCACAATGAAGAAAGTCAATGGGTTTTTAGGTATAGAAATTAGACCCATGCGAGTGGGTGGGCAAGCGGTAAGTGTAAGGTATAAGATGTAACGCTACCCTAGGCTTCAAATATGGTAATGCGAATAATCGTGCCCTGCTTTAAACAATCATAAATATCTTTATCAGTGAACCCGCTATTGCGGAGAAGTTGCCTGGCAACTAGCTTAGCGCCTTTTGTACACTGCTTGTCACGTATTATTCGAAGTGCTTTGTTTAAATAACTAATAGAAGGCATGATAAATAACCTTACGCGTTAGGCGTGAGTTTTGTATGATATTTAAACGATATGTTTTGGTGTAATGATCACTCAAACCATACAAACTGTGTTACGAATTAAGGTGGAATTTGACCCTTGGAGTTACTTTATAGCTGGTTAACGGCCAATGATGCGATGTCGATGTCATCATCAGTAGTACTTGTTGTTACCTCCTTCTTTACGTCGATGATAACAGCAACGCTGGGTATTGGTGGCGGGGTCTTACTACTGGCAGTAATGGCCGGTACTATGCCAGTCAGTGCGCTGATCCCGGTTCACGGTTTAGTACAGCTTGGTTCAAACGGTAACCGTGCACTGATGACGGCAAGGCATATCGACTGGAATATGCTGAAGTATTTTTCTTTAGGCGCAATCGTTGGCGCTTTTTTGGCCTCGTTTGTTGTGGTTCAGCTGCCGTTGGTTATTATTCAATTTGCGGTTGCCGCATTTATTTTATTTCTGGTGTGGGGGAGTAAACCCAAAGCACAAGAAATGAACCCCGCGGGAAGAACATTGGCAGGGTTGGTAACCACGCTGGTTTCAATGTTTGTAGGTGCCACAGGGCCTCTGGTGGCGGCATTTGTACACCGAAATAATTACAGCAAAATGCAGATTACCGGCACGTTTGCCAGCTGTATGACACTGCAACACGGCCTTAAAGCGTTTGTTTTTACCTTTGTAGGGTTTTCTTTTGCCCAGTGGGCCGGGCTAATCATTATTATGATTGCCAGTGGTGCGCTCGGCACATTCATCGGCTTGAAAGTATTAAAGCGTGTCCCCGCTGATAAATTTATGCTGGCGTTCAAGATAGTGGTGACACTGTTGGCCCTGCGGCTCTTGTGGCAGGCATTCTCAACCTTATTTCCCGCTGTAATCTGACACAGTTCTTTACCTTCAAAATACTTACGTTAGTGCGCAAGTTTTCATTTCTAGCGTTTAAAACGGCATGTGTATCAGACATTAAGAGAAGATAAACCAGCGAAGGAGAATCACTGGTTTATCTTTATGCCTTTTGGAGTTTGAGTTTTAAACGGTTAGAACCTGTAGCTCAGCGATAGATGCCACTCTCGTCCCGCTGCGGGTACTCGCTCACCTACTGCAACATCAGTATTCCTCACGCGGTTAATTCCCGCTGTGTGTGGGGCGTAATGCTTATCAAATAGGTTATGAATGGTGGCCGTAATCTGAAGATTTGACCGCGCATTATCTATAAGGGTGAAAAGCCCCGTAATGTGTACTAATCCATATCCTGCAGTAGTGGTTTCATTTTGTAGCGCTGAAACGTGGTTTTGTGCTCCTGCCAATTCTGACGTTAGTTGCAGCGCCATTGGCGCATTAAGTAGCTGTGTATCCCACCGAATGGTGGTGATTAGCTGTTCGGGGGCGATACGAAACAAAGCATCGTCTATATCGTCGCGATTACCGTGCTGAACACTTGCTACTGCGTTAAGCTTCACGTTATCAAACACATTACCCGAAACAGTCAGATCTGCCCCTTTGATTACGGCGTCTGTATTAGTCCATTGAAATGGTGTTGTGCCTGCCATCATGGTGGAGACCATATTGGCAGCCATATTCGTGCTGGGAGAACCAGTAATATAGTCTTCAATATCTTGATAAAAGAGGCGAGGAGAAACTGACCAGCTTTTGAAACGGTAATCAATACCCACATCTATCTGGCGTGCAGTTTCGTTGTCTAGAGCCAAGTTACCAATGTAGTTAAATCCGTCTGCCATTCCCCCAGAAATACCAAGAGGTAGCCACGTATAGCGCTCGAAGTAAGTAGGGGCACGGTTTTTCTGCGATACGCCAAGGACAACATCGACATTGTCGCTGGCGTGATATCGCGTGCTAGCGGCAATATCTAACATGTTATAGCTCTTACTGCGTTCTGCCGCGTTGAAATCATCAACGAGTGAAGCAATGGCAGGGTTCATCATAACCATATTAGAACCGGCTAGCCCGGCATCCATGTCAACACGTGTATATCGGGTACCAATTGTTGTTGAAAAAGATGCTTTATCTCGCTGCCATTCTGCGTATACGCTGGCTGTGTCTTTTTCTACGTTGGTAAAGTTATCAACGAAGAACATGCCGTTATTAGGGTTGGTGATGGTCGAGTTATTCCTGCTGTGGTGCAGATAGGCACCCAGTTTGAGGTCGCCTTTATAAAATGGCGTCACATAGGTGGCATCTACACCTTGAGCAATAGCATCAGCGTTATTCTCTCTCGCCATGTCGGCAGACATCACCATGCGCTGTGAGAAGTTGTCCATGGCATGTTGGTTGCTGTTGCCAAACCAGCTTAACGTGAAGAACTCCCTATCGTTTGCGTTATAGCGATAGCCCAGTCGATACCAAGCGGCATCAATAAAACCAATGTCCATGGCTAAAGCAGGCGTGCCGCTTTCGTTAGTATTAAGTTGCTGATAACTCACATCGACTTGGTGATTGCCCCACTCGACGCCCGCCCTGAACTTACCGCCATTTCTTTGGTAATGGCTGTTTGGTATAACGCTGTTATCTCCCGACTCTTGTTCGTCGCGCTGCTGATGAGTGAAGGCGCCGCTAACAAAAGCCTGGCCACTCTTATAAAACAGATTGCCTTGGTATTGCTGACCGCTCCCCGGAGATATTGCGCCGGCACTTACGCTACCGCTAAAGCCTGTATTCAAGTCAAAAAGTGCTGAGGCATCAGAGTGAATGCGAAGCTTTCCGCCTAGCGTCTGCACACCTGTACTTACTGGTACAATCCCCCGGTAAAGGGTGGCGGTCAGTCCTGGTTCTGGCAGCACATGAGAAAGGGGCGAGTCCATGGCGTTTGGTCCTGCTCCAGCAATATCAACGCCATCAATGCTTACGCCAACTCGGTCACCATAAAGTCCTCTATACTGAATAAGTCCGGTGACTGGGCCGTTTCGAGATATCGACACGCCAGGTAATGTGGCAAGCTGATCGCCAAAGTCAGCGTCAATATTGCTGGCAGCACTAACAGACTCTTGCTCTATATTTTGCGTGCTAAGGGAAAGCGGTGTGCCAATAACGGTGACCACTTCTGTCGAAGTGTTATCGGCTAAGTCGATGGTGTTTGCGTAAATGTGTACGGGCGCGCACGCAGTGAATACGGCAAGCGCAATGATAGATTGCTTCATAACAATTCCATTTTAAAAAACGAGTGTTGTGCATGGTGAAAGCATGCATGTTCAGTGTGTTTGGGAGGTTGTTATGCGTGTGGTGGGGCACGACTTAGCGGCGCCGCGTAAGCAAAATCTGTAAAGGGCTTAGCCGCTAAACGCGCGACTAAAGCGCGATAGCGAACCAGCGATAGTAAAGGTAATGTGGCATGTAGTGGCTCGTCAACCTGAGGTAAGTCGGCTAACGTGCCATTGGTACAGTCAACGTGCTCGGCGGGTGCTTTGAGCAGTTCGGGGCTAACAAAAACGAACTCACCTTCAAACTCAGTGGCGCTAATTGAAATGTAGCGCATGGTCTTGCCAGTACAAATAAGTTCAATATCTTCACCTACAAACGCACGTGCTTGCTGCATAGTATGGGCAGCAAGGCCAAGTGCTAATGCATTTTGCAAAAGCATACAAAGGCAAAGTGTTAGTGTAAGTAGGCGTCTTAAAGTCATTTTTCTTTATCTGGTTAGCGCCTTTTTATCATAGCCTGCGTTTTGGTAATTTTTCTACCTATTATTTTTTACGTATCTCCAACCCCCGCTTTTTTCAGCTTTCTGTAAAGTGTACGGGTACTCACTCCCAGCGCTTGTGCAAGTTGCTGGGTATCGCCTTCAAAAGACGTGTGAACCTGACGTAAGTATTGGCGTTCCAATTCGTCTAAGGTTACAACGTTACCGTGAGATGACGAGGCATCATTGATAGCATCAGAGCTTATGTTATCGAGCTCGGGTAAGTCTGTATCGTAAATAACGGTTTCATCAGCCAGTAAAATAGCTTGGTCTACAATGTTTTTTAGTTCGCGAATATTGCCTGGGAACGGGTAGTTGGTTAGTTTTTCTAGCGCGTTTTTATGAAACCGTTTTTTCTCTTTAGACATTGCCAAAAAGTGAGCGGCTATCAGTGCTATATCTGATTTTCTTTGTCGTAAAGAAGGGAGGTTGATAGGAAAACCGGCAATGCGGTAGTAGAGGTCCTGTCTGAATTCGCCCGTTTCCACCATATGCTTTAGATTTTTGTGTGATGCACACACTAAACGAAAATCAGCCTTTTTAGACACTGTGCTTCCTACAGGCCGATAAGTTTGAGACTCGAACAGCCGCAGAAGCTTTACTTGTGTTGAAAGTGGGATATCGCCGACTTCATCAAAAAACAATGTGCCGCCTTCCGCTGCTTCTACGAGCCCTTTCTTATTTGTGGTTGCGCCTGTAAATGCCCCTTTTTCATAACCGAATAGTTCGCTTTCAAGCAGCGTGTCAGACATGCCGGTACACTCGATGACAACAAATGGTTTGCCAGCACGGTGACTACTCGAGTGAAGTGCTTGGGACACCAGCTCTTTACCCGTGCCGGTTTCGCCAAACAATAGTACTGAAATATCTGAGTTAGCGGCGCGATTTATTTTGTTTAGCATTGCTTTAAATGCCTCTGATTCGCCGACCATCTTTCCTGCTGAAGGTCGGTTTGAGGCAAACGAAAGCTTATCAAGTATTTCCAAGAAACCTAATAATTCTCCGCTACCGTCGAAGATCGGGCGCATGAGGATGTCGCAGTAGCTTTGACCCTCACTGGTGGTATGAACGTGTACTACGCTAGCCGCTCGTCCTGTGGCTTTACTCTCTTGCATTGGGCAATGCTCGCCGCACTTATCGCAAGGTTTGTTGTTGCGGTGAGAGACTTGATAGCAGGTACTAAAGCCAAGCTTTATATCCACAGGGTAGGTATCTCTGTAGGGCTGGTTGACAGCTTCAATAACGTAGCTTGGGTTAATGAAGATTGCGGGTTTATCTATCGCATCTATCATCGCTTGTACTATGGATATATTCATGGGTGGCTGAATATTAGTTTGTTCTAATTTAATTTTGGCAATTTATCATATTGGCATAGAGCTTGTTCACTGTTTGAGACAAACGACAATACTTCGGTAGCAACTCATTCAGTTCCAAAGAGAGTTTTATAATGAAAAATAGCGTAATGCTGGTGGCGATAAGCTTATTGGCAAGTAGTGCTCATTCATTGGCAGATACAGTGACTGCCAATGAGAAAAAAAGTGAAAACAGTGTACAGGAAAAAGTCAAAGAAGCGCGATTACACGCAAAAGCACTGGGAGGCGCGCTAAAGTCACGACTACAGCAAGCAATTCAATCCGGAGGGCTAGAGGCTGGCGTTAACGAATGCCAGATTGCAGCGGCTCCTATTGCTCTGGCGCTTAGTCAAAACGGGTGGGAGGTTGGGCGTACCGCGCTGAAAGTAAGGAACCCAAACAATGCGGCAGATCAATGGGAGCGTGAGCAGTTAGCGTGGTTTTCACAATTACTGACCAAAGCTAAGCAAGACAATTTGGCCCCTAAAAGACCTATTGAAACTTATCAATACGATAGCGAAAGCGGTGAGTTTAGGTACATGATGGCGATTGAACAAGGTCAGGTGTGCATGGCATGCCACGGAGCCAATGTGGCACCTTCAGTAAAACAATCCATTCTAAAGCACTATCCCAATGATCAAGCTACAGGGTTTGAATTGGGTGATTTACGGGGTGCATTCACAATCACATATACACCCTAACGCGCCCTATTCTCTACCTCTCAATGTTCACCTACGTGACCTTTCTCTTGTGCCATATTTGTCACCTAAATGACAAATATGGCGAATGCATCGCCATGAATTGTTGCGTTGGATCAATAAGCCACACGCTCGGTCGTGGAATAATTTATCTGCACAGTACGAAAATACCGCCGTTTATCGGTAATTGCGCTTAAGCAGCCAAATTACTGATGTATGGCATAAACCGTGCTCTTGCCATGCGGCATATTCACGTGTTCATCACTGAATTTTAAACCACTTTTCTGCTAAGCGTTTAACGCGCACACGAAATACAAGGGAGATAACCCATGAGCGATACGTTAATAGAACTATCGCGGTGGCAATTTGCATTAACTGCAATGTTCCACTTTATATTTGTACCCTTAACTTTGGGGCTTAGTTTCTTACTTGCCATTATGGAATCGGTATACGTAATGACGGGTAAAGAAATTTATAAGCAGATGACCCAATTCTGGGGAAAGCTGTTTGGAATTAACTTTGCCATTGGTGTAGCCACAGGCTTAACCATGGAATTCCAGTTCGGAATGAATTGGTCTTACTATTCTCACTATGTAGGCGATATCTTCGGTGCGCCACTTGCCATCGAAGGCCTAATGGCCTTTTTCCTGGAATCTACCTTCGTGGGTTTGTTCTTCTTTGGCTGGGACAAAATGTCAAAGGTGAAGCATTTGATGGCGACTTGGCTGGTGGCCATTGGTTCAAACTTCTCTGCACTGTGGATCTTGATTGCTAACGGCTGGATGCAATACCCGGTAGGCGCTGAATTTAATTTTGAAGCCATGCGTATGGAAATGACCAGCTTTGCTGAGGTTATTTTTAACCCCGTAGCACAGGTCAAATTTGTTCACACTGTATCAGCAGGTTACGTGACCGGCGCAATGTTTGTGTTGGCAATTTCAAGTTACTACCTGCTTAATCATAAGCATATCGCCTTTGCGCGCCGTTCGTTCGCCATAGCTGCTAGCTTCGGCCTAGCCTCAACGCTTTCTGTGATCGTGTTAGGTGATGAAAGTGGTTATGAGCTTGGTGATGTACAAAAAGTGAAGCTGGCAGCAGTTGAAGCTGAGTACGAAACCCATCCTGCACCTGCGCCGTTTACTGTGTTTGGTATTCCAAACGACGAAAAGCAGGAAACCGAGTACGCCCTTCAAATTCCTTGGGCAATGGGCATTATTGCTACCCGTTCGTTAACCGAAGAAGTAAAAGGTATTAAGGATCTTAAAGAAGAGAATCGCGAGCGTATTCTAAGCGGAATTAAAGCCTATGAAGTACTTGAAGATGTAAGAAACGGCACCGCGACAGCTGAGCAACGTACTGCCTTCGACCAAAATAAAGACAGTTTGGGCTACGCTATGTTGCTAGAGCCTTTCACTGAGAACGTTTCAAATCCTTCTGATGCCGCGCTTCAACAGGCAGTAGATTACAGCATTCCGCCGGTTGCCCCATTGTTTTGGAGTTTCCGCCTTATGGTTGTGGCTGGCTTTATTATGCTTGCGCTATTTGTGTGCGCCTTTTACTACAGCACTAAACACAAGATTACTAAGCCACGCTGGTTATTAAAAAGCGCGCTCTATGGTTTGCCGCTTCCTTGGATTGCCTGTGAGGCTGGCTGGTTTGTCGCTGAATATGGTCGCCAGCCATGGTCAATTGCAGAGGTGCTTCCGGTGCATACGTCGGTATCTAATCTCGCCGTAAGCGACGTGGTAATAACCCTTGTAGCCTACAGTGCTTTCTACACCGGCATGTTCATTATTGGTTTTTACTTAATGAAGAAGTTTGCCAAAAAAGGGCCGATTCCCCCTGCAGATAAGCAGCCTGACACTGAATTTGATCTTATTGACCTTGATGAGCAAGGAGCAAAAGCATGATTGATTATGAACTACTGAGAGTCATTTGGTGGTGCTTGGTTGGCGTTCTGCTAATTGGCTTCGCGGTTACTGATGGCTTCGATTTGGGCGTTGGAGCTCTGCTCACGCTTATTGGTAAAAATGACAAAGAACGTCGCGTAATGATAAACACGGTAGGACCGCATTGGGATGGCAACCAAGTTTGGTTTATCACCGCAGGTGGCGCTATTTTCGCCGCGTGGCCGATGATTTACGCCACTGCGTTTTCTGGGTTTTACCTAGCATTGGCCCTTACCTTAATTGCCCTTTGGATGCGCCCGATAGGCTTTGACTACCGCAGTAAACTACCAAACCCTCAGTGGCGTAAAGCGTGGGATTGGGCGCTATTTGCTGGCGGTATTATCCCAGCCCTTATCTTTGGTGTGGCGTTTGGTAACCTGCTGTTGGGCGTACCGTTTGAAATGGACAGCACGCTTAAATCAACCTATACAGGCTCGTTCTTTGGCCTTTTAACACCGTTTGCGCTGGTGGCAGGACTGCTTTCTGTGGCTATGTTGCTGAACCACGGTGCAACCTGGCTACAAATGAAAACCGATGGCTTCATTGAAGTTCGCGCACGTGCAGTATCGGTTGTGTTAAGCCTGACTGGTGTAACGCTATTTGTACTTGCAGGTCTGTGGGTAGCATTTGGATTAGACGGCTTCGTGATTACCTCGGCAATTGACACCATTGCTACGTCAAATCCACTTAAGAAAGAGGTTGCCATTGAAGCTGGGGCTTGGATGAGCAACTACAGCAAATACCCCCTTATGATGGCAGCACCTGTGCTGGGCATTATTGCGGGTTTGGCCTGTGCGCTTTTCTCTAAGAAGGGTAATGCAGGTATGGCGTTTGTATCGAGTGCGCTATTTATAGCAGGCGTTATTTTAACGGCAGGCTTTTCAATGTTCCCATTTCTAATGCCAAGCATCACTATGCCAGAGGCGAGCTTAACGGTTTGGGACGCTACGTCTAGCCATATGACGCTAAACGTAATGTTTATTGTTGCCTGTATCTTTGTGCCTATTGTACTTAGCTACACGGCTTATAGCTTTTACGTAATGCGCGGGCGTATTAAAAATGAAGACCTCGACCAGTCTCACACCATTTATTAAGGAGAACGCTATGTGGTATTTCGCTTGGATTTTAGGAGTTTTGCTGGCGTGCTCTTTTGGCATTATCAACGCCATGTGGTTGGAGTCGACGGAAAATATGGATAGACCCGAAGACCAAGAGTAGAAGTAGGCTGGCCGCAAGGACACGTCGTGAACTCGTCCATGGGGGCTCTTCGGCAGCGTCCCTGCCGCTGAGGGTTCTTGCAGCCAGCCCACCACTTCGAAAAGAATGAAAAAGAAATGCGAGATTTGCTCTCGTTACTAAGTAACGAAAAAGATGAGTCAAAACCACAGTGATCAAAGAAAAAGTTCCCAACCGGCAAACGCTCAACGCGTGGTCCAATAAGATAGATAAGGCGCAGTCGCTTGGCTTGCGTACCTCTCTTACGGCCCAAGTAATGGTTAAGTGTTTGTCGCTTTTTTCTTTGATTATTGGGTTCTATTATTTTTCACATATTGCTCATGACTGGGTAGTAAATCAGACTCCTGCAACAGCGAGTGATGTCACAGGACTTGCCGTTTCTCTGGGGCTTAGCTGGCTGCTACAAGGCGCATTCAATGCTTTATCTAGTAGCGCAAGAATGCAGGTGTTAAACAAGCTCGAACAGCACCTACAACACGTATTCATTGAGCGTCAACATGCGCTTATTCGACAGCACTCGGTTTACTATTGGCAAACGGTGTGGCTACAGCGCTTACAGGCTTTTGCTGACTGGGCACTTGAATATCGAGTGCAGCAATTGATTGCAGTTGTTGTCCCATTATTTGCTTTAGCCGTTATCTTTTATGTGAACCCCGTTATAGGAATTGGCCTATTACTGACATTGCCGGTAGTGCCGCTTTTTATGATCATTGTGGGCAAGGGAGCCGCTGCCCTACATCGAAAGCATTTTATCGCCCTTGAACGTTTGGGAAGTTTATTTACTGATAGGTTAGCCGCGCTGCCGATGCTGGCAAATTATCAGGCGCATCAAAAACAAACAGCCCTGCTTAAAGATGCCAGTGAAAATTTGAATGCGCGTACTATGAAAGTAGTGAGCGTAGCGTTTTTGTCCAACAGCGTGCTCGACTTCTTCGCAACACTCGCGGTTGCACTAACGGCAGTATTTATTGGTTTTTCACTGTTAGGTGAATTGAGTATTGGGCCGGAAATAACGCTCCAGCAAGGCTTATGGATATTGCTGACCGTACCTTTGCTGCTAAGTGAAATGAAAAAGTTGGGGCAGGTATACCATCAGAAGGCGCAAGCAGAAGCAGCCAAAACTGAACTCGCGCCGTTATTCTCGTGCTTCACGCAAAACCTTGCTTGTAGTGCAGTGAATCCGGCTAACACTGCCACATCCCACTATCATTTATCAGAAACCGGTGTATTGCTAACAGCTAACAATCTTAAGGTCTATGACATTAACGCCGGGCAAACTCACTCGCAAAGCTCTCACGCTACAACGGATGTTGATGAGCCGTCTGTGCTTTTGCACGCTGAATCTCTAGAAGTATCAAAGGGCGACAAAATACTTATTAGCGGGCGCTCAGGTTCGGGTAAAACACTGTTATTAGAAGCCCTAGGTGGTCAAAGACCTAGCACTCATACATTCAGTGAACCGGTAATTTGGATAACCCAGCACCCCGTGATCACGCCAGGTACCGTGCGTGAAAATTTGTGCTTAAACGACAACTATACAGACGACGCGCTTATGAAAGCACTAGAAACAGTAGAACTTGACGCGTGGCTGTCGTTATTGCCTTGCGGGCTTGATACGGTAATGACTGATTATCCGCTGCTTTCAGGTGGAGAAGCGCAACGGCTGTCGCTAGCGAGAGCGCTGTTGCGCAAAGACGATATATGGTTACTAGACGAGCCTACAGCCCATTTGCCAGATCCCCAGCATGCAAGATTGGCACAGTTAATTGAACGTTTGGGTAGAGACAAAACACTGATTTGGGCTTCTCACAAAGCACTCCCTGCAAACTGGTTTAACCGCTTTTGGACGGTATCGCGCAGTACGAATGAACAAAACGTTATTTCCAACGCAAACTTCAACTCAATGTCAAAATCAGAGGCAGGGCTTAAAAGCAAAATAGGCGTTGTACAAGACGAGCACCTACAAGGCTGTAGCAGCGTGACGGCAACGAGCTTTAAGGCGAATGCCAATCAAAAGGAGTGTGGCCTTGATGAAAAGTAAACCGACTTATCTCACGCTACTGCTTGCTCTTTTACACGGTGTGGCAGGAATAACCATTCTTGTTATTTCTTCGTGGTTTATCGCTATCAGCGCTATTGCACCTGTAGGTTTTAATTACGTTATTCCGGCGGTGGTTATTCGCGCGCTAGCACTACTTCGCATTGCTTCGGGATATGCCAGTATGTGGGTGGGTCATAACGATTTGCTTACCCGTATCGCAGAGGGGCGCTTGCTTGTATTCAGTCAACTTGAAAACAGTAAAATTACCGACAAAGCATTCACAACAGAAGCATTAGCCCAGCATACCGAAACGCTTGCCAGTCGGTGGATTGCTTGGATAGCTCCGCTTTCTAACATCACATTTATATTCACAAATCTTTGCGTTGTTGCAGTATGGTTTAATCTTCCCGGCACCTCGTTTTTACTTACACTTTTTGTTATTTGGCTCTTCATCGTTGTGCTGCAAGGCTTTAGTGGTTTAAACGTTGCGAAAAAAGCGACAAAGGAAAATAAAGTGTTTCGCCAAGAGTCAGCCGACTTTCTTAACTGCAGCGCTTTATGGCACTTAAATAAAGCAATGACAGATAAGCCACAGGAAGAGGGTGGGCATGTGATCAATAGCATGCCGAGTGCTCATAGTGTTTGGCAACAACAAACTACGCAGAAAGACAAAGCGCTACGCGCGAGCTGGTGGTTTCAGGGCGCGGCATTTTTTGCCGTAGTGTTAGTTATGTCGGGCGCAGTTAGCCCAATATCTGACTTTTCGTATATGCCTATTGCTATTGTTGTGCCCATGATATTGATGGCTGCGCCTGATTGGGCTGGTGCAGCTTTTCACAGCATTACCAAGTTTGCACAGCACAAACAAAGCGCGAAAGCCCTTAAGAAGCTCAAAACCTCACCCATTAAAGTACTTGAACGCACCGAACTGCACCATTCACTTACGTTATCTGATTATACTGCCAAAAATAGACGCTTACCTTTGGTCAATGCTAGATTCCCAGCCACTGGCATCGTATGTATATCCGGGCCGTCAGGCTGTGGTAAGTCATCTTTGCTTCAGTCAATTGCGGGGGTAGTGCCTTCTACTGGACTTAAAGAAGTGGATGGCATGCGTATAGCCGATGGCTTAATTAAAAACTGGCGCTATGTGGAACAAGAGCCAATAGTGCTTTCTGGCAGTGTCTCTTCAAATTTAGACCCTGCCGGAATGGGTATTCCCCTTGATGACATGACTAACCTGTTAGCTCAATTAGGGCTAGAGGCACTGTTGCCGTTGTCTATGTGGGTTGGCAAGGCGGGAAGGGCGCTTTCTGGGGGCGAGCGCAAGCGGCTTGCGTTAGCGCGCGCTATTTTATCTCACGCCAATGTGTTGCTTGTTGATGAACCCTTCGAGGGCTTGGATGTAACTACTCAACATAAAGTGTGTGAAGTATTAAATCGCTACGCTGCCAACCACCTCATCCTTGTTGCTTCTCACGTTACGCCAAGCGCGTTGAATGTGTCATCAACACTATCACTAGATGAAGGGAGTGTTGGTAACCTGAGTAAAGGTCAGCGCCTTAACATGGTCACTTGAACATCAGTGCTGTTTTAAATTATGCACATTGCTCAAATTCTTCCGTGATTTCTTCCAACGTTCTTCCTTTTGTTTCTGGGAAGAACTTAGCAACTAATATCAGGCTGACTAAGGCAAACACGCCGTAGATTGCAAACGTGGCCGCGGCTCCCAAATTAGCCAGCTCCCAAGGAAAGATAACTTGAACAAGAAAGCTGGTGAGTGAATTCACCATGCCCACTAATGAAATAGCCAAAGCGCGGGTTTGATTCGGAAAAATTTCAGCAAGCATTGCCCACATCACAGGGCCAAGGGACATCGCAAACGAAGCAACGAACGCAATAATGCCAAACAAAACTAAAGGCGCATTCATGTTAATACTGCTTGTAAGCAATGGTTGCTGGTAAGTATCGTATTCTTCGCTGGTAAGTGCGGTTTTAAGCGTGCGCTTAAACTCAACGTCTGAATAGTAAATATCGTTGGTTAGTGGAGTTAGCTTTATTGCCACACTCGGCGCATCTTGCTGTATTTCGTTTATGGCCGTTTGCTGTACTTGATATATCGCCTGTTTAAAGCCATAGGTACAAATAGACATGCTGATCACTACGCCAGTTAAGCCAATCAGCAGCAGCGGTTTTCTTCCCCATTTATCAATAGTTAGCATAGCAACCACGGTAAATGCTACGTTAACCAAGCCAATCCATACAGCCTGCATAAATGCCGCATTGGTACCTACACCGCTTTGTTCAAAAATCGTGGGCGCGTAAAAAAAGATAACGTTAATGCCGGTAATTTGCTGAGCAATGGCAATGATAATGCCGACCATTAACGGAAATCGCATGGCCTTTGCCTTTAGAAAGCCTAGGCGTTCACGAAAAGGCCACGACTTTTCTTTAAGTGAAGACGCTATATCTTCAACAAGAGCGCTGGCTTGGGCTTTGTCGAATAAGCGGTTTATAACCTGTTCGGCTTCCTCGTGTTGGCCTTTTAGTACCAGCCACCTGGGGCTACGCGGAATAGTAAACAGTAAACCAAACCATAGTGCTGCTGGGATAACCTCCAAGCCCAGCATGTAGCGCCATAAATGTGTATCTAAACCCCATTCAGCAACCCAACCTGCACCGCTATTGCTGAGCTGCAGCAGGTAATAGTTGGTGAAATAGGATAGGGCGAAGCCAAATACAATGTTTAGCTGGTTCACCGACACCATTTTGCCTCGGTTCTCAGGGGCGCTTATTTCCGAGATATAAAGCGGGGCAATGATCAGCGAACAAAAGGCAATGCCGCCAATAAAGCGAGAAAGCACTAATAGTTCGAAATTAGGGGCTAAGGCTGAGCCGACAGAAGAAAGCAGGTAAAGGAAAGCGACAAGAATGAGGGCTTTGCGCCTGCCAATAGCGTCGCTAACGCCACCGGCAAATAGCATGGCTATTAGCGCACCTAGTGTCGGTGAGCTTACGACGAAGCCTTGCTGCCAATCGCTTAGGTTAAATTCGGCATCGATAAAGCCATTGGCTCCTGCTATTACACTGGCATCGAAGCCAAAAATAAACCCTCCAAGAGAGACAATGAGTGTGTAATACAGCGACGGAGACAGGGCTTTATTCATTTTATAATTTGCCTAATGTGTCCCTATTTACTACTTCGGGTTCAAATAAGTGCTCAATAGGAATAGGGCTTTTTATGTCATAAACATGTTGCAGCACCCAATAAGCAGCCATTTCTCCCATAGCGTGAATAGGGTTATTAATGGTAGTGAGTTTTGGATAAAGGTAGCGCGAAAACAGTACGTTATCGAAGCCAATGATAGAAAGCTGTGACGGTATATCAAATCCCGCTTCTCTTGCGGCGGTCATTGCACCAGAGGCCATTTCGTCGTTCGCGCATACCAATGCGGTAAAGTCAGAGAATGTTCTCTGAAGATGCTGCATGCCTTCTTGACCTGATGACTCGTGGAAGTCACCTTCAAAGACACTGTTTTCACTAAAGGTAACCCCTGCTTCTTGAAGGGCTCTTTTGTGACCTGCCAGACGATCGCTTGCATCCTTTTTAAATAGCGGGCCGCTGATGTACGCAATCTTTTTGTGGCCTGCATCAATAGCAGCTTTCGTTGCCATGTAGCCGCCTCTTTCGTTGTCCACAACAAAGCAGTTTTCGTCGAGAGCGTCCACTTTTCGGTTTATCACAACAACGGGGATCTTACTGTCTACTAGTGTTTTTAAGTAGTCATCGGAGACGGCTTCAGCATGAAGAATCAAGGCATCGCAACGGCGGCTTTTTAAAAACTCAATAGCTTCGTGCTCGCGCTTTTCATCCACATGACCGGCGGTAATAATAACGTGCTTACCGTTTTGTTTAAGCACATGTTCTACTGTACTCATCAAGTCGCCAAAGTAAGAGCCGTGCAGTTCAGATACGAGCAAACCGACGCTGTTAGTGCGATTTGACGCAAGAGATTGCGCAATAGCATTGGGCTGGTATCCCAACGATGCCATAGCATCCTCTACTTTTTTGCGGGTGCGCTCGCTTACCTTCGCGTTGCCATTCATAACGCGAGAAACGGTAGCTAACGAAACACCTGCGGCCTCTGATACTTGGTAAATTGTTGCCATACGGTTTGGTACTTGTCCTTATTTGATACCGCTAATGTACCCATTTATCCGGCTCTTAACCAGTTTTGAATAAGCCAAAGCGCTTTGTTTGGGCGTACGTTTTTGGGTTGCGTAGTCGACATAAACTATGCCGAAACGCTTTGAATAGCCCAGTGCCCACTCAAAGTTGTCCATTAGGCTCCATGCAAAATATCCGCGTATGTCTACGCCTTTTTCTATTGCTTCATTTACCGCATTTAAATGGGTGTGGAAGTAGGCGGTACGCCCGTCGTCTAACACTTCACCGTCTATGAGCTCATCATCCATTGCTGCTCCGTTTTCAGTGATATAGATAGGCGGTAAGTCGTAGCGTTGGTGCAAATCAACAAGCAGCTCGGTAAAGGCATCAGGAGTGATTTCCCAGCCCATTGCGGTTAATTCGGTTGTGGCTGGAGGCACAATTTCAAACCAACCATTGCCATCACTTTGATACACAGTGCGGGTGTAATAATTAATGCCTAAGTAATCGATTGGTTGGCAGATAATAGCCATATCACCTTCCGCAATGTCGGGCTTAACGTCGGGAGCGAGCTTATCGATAATGTCTGGATATTTGCCTTCAATAATAGGTTTTAAATACCATTGGTTTTGGTAATCATCGGCGAGTTTGGCGGCGTGTATGTCTTCGGGTGAATCACTTTTTGTATGGCAATTGCTAAAGTTAAGTACGATACCGTTTTGGCTTTTTGGGCAAACTCGGTTAAGCACCTTCAACGCTAAACCGTGAGCAAGCAATAAGTGATGCGCTGCCTTTCGACCATTTGCCATGCCTGTCTTTCCAGGTGCATGAATGCCTGCCTCATAACCCAAATAGGCTGAACAAAATGGCTCATTTAATGTCGCGTAGGAGTGGACTTTTTCGCCCAACGCGTTTGCTACGGCTTCAGCATATTTTTCGAATGCATAGGCTGTATTGCGATTAAGCCAGCCACCGTTGTCTTCAAGGTGTTGCGGTAAATCCCAGTGATAAAGCGTTACGAACACTTTCATGCCGCGCTTGATAACTTCATTGACTAAGTTTACGTAAAAGCGCATGCCCACTTCGTTTACGCTACCGTCCTGTTTCATCACTCGCGGCCACGAGATAGACAGCCTATAAGCATCAACACCAAGAGAATCAATTAGCTCTACATCTTGTTTCCACAAATCTATGTGGTTACAGGCAATGTCACCATTAGTGGCATCAGTAATGGCATTTTTCTTTTCGCAGAACGTGTCCCAAATACAATCTAATCTTCCTTTTCTGTCTCCCTCTATTTGGAAACTTGATGTAGCCACACCAAACAAAAAGTCTTTCGACAACATCATTGAATTGGATGGAAGGTTAATTTCTTGCATCGTGGGTATGTCCTGACTATAACAATTTTTTCATATTAACCCTGCGCTAGACAGGGCAAATAACATCATATTTACATTGAATTCGATTACGCTTCGTGTAATTATCTCTTCAATGTAAGCGCTTACAAAATCATTTGTAGTTAGATGTAAGCGCTTTCAAATGTAAATTTATCATTAAATAGAAAAATAGCAACAGAGGTTATTCGTGGACACACCAGTGCAGCCTAATATTTCAAGCGCCCAAGAGGCAGAGGCAAACGGTGGATACCGTTTTGCGCTTATCTCACTCACCACGCTGTTCTTCATGTGGGGTTTTATTACCTGTTTGAATGACATCCTTATTCCTTACTTAAAAGGTGCATTCAACCTTAGCTTCACACAAGCAATGCTGATTCAGTTTTGCTTTTTTAGTGCCTATTTCATTGTGTCACTGCCTGCAGGCATGGTGGTGTCGCGCATTGGTTACCAGAAAGGTATTGTACTTGGGCTCGCTATAGCCTGCGTGGGGTGCTTGCTGTTCTTCCCCGCTGCATCAAGTCAAATATACGGTATTTTTCTGTTAGCTCTTTTTGTATTAGCGTCTGGTATAACCGTACTCCAGGTGTCTGCCAACCCTTATGTAACGGCACTCGGCGACCCTAAAACTGCCTCGTCACGACTCACCATGACCCAAGCATTTAACGCTTTTGGTACAACCGTGGCTCCCTTCTTCGGTTCTTATCTTATCTACGGCGCTACAGGAGAGCACGGAGGCGGTACGCCAAGCGCTTCAGACGTGCAAGTGCCTTACCTAATTCTTGCTGCATCACTGCTTCTTCTGGCTCTTATTTTCATGTATTTAAAGCTGCCGAAGCTAAATCACACCAGCGCAAGCACTGGAGTATTTAAAGGAGGTGCATGGCATCACAAGCACCTTGTTTTAGGCGCTGTCGGCATTTTTATGTATGTTGGCGCGGAAGTGGCTATTGGCAGCATGCTAGTGAATTATCTAGCGAGTCCGGCGGTTGGCGGATTAAGTGAGGCAGGGGCGGCCAAGCTGCTTGCTTACTACTGGGGAGGCGCGATGGTAGGGCGCTTTATCGGTGCTGTGGTCATGCAAAAAATCTCGGGTGGCTACGTGCTGGCGTTCAACGCTTGTGTGGCTATTGCGCTTATTTTGCTATCACTTTCAAGCACAGGAGACATAGCGCTGTGGAGCATTTTGGGAGTAGGTTTGTTTAACTCAATCATGTTCCCTACCATTTTTAGTCTTGCACTTCACCAGCTAGGAAAAGACACCCCACAAGGTTCAGGCATTCTTTGTTTAGCCATAGTTGGCGGTGCCATTATTCCACTGCTTCAAGGCATGCTTGCAGACACCGTCGGCGTTACGCTGTCATTTTTACTACCCGCTTCTTGCTACCTTTACATTGCCTACTATGGCCTTGTAGGAAGTCGCGTATCTCACATTAATACCACTGAAAAGTAACGAGGATAAATAATGCGAAAAAGTATAATCGCGAAAGTTGTTACCGGTGCATTGGTTGGCGTTTTAGTTAGTGCATGTTCAGCTGAAAAAAATACGTCTTCAGTCGATGACGTTGAGCCACAGCCAAACAAAGCGGGCGAGGTATGGCCTAAACTAGATATTGAAGTTAAAACAAACGCTACTGTCGAAACTAAGGTAGAAGAAATTCTGTCTACCATGACTATCGAGCAAAAAATTGCGCAGATGATCCAGCCTGAAATTCGCAATATCACGGTAGAAGATATGCGCAAATATGGATTTG
Source organism: Alteromonas sp. W12 (assembly GCF_001924945.1). Classification (NCBI taxonomy): domain Bacteria; kingdom Pseudomonadati; phylum Pseudomonadota; class Gammaproteobacteria; order Alteromonadales; family Alteromonadaceae; genus Alteromonas; species Alteromonas sp. W12. The sequence continues at coordinate 351,025 of NZ_LQXH01000008.1, forward strand.
GTTCTTATCTTAACGGCGGTGGTGCATTCCCTAATAACGACAAGCACGCCACACCAGAAGACTGGGTAGCACTTGCAGAAAAGCTTTATCAGGCTTCCATCGATGACAGTTTGGACGGCTCGACAATTCCTACAATGTGGGGGACAGACGCTGTTCACGGTCATAACAATGTTATAGGCGCAACCTTGTTTCCTCACAACATTGGATTAGGTGCGGCAAATAACCCTGAACTGGTAGAGAAGATTGCGCACATTACAGCTAAAGAGGTCATGGCGACGGGTATCGATTGGGTATTTGCGCCTACCGTTGCTGTGGTACGTGACGATCGCTGGGGCAGAACCTACGAGAGCTATTCTGAAGACCCAGCCATTGTTAGAGAGTATGCCGCTTCAGTGGTTAAAGGTCTTCAAGGCGCGGCTGACAAAGACTTCTTAAGCGACCAGCGTGTAATTAGTACAGTAAAGCACTTTGTAGGTGACGGCGGTACGGTTGGCGGTGATGACCAAGGTGACAATGTTGCCAGCGAACAAGAGTTATTTGATATTCACGCCCAAGGCTATGTGGGCGGATTAACGGCGGGCGCGCAGTCTGTCATGGCGTCGTTCAATAGCTGGAATGGCGAGAAGCTTCATGGTCATAAATACTTACTAACAGACGTACTTAAAGAGCAAATGGGCTTTGACGGGTTTGTTGTTGGTGACTGGAACGGTCATGGGCAAGTTAAAGGTTGCAACAACGAAGATTGTGCACAGGCCATTAACGCAGGCTTAGATATCTTCATGGTGCCAAACGATTGGAAGGTGCTGTATGACAATACCCTAGCTCAAGTAAACGACGGCACCATCCCTATGTCGCGTATTGATGATGCGGTACGCCGAATTCTTCGAGTGAAAGTACGCGCTGGACTTTTCGAAAAGCCAAGCCCGGCAAACCGCCCGTTATCTGGCGACCGTTCGCTTATTGGCAAGGCAGAGCATAGAGAAGTGGCGGCGCAAGCGGTGCGCGAGTCTCTGGTACTGCTGAAAAATAAAAATAAAACCCTCCCGATTTCTGCAAGCAAACGCATATTGGTAGCGGGCGATGGTGCGGATAACATCGGCAAGCAATCAGGTGGTTGGAGTATTACGTGGCAAGGCACAAATAATACCAACGATGACTTCCCCGGCGGCAGCTCTATTTATGACGGCATTAAAGCGCATGTAGACAATGCTGGTGGTAACGTACAGCTATCGGTTGACGGTAGCTTTGAAACTAAACCTGATGTCGCCATAGTGGTGTTCGGTGAAGAGCCTTATGCCGAGGGTCATGGCGATAGAGAAACCTTAATTTATCAACACGGGAGCAAGACAGATCTAGCGTTGCTAGAAAACTTGAAATCTCAGGGCATTCCGGTGGTGTCGGTGTTTATCAGCGGCCGACCGATGTGGGTTAACGCAGAGCTTAATGCATCTGATGCATTTGTTGCAGCTTGGCTTCCTGGCTCTGAAGGTGCAGCGGTGGCAGACGTTTTGTTTGGTGAGCAGGACTTTAAAGGCAAGCTGTCTTTCTCGTGGCCGTCAGAGCCTCAGCAGATCGTTAACAAGGGCGATGAAACCTATGAACCTTTGCTGCCTTATGGCTTCGGCTTAACGTACAGCGATGACAATGTTCTAAGCGATACGCTAAATACTGAAATTAAGGTGAGTACTGACAGCAACAAGCCGATGGAAATTCTAAAGGGCTCGGTTGAGGCACCTTGGGTATTATGGCTCTACTCTGGTGATGATTCTCTGGCAGTGAACGCAAGCACGCATACTGTTGGAGCCATTACTTATCGTACGGTTGATAAGGAAGTGCAGGAAGATGCGCGTAAAATCACTTTCGATGGCACCGAGTTCGCCGCTATGCGTTTTGCAAGCAAGAGCTTCTTCCGTGAAGATTTAAGTGCGCAACTACTTACGCATGGTGCCTTAAGCTTTAACGTTAGTCGTCACTCAGACATAAATGCACCTGTAACCGTAGGCATGAACTGTGAAGGCGAGGGAGACGCAGCGGGCAGCTGTTCAACTCAAATTGATATTAGCGAGCAGCTAAAGGCAATGCCAGCTGACACATGGACAAACATAAGTATTGACCTACAGTGCTTTGTTAATGAAGGTATCGATTTTACCGGCCTTGTTGTGCCGTTTGAGCTGGGAAGTTCAGGGAAGGCTAGCTTGAGTGTGGCAGATATTCAGTTTACCCCTGAGGCTGACAAATCGGCGAGTATAAGTTGCCAAAACTAAACAGTAAGTAGCTCTCAACGCTACTAGAAAAAACAACGCCGCCAACCTCAAAAACTGGCGGCTTTTTTTTGTTTGCACCGACCTTGAGCCTTCCGTTTATCGATCTATTATGCAGTTCATCCCGTAGCCAACCTGTAATATAAACAACAATCGTTGGTGAGATGAAAGTAGATAAGACGTGTTTCCGTCCTGCATTCATTCTTGTCATTCGGGAAAATTACAGGGTAGTAAAATGACAGATGAACAGCGTGCAACACCAAGTCTCTTACTTGCCTTAACACCTGTTGTATTGACGCTTTTAATCCTCGGCACCCAGATATTTTACTTCGGCGTGTTTGAGCCTCATATACCGCTTGCCATTGGCATAGCATTAACAAGTTTTGTTGGTACTTATCTTGGTCTAACGTGGGAAGAAGTGCGGGCAGGAATCTTTAAAGTTATTCATGTTGCCTTGCCGTCGGTAAGTGTACTTATTGTTGTAGGGATGATCATAGGTATTTGGATAGCCAGCGGTACGGTACCCACCATTATTTACTATGGGTTAAAGACCCTGTCTCCCCAAATTTTTCTGGCCGCGGGTATGGTTATCTGTGCAGTCGTTTCAGTTTCTTTAGGCACAAGTTGGGGCAGCGTAGGCACCGTTGGTTTAGCATTAATGGGTATCGGTGAAGGATTCGATATCCCCATGTACTGGACGGCGGGAGCAGTAGTTTCAGGCGCCTTTTTCGGAGACAAGGTATCGCCGCTGTCGGATACCACAAACCTTGCTCCAGCGGTTACAGGTACCGACGTGTTTTCACATATCAAGAATATGATGGCAACGACAATCCCTGCCATGGTGCTCGCATTTCTGATTTACCTTGGCGTCGGCTTCTTCGTTATCGATGCTCAGAGCGTCTCATTTGCAAAAATTGCAGGTATCACCAGTGCATTAGAAGATAACTTTACCGTTACGGGGTGGGCGTTATTGCCAGCGCTTGTTGTTATGGGGTTAGCCTTAAAGAAAATTCCACCCCTTCCTGCGTTATTTGCAGGAGCGGTTGTGGGAGGAGCTTTCGCCATGTTTATGCAAGGTCAGAGTCTGCAAGCCGTTTTCGATTATGCAAATAACGGATATGCCATTCAAACCAATATTGTTGAAATAGATAGTTTGCTTAATCGCGGCGGCGTTCAGTCAATGATGTGGACTATTTCATTGGTATTGATTGCGCTTGGTTTCGGTGGAGCGTTAGAAACGACAGGCTGTCTAAGAAGCATTATCAATGCAATAAAGAGTAAAGCGAAAACCTTTGCTGGTACACAGATAGCAGCGGTTGGTACGGCGTTTTCTACTAATCTGGTGGCTGGCGACCCGTACTTGTCGGTAGCCTTGCCGGGAAGAATGTATTCACCCGTTTATAGAGGCATGGGTTATTCCACGCTTAACCTGTCCCGTGGCATTGAAGAAGGGGGCACGTTAATGTCACCGCTCATCCCTTGGAATGCCGGTGGTGCTTTTGTGATATCTGCTCTTGGCTTGGGTATTTCTGGCGCAAACTTAGAAAACTTGCTGTACATCCCTCTTGCCTTTGCTTGTTGGACGGCGCCCCTAATAGGGATATTTTACGCCTACGTTGGCTGGTTCTCACCCAAAGCCACTAAAGCTGAAAAGGAAGAATGGGAGTCTTCTGGCGCCGAAATAGCGAAATTTAATAAGGATGGAACGCCCGTTACCGAGTAATATTGAATAAGCGAAAACAGTCGCTTGAAACGCGCGAGTGACCGTAGCTAAAACTAGTTACTACAGTGTTAAAGTCTGATGACTCTAATACTGTAGTACACTCGACTTATTGGCGTTCAATTCTTTGGTTTTCTTAGTCATCCTGACTGAAAATACAAACTCTATTCCTACCAAACCTTTTAGCGACATAAAGCGCTTCGTCACACTGCTTAATGAGATTCGATGTTTCAATCCCTGTTTGATACTGCGCAATGCCAGCAGAAAAGGTTTGTGCGCTGATATTTGGCGTAATACGCACTTTTCGATAACTATCAAGGATAGAGCTAACAACTTCCTTAGCCTCGGCAGCCGACGTGTTAGGAAGGCACAGAATGAACTCCTCTCCACCATAACGTCCAAATGTATCTGTTTTTCTAATGGACTTGGAAACGTGTTCACAAAAGGCTTTGAGTAAATCGTCCCCACACTCATGGCCATAGTTGTCATTGATTTCTTTGAAGTTATCTAAATCGATTAACACCAAAGATAAGTCGTTTTTATACGCCTTTGCTTCATTTAGCTCTAACTGCACTGCGCCGAGTAAACTTCTTCTATTACGAACGCCTGTGAGCGTATCTACGGTCGCTAATGTTTCCTGTTCTCTTTTCAACCTTCGCTGGACAGCATATAGATAGCTAATGAGGGCTAAAAGTCCTAATAAAGTCAGCGCCCCAGCAGTAAGAATTAGATTCATTCTGTTGCTGTTTGCAAGTTCCAGTTGAGATAATTCGTGCTGTTGTTTTAAGAGTTGTAGTTTTCGCTCAGCTAACGCACTTTCATAATAGTCGCTAAACAGTTCTTTTCTGTCGTCAGTTTGATAGTAAAGAGATTGATAAAAGTTCTTACTATCTCGCAATGCTGAAATGGCAGCCTCTTTGTTCCCCAGCTGCTCGAAAAGAGAAGACTGAATAGATTTGAATTGTGCCCAATGTAAATCGGGTGAGCTGTACTCGTCACTCAAGTTGTCGATAATTAAAGCTGACAACGCGTTAGCCCTTTCAAACTCACTCTGTTCTACTAGTGCTTTGAACCGAGAAATTTGAAAAGTGTTAGTATCGTATGAGGTCGGTAGTAAGGATATGAAACTCTTAGTTTTTTCAATTAATTCATGTGCCTCTTTTACTTTGCCCAGAGCATAGAAATATTCAATTTTTAAAACTAGTCCATAGGTGTAGGTATTCCAGTCCTCAATGGATGTAGCGTATTCGGTGTATTTTTCGAGCATGTCGAAAGCCTCATCTATTCGACCTAAGTTATCGAGGCTTCTTCGTTGGCAGTCTAGGGCAATTTGGTAATACCGATGGGGGCTAGACAAAGGCCTAGTATAAAAAAAGGTCTCTGCACGAGAACACAATTCTAAAGCACGCTTATTCTCCCCTAAGTAAGACATATTGAGCCCTATCTCAAGCTCCATGTTTTCTATTGCACCGTCTCCAAAGAAGCGTTTTTCGGTTAATGAAGGCAGTTCGCCTAACACTTTCGCGCCTGAGTTTAGGGATGCTCTAATTAGTCCCATTCTCGCTAGAAAGATGGATTTAGTCGCAATAGCGTCAAAGTAAAGCTCAGGGTCATTGTCGTTGGCAAACGCTATTACTTCGTCAATAGTGCTATGAGCTAAACGCCACTTTTCCTGAATGGCGAGGTTATAAGCTGACAGAATGTTGTGTCTGAAATACAACGCTGGGTGTGAACGCTTTATATCTTTTAAGTGGTCTTTCGGGGCAAGTTTGTACTCTTCGAATCCCGTGGGATGATCAACCATAGATTGCAGTAAAGCAATGTAAACAGATGCAAGAGATGACTGTTCAGATAAGGTATCAGAGTCAGAGACTAATGCCGTTAACTCTTCTTCACTGTCGGGTTTACTGCCTATAATTTGGGAATACGCTTGGAAATATCTATCATCGTCAGATGCGAAGGTATTGTTTATTCCCAACAAAAATAGCACTAGTACGCTAATACACTTCTTATACTTCACTCTTCTTCTTCTTTTATTACTCGTACCTGAGCTTGTTTAGCGAGGTTATCAAATATTGGAAGAAAAGTTTGATAATTCTAGCGTGCTAAAACAAAAAAGGGCCTGAAAAGGCCCTTAGTATTATTGCTCTATCAACTTAGAAAGTATATCTAGCGCCTAGCGTGTAGCGGGGTCCGTATTGACGAGCAAATAAGAATTGCTCTTCGAATCGGCCGTAGCCACGCTCTGTTTCGTCGTTAATGTTTACGCCTTCTAGGAAGACAGTTAGGTGCTCATTCACATCATAGTTGATGCTGGCATCAACTTGACCAAAGGTGTCGAACTGAGTTGCTGGGTTATCTGAAGAACCTTGTGCTTGGCCAATACCCACAACATAGTCTGAGCGCCATGCATAGGTCACTTTCACAGAAAGGCCTTCTTTCTCATAAAACACTTGGAAGTTGGCCGAGTCACTGATACCTACTAGCGGGTCTTGCTCGTTCAGGTTGTAAGGATCGTATTCAACGTCACCGTCAACTAACGTTGCGTTGGCGCCGAAACCAAAACCAGTGTCGCCAAACGTGTGCTGTATAGCTAGCTCAATACCTTCAACCGTTTTTGAATCGCTGGAATTACCGGGCTGTGTGGTACGCCAGGTAATTAACGGGTCGTCCGCATTAGGGGTTACAACACCGTTTTCGTCAGCATAGCCGTTATCAATAAAGTAATTATAGATAGCGCTATCGGTGGCTTGCTCACCAGCTGCCGTTAATGCGGTCACGGCTTCGTTCCAGCGAGGGCCTTGATATATGTCACGTAAACCTTCGAACTGCTGATCTTGACCTGTGGTTGTAATGTAGTTTTCAACCGACTTTCTGAATAAACCCACGGCAAGCATGCTCGACTCGTCGTAGTACCACTCAAATGAAAGGTCTAAGTTAGTTGACTCGAACGGTAGCAAGCTGGTGTTACCCGCCGATGCGGTTCTCGCGCCAATTTTAGGGCTTCCACTGAATGCCAAGCCACCTTGTAGCAAGCCAATCGGCGCTCTGGTAATTGATTTACCCCAAGAGAAACGCGCAACAATGTCATCCGTCACATCTACTTTTACGTCGAACATGGGTAATAAAATGTCATATTCGCCAGTAAAGTCTTGCACCTGTAGCTCGTCTTCAAACTGCGTGATCCACTCAGAAGCTGCGACCCAATTTACCTGCACAGGTACACGAACCTCCGCAGAGCTTGGCACTTCTGTTTCTTCGTAGCGTACACCAGCATTTATTTGCACGTAATAATCACCGACCTCGAAGTCCCACTCTGACTGAACATAAATAGAGTCGGTAATTTCTTCTACGTTACTGACAGAAGGCGCACCGCTGAAGTAAGGGTCGATAGAGTAAGCGTTACTCTCGCCAACGACATCACCAGTAATGAAAGCAAGTTGACGGGCAATGGCTTCGTCAAAATCATAGGTGTAATAGTAACCCGGATTCATGCCTGCGCCGCCACCGTCAAAGGCGTCTAGGAAGCCTGATGTGTCATTGCGAATAAACATGCTGTCTGGGAAAATTTCTGTGAAAGATGGACTAAAACCCGGGCCGCCGCGTAGTCCGCTCCACGCTTCAAAACCCGTCAATGCTTGTTCTGTTCGGGCGTAACCAAAGTCAATTTTAACCAGTGGTATGTCGAAAGCTGAGTTATACCACGTGCCGTCAAGCTGCAGTTGCTCAATATCAGAGCGACCTGGTGAGTAAATGAATTGGCTGAAGTTAGAGTCAATTTCACTAGGTAAGATTTCATTCGTACCGTTGTTCCAGTTCACATAAACTTGTGGAATCTCGCCTGCTCTGTAGTCGTAAACTTTTGACTCAAGCTGGTTTGAGCCCAGTATAATTTGGCCAGAGCTACCCAAACCTTTGTCATAACCGTTATCAATCTCGTTGTAAGAATCGTGGTAATCCAGACGGAAATGCCAATCGTCAGACACTACCCAGTCTAAGTTTACACCAATTGAACGCGCGTCAACTCGCGTGGTTTCGCGACTGGCAGTAAACGAGCCGTCGTCACCACTAATATCGGCGTAGACTGCTGTACCATTTTCGTCTAATTCGTACGCATTGATATTAGCGCCAAAGTTATTCCAAATACCCCATCCCACTGTGTTGGTGCCAGTAGTGGCGCGTGTTGCAGTGTAATCTATCGTTGCCGTAAAATCGTCAACTGGGCGAAATTGGAAGGTAACTTGGGCGTTTGAACGCTCACGCTGAACGTCAGTAATGCTGTAGTTCATGTCTTTAGGGAAGAACGCAGCGTCGGTAATATTGGTGCGGTTATCAACCACATTTTCAGGGTCTAAGTCAGGTAGTGCAGCGTTTTCTTGAAGCTGCCAGCCTTGAATATTTGCCGCTTGCTGCTGAAAGTCACGTTCTTGGTGAGAGAATGACAGACCAAATCCAAACATGTCATCGGCAAACGTGTTGCTGTAGACACCAGCAATTTCAGGGGTTACGTCATCACCCGCTTCGTTAGACGAGTCGTAAATACCTTTCACTGAAAACGTGGCATTTTGTCCTGATTGCGCCAACGGCTTCATGGTAATAATGTTTACCGTTGCACCTAGTCCCCCGCTGGGATTTTCTGCACGGGCGGTCTTCTGAAGCTCAAGCGTGTTTACACCTTCAGAAGAAAGGTTGGCTAAATTGAAGGAACGGGTAAAGCCCGTCCCCGGCATTTGTCTACCGTTCAGGGTAATTAGGTTGAACTCAGGACCAAAACCACGAACGGTAATTTCACTACCTTCACCGTTTGAACGACTAATACTTACACCTGTAATGCGTTGAAGTGCCTCAGCCAGGTTGGTATCAGGAAATTTACCTAGTTCTTCAGCGGATATGGCATCTACTACGCCGCTTGAGCTGCGTTTCAAATCCATAGAGCGGATCATACTGCCGCGAATACCGCTTACTTGAATAACTTCAACTTCGCCCTCTGCCGGTGTTACCGCTTCTGATTCTTGTGCGTAAGAGGGAAGAGCTAGGGTAGAGCCCATCAACAAAGCCATTGATGTGGCAAGCTGGGTCTTTTTAAATGGTGTGTTTTTCATAATTGCCCTACTAATTCTTATCAATTGGTCACTGCCGCTTTAAAGGCTAAAGCGGCATTTGCTTTGTTACTGTGCTGCTATTTCTACATTGTCGATGCGATAAACTGCACCTTCGCCTTGCCCCCATGCTGGGAACATCATGATGACGTTGATAGCGCTGATATCTAAGCCTGCGTCATATAGGGTTTGTAGTGGGAAAGTGTAGGTTTGCCATTCACCTTCAACCGGATCAGCACCTTCCAAGCTGGCCGACATTGGAAGTTCAACAGCAGAAGAGACATTAATGGACTCTACTTTGAACAACCAAGGTGCAGAGGCGTCGTTAGGCATTGAGCTTACTTTCATTTCAAACTTAATCGCGCCATTTGAAAGTAGTGATGAAGCATCGAATGATACGGTTTCATCAGCTAAGAAACCCATCACCGTTGGTGTAGCGCCAATGCGAAATTCTGCTACTGTGCCGTGTTCCGCGTCGTCTACTTCTTCAGTTGGCGTTGAGCCACCACAACAATCCCAGATTGACCATTGTTCAGCTGCTGTATCAGCAAAGAGCGTGATGCCCGCACCTGACGCATCTTCGCCGCTATCAGGGTGGTAAAATTTCACATTGTCTAAGCGATAAACCGCGCCTTCACCTGTGCCCCAAGCTGGGAAAACCATAATGACGTCGATAGCACTCACGTCCAAACCACGTGCCTGTAATTCTGAAATAGTAAATGTGTAGGTTTGCCATTCACCTTCCACAGGCTCCTGACCCTCAACGCTATCAGAAAGTGGCAATTCAACAGCAGTAGATGCGCCATTAGACTCGATTTTGAATATCCAAGATGCTTCGGCGTTACTAGGCGCACTCACTACGCGCATATCAAACTGCAATAAGCCACCGTCGGTAAGTGCTGTAGCATCGAACGGGGTGTCACCGCCGCCAGATTCAGGACGCGTGATAAAGCCCATTACAGTCGGTTCTGCGCCAATTCGAAATTCTGCAGTTAGACCGTGTTCTTCGTTGTCCATTTCTTCCGTAGGGGTAGAGCCGCCACAGCAGTCCCACATAGGCCAGTTAGGGTTTTGCCCATCTTCGAAGATGACTAATTCTGGGTAGCTAGCTCCGCCTTCTTGCGAAATTTCTACGTTAGCCATGCGATACACTGCTCCATTGCCGGTATCCCACGCAGGGAAAACCATGATGACATCGATAGCAGTTGTATCTAAGCCTGCTGCTGCAAGCGCGCTAAGTGGAAATTCGTAAGACTCCCACACACCCTGTTCAGGCGCAGCACCAGCGGTGTCTGCGGGTCCTACATAGCCGTCCATCAGTGGAAGTTCTGCGGCAGTTGAACCTTCAGAACTTTCAATCTTAAATAGCCAATTAGTTGTCGCATTTGCAGGCAGCGATGTAACTTTCAGATCGAATTTAACACTGCCAGTTTCTTCCATTGGAGACGCATCAAACGGAGACGCTTCACCTTCTGGGTCGGTAATGAATTGAGCTCGACTGATAAAGCCCATTACCGTAGGTGTTTCATTAATAGCAAATTCGAAAACCTGTCCTTGCTCGGCATCTTCTACGAGTGCTGGTGTTGACCCACCACAGCAGTCCCACGCAGGCCAGTTTGGATTAGGTGTTCCGTCGAAAATAGTAAGGTTTTGTGCAACACCGGTTGACGGTGGTGAAGGGATAGGCGCCTCGCCTTCCACTAATGCATCGTCTAGTGAGTTGTAACCTGGGCGAACAGTTTCACAGCCCTTGCCGGTGTCTGGGTTCGATGCACATTCGTACACTCGAACATAATCGACCTCGTAAGTCTGACCTTCGACAAACGCTTCAGCATCAATACCTGTTTCGTTTACGTTAGCTGGCCAGTCGCCACCTACTGCAAAGTTAAGGATAATGTAGAATTCTTGATCGAATGGCGCATTGTCCCAGTGAGTGGTTAGCTCACCTGTGCCTTGCTCAAAGTATTCCGCATACCAGCCGCGGTGAGAAAGTCCAGTTGCGTCACCGTTTGCGTTATAACGAACTTCTGAACGACGCTGCGTAGCGTAAAGGTAATCGTCCATGTACCAGCGAATTTCGCCTTCTTGCCATTCAACGGCGTAGGTGTGAAAGTCGTCTGCTGGATTCGCTCCATCAGGAAGCGAGTAGGCTTTGCCTGAGCTATCGTTATTTGGCCATTCTTGACCATAGTGAAGGGTGCCGTGGATATGGCTTTCAGGATTGCCGTCGGCATCTAGTGCCTTTAGATTTACGGCTTCCATGATGTCAATTTCGCCAGAACGAGGCCAGCCACCGTAAACTTCATCAGTAGGCATCATCCAAAACGCCGGCCAACTGCCTTGACCAGAGGGTAATTTAGCACGCATTTCAATACGGCCGTATTTAAAGTCTGCTTTGTAGCGCGTGTTTAGACGGGCTGACGTGTAAGGCTTTTGCGCTCCTTCTTCCGCGGGTAGAGCAACAATTTTTAGGCTACCGTCAGACACAAATGAATTGTCTTCGCTGTCGGTATAACACTGAGATTCATTATTGCCGCCACCGTCGCAGTTTACTTCATGAGTCCAGTTGTCATCGTCAATACTGTTCCCATCGAACTCGTCGCTCCATACCAGCTCCCAGTCAGAAACGGGTGCCGCAGGATCAACAACGTCGATGTCTGTAGATGTGGTTGCTCCGCCTCCACAGCCAAATAGGGTTGCGACTGAGATCGCGGCAGCTATCCGCGAAAGTTGAGATGCTTTTTTCGTCATTGTTTTCAGCCCTGATCTAAAGAAATTGGGTTTTTATGTAGTGGCAAATGCCACGTAAAAAGCTTTTTTGTAAGCGCTTACAATTTAGGTCAAATAAAAATGGCTGTTTGAAAGCGCTTACATTACATTAAGCGACTGACACATAAAGATCAATACTGTTCTCAAAAAATTAACATTTGGCTGTCGGTCTTATTTTTGTTGTTTTTCGTTTATTTTCAAATAAAACAATAATATAAGGTTGTATTGCAGGGTGGGTTAAAATTTAAAGGTGCTTGTTTCACTGACTATTTACAAATTATCTAAGAGACTTGTTAATGATCTGTGCTCGATATTTTGTTCGCACCTGGGTACACATCACGTTAAGCTCAATATACGATCTCATGTGAGTTGTTATTATGCATCACCACAATCACAGCACTTCCGCCTCTAATCATCATAAAGGTCAGCATCACGGCCATCACCACGGTGCACATGCTGAAGCGCTAGGCACAGATTCCACACGCATTGGATGGGCGTTCTGGCTAAATTTCATCTTTACTATTATTGAATTCATCGGGGGTTGGCTTACTAACAGTGTCGCCATAATGGCAGATGCTGTTCACGATTTAGGAGACTCTCTATCCATAGGTCTGGCGTGGTATTTAAGTAAGCTCGGGAATAAAGCATCTACCGAAAAGTATACGTATGGCTTCAAACGGCTAAGCCTTATGGGAGCTATGATCAACGGCGTTATCTTGGTGATTGGCTCAATTTGGGTGTTGTCTGAGGCCATCCCTCGTTTATCTAACCCCGAAATGCCCGTTACAGAGGGTATGATTGGATTAGCGATCCTCGGTATTGTCGTGAACGGATTTGCAGCTTATAAACTCCACGGCGGTCATTCGATGAATGAAAAGGTGCTTAACTGGCACTTAATTGAAGACACGATGGGGTGGGTAGCGGTACTGGTAGTAGCCATTGTGCTCCATTTTGTTGAATGGCCTATACTCGACCCAATTTTATCTATTGGTTTTACGCTATTTATTTTGGTCAATGTTGTTCGGTATGTTGTGCAGACTATGTCTTTGTTTCTACAGGGCGTACCTGACTTGGCTACAAGGAATGCTATTAGCAACACGCTTTTGAAAATCGAGCACGTTGAAGAAATTCACCATGTACATTTTTGGTCGCTTGACGGAGAGCAGCACGTGCTTACTGCACACGTGGTAATAAACTGTGCAATAGACAATGACAAACTGAGAGCACTCAAAAAGGAAGTTCACGAGCGTTTAGCCCCCTTTGAACTTGCTCATACCACGATAGAGTTTGAGTTGCCGGGTGAGCCATGTCGTGATGATAATGACCATTTACACGCCCACTCTCATGAACACCAGCACGAAGAGATAAATTAATACTATTATTTGGGCAAAGGTGTTTGTTTTGATTTTCAGGGACTAACAGCCTGTAGTTGTGCAAAAAAGAGGGGCGTTCACACGCCCCTTTCAACACACACGTTTTTTAATTTATAACGAGATTAAAACCTTGCTTTAAATGCTACGCCGTAATAGCGATCTGCATCGCGCGGTATTTGATAGCGGAAGTTGTCGCCGCTATATGTGGTCGCGTAGCTTTCATCAAGCAAGTTCTTCGCAATCAAAGATACGCGGAAGGCATCGTCTTTGAATGAGAAGCTCACGCTTGCGTTAAGCATGCTGTAGTCAGGTAACAATGAGTGAGGATTGAATTCACCCGTGTTGCCTGGCAAGTCAGAGTACTGTTCATCGGTATAGATGTAAGACGCGTTGTAGTAAACGTCAAAACCATGCTCTGTTTCCATGAAGTACTCCGCTGACAGTGAGTATTTCATGTCAGGTGAGAATGGAACATCCAAGCCCGAACGGTCGGTACACTCTGCCTCTTCAGGACAATTAAATCTATCGATCTCAGCCTTGGTGTACGCAGCGCCACCGATTAGCGTTAGGTTGTCGGTTGCGTTCCACATAAAGTCTACTTCAACGCCTTGGGTTGTCACATCACCAGCATTGGTAAGGCGCGTAATACATGCGCCGTCAGAACAATCAAAGTTGTTTGCTTGGAAGCCTTCAATGTCAGTACTAAATAGCGCGATATTTAAAAGTAGATCGCGACTTGCGTACTTATAGCCAATTTCGTAAGCGTCAGATTCTTCCGCGCCAATAGGGCGTCCGTCATTCTCTGGGTTGAAGTTATAGTAAACATTGAAACCAGGGCCTTTGTAGCCTTGAGAATAGGTTGCATAAACCATTTGATTTTGGTCGAGATCGTATTGAACACCAAGGCGGCCAGACAAATTGGTTTCATCTACCACACCTTCTGCATCGGTGTTCTCGGTCGCAGGGCGAACGCCCACACCGCGGCGTCCATATTCGTCGTTACTTATACGACGGTGAGTGTAAGACACTTCATCATCGGTATAGCGAAGACCGAAGATAAGGCGTAAGTCATCGCTTAAGTCGTAGGTGCCATCTCCGTAAACGGCCCAGTTATTAAATTCAGTGCTCATGAATGCCGTGGCAGACACAATGTCGTTGGCATTACATGTCACACCTAGCGAATTAGCGTAAGCGTCTAGGTCAGAAAGTGCGTCTGTCAGCGCGTCTCCAGACAGGTTATTCTGCGCATAGAATGTCAGTGCTTGGTCAAGTTGAAGGTTATTGTTTTGGCAACTTGCATCACGAGTGAAGTTACGCTCTGAATCCATGTTCCAGTAGAACATACCGGCTAAGAAGTTGAATGGGCCAGCTAGGTTTGATGCAACACGGAATTCTTGAGAAAACTGACTCCATTCTTGCTCACCTACGTCATGCAGCTGAAACGGCACTCCAAATACTGGCTGGTCGCTGTCGCCAGCAATAGACGTAAAATCACCTTCGCGGAATTCTGTATTTTCCCATGAGCGCTGGGCAGTGATCGACGTGAAGGTGTAATCACCAATGGTTTTGTCCACTTGTACGGAGAAGGCCGAATGGTCGTCAATAGTGCGAGATTCGAAGTCATGATCAATTTGACGCTGTTCTAAATCGATACCGTCGGCAATGGTCTCACTATTGGGCGCTGCCTTTGAGTCGGGATTTCGACCGCTAGATACGCCTTCTAAATCAGCACAACAGTCGTCATCCGCGCTGTAAATTTCGCTAATGAACTTTACTTTTAAATCATTGGTTGGCTCGTAAACCACAACTGCACGGGCACCTTCACGGTCATAACCGTTTACTTTTTCATTGTTGTAAACGTTGTCGATATAGCCGTCGAATTTACCCTGGAAGACGGTTAAGCTGGCTGAAAGGTCGTCGGTTAAGCCACCACTTACTGTGCCTTTTAAACGGTACTCGTTATCTTGATAAAACTCAGTAGAAAGACTGCCTGTGAGCTCCTGAGAAGGATCTTTTGTGGTGATGTTTACCACACCAGCAGAGGCGTTCTTGCCAAATAAAGTACCCTGTGGACCACGTAATACCTCAATTCGATCTACATCGTACAAATCGGCAAACGCTTGACCAGAACGCCCTAATACAACGCCATCTACCACCGTGGCTACGCTTGGCTCTGCGGCGATACTAAATGAAATTGTTCCAATACCACGAACGGTTAAGGCTGAATTTCGAGTTGTTGTCCCTTTGCGGAAGCTCACAGAAGGCACAAGCGCTTGTAGATTTTCAACATTGTTAGCAAAGGCAGATTCTATCTGGTCACCGCGTAACACTGATACAGCAACGGGCACATCGCTGATGCTTTGAACACGCTTTTGCGATGTAACGACAATTTGTTCAAATGATTTATCATCTTTTGAGGCGTCGACTTGCTCTGTATCTGCCTCTTGCGCAAATGCATTGGTGTGAAGTAGCAATCCAGATGTCATAGCAAGGGTTACCGCCTTGCTGATGAGTGATCTCTTTGTATTCATGTTGTTCTCCAGGGTGTTTCGCTTATCACGCCCTCACTTACACCTTGCTACCTTTAGTCGGATACAAAAGCATTTGAGCAAGTAATCGGCGTTTCGTTTTTTATTCTGGCTGCGTAGGGTACAGCGCTACGCGTATTATTCTTTCAATAGCAAAATTCAATAGCGTAAAAATACGGTCTTCTATATAAAAGACATCTTGCATCTGATGTCTTATATAAGAGTGGTTAAGTTAAACAATTGTTAAGCCGTTTGCAAACGTTATGTTAATTTTTTTGTGTTTTTTCTATACAAAAATGATGAAGGAGAGTTAGGCGTGCTGAGAAGCAAGGCGCTTCAAGCCTTGCTCATACTTTACTCGCCACCATTTCAGACTTATACCAATTGCCACGAAACATGTTGCCCACAAGCCGACTAGTGCAGGGACAAACGCGTTGCTTAGTCCATTCACAAAGCCTACAGGAGAGAACATCAGGTAAAGCGTTGCGATAAGGCCAACAAGCACGATGGCGCAGGGAATGGCATAGCGCCATGGCGTCATATTGACTTCAGCCTTTGCAGTGAAATGCCATGGAGTAGTCATTGGGTAGAGCCTGCCTATAGTCAACATAATAGCCAATTCAATAGCGAACAAAATGGCGTAGATATGGATAAAGTTAATATCGACTTCCCATACGAACTTAAGCAGTCCATAGGCGATTACGTGGAAGATAATCGCGACTTTTGCCGCCAGCGCAGGAACGCGTTTTGTAAATAGGCCAACAAGCACAATAGTGATAACGGGAATATTGTAAAAGCCAGTGAATATGCGAATGATTTGCCACAATCCTTCAGGGGCAAACATAAGCAGCGGCGCCGTGATAAAAGAGAGCACAGCAATAACAATACTGGTGATCTTGGCAACGCGAATAAGCTTTTCGTCGCTCACTTTGTCTTTTTTGAAGGGTTTGTATACGTCTAAGCAAAATAGGGTGGCAGCACTGTTAAGCAGTGAATTAAAAGAGCTAAACACCGCACCAAGCAATACTGCTAAAAAGAAACCCGACAAATACTGTGGGAGTACATCTTTTACTAAATGAGGGTAGGCAAGGTCGATAGTTTGAAGGTTTTCGTCTTGATATAAGTGATAAGCAATCACGCCTGGTAACATCATCATAAAGGGCACAAGCACTTTAAAATAGCCAGAGAACAACACCCCTTTTTGGCCTTCAACCAGATTTTTAGCGCCTAAGGTTCGCTGAATTACGTATTGGTTAGTACCCCAGTAAAACAAATTGGCTAAAATCATACCCGTGAAAATAGTACCAAAAGGAACAGGGTCGTCGGGACCACCTATAGCATTGAGCTTTTCAGTTTCCGTTGTAGCAATAGTAGATAGACCTTGGCTAAAGCTGCCGTCGCCTAAGGCCACCAAGCCAAGAACGGGAACCAATAAACCCACAATTAAAAGGCCAACTCCATTAATCGTGTCTGATACGGCTACCGCTTTTAAACCACCGAAAATGGCATAGAGAGCGCCAATCGTACCGACTATGACGATGGTAAGTACCAGTCCCACCTCATAGCTTACGTTGAAAAGCCCGGGTACATCAAAAAGCCTAAGCACGGCAATAGAGCCAGAGTAAAGCACCGATGGAATGGTAACTAACGAATACCCCACCATAAACAAAACTACCGTCATTCTGCGAACGCTATCGTCGAAACGGTCGCGTAAAAACTCAGGTAGGGTGGAGAAAGCGCCCGCTAAGTAACGAGGCAAGAAAATAAGCGCCATAATAATGGTAGAGATACCAGCGGTAACTTCCCACGCCATAGCGCTTAAGTTATACCCAAAGGCAGAGCCATTTAATCCAATAAGCTGCTCTGCGGAAAGGTTGGTAAGGATCATGGACCCAGCAATAAAAGTGCCGGTCAACCCTCTTCCTGCAAGGAAGTAACCGTCTTGCGTGTTTACTTCCCCTTTTGTTTTCATGTAAGAAATAACGGCAACCAGTGCCATAAATGCCATGCATGACAATAGGGTAAGGGTGATATCCATGAACTGCTCCTATGCGCTACGCTGGCCAATGTGTGGTGTTCGACATATCCATATCGGTATGTTGAACATCTGGGCCCATTACAATGCGACTGCCTTTTTGGATGAACACCGCCACATCGTTAAGCGCAAGTATTTCTTCTCTGTATTGCTCACCCTGCACGACTTCTTCGGTACCAAAACGTATCCATTCACCTTTTGGTAAGTAGTATTTAATTTTTCCGCCGGGCACCACGCAAGGCACAACAAGTAGGTCATCACCGCACATAAATTGTTGTTCAAAACCGTGCGAAAGCGGCTGTTCAGGGAAGGCTAACGCCATGGCGCGCTGAACCGGAAGTCCTGTTTGTGATGCTTTTTCTGCGGTTTGCTTTAGGTATGGAATAAGCTTATATCTTAGCTTAAGGGCCTCAAATACTGCATTAGAAGCGGCATCGCCGTAGGACCAGGGTTCACGAGGGCCAATACCGTGCAATCGCATGTGGGCACTAAACACTGACGCTTGTGCCCATCTTACGTAAAGTTCTGCATCTCGGGTGTCTTTGTAAAACCCGCCTATATCGGTAGCGAAAAACGGCCCGCCTGACATCCCCCAGGACAAACTGCCACGAATACTTGCGGCTAGGCCATGCCAGTCGGCTTGCGGGTCGCCGCCCCATTGTGATGGGTAGCGCTGACTTCCTGTCCAAGCTGAACGGCTAAATAGGAAAGGACCTGTTTTACAGTAAGCTTCTGCGGCTTCGTAAACACAACGGTTGTAGAGCATACTGTAAACGTTATGTAGACGATTACCTGAATCACCGCTATACGACAGCATGTTGTCGTCTTCAAGTTGTTCGCCAAAGTCGGCCTTTATCATATCTACACCAAGGTCAAATAAAGGTTTGTGCGACGTTTTCCAAAACTCGTAAGCTTCAGGGTTGGTAAAGTCTAAAATACCTGAGTCTGGCAAAGGCGTAAGTACTTCGCCAAATGGGCTTAAGTCCCACGCATAGCGGTACGCTTCGCCTGTGCGTTTGTCCTTTATCAGCCAACCCTTTTCGGCCGCCTTTTTGTAAAGGGGGTTTTTCACTGAAATCATGGGGTATTCCCATACGCAAATCTTAAAGCCTAACGCTTTAAGTTCATCAATAACCGGTTGAGGATCGGCGTAGCGTTTAGGGTCCCACTCAAAAGCAAAGCGGGTATCTGTGTCTTGCCATGCGCGGCCATCAAGGGTAATAACATCGCAAGGCATATTCTTTTCGCGCACTTCGCGGGCAACGGCGAGTAGCTCGTCGGCGTCTTTATAATACGCTTTAGACAGGATTACACCTAAGCTCCATGTTGGAGGCGTTGGTGCGAAGCCTGTTAACTCACTGAAGGTTTGAAGGCATTTAGCTGGCGAGTCTTGATGGAACAAGAACATGTCGAGTAGGTTATCTTCTACTAAGCACACGTAAGCTCGCTGTGACCAAAGTGCGTAGCCGACTCCATGGGTGACGGGTGCTGGAGTGTGCACAAATAAATTCCAGCCTTCAGGACTCCATGCGTAAGGTGTGTTTTTATAAGACTTTTCGGCGTTTACGCCTAAAGCGTCGTGGTTGTATGAGCGAATTAGCTGGCCGCGTTTATCAAGCTTGCCCCATTTCTCTCCAAGACCATAAACGGCTTCGTCGTAGCTAAGCTCTAAACTTACTAACCAACCTTTGTCGGTTTTAGCGAATGGCGGCAAGCGATGCTGACGTACAAAGTGGCCGTCGGTGGCGCTTTGCTGAACTAAAACGTCATTTTTATACAGCTTGAAATGAAGAGGAGCGGCAAAAACTTCTAATCGATAGTCGCCTGCTACCAGGGTGCTGTGAGACTGATCACCGGAAAGTACTAGCGATAGCCTTTCCGGCGCTTGAGTAAGCATACCAAAATCATCTGCTGCATTTACGTCACTTTGAATGCGTAAACCAAACTGACTAATACTTAGACTCAACTCACCATATTGGGTGGGGACAACAAGTGTCTTATCATCCGACAAAAAGGGCTGCTCAGTAATGTCAGCGGCTTTAATATCGTTCCATTCTGGCTCATTTACACAAAACGCGTTACTCATTTCTACATTACCCTTCATGTCTTATATAAGACATAAGTTAATGAAATGTAACTTGAGTGTCAATCTGCAATTAGAAAATTATGAAGATTTAGATCCGCGTTCACTATCAAGCCGTCTTATATACTGATATTTTGGACAATAAGGGTTACGCCACTTAATGCAAGCATGGTTAAGGCTAACAGTCGAACAGCGGCAGCGGATACGCGAGCAGCGAGAATTCGTCCTAATCGCGTGAAAATTAAAATGACGGGAATGGCAAAAACAGCAGACAGAAACACTTCTGTTGAAGGCAAAGTACCAAACGGTATTATGGCAAGGCGTATAAGTGAGGTAACACTAAATACGGCCAGCAGCGTTATCCTGATTTCATTAATTGGCCAGGTTTGTCGATAACACTGAAATACCACAGGTGGGCCAAAGGTAGAAAAAAGACCACCTAGCAATCCACCTAGAGCGCCAGCGATAGAAAAACCGTATGCGCGACCAGATGGCTGTGTCCGCTTTCTTTTTATTAATAAAAGGCCACAGCAGCTGAGAATAGCCAAGCCAAGCAGTAAATTGAGCCAAGTTGCCATCCCAACAGACATGTATTCCAACAATGCGTAGCCTACCGCCATAAATGGTATACCGCTAACCAGTATAATAGTGAAAGCACGTCTATTTATTTGCTCCGTGTTTTTCACTACTAAGCTGATGGAATTGAAAAGACTTAGAAAACTCACCATAAAGGTGGTCGCCGTAAGCGGCAAGATGCCGAATAACGTAAAGCTTGATACCACCATAAGGCCAAAACCAAACCCGCTTAAGGTCTGTAGCAGTGTCGCAAGCCCTAATAGCGCAAACATGGGAAGCAGTGTTTCCAAAAGCATCACGTGTAATTCCTGCAATGTATGTGATTTATATCAAAAGTGCGCTATAACTCTTGTGTATGATATAACAACAAAAATTAAGCGTTTAGGTTAGGGTTCATGTCTTCATCTCAATTCGATCACAAACTCAGCGGTCCAAGTCTTGCCTTTCAGCCGCTGTATCAACAAGTCGCTGAATACATTAAGCAGCTTATTGTCGAGCGCCGTTGGCAACCAGGCGAGATGCTACCTAGTGAGTTTAAGCTTGCTGACGAATTCAATGTTAGCCAAGGAACCGTTCGCAAAGCGCTAACATTGCTGACAGATACCAAAATTGTAACCCGTCGTCAGGGGGTCGGTACATTTGTTTCTGAGCATACGGCACAAGATGCGCTGTTTCGTTTCTTTCCGTTACAAGCTGACGGAAAAGGTGCTGACCTACCCAAAGCTGAACTGTTAAGTAAAGAGCTGGTCGAGCCAATTGAAAGTGTCCAAACTGCACTATCAATTACCGCTAAAGACAAAGTAGTGAAGCTTAAGCGTAGGCGAATTCTCGATAACGAATTTTGTATGCTTGAAACTATTTATTTACCGTCTAAGCGATTTCCTGAAATCGAGAAGCGAGAAGATATTCCGCATACTCTGTATCATTTTTATCAAACGGACTATAACCAAACTGTATTTAAGACCCGTGACAGCATTAAAGCGGTTTTGGCCTCAAAAAGTGATGCAAAAAGCTTAGGTATCGAAAAAGGAATGCCGTTACTTATGGTTACGCGCGTCACTGAGTCTATTGACGGTAAACTCATTGAATATCGTGAAAGCAAATGTAGAACTGACCACTACCATTACCAAGTTGAACTTGATTAATCCTTTGCTATCAACGCCAAACTGTTCAACCACAACGTTTTAAACGTCCGTTCCTATCAAATTGTTTCTTACCGACTCTCGAACACCTAGCATAACAAGGTAACGCTTTACCTTGTTATGCCACCGCTAGACATTTCTTTTTATTGCACTCCAAACTTTTCATTAAGTTTGTTAACACTTTGTTGACATCGGTATATCTGTGTAATAACTTATGTCTTATACAAGACTAAAGTTTGAAGCTAAAGTTATACAAGAGCATACTGCAAAAGTAAACCGCGGCTTTTTATCTTTGCAGTACGTTTAAGAGAAAGTCCGTACTAGCTTAAAGCAACGAATTCTAAGGTGAATGAAACAATGAATAAGATACCAGAGGTAGGTTTTGGTTTTTGGAAGGTCGATACTGCCATATGTGCGGAAACCACGTACCAAGCGATTAAGGCTGGATATCGACACTTAGATTGTGCCGCTGATTACGGCAATGAAAAGGAAGTGGGTGAAGGCATTAAGCGAGCGATTGATGAAGGCTTGTGCACCAGAGAAGAGCTTTGGGTTACTTCTAAACTATGGAATACCTTTCACGCCCCTGAGCACGTGGGTCTTGCTTTAGAAAAAACCTTGTCAGACTTACAGTTAGATTATGTAGACTTATACCTGATCCATTTCCCGATAGCGCAGAAATTTGTGCCTATCGAGACCCGTTATCCACCAGAATGGTTTTACGAACCTGATGCTGCCGAGCCTAAAATGGAACTCGCGCCTGTACCTTTGCATAAGACATGGGAGGCAATGGAGTCGCTTGCCGATAGCGGAAAAGCAAAACAAATTGGTGTGTGTAATTACAACACCGGTTTGCTTAACGACCTGATGAGCTATGCGCGTATTAAGCCAGCCATGCTGCAAATTGAATCTCACCCGTACCTTACGCAAGAGCGACTAATTCGTTTGGCAAAAGACTATGGACTGGAGGTGACGGCCTTCTCTCCGCTAGGTGCCTTATCTTATCTAGAGCTTGAAATGGCTGATCAGACGGAATCAGTGCTTGAGCAAAGCGTAGTAAAAGCCGCGGCAGAAGCCCATGGTAAAACGCCCGCGCAGGTTGTCTTGCGTTGGGGAATTCAGCGCGGTAACGCCATCATTCCAAAAACGTCAAAAGTTGAGCGTATGAAAGAAAACCTCGCACTTTTTGACTTCTCACTCAGCGACAGTGAAATGCAGGCAATATCTGCATTGAACGTAAATCGCAGATTTAACGATCCAGGGCACTTCTGCGAAGCTGCCTTTAACCGTTTCCACCCTATTTACGACTAGGAGTTAGCTATGAAAAACGTCAATGACAGCTCTGCGGTAGCCTACGCAAGTGTACCTACTCAGCACAATTATAACGGCGGTGTGTTCCCTGAAATAGTCGTGAACAACGAGGGTTGTACAACGGTAGAAGAGACCGTTGCATTTGTAAAAGCAAATCAATCAGAGCTTGAAGCAAAACTTGCAAAGTCGGGAGCACTACTTTTCCGAGGGTTTCCAATTGATTCCGCAGAGACCTTTGACGTTTTCTCAGCAGGCTTCGGCTATCCTAACTTTACCTATCAGGAGTCGTTGTCTAATGCCGTGCGTATTAACTTTACTGAGCGCGTATTCACAGCAAATGAAGCGCCGAAAGACGTAGAAATTTTTCTACATCATGAAATGGCGCAGACGCCTATTTCACCTAGCAAGCTGTTTTTCTTTTGTAAGACTGCAGCGGATGAGGGGGGAGCAACGCCTTTGTGTCGCTCCGACAAAATGTTTGAAGCATTGAAGGAAGAAAATCCTGCGCTTGCTAAAGACTTTAAAGAGAAAGGCCTTAAATATACGACTACTATGCCAGCAGCCAATGATGCCAACTCTGGCCAAGGAAGAAGCTGGAAAAGCACGCTAAGCGTTGAGTCATTAGAAGAGGCAGAAGCTAAATTAAAAGAGTTAGGATACACCTGGCAATGGTTGGAGGATGGTAGTCTAAGAGCCATTACGCCTGTCTTACCTGCGGTTATCGAACTTAGTGATGGCTCAGAAGTGTTCTATAACCAGCTAATAGCTGCGTATATGGGATGGAAAGGCGTAAGGGAAAACCCGTCGTCGGCAATTACTTTTGGCGATGGAAGTGCAATTCCTAAAGCCGGTTTAGAGCGCGTTGCAGAACTGTCTGAAACTTACACCTTTGACTTAGAATGGCAAGATGGTGACGTGGCTATTGTTGACAATTACCGTGCAATGCATGGCCGCCGCCCTTATTCTGGCGAGCGAAAGCGCGTAGTGCTTGTTGCGCTTGTGGCCTCAGAGCGATAAAAGAAAATGAACGATATAGCAGTAAAATGTAAAAATATTTGGCCCGGGCTAGGAATTGCAACCATTACCGGTATGGCGGCGCTCTTTTTGAGTGAGCATTACAATGCCCCTGCTATGTTGTTCGCATTACTTTTGGGTATGGCCGTATCGTTTTTGTATCAGAACGATACGCCCTGTGCGTGTGGTATCGATTTCACGGCAAGTACTCTTCTTCGCGCTGGAGTTGTTCTGCTTGGTCTACGCATTGCGCTAGGTGACTTAGCGGTACTTGGGTGGCAGACCGCTCTTATGCTGGCCGCTGCCATACTCACAACAATTATTGTCGGAGTGGGTCTCGCCAAATTACTCGGGTTACAAAAGCGTTTTGGTGCATTAACGGGAGGCTCAGTAGCCATTTGTGGTGCGTCTGCGGCTCTCGCCATTTCCACCATTCTTCCCAAGGGAGAAAACCACGAAAGAGACACGTTGCTGACGGTTATTGGCGTAACCGCTATGTCGACCATCGCCATGGTGCTCTACCCAATTGTGGCGGCGCAGTTGGGCATGAATGATACGGAAGCTGGCATTTTCTTAGGCGGCACTATTCACGATGTGGCGCAAGTTGTGGGGGCAGGTTACTCGGTGTCTGACAGTGCAGGCGACATGGCGACACTGACCAAGCTGGTACGAGTAGCCATGCTAATGCCAGTGGTACTCATTATGATGATTGCCATTAAACACTTTTACAAAGCCAAAAGTCAGGCTGACGGGGCGCAAGTGCCTAAAATGCCGATGTTTCTAGTTGGCTTTATTGTACTTATGTTACTCAACAGCTTTGTAAGCCTACCCGAAGTAGTTATTGAAACGGGGACCCAGATATCACGCTTCTTCTTAGTCGTTTCAATTACGGCAATCGGTATGAAGTCTAACCTTGGTAAGTTAGCCGAAGTGGGTATGCTGCCAATTGTGATGATTGTGGCAGAAACGCTGTGGATTGCACTGCTTATATTGGGCTATTTGTTCGCAATATAGTGGATTTTTTGCGCGATTTATCACAATTATTCTTAATGCACTCTTAATACACAAAGCACTCAATGACGAGGTGGTAGCAGTGAAAAAACATGGCCTTCACGAACTGTACGCTAAGGACCCTGTAAAGGCCGACGAACAGGTTTTTCAGCGAACTAGCAACGCGCTGACTCGGCGTGGTTTTATCAAAGGTCTGAAGTCTCTGTCTTTGCTACTTGGTGCTGAAGTCGTTTACGGTCAGTTCATGCCAGCAGGACTTATTCCCGCTGCATTTGCTCAGTCGAACACGCCTTTTTCTATCGAGGGAAAAGACGGGCTAACAATACTTAACGACCGGCCAATTAACGCTGAAACGCCAGCGCACTTACTTGATGATGCGGTTACGCCTGCCTCTCGATTTTTCGTAAGGAATAATGGTATTCCCCCGCAAAAGCCAGACGCGAGTACGTGGACGCTTACTATTGAAGGGGAGTCGGCCGAGCAGTCAAAAACCTTCACGTTGGAAGAGCTCAAAACCCAATTCAAACATTACACCTACCAACTAACGCTGGAATGCGGCGGTAATGGACGTGCCGAGTTCTCGCCAGCAGCGACGGGGAACCAATGGACTACCGGAGCTGTGGGATGCCCTAAATGGACAGGTGTAAGGCTTAAAGATGTACTCACGTCAGTGGGCGTAAAAGATAGCGCTGTTTACATTGGCTATTATGGTGATGACCAGCATTTAAGCCGTACACCGGGCAAAGCGGCTATTTCTCGCGGGGTGCCGATTAACAAAGCGATGGAAGATGAGTCGTTGATTGCATGGGCAATGAATGATGAACCTCTGCCTTTAATGAATGGCTATCCGCTCCGATTGGTTTTTGGTGGTTGGCCGGCGTCTACGTCTGGTAAGTGGCTTAAGAAGATAGTGGTCAGAGACCGCGTGCATGACGGTGCAAAAATGCTGGGCAAAGCGTACCGACTCCCTTGTAAACCCGTTGCTCCGGGGGCGAAAGTAGCCGATGAAGATATGTGTATCATTGAAGCTATGCCTATTAAGTCACTCATTACTTTTCCACAATCGGGCACTGATCATCCTTTGGCCAAGAAACTAAGCGTGCGCGGTCATGCATGGAGTGGTGAGGGTAAAGTGGCTGAAGTGTACACATCTATTGATTTCGGACAAACCTGGCAAATAGCAGAGCTCACGCTACCCGTAAATAGACATGCATGGCAGCAATTCACTACAAAAATAGCCTTTCCTCAACAAGGTTATTTCGAAATATGGGCCAAAGCCGTAGATGAAAATGGAAAAGCACAACCTATGGTATTGCCGGGCTGGAATCCAAAAGGCTACTTAAACAATGCCTGCCATCGCATTGCTGTGCGGGTTGTGTAAAACACATGGTACCGAGTAACGTGTTTGAGATATGGAGCGCTCGCATGCGCCGTCTATTCGTTTTTGTTTCTATTATGGCAGGGTTAGTTAGCGCACCACTGGTTGCGGCCATCAATGAAAGTAGCGATAAAAATAGCGGCTCAAGTATGCATTCCGCTGACGCCACGACTGTGTCTGTTGACCCCCAGTCAGGTCTTACTGTAGCGCCCGGCTATAATCTAGTGGTTGCACACTGTAGCGCATGCCATTCGCCTTCCCTAATTACACAGAACGCAATGAGCAGAGAGAGATGGCTTGAAACTATTCGATGGATGCAAGACACGCAAAAGCTATGGCCATTAGGTGATGCGGAGCCCGCTATCCTAGACTATCTGACGTTGTGGTATGGTCCTAAAAAAGGCGCCCGTCGCCCGCCCCTAGAGCCGCATCTATTGCCACAAAAATAAAGCTCGTCTCAACCGAGCATTTTATTTCATCAGTTTTTCAAGATTCCGCCGATACTCATAGCATAACGCTACTTCAGACTAATAGTTAAATGGTCTGGATATCTGTTAATCTGAACAAAATAACTCTATAAAAAACATATCGGTAACCACACATGTTTGTATCTCGCAGTAAATACGAAGAAAAAGAAGCGCAAGTACGTAAACTAGAAGCAAGAGTGCAAGAAGCCTTAGACAAAATTGACGTTTTAGAGGCAGAAAATAGTGAACTCATTAATGCCATTGAGGCTGCAAACGGTCAGCATGCATCGTCGAACGATTCCGTTGTAATGAAGTGCATTGTTGATGCAATGCGTCAATTAGAAGGTATTCGTGAAACGGTGTTGGCTACTTATCAACGTATCGATGCTGAGAACCAGTCTGTTGCTAATATTAATGAGTTGTTTAGTGATTCTGCGACTACATTAAGCAAAATTGTTACCGACATGAGCGGGCTTAATGTCCAAATGGGCAGCATGAGCGAACGTATATCGGGGCTATCAACAACAGCAGATAACATTAATAAATTTGTTACTACTATTACGAGTATTTCTGACCAAACTAACTTACTTGCGCTAAACGCTGCTATCGAAGCTGCGCGAGCAGGCGATGCAGGCCGCGGGTTTAGTGTTGTTGCTGATGAAGTACGTGCATTGGCGACAGAAACCAACAAATCAGCAACAGAAGTATCTGAGCTGGTGAACGGTATAATTCAGTCTACTTCCAAAGCGGTTTCAGGTGTCAATGAGCTGCGCGGAAACAACGAGCAGCTAGAAACCGGCATTAATCAGCTAAATGGCAGCTACGAAGTTATGGTGCAACACTGTGACAGTATGAAGTCCACCATTAGTGAAGGCGCAATTGCTACGTTCATTCAAACAGTAAAATTGGATCATGTAGTGTGGAAGGCCGAGGTTTACGCAGTGCTGTGCGGCTACAGCAATAAATCTGTGGCGGACTTTGGCGATCATAAGAACTGCCGCCTTGGGCAGTGGTATAGTGACAATGCTAACAAAGCAATTGGCCAAACAACGGCATTTAGAGAGATTGAAGCGCCGCATGCAAAAGTGCATAGTAGCGGTATCGCTGCCGTTCTAGCTAAACAAAATGGCAACAATGCTGAGGCAGATGCTAAGCTTATGGAAATGGAACAAGCCAGTGAGAGAGTACTAACACTACTTGATAGGCTAGTTAATTAGCGCCCGTAGAGCCTTGCGGTTCAACTGGCCCTATTGAAAAGCGTGGCGCCCGAATTCATAGCGGCGCCCTAAACGGAGGGCTTTTTGGTGAGTGAAACATCGTATTCCACCGAACAAGAGCGCATTCTAGCGCTGGAAGCCCGCGTTAACTCTTTAGAACGACAGCTTAAACGTCAAAAAATAGCGCGTAAAAACGCAGAGTCTTTTCTTGAAACCTACTCACAAGATGCTTACTTAGCGAATCAAGCGCTAAGAAAAGCCTTAAAAGATTCAAAACAGCGGGAAAGGGAGTTGTTGTACCTTAACCGTGCCGCATCACAGCTTTCAAATGCTCAGCCGGGTAAGAGTTTTATATTTTCTGCGCTGGAATCGGCGGTTGAATTTAGCGGTGCCCATTGTGGAAAAGCATTTATTGTAGAAGGTGAAGCGCTAACGGTGGGGGATGATAGCCAGGTGCTATCTCACGAAAATGGATGGTATAGCTCTCCCGAGCTCGCCAAACTTCTCAAAGACGAAACCCCTCTGACACTGCGCGAGAGCTATTCCCACTGGTGCGTTAATGCAGTGCAGCGACCAGATACAAAAGAAGAAGCAAGGCTACTTCACTTTATGCATGAAATGGCAGACGGCGAATTCGCTTGGCTCGTGTTGCTTACCAAAGACGATCACTTAGAAGAAGAAACGCTACACGTTCTTGATACCACCAAACATTATCTAAACATTACGTCTCGTTACCAGAACAAAAAAACTGAGCTCACCAGTCGGCAAATAGAATTGAGTTCGGTTAAAAAAGACAGAGACTTTCTAGAAGAAAGGCTGGTTAGTGCAGACAAGATGGCGATGTTGGGACAACTTGCTGCGGGTATAGCACACGAAATCAATAACCCTATCGGTTATGTTCGAAGCAATACGGTGGTTGCAAAAGAAATTTTTAGCGATTATCAACACGCGTTAGAAGAAATAGGCAAGCTTTGTCGCACTGCTGGTGGAGAGGTAGAGTCGCAGTTCGAGGCGCTGGAAAAACGCTTTTCACTACAAGAAAGTGCGAGCGAAATTACAGAGATGTTCAATGAATCTCACGAGGGCATTGAGCGTATTATTGAAATTGTAAAAGCGCTGCGAAGTTTTTCGTATCCTGGTTCAGGAAAGCATACACAAATTAGTGCCATTGACGCCATGAACACGGTGATCAAGCTCACGAATAACCTGCACAGGTACAAAAACAAACTTAATGTAGAAGTACCCGATAAGGATGTCTATTTCCTTGGTAATGCAGGACAGATTCAGCAGGTGTTGGTTAACTTTGTGACCAATGCTATTTATGCAACCCCAGAAGGGAAGTCCATAACACTAAAAGTGCAGCAAGATGACAAAAGCGCCATGCTTATCGTAGAAGACGAGGGTATTGGTATGTCGAAAGAAACACTGGATAGAATATTCACGCCCTTTTTTACAACTAAACCACCCGGCGAGGGAACAGGGTTGGGAATGTCTATTTCCATGACTATTGTTGAAGAGCACAACGGAAAGATAAATATCACTAGCGAAGAAGGAAAGGGTACGCGCGTTACCGTTTTGTTACCTCTAGCCTAAAGTATAAATTGCTTTCCTAAATAGCTGATAGAATATAGAATTTCTCTAATTTTTTCTTCCTGCTAGACAGAATTTGTTTATGTTCTAGTCTTAGGAGGTAAGCAACATTTCCTACGATTAACGGATGATTGCTTTGCTACATGGAGAAAGCACCCAATGAGAAATAATCAGCCAGTTACCCAAAAAGAGTACAAGTTTCCCGCACATCATCGTCTTATTTCATCTACCGATAAACGCGGTGTAATCCAGCATTGTAACAGCGCATTTGTAGAAGCAAGTGGCTTCAGTCGCGAAGAGCTCATTGGCAAAAATCACAACATTATCCGTCATCCAGATATGCCTGCTCCTGTGTTCAAAGAAATGTGGCGTACTTTGGAATCAGGGCAAAGCTGGATTGGGTTAGTTAAAAACAGAAGAAAAAATGGCGATCACTATTGGGTTTCGGCGTTTGTGACTCCCGTTTATGAAGGTAAATCAGTAGTAGGCTACGAATCTGTTCGAGTGCCGGCGTTAAATGACGAAATAGCACGCGCATCTAGTGTTTACGCCAGAATGCAGGAAGGAAAATCTGCGGTATCACCGATGTCGCGACTGGGGCAAGGGCTAATGCACATGGCGCCAGCAATATTGTTAAGCGCCCTACTTGTTTTAGTACTCGTGTTTACCCATGGTTGGGCAGCGGCAGGCATTGCGCTGCTTGGAGCTGTAGTTTTAATGATTGCTCAAGAAACCAAGACAAGAAAAGACTGGGGCGCGCTGCTTTCTCTTAGCCCAGAAAGCTACGCTAATGAAACGGTGGCACAAACCTACTTCCCAGACCCCCCTCACATAAGCCAAGCCAAACTTGCACTGGGGTGTGAACTTGCCAGAAATCGCACGGCATTAACCCGAATTAAAGATGCGTCAGCGGGGCTCGAATCAATTGCTAGCACCACGCATCAACAAGCAGAAAGCACCAGTGCCGCGGTTGTTCAGCAAAATCAAGCTACACAGCAAATTGCGTCTGCGGTAACGCAAATGAGTCAAGCGATTCAAGAAGTTGCCGAACGAGTAGAAAGTAACGCAAAGAGCGCAAGGACAGCGGCATCTAATGTAGAGACAGGCAACCAAAAAGCAGAGCAAGCCATGCAGGCGATTGTCGCCTTACGCGAGGCGGTTGAGTCTATCTCTACCACAGTGACAGAGTTGGCTCAGTCAACCAGCGATATTGGCGAAGCGGCCAATATCATCTCGACCATCGCTGAGCAAACTAACCTGTTAGCGCTTAATGCTGCGATTGAAGCTGCAAGGGCTGGCGAACAAGGAAGAGGTTTTGCGGTTGTTGCCGATGAGGTTCGTACTTTAGCTTCGAAAACTCGCGAATCGACCGATAAAATCCACAACATCATTAATGAATTGGCTGAGCGATCTGATCGAGCTGTAAGGGTATCGACGGAAGGGCTAGCTTCAGCTGAGCACGGCAGCGCTATAGTAGAAGAAACCCGAGGTGCATTGTTTGAAATTAACAATGCAGTAAAAGGTATCGCTGATGCCACGGTAGAGATGTCTTCAGCGGTAGAAGAACAAAGCACGGTGGCAGAGCATATTAACCAGCAGTTAGTAGAAGTCGCTGACGGCGCGTCTGAAACCCAGCGTTCATCTGAAGCATCGCTTGTAGCAAGTCACGATTTGCGCGCAACGGTTAATCAGGTTCACGAGCTAATATTGCGTTTTAGTACCGATAAGCGAGTGGGAGAGTAATACTCCCTCCAGCTCGCTTAAGCTCACTCCATTAAAAGATCTATTGCCTATTGGCGCACAGATGTGGGGCTAAATAGAAGCCTATAAAACCCGAAACAACGCTGTAGGCATGGGTATTTATGAGTTCGCGTTTAGTCCCGCGTGTAGGCCGCGTCTGTAGGCCGCCACAGCGGGGAATAGTGAAACCAAGTATGTGCAC
This sequence comes from Alteromonas sp. W12, assembly GCF_001924945.1. Taxonomy (NCBI): domain Bacteria; kingdom Pseudomonadati; phylum Pseudomonadota; class Gammaproteobacteria; order Alteromonadales; family Alteromonadaceae; genus Alteromonas; species Alteromonas sp. W12. Next base: position 382,541 of record NZ_LQXH01000008.1, read on the forward strand.
CCCAGTATCAGTAAAATGATAATGACACTGCTTTGTCCAAACAGCGGGCTGCTCAAAAACAATCCATAGGTACTGCTTAACCAAGGTTTTAGTGCGCTCATAAGCCCAGCTACCAAGCCTAAACTCAGTGCGGCACTCACAATCGTAAGCAGCATCGCTTCAATCTGTATGAGTAGCAGTAAGGTAAACGGTCCTGCGCCTATAGTTCGTAAAACGGCGATTTCTTGATAACGCTCTCTCATCGTTGCCAGCAGCATAGTCGCAAGCCCAATTAGCGCGCAGATGACGATAAGACCGGAAAGGCCAAGCAATAGCGATTCAACATTTCCCATAATTTGCCAAAGTTCTGCGAGTGCCATGCCCGGTAGAATAGCCATTAGCGGCTCTTTTTTACTTTGATTAATTTGATACTGAAGCTGCAGTGCAGTTACCCGATGTTTAAGCCCCAGCATCACCACGGATACTGACTCAGGCGTAAACGCTTCGCTATTGTAAACTGCATGTTCTTTTGTATGCTCGTCATGCTCATGCTCATGCTCATGCTCATGCTCATGCTCATGCTCATGCTCATGCTCGTTCGCCTTGTCAGCAGATTTACGGCCTAACATTGAGGTGGGGGAATGTTTAGGTCCTGTGTGGGCTTCTTCAAGTCCCTGTAGGGTAACGTATACGGCTTTATCTACGGGCGTACCGGTTTTCTTAACTATGCCTGAGATAGTGAAAGGGTGATCATCATGGTTGTTGAACGATACGCTACCCAGACCATGGGAAATAATAATCTTATCCCCTACCTTGTACCCCAATGATTTGGCGATATCTGCGCCAACAACGGTAGACAGTGGCTGCGTAAATGCCGAGCCTGCTGCCATTTCAAGTGATTGCATATCACCGTATTTAAAGTGGTCGAAAAAGCTGTTGGTCGTACCTACTACTCTAAAACCTCTGTGGGTATCACCCAAAGATAGTGGGATAAGCCACGATACCTGCTTGTTAGATTGAAGCGCCGCAATACTTTTATATTCAATACCTTTGGTGGGAGTGCCTATATTAAACACTGATGACAGGAGTAAATTAAGCTGTCCACTTGGTGCGCCAACAATAAGATCAACACCAGAAACGGTGCGCGTAAAACTGGTTTTAACTTGGGTGCGAATAATGTCCACGCACAAAAGTAAACTAATGCTGATGGTAATGCTTAAAAGTGTGAGGATTGCCGTTGTTTTCCTGCGCTTTAAGCTTTCAATAGCAATGGTACTTAGCATTACGCACGCTCCTGTGCTTTTGGGGCCTCATCGCCTCGCGTTTTTATGTGGTTTGTACTTGGGCTTAATTCACTCATGCTGCAGTGGCGGTCGAAATAACTCTCCATGGCTTTATCGTGACTAACAAAAATCATGGTGCTTTCACCTGCAACGTCTTTTAGCAGCGACATAAAACTATCTCTGGCATCGGTATCTAGGGCAGAGGTAGGTTCATCGACAATTAATAATTGTGGGTCGTTAATCAGTGCTCTGGCAATGGCAACGCGCTGCTGCTGACCAATACTCAATGCGTCAGCTTTCGCATGCAGCACGTGAGAAGGCAGCTGTAGCTTGTCCAGTAAATGACGAAGCTTTGCGTCTGATGCTGTCTTGCTGACGTTTGTACTTGCAAAATACACCGCCGCATTAATGTTCTGTGCCACAGAAAGGTAGGGAATAAGATTAAATTGTTGAAAAACAACGCCGATATTGCGTGCTCTAAACTTGTCCCGCTGTCGGTTCGATAATGCGGAGAAAGGCTGCGCTAATAAGGCAATGTCGCCCTGAGTTGGAGTTAATGTTCCGCACAGCAAATTGAGCAATGTGCTCTTTCCGCTACCCGAAGGCCCTGAGAGAAAAACGTGCTCACCTTGCGAAACTTGCCACGCTTTAATGTCAATGATGGGGGGGCTTTCTTTGGTGTACGAAAACTGTAAATTGCTAACTTCAATCGCTGTGTTACGCTCTTTATTCACTGCGTTGTGCTCTTCAGACACTGCGTTGCGCTGGGAGTGAGTGCTATTGTTTTTATTGATGGTATTCACGCTAAGCCCGACCTGTATTTACGTCTTATGTTCACATTAGCAAAAGCGACACGTCTGTTCACCCAGTTAAAAACCAGAGAAAACACATTGCCGCGTTGAGGTAATGTTATCAAATAACATTTTTGCGTATAGCTATGCTATCAGATCTCATCAGCCTAAAGCGGCAATTGCTCTTATTAATTGCTCATCATAACGACGCAAAAGAGAGGCGCGCCTAAATTATCAGCCGTTAGCTTGTAGCTTTACTACTTCTGCGCTTTCATCTTCTAATACGCTTTCTGCGGTAGCGCCTTTGAAAATCTTACTGATTTTATCTTTGTTTTTAGACAGCATGATGGTGAGCTCTTCCACTACGCTATCGTCTAGCTTGATGCCCTTCGCATGAATGTAGTCAGCAAGGTTATCTGCTGCATCGAGCATTTTGTCATACTGATCGGCTTCTTTTTTGTCGGTAGTTACCAATTTTTCTACCCCTTTGTGCGTAACAACATACTGTGTGGTAATGGCCATGGTAGGTCCCCTGTTTATTAAAGACACAAAAACTGTACAGCATTTTACTGTATAAATAAACAGTATTTTGATTAAATGTCTGAGCGTAGTGTTTGGGAAAAGGGCAGATGATTGTTCTAAAGGTGATTAATGCTTGTGCAATTAGTAACTGCTGCGTATAATGCGCGCCCTTACAGCCATCCCAATTCGTTCCTTGTCTCCATACAGTCGGCTGTACTGTCGAGGCTACAACCGTAAGGAGCTATAATGCGTCATTACGAAATCGTATTTATGGTTCACCCTGATCAGAGTGAACAAGTACCTGGTATGATCGAGCGTTATACCACAATCCTAAAGCAAGACGGTGGTCAGATTCATCGTTTAGAAGATTGGGGCCGTCGTCAACTGGCTTACCCAATTGAAAAGCTGCACAAAGCCCACTACGTACTAATCAATGCTGAAGCGTCTGCAGAAGCTGTTGATGAATTGGAAAATGCTTTCCGTTTCAACGACGTGATCCTACGTAACATGGTTATGCGCACTAAGACTGCTGTGACTGAGCCTTCTCCAATGATGAAAGAAGAGCCTCGTCGTGAGCGTCGTGACGATTCTGCTCCTCGCCAAGATCGCGCGGAAAAGAAAACTGAAACCACTGAAGACAACGCTTAAGGAGATCACCCATGGCTCGTTTTTTCAGACGTCGTAAGTTCTGCCGTTTCACTGCAGAAGGTGTGACTGAGATTGATTACAAAGATATCGCTACTCTTAAGAACTACATCACTGAGAGCGGTAAAATTGTCCCTAGCCGTATTACTGGTACAAGCGCAAAATATCAGCGTCAGCTGTCTTCTGCGATCAAGCGCGCACGTTTCCTTGCGTTGCTTCCGTACACTGATTCACACAAGTAATTTGGCGAATATAAGGGTTAGCTAAGATGAATATCATCCTACTAGATAAAATCGCCAACCTTGGCGGCCTGGGCGACCAAGTGACTGTTAAGTCTGGTTACGCTCGTAACTTCCTTTTCCCACAGGGTAAAGCGGTTCCTGCAACTAAAGACAACGTTGAAAAGTTCGAAGCACGTCGTGCTGAACTTGAAGCGAAAATTGCTGAGCAACTAGCTGCTGCTAACGCACGCGCTGAAAAAGTTGCTGAGCTTGCTGAAGTTACAATCGCAGCTCCTGCTGGTGACGAAGGTAAACTATTTGGCTCTGTTGGTACTCGTGACATCGCTGATGCAATCACTGCAGCTGGCGTTGAAGTACAAAAAGCAGAAGTTAAACTACCTACTGGTACTCTTCGTGAAACTGGTGAGTATGACATCGACTTACAACTTCACTCTGACGTTATCACTTCAATCAAAGTGATCATCATTGCTGAAGCGTAATCGCTGACGTATTTGAAAAAAGCCGCTCCTAGAGCGGCTTTTTTTTGCTCTAAATTTTTGTTCGATACTTAAAGATCAATACCAATCCGCATAGATGATTGCCCACCCAGAAGGTGCTGGCAAGTTTCCTAGCAAAGCGTGGGAATGCAGGAATGGCCGTTGCTTTTTAAATTCCAAGAGTGAAGCTTGCCAGACCTTCCCGAAGGGCGGGTTTAAAATATCCCTACCCTCACTCCACGTCGCGACGCCTAATTAACGATGGGTGTAAGCAAATATGTCCAGTGCCGACAAATGGCGTATTTTTGAGGTCCACTCATCTGCGATAAATAACGTTTTTTAAACGGTATTTAAACAAAATGTTAATAATCGCTGAAATTCTTAGTGTCATGGCTTTAAACTTTTTCTGTCATTCCTGCGACCTATAGTAAACCAAACAATAAAAAGCATAAGTGCCATATTATGGACATCACTAAGCAAGCAATAAAAAACGCGACTGGGGTAGGTATAGGAATAACACTGCTGGTATTTTTAGGGCTATATAGCCTGTTTAATTTACCGGTACAGCTGTTTCCTGACATTGAAAGACCGAATATTAACATCCAGACCTCGTGGCGCGCTGCGTCGCCCCAAGAAATTGAGTCGGAGATCATTGAACCTCAAGAGGAAGTGCTGCAAGGGATCCCTGGTCTTGAGTCGATGAATGCATGGGCAAACCAAGGTAATGCGTGGATTAATCTAGAGTTTGGTTTAGATACGGACATGCAGAAAACGCTAATTGAAGTGATTAGCCGCATGAATCGCGTACCGCCACTACCTCGCGATGCCTTGTCCCCTAATATTATGCTTGCTGGAAGTGGGGGAGACGCCCCCGCTTTGACCTACTTTTTTCTTCAGCGCCTTCCGGGCAATCCAAACGAAATTAATACCTATGTAACCTTTTTTACCGATGTCATTAAACCTCAGCTTGAATCTATCCCGGGCGTTGCAAGGGCGCGTATGGAAAGCGGGGTTGGCGGCGTTGAGGAGTTTCAAATTGTTTTCGACCCGTTTAAAGCGGCGCAGTTAGGCATTGACCTAACGGCAGTTGCCAACGAGTTGGGGCGTGCGAATGATATTTCAGGTGGCTTTGTCGATGTGGGCAGAAGACGCTACACCCTGCGTTTTGAAGGTCGCTACGAGCCTACTCAAATGGGGGAAATGATCCTTGAATGGCGAGACGGCAGCCCTATCACGCTAAATGACATTGCCGAAATTAAAATCACCCGCGCTGACGGTGCAAACTACAGTGTGCAAAACGGCAATCCGGCTATATCTATTCGCGTAGACAGACAAAACAACGCCAATGTTTTAGCTACCTTAGAAGCCGTAAAAGCAAAAGTTGCACAAATAAACGAACAGGACTTGGCCCCTGAACAGTTAGTAATGGCGCAAAGCTTCGATGCCTCAGTGTTTATCTATAGAGCGGTGCAGCTAGTTACCAGCAATTTATTTATAGGCGTGCTGCTTGCCATTGCCGTGCTTTGGCTCTTTATGCGCCAGCTGCGGGCAACGCTCATTGTGGCATTGGCCATTCCTATCTCACTACTTAGCACTTTTGTGGTGCTTCAACTTACCGGTCGCTCGCTCAATATCATTTCACTGGCAGGACTCGCCTTCGCGGTAGGTATGGTGCTAGATGCCGCTATTGTCGTGCTGGAAAACATTGTAAGAACGCGCAAGAGCGCCGAAGCCGAAATCGAAAACAAAGACCCAAATTCACAAACGCACATGGAGGATTGTGCCCATCGGGGAACGAAAGAAGTGTTTGGTGCTCTCATGGCGTCAACAGCCACCACCGTTGCTATTTTTATTCCCGTCATGTTTTTGGAAGATGTTGAAGGGCAATTGTTTGCTGACCTCGCTCTTACCATTGCCATTGCAGTGTGTATGTCGCTAGTGGTTGCGGTAACGGTATTGCCCGTCGTTGCCGCTAAATACCTTAATGGCAACATGCCAGCTGATAGCTTACAGCGGGTATGGGCTAAGATAACCCGCGCTATTATGTCGCTATCAAGTACGCCGCTTCGCCGCCTTGTATTAGTCATAACACTCATGGGCGTGCCTATTACAGGTAGTGTTTTGCTTATGCCTTCCATGGATTATTTGCCGCCCGTAAAACGCGATGCCGTTGACGCCTTCTTAAGTTTGCCTGCGGGTGCCAGTGAAAACTTTATTAGTGAAGAAGTGATGCCAATTATCGTTGAGCGACTGCAGCCCTATATGGACGGAGAAAAGCAGCCAGCGCTGAAAAACTACTACATTATTACGTGGCCAAATGGCGGAAATTTGGGTGTGCGCGCTAAAGATCAGTCTAAGGTCAAAGAGTTAGAAGCCATTGTTCGCGATGAAATTTTAAAGGATTTGCCGGATACACAAACCTTTTCACAACAAGGCAATTTGTTTGGTGGCTTTGGAAACGGTCGCTCAATCGACATACATCTTCAAGGTACCGACCAAGCCATGCTCGGCATCGCTGCGCAAGCAGGTTTAGACAAATTGAGAGAAGTTTTCCCTAACGCGAATGCGCGTTCTAATCCTCCATTAGAGCAAGCTGAACCAGAGCTTCGCTTTTACCCTAATGACAGCCGAATGATGGAAGTCGGGTTAAATCGCGGCAGTATGGGGAACCTGGTACGTGCCATGGGTGATGGTATGTATGTGGGGGAGTACTTCGATGGCACCAAACGCATGAATATTATCTTCCGCTCAGCCCCCTGGTTTACACCCGAAGACTTAAATAGCACGCCAGTCATGACGCCATCAGGCGAGGTGGTGCAATTAGGCGAACTGGTAGGTATTGAAAGAGCCGTAGGGCCAAGTCGTATTCAGCGCATTGATGGTCGAAGAACCCTTACGCTAAACGTAAATCCGCCAGAGGGTATGAGTTTAGAAGAAGCCATGAAAGTGATTACCTCTGAGGTTGAACCTGCCATTATGGCCATGATGCCTACCGATGGCGCTATTAATTATGGTGGTAGCGCGGATAGCTTAAAAGGCGCTATTGCCTCGATGGCTGATAACTTTCTTTTTGCCATGGTGTTGCTACTGCTGTTAATGGCGGGGTTGTTTAAATCGTTAAAAGACAGCGTGCTGGTAGTACTTTCTATTCCGCTAGCCACAGTGGGCGGGGTGATTGCTATTCGTATCATGAACATCTTTACCTTCCAGCCCATGGACCTGTTAACCATGATTGGCTTCATTATTTTGCTAGGGCTTGTGGTGAACAATGCCATTTTACTCGTGCATCAGACTCGTATAGGAGAGCAAGAAGGGCTGACCCGTGATGACGCGGTAGAACAAGCCATCAAACTACGTTTACGGCCTATCTTTATGAGTACGCTGACTTCAATCTTTGGCATGCTGCCCCTGCTGTTGCTACCAGGTGCAGGCAGCGTTATTTACCGAGGCCTTGCGGCTGTTATTGTGGGAGGAATGACGGTGAGTACCATATTCACCTTGCTATTACTGCCTACCTTGCTGCGTATGACGGCTTCAAAGTCACCTGTAAATATACTCAAACCCCTGGCCGAGCGCATAGAGAGCACTGGCGCTTCGCCGACTACCTCATCCACCGTAAAACAAAATAAATACAACGATCATGTGTAAGGAAAAGACAACCATGAAAGCAATGACTTCTACTCTCGCCCTTAGTGTGTTTGCCTTATTTGCAAGCAGTGTATCGTTGAGCGCACACGCACAGGATAGCAATCAACCACCGCCGGTGCTGGTTCAAATAGATGAAGCCAGAGAGCAAGCGATTTCACAACTAACCTGGGTTCCTGGAACGGTACTAAGCGTTATCGATGCAAACCTTGCTTCTGAGGTAGACGGTCGCATCACTTGGATGGCAGATGTAGGTGATGTGGTGAAAGCTGGGGAGCCTTTAGTTAAAGTCGACGATACTCGCTTAAGCATTACCCGCAATCAAAATGCCTCAAATATTGCCAGATGGCAGTCGCAGGTTGAACTGTTTACCAAACGACTCGGGAGGTACAAAAACCTTCAGGCCAGTCAAAACACGTCCAGAGGCGAGTTAGAGGAAGTGGAAGCAGACTTAGAGAATGCTAAGCAGGAGTTAGCGCAAGCCAAATTGGATTTAGAATTCACCGAATATCAGATAGCACAAAGCAGTATTCGTGCTCCCTTTACGGCTTTGGTGGTTGAAAGGCAGCAGTCGCCGGGCGAATACACTGGGGTAGGGCAAACCCTGCTTCGCGTGGTAAACCCTGATAGCGTTGAAGTTCAAGTGCGCGCACCGCTCAACGTATTACCCTATATTGCTAACGGCATGAGCGTTAGCGTTCACAATAACGTGAACCAAGTAGAAGAATCTATTCGTGCCATTGTACCGGTAGGCAACAGTACATCGCGCATGATGGAGCTACGAATTGCCATCAACCCCGGTGACTTTCCTATAGGCAGTGCAGTGCGCGTGGCGCTGCCTAGCAGCGATACTCATGATGGTGTCACCATACCCCGCGATGCACTGGTACTAAGAAAGTCGGGCACCTATATCTATCAGCTCAATGAAAATAATGAAGCGGAGCAAGTTAAGGTGACAACCGGGGTGGGGATGGGCGATAGAATTGAAGTGTTTGGCGATGTGAACCCGAAGCGCTCGGTTGTGGTGAGAGGAGCTGAACGTCTGCGTGCAGGCCAGAAAGTACGTTACAACAATGAGCGTGAGTCTTTGACAGCGAAGAACTGAGAGAATTGTAACAAATGTAAAAGTGCTATCCATTTAGACTAAAGTTAATGAGAATGTTTCTTATTTGTAATTGTTGATTATCAAATGGAGACATCCTTGAAAAAGTTAGTTTTAGCCAGTGCAGTATGCACGCTATCCAGTCCGGTAGTATTTGCGCAATCCCTAGAAAACCAGAATGAAGAAACCAAGTCTATAGAGCGAGTTGCTGTGGTAGGCGCAGCAACCAACTTGAGCATTACTGCCGAGGATATTGAGCAGTTTCAGGCAAACGATTTAGCTGACGTTTTTAGAGAGTCTCCGTCGGTCAGCGTTGGCGGTTCAGTAGGTGTAGCACAGAAAATCTTTATCCGTGGACTAGAAGATGCCTACCTGAATGTAACCGTAGATGGCGCGCAACAAACCTCAACCCTATTTCACCACATTGGCCGCGTAACGCTAGATCCCGATCTTTTGAAGCAAATCGATGTGCAGGCTGGTGCAGGTGAAGCAACCAGTGGCCCAGGTGCCATTGGTGGTTCAATCCGCTTTAAAACCAAAGATGCGCAAGATTTATTGAGAGGCGACGAACAATTTGGTGGTCGAGTAAAAGCGAGTTATTTCTCAAACGAAGGCACCCGATATAGCGGCAGCCTTTATGGAAAGCTAAGTGATTCATGGGGCTTGCTAGGTTATTACAGTACGGTTGACAGAGATAACTTTGAAGACGGCGACGGCAACGAAGTGCTGGGTACTGCCGCAGATCAAGATCTCATGTTCCTTAAAGCCAGTGGTTACATTGCGGATAATCAATACCTTTCAATAAGTGCAGAGCAGCGCGATGAAGAGGGTGAGTTTTCGGCAAGACCTAACTGGGTAGTACTAGAAGGTGCTCCACTTTATCCTAGTGAAGCAGAGCGTGATACCTACGTAGCGAACTACCGCTTTGACCACAGCGCATTGGTTTTCTTAGAGGCCACTGCATACCAAACTTCATCATCGTTCCGCGGCGGCCGTTTCGATTTCTTGTCTGATATCGATACCTATGGTTTTGATATTAGAAACACCACCGACATTTCAAACCACGTATTCACCTACGGTATCGACTATCGTAAAGATGAGGTAGAAAGTGGCCCTGGCGTAGGTCCTGTGCAGAACGCAGAAGAAGGCAGCGTAATGGGTATTTACGCGCAAGCTCATAGCAATATCACACCAGAGTTGCTGTTGAGCTACGGTGTTCGTTATGACGACTTTGATTTTCAGCAACAAATCTTGATCGATGACTATTACGGCACACCCGTTACCGATGAGCCATCTGGACTAGAAGACAATGAACTTAGCTTTAACGTCGGTCTTGAGTATCAGCTTACCGAAGCTTGGACCCTTGGTCTTGGTTACGCAGAAGCGGCGCGCGGTAAGCAAATTGGTGATGGTTTCACGCTTGACGAATACTTATATGATGGTGAGGACGTTCCCGTTGTTGCCAGTGACGTGGTGCCTGAAACTGTCACTAATATTGAAGCGTCAATCGAATACAGCGCGAATAACCTTAATGCGCGCCTTAGCGCCTATGAATCTACTATTGATGATGTGCTATTTAGCGGTTATCAAGGCAACTCGGTATTTAATAATATCGGCGACCTAGAATCATCTGGCGTAGAGTTTAACCTTGCGTATCGCTGGGACTCTGTTGACGTGTACTTTGGGTTTTCAAGCGTAGATGTTGAATTGATGCCTCGTGAAGATCTGTACAGCGTACCCTATAACAGCATCGATATTAACGGATACGAGTTTGTTGGCTTAGGTAATAGTCGCGGTGATACGTGGGTACTTGGTGCAGATTACACCGTTACTGCAGACATTAGCGTTGGCTTTAACATCACTATGGTTGACGACATCAACATAGATACACTACATCAGGCCTTGGAAAACGGTTGGACCGACTCGCTTTATTCACTTAACAAAGCAGACTATACCCTAGTGGATATTTATGGCGAGTGGGAAGTCACAAACGACCTTCGCTTAAATCTGGCGGTAACGAACTTGTTTGATGAAGCGTATATCGACCATTCAAGTGTGGGTGACTACAGCGAAGTATTCCCAAGCGTTATTGGTCCGCAAGAAGCTGGACGAGATATTCGTTTGTCTGTGACTTACGATTTCTAAGCAACGCCTTTAGATGAACTTTTCCACGTTTAAAAGGTGGGTCTTTTGGGCCCACCTCTTTGCTGGCTTATTGGCCAGCATTGTCGTTTTCATTATGGCTTTTACCGGTGTATTACTCACTTACGAGCGCCAGTTCAAAGAGCTAAGTGAAATGGCTTATGCACAAACGATTGATATCGAAAAGTCGGTAATCTCGACTGAGCGGGTTGTATCAATACTTCGTGAAAAGCATCCTAACGAAGCGCATATTTTTGTTCGATGGGTCAATAGCGAGGGAGCGGCAATTCCCGCATGGGCCGGCGAACACAGCTATCTTATTCACCCCTATACCGGAGATATATTAAGAGAAGGAGAAGGGGGCGTTGAAGAAGCATTTCATGTCATAACTGACCTGCATCGATATCTTTTAATGGAAGGGGATTACCAATTAATTGGCAAAACCATAACGGCTTATAGCAATCTTATTTTTATTTTTTTGCTGTTATCGGGAGTCATCATATGGTTGCCCAAACACATATCGAAAAAATCCTTAAAGCAGCAAATGTGGTTACGGCAAAAGTACACTAATAAACAGCACCGTCGCCGACATTGGCATTTTGTTTTTGGTATGTGGTCACTGCCTTTTTTAGTTGTGATTGGACTAACGGCTACCCTGTTTTATTTTGAGTGGGCAAACAAAGCATTGTATGGAATGTACGGTGAACAAGTCCCTACTCGCGAAAAGAAAGCTATGCCTGAGACGCTAGACGCCGACGTTGTCAGTTACGACACGCTATTTACCAAAGCTCAGCAACACGCCAATGAAAATGGCTATCAGGATTGGTATTCCATGTGGATGGAAATTGGCAAAAGTGAGGGTGTTGCACGGTTTTATATCGATAAAAGTATAGGGCACAGGCAAGAGTTAGCGTATTCACTGTATTTCGACACGGGAACCGGTGACATCACTAGGACACTTTACAAAACCGATTGGCCCAAAGGGAGTCAGGCTTGGGGTACTTCCCGCTTTTTGCACACGGGAGAATACTTTGGCTTTATAGGGCAGACCATCGCAGGGCTGGTAAGCTTGCTTTGCTGTATCTTAGTTTATACTGGCACACTACTTGGTGTGCAGAGACTTCTCAATTTGCGAAAGCAGCATTAAAAGACTTAGGCAGGGTAATGGTAACGACTAGCCCTGTTTGCTTTGTAGCACTAGCGTCTCTATGTAATGCGTTGTCTTTGATTAGTGCAGCGCGATTTATCGCTGATATGTCGCCGCCCACAGCGGCAATTTGACGTTTCGCCAGTGCAAGCCCAAGACCAAAGCCAGAGCGCTTTGCGGCATGTACGTAGTTTTTGGCTGCCCGTGCCTTGTCTACCCTGAAAAAAGGTTCGAATATGGCGTCTAGCATTGATTCAGGGACGCCGGTGCCTTCGTCTGTAACCGTGATAACATAGTTATTATTATCGCTGGTTAGCGTTAAACTCACTTTGCTTTGCTCAGGGGTATGACGCAAAGCATTACGAATAATATTTTCTAACGCCTGCCCCAAAGCAAGCTGGCTGCTCTTTTCAATATTCGCGCATTCAGGTGTGTCGACATGCAAGGTTCTATCAGGGTATTCAAACCGCGCATCTTCACAAATAACATTGATAAGTTCTACCAAGTCAAAGTCATCGCTGTTCAATTGTGGCGATTCTGTATTTAGCCATGCAAAGGTTAGGGTATCTTCAACAAGCTCTCTCATCGTGCTCGCTTCATAACGCAGACGTGAAAGTGCTTGTTCACGATTAATGTCTTGCTCTACAAAGTCTATTGCCATATCAATGCGGGCAAGAGGCGTGCGAAGCTCGTGAGAGAGATCAGCAAGCAAACTTCTTTGATTATAAATGAGACTGCTGGTTCTTTGGGCCATCTTGTCGAACGTTTGGGCAAGCCCAGTAAGTTCGTCATTTCGCTTGGGCATTGCAGCCATTGCACGGGCTTCTAAATTGCCATTTGCGAAATCTTTTGTGGCATTTTCTAATTGCTTTAGTGGCGTCATTAAGTGTCGATACAGCATAAAACTCAACAGACTTAATATCACTAGAGGTAATGCAATTTGAAGCGTTAAGCGTGTGGCGAGCAATAACGAACCTGGGCGCATACGCTGTGGAAGTTGAATTAAAAAGTGCGTATTGTCATCGACGAAGGGGACTTCCATCACAGGGTTCTCTGAAAAGTACAAATGTATTTTCCATTCGGGGCTGCGGCCTATTTGAAATCGGTCAACAAACTCATCTAACATTTGGGTGTCAGCGAATGTGGTCATTTGAGAGTTAACTACGGCAAGCCACGTGTCCTCCTTTGTCTTCACTTCTTGCAAAAAAGTAGCTAACGCTTGTTCTCCATCCTCCAGGTAGATTTTCTCCGCTTCTTGACCATAGGAATAAAGGGTTTCTTGATGAGCTTTATCGATAAAACTCATGCTGGTCTCGGTATGATTGGTAAGCCACGCGATGGCCCAAAATAACAGAACAGTACCAACGGCAATAAATGCGCACAGTCGCCATAGCAGTTTATTTTTCACGAAAAGCGATATCCTTGGCCGTGGACAGTGGCAAGGCGTTCAGGGGGCATGCCAGTCTCAACGAGCTTTTTGCGTACTCTAGACAAATGCATATCTAAGCTTCGGTCGTACCTCGAAAAGGGTTTGTTAAGCACACTGTGATAAAGAAATGCTTTGCTCAACGTTTCCCCTTTGTTATCTACTAACATCCAAAGAAGCTTAAATTGTATTGGCGTGAATTCGAGTAGTCTTGAGTGGTATTTGGTAACTTGATGAATGCGATTTAAATAAAGCACATCAACAATGATTTCCGACTTTTGCGTGCCTGAGTCGTTTAGTGTTTTGCTGCGTCGCAACAGTGCGTCGATGCGAAGCATCATTTCAGTAAAATTGAAGGGCTTGGGTAAGTAGTCATCTGCGCCCTTACGGTAGCCTTCAATCCTTTCTTGCTCGGCACCTGACGCGGTGATCATCATCACCGGGGTTTGCTTTATTTGCCTTAATTGGTTTAACAGCGACAAGCCGTTTAAAGAGGGAAGGCGTATGTCGAGTAACACAAGATCAAAGTTCTCCTCAAGCACAGCTTGTAATCCAGCATTACCGTCACTTTCGTGGCGAGTGTCAAATCCTCGAGACTGCAACAGCTGTGTGATTTGTTCACTTAACGTCGCGTCATCTTCAACAATGAGTATTCGGGTTTTACGCATAATGGCTTCAGGAAAGAATTTTAAACATACTATTAATAATAGTTATCATTTGCAACTAATCGGTTTGTGACGATAAATGCGGCCGCTAACGCGCGCTTTTATATTGTTACAAATTTACTGTGGTGCTGATGGTTTCTCGCTTTACAATAACGGTTAACAGCTATCTTAGTGCTTGCGCTAAACTGCGGTTCTCTTGATGTCTGCACAATTGAGTAAATAAAGCATAGACGCAGCAGTCAACTAAGCGCTTTGCTTCCTAGGTTGGAGCTACAAGGACACGATCTTAAAAATGGTAATGAGTTTAAAGAAGTTAACGACGTTGTCGGCGTCGCTAGTAGTAGCAGGAAGTGTCGTGACTGGTTGCGCCAGCTCTAATCATGTTACTCAGATAGAAGGTGAAAATGCTGTAATCAAGCACACCAATGAGCCTGGGTATGAGGACAGATTCAGCAATATTTACGACGGTTTTAAAGCATACCCCGTCACGTGCACTAATGATTGCTACCCAGCGTCTGCCGATATTGAATGTGAAAGTGACATGCAAAATTGTCAGTTCGTTGGCAACAACCCGACAGTGAACTCGAACACCGGCTTTAATGTCACCTGGTTAGGGCACGCAAGTTTTTTACTTAACACCGCAAGTGGTGAGCAAATACTTATTGACCCTGTGTTTGGGCAGTTTGATTGGCCCGTTAATTGGGCTTTTCGATTGGCGGAGGGGTTCAGCCGCAACGAACCCGCTGAGGTAGGTGAAGACAAACTCGCACAAACCGATGCTGTAGTTTATTCCCATATTCACTATGATCATTTTAATAAAGCCGATATTGCTGAATTAGGCACAAAGCCCGAATATCTTGTTCCGTTAGGTTTCGCAGAGCACTTTCCTAATAGAGGCTACACCATAAGCGAGATGGCTTGGTATACCAGCAAAAATGTAGGCAACACCTCTATTCACTTCGTGCCTGCCCATCATTTCAGTAACCGAATTTGGGTGCCTTATTTGTACGAGGACGACAATGCGACACTGTGGGGTGGTTGGGTATTTAAGAGTGAAGGCAAAACATTGTTCTTTGCGGGGGATACGGGATATTCACCGCACTTCAAGGATATTAAAGCGCGCTTTGGTGAAATAGATGTTTGCCTGTTACCTATAGCGTCTTATTTCAGCGAAACTTCACCTAAATGGTATCGCAAGGTACATACTACGCCAGAAGATGCCATTGTTGCGGCCCAAGACCTAGGCTGTAAAGCCGTAGTGCCTTGGGGCTATGGAAATGCCAGCTGGATGATGGGTGACAAGACGTCACATTCTGCGCTATTTCGTCTTATGAAAATGAAGAAGCAGCTAAACCCTGCAATGCCTTGGGTTATTTTGAATGAAGGTGAACAGGCGTCTTTTTAATTTAAGCTACGGATAAATGGCTTATTTATCCGCAATTTTTTGGCATTTTCCGCGCCATTCGTCATCAAGCGCCTCAAGTTTCGCTAGCTTTTGTGCCAGGGATTTGTCTGCTTTGGTATGGGCGCATTGCATTAGGGTGTGAACGTTAACGGTATCGTCCTCACGGTGCAGTAGTGTTACTTCGTCGCCAACACTGATGGTTCCGGTTTTAATAACCCGGTAATACCAGCCAGTGATACCTCGTTCTCCGACAAATCTATCTAAATTGGGCACTTCGAAGCGTTGCGAGATTTTATTGCAAGGGGCACGGGGTGCACTTACTTGCAGTTCTACCTCGCCGAACTTCCATATATCGCCGATATAAACGGTAGCATCGTCCATGCCCTCTACACTGATGTTTTCGCCAATGCTGCCCAGCGAAAATTCGCCTTCAGGAAAATGCTTTCTTAATGTCAGATAGTTGGTCGGGTTGAACTGATGCAGCACTTTCTCCGGTCCACCGTGAAGCCGTTTGTTGGCCTGTTCGTCTTCATCGGTTCTGTCCATATGTACCGTTAACGCGTCGACGGGGGCTTTAACAATACTGCTTGGTGCCCCACGAGGGCCTAGCGGCTGAGGTTTTCCAGCAAACAGAGCGTTAACAGAAAATGAGGTAGACATGGCATCTCCAAAAAATATTTTTGTGCATTTAAACCTTTCTACTATAGGGTACGACTAACCTTATAACACTAACAAGTGCTAATGCTAATCAGCACCACAAATAACAAAGAGAAAAGAATGGAACACACACAACAACGTGTTGTACACGCCAATGTGGTGTTTGGTAATAAAAGCGAAAATGAGCTGATATCTAAAGCGAAAAAGGGCGATAAGCAGGCATTTCGGTCCCTTTACGATGAACATATTGGGCGAGTCTACGCGCTTTGTTACCGGCTTACAGGTGAAAAGGGAATGGCAGAAGATGCTTCGCAAGAAGTCTTTATTCAGCTATGGAAAAAATTGGGTAATTTTGATGGGCAAAGCCAATTTTCCACGTGGTTACACAGCGTTACGGCAAAAATTACCATCTCTTATATGCGTAAGCAGAAGGGGTGGGTGCAGCGGATGTTTAACTTGGAAAACAGCGGCATTAACGAGATGCCGGCTGAAGAAAACAGCACCGATGTGGATTTAGAAGCATTAGTTATTCGCTTACCCGAGCGAGCCAGAATGGTTTTTGTCCTCCATGCAATTGAAGGTTACAGACACGAAGACATTGCCAGCATGTTGAACATGGCAGTGGGCTCAAGCAAAGCACAATTTTTCCGTGCTAAGCAATTATTGAAAGATTTTATGGGAGTCGATGATGAGTAATTTTGACGACAAGCTTGCTCAGCATATTTCTGGGATATCGAAAGAGAAGCAGCCAGAACGAGATTTGTGGCGAGGTATTGAACTCGGCATAACATCGCAGCAAGGCGACGCTTCACAAGACGACGCTTCATCATCTACGGTTACATCAAAACAGTGGATGGCAATAGCCGCAAGCGTTTGTTTAGTTACTGTATTGTGGTTCGCGGCTCCTTTTGCGTTTAAAGCTGATGAAAGTCGAAGCGATGGCTATGCCCTGATTGACGCAATGAGTATGCAGCAGCAACAACAAGTGAATAGTCTTCTTGCTAGTTATGAAAGTACCACGGCGCTAACTGAAGATTGGCAAGAGCAATTAAAAGAATTGGACGATGCTGCAGATGTTATTAAAGCGGCATTAAAGGACGATCCAGACAACTCAGCATTAATCAAAATGCTGCATCACGTATATCAACAGCAGATTGCCTTAATTGAGCGAGTGCACGCGCCAAAGTGGCAGCAAATTTAATAAGGGTTTAAAGATGATTATAAATACGAAAAGTACATTTTTGCACACGTTCATGGCACCTTTGGGGGCCAAGGTATTACTTACTACTGCGCTGCTAAGTATCGCTACTGCGGCGTTTGCAGGAGAAAAAGTAGATAAGACCATCGACACATCGTCTTCGCCGAAAGTGGACATTGAACACATCAACGGAAAAGCAGATATCCGAGTTTGGAATAAGTCTCAGGTTCGTGTCACCGGTGAACTGGGCGATCAAACTGAAGAGTTTATCTTTGAAAGACGTGGAGATGTCGTGGTTATACACGTTGAAGTCGAGCGCCACTCAAAGAGCTGGTTTAATAAAGGTAAAGATGGCGACGACCTTGTTATCTATATACCTTCAGCAAGCGACCTTCACTATACCGCGGTCAATGCTGATCTTATTGCAGAAGGTATAACAAAAGCAGTAGATGTTGAGGTGGTAAACGGCGACGTAACCCTTAAAAACATAGGTGAGCGGGTTGAAGTTGAGTCGGTTAATGGCGATATCGTGCTTGAGAATGTGAGAGGCCGTTTAGAGGCGGAAACAGTGAATGGCGAAATTGAAGCGTCACACTCAGGAAACACGCCAGTGAGCTTTGCGTCAGTTAATGGCAAGCTCGACATCACTTCCGATAGCCCAGACGTATCAGTAGAAACCGTCAACGGTCGAATCGATGTCTCTCTTCAAGCGGTGGACGTACTGCAAATCAATACGGTTAATGGAAGGACTTACGCAAGTTTAGGTCTCAATAAGAACGGTAGCGTAAAAGCGAATTCTGTAGGCGGTGCGATGGAATTTGTCTTTCAAGATGGCGTATCGGCACAATTTGATATTGAGACGCACGCTGGCGGCAACATTGTAAACAATATCAGTGATGAAAAGTCGCAAAAGCCTAAGTATGGCCCAGGTAGCTGGCTACGCTTTATCCATAACGGTGGGGCTGCAAATGTAGACATCTCTACGGTACACGGGCGAATTGAAATAGACCAAAAGTGAATAAGCTATAGGCAACACAATTGAAACTTTAGGTTGAAAAAATGAATTTAGTCCACATTTATTAATCAGACATGTGGTGATTAATGAAAAGCTGCGAGTGATCGCAGCTTTTTTTGTTTGGTCGCTAAAAATGTGTAGCTGAGCGTTTGTAAGTAACAAAAGTGCGTTTTAATGGCTCTTAGTTACAAGTTAGCGGACCTGCACGCTTCACCCACATCATCACATGGTTTGTTATTTTTTGATTGGAGGTTACATTGAGTATTGTTGGACACGTCAAAAGGTTTTGGCGATTTCATAGTCTAATTATTGGTGCGTTTGGAATATGCGCATTTACGCTAGGCTGTGCTGTTCAGGAACCCGCTTATTACGAAGGTACTTGGGTTGTGACTAAGGCCTATAATGTAGGTGTTTCAGCTCACTCATCAATAGAGTCAGAAAAGTTCTTGGGTCGCTCGGTAACCTATGCTTCAGACTCGGCTAAACTCGATCAGGCATTCTGCGAGTCACCGGTGTATTCAACGAAAAATATCAGTAATCAAGATTTTTATGCTGCTTTTAAAGCCTCTCCATCATCGCTCGGCTTTAGCGACGACAAGATTACTGAAGTAAGTTTGTCGTGCCTTGATAATTCAGCAATCATGGGTTCTACACTCATTTTTCAGGAAGGTGGCAGCGCTTACACCTTGGTTGATGGTACGTTTTTAAAGCTGGAGAAAACGCTTTAAACGATGTTGTCTTTTTGCGCTTTCGCAACAAAATGACGACTTCCTTTGTTGAGTGATGGACGTTAAAAGCGCATAATATCCAACTGACTTTTGTGCATTGGAATAGGTTTCACTCGTGGCGTCTGCGTCTAAAAACGATAAGAATGTTGAAAAATTGAAGGTTCCACCTCATAGCATTGAGGCTGAGCAATCTGTTTTGGGCAGCATGCTTATTGACCCTGAAAGCTGGGACAAAGTCGCGGAGCTTGTTACCGATAACGATTTCTACAATCGCTCACACCAAATTATCTTTCGTGCTATCACTCGACTACTAAACAGTAGCCAGCCAATAGATCTTATAACAGTATCAGAAGAGCTGGAAAAGCATGATGAACTGGAAGATGCCGGTGGTTTTGCCTACTTAGGTGAACTTGCCAAAAACACGCCAAGTTCTGCGAACGTTGTGTCTTATGCGCAAATTATCAGTGAGCGCGCGATAACCCGAGAGCTTATTGGCGTGGCGCATGAAATAGCGGAAGTTGGGTACAACCCCGAAGGCCGTGACAGTGCAGACATTCTTGACCTGGCCGAAAGTAAAGTATTTGAAATTGCCGAGCGAAGAACTGGTGAAAACGAAGGTCCTCGCGATGTCGAGTCTATCTTAGGGAAGACCATTGACCGTCTAGAAGAGTTGGTGAAAACCAATAAAGACGTTACCGGTGTTACTACCGGCTTTACCGACCTAGACAAAATGACCAGTGGTATGCAGCCCTCTGACCTTATTATCGTGGCGGCTCGTCCATCGATGGGTAAGACTACTTTCGCCATGAACTTGATTGAAAACGCCATGATGGCAGAAGACAAACCTGTACTTGTTTTCAGTCTTGAGATGCCCTCAGAACAAATCATGATGCGTATGTTGGCGTCATTAAGCCGCGTTGACCAAACCAAAATTCGTACTGCGCAGCTGGATGATGAAGATTGGGCACGTATCTCCAACACCATGGCTATGCTCAAAGACAAAGATTGTTTGTTTGTTGATGATTCATCAGGCCTTACACCAATGGACGTGCGAAGTCGCGCAAGAAAACTCGCTCGCGAACGCGGTGGAATCAGTCTCATCATGGTGGATTATCTTCAGTTGATGCGCGTACCTTCTCTTAGCGATAACCGAACATTGGAAATTGCAGAGATCTCTCGCTCATTGAAAGCATTGGCTAAAGAGCTTGAAGTGCCGGTAGTTGCCCTTTCACAGCTTAACCGAACGCTAGAACAACGCGCCGATAAACGTCCTGTAAACTCTGACCTTCGTGAGTCTGGCTCAATCGAGCAGGATGCCGACCTTATTATGTTTATTTATCGTGATGAGGTTTATCACGAAAACAGTGAGTATAAGGGAATTGCAGAGATTATCATTGGTAAACAGCGTAACGGCCCAATTGGTACCTGTCGACTTACGTTCCAAGGTCAGTTCTCACGTTTTGACAACTATGCAGGCCCTGCCATAGCCGACGAATACTAGCCCCTCTTATAGCGACTAAAGGCTTCGACCGCGGCCACGGTCTACATTTTAAGGGTAAATAAGTTAACGTATTTCAGACACAAAAAAGGCGCCGTAAGGCGCCTTTTTCAATTCATCTACAATGAATTACTTTTCTTCAGCTACTTTCACTGTGTCTTTAACTGTCACTGAAATGCGACGGTTAACACGGTGTGCTTCAGCATTCTTACCATTGTCTAGAAGCTGAGTTTCGCCGTAACCGATAGTCTCTAAACGAGAACCTTCGATACCGTACATGTCTACCATTACTTCTTTGAAGTTCGCAGCACGACGCTTAGAAAGGTCCATGTTGTAAGCTTCACTACCTGGTGCAGAAGTGTGACCTTCAATTACCGCAGTTGTTGAAGGATACTGCTTCATGAACTCAGCAAATTCAGAGATTTCTGGATCTTTTGGCATTTTAACTACAGCACTTTCGTTGTCGAATAGAACGCGTAGTGTGATTTCTACTGTCTCTTCGTCAAATACTGTACAACCTTTAGCATCAACTTTTACGCCAGCTGGTGTATCAGGGCACATATCTTTGCTGTCTACAACGCCGTCGTTGTCCGAATCTTTAATTGCACAGCCAGTTGCATCTACTTTAGTGCCAGCTGGAGTGTTAGGACACTGGTCAACGTTGTTTAGAACGCCATCGTTATCATCATCGATGCTACAACCATTTGCGTCAACACGAACACCTGCTGGTGTCATTGGGCACTGGTCTTTGCTATCTACAACGCCATCGTTGTCGCTGTCTTTAGGCGCAGAAGGTGTGCTCTTACCAAATGGAATTGCAAGACCTACTTTAACGCTATAATCGTTATAGCTTTCGCCGAAATCGTGGTATGTCGCGATTTCTGTGATTAGGCGAGCAGTTTCACCTACTTTCCAGTGTTTACCGATACCGATGTTACCAAGTGTCGTTGAATCACCAACTGATTGGCGTTTAACACCACCAAAAACGAACCATGCATCGTTTGGCATAAAGTACATAGCATCTACGCCAGTCATTTCGCCGCTCTCATCACCGCCGTCACGGAAGTCCACAGACAATTTTGTGAACTCTACACGTGCAGCCCAGCTTTGAGTGAAACGGAATCCGTATTCGAATGTCGCACCTAAACCGTCGTCATATACTTCGCCTTCAGTAAGAGAAAGAGGACGCGATTCGTCAGTGTTGTAATGCATACCTGAAATACCGAACCAGTTTTTGTACTCTGGCTCAGAAGAGTCTTGTGCAAATGCATTAGTTGCAGAAATTACAGCAAGAGATAGCGCTGCCATTTTAAAGTGTTGTTTCATAGTCACATCCTGTTTAACGTTGAGTGATTATCAATTTTAGATAATTTTGTGTTGTGCTTAACGTATAACGCTAGCACAAATTGTGCCATTTATAATATGGGTTAGGCTGCGATCCCTTGTAATGTGGCAATAATTGTTCGTCTTCCACCATGATCTCGGTGTTCGCCGAGCATGATACCCTGCCACGTGCCAAGTGCAAGCTTGCCTTGTTGGACAGGTATAGTAAGTTGACACCCTAGTATACTCGATTTTAAGTGAGCAGGCATATCATCTTTACCTTCATAAGTATGCCTGAAAAAAGAAAGCTCTTCTTTTACACTATGGTTGAAGAACGCTTCCATATCATGCCTCACTGTAGGGTCGGCATTTTCATTGATTGTCAAACTAGCGCTTGTATGCTGAAGCCATAGGTGCAAAAGGCCGACTTCAACATGACGAATACTGGGTATTGCAGATTCCACCTGCTGTGTTATCAGGTGAAATCCTCTCGGGTAGCTGTCGAGTGTAATTTTTTCAGACTGCCAGAAATTATTTGTCAAAACAGATTTCCAAATGCGCTAATCCTTCGTCGCACATGAAAGGAAGAATAATTTTAGCACCATCAACCTGGTGACTAATCGTATGTTGCTTTCCTGATACAACGATGGGTGTTGCCATTCCAAACTCGTAACCCCGCTCAGCAAGGTCTCGTTTTGCGTTACCGCAAATCATGTTGGTAACTTCGCCAACCATGTCGCCTACTTCTGCATCAAGCTTCTCAGGGCGCTCGCCAACCATTCTCTCCATTATGGTCAGGGCCAAAGACTCGTCAAAAGTAATAGACATAGAGCCGCGAACGTCAGGGCCCACCATGCCAATTAGCCCCGATACATCGCCTTTGGCGATATCACTTTGTTTGCGCTTGGGCTTGCCCGGGGTCAATTTAGTTTGAGCCATGGTTTCAAGCACGTTCAAAAGACCAGCAATAAACGGGTTCACAAAATCAGCATTCATGTACACTCTCCTGGGCAGCGTGATCTTCCGTTTGTTGACAATCGGCACATAATCCATGGGCCTCTATAGTTTGTTTCGATACTTTGAATCCGTGTTGCTCTGCTTGGCTATCAAGGGTCTCTTGAAGACCTTCAGATTGAATTTCAGCAACATCACCACAGCTGTCACAAATTAGAAACTGAACAGGGTGGTTACAGCCAAAATGATAGCAGGCCACAAACGCATTGGTAGACTCTAAACGGTGAATGAACCCAAAATCGAGAAGAAAATCAAGGGCGCGATAGACTGTTGCAGGTTTAGCACTAGACTCTGTTTCTTTCAGAGAGTCGAGTAGTTCATAAGCACCCATAGGGCCGTGCTTTGAAACAAGAATTTCGTACACCTTTTCTCTAAGCGGTGTGAATCTGGCGCCGCGTTGCTCGCAATAAGCCCGTGCCTTATGAATAAGTGTGGTTTTGTTCATTGATGATAACCGTAAACTCGACTTTCATTGTTATATTAAAGCGTCACTTCTGGATCACGTTTTTTAGTGTGTACATGAGCTATTAACTCATCTTCCAAGGCAAAACGCTCTTCTAATGTCTCACCAAGCTTGGCTAGCGCTGAGTCAAATTCAGCTGCCTGCTCGGGCGTTACTGCTTGTGCAAACGTATCATTAAATGCGAGTGCTGCGTCAGTGGTTTTTGTCAATCTGGGGTAAAGTTTATCTCGTAGTGAAAGGCCTTCATTGTCGTTTTCAACCAACATATCGAAAACCTCAAAGTGTCCTACCGACAAATAATCGAGTAATGCGCTGCAAAAGTTGTCTATTTCATCTGGGTCAGGTAAACACTCGCTTCGCTTGTTAATACCTGCTAGTTCACAGAAAGAAACTAATAGTGCCTGTCTGTCCATTAACCAGCGGTCAATAACCTGGCTTTTCCCGCCCCATTTTGATTTAACGCTTTCTAACTGTTGCAACATTTTGATGTGTTACCCGTTTAGCGACAATAAGTTTCAGTATAACACTGTGCACTAGCGACACAAATTTTGCGCGAAAAAGTTCGTTTCAAAATGTATGGTGGCGATCTATACGCTCAGTATTTAGTGTAGTATGAAGCATTAAAGAACAGGAGTGATGTGCAATGATGATAAAGTTGGATGAGGCGAAACTAGCTGCTCAGCAAGCCCTGTGGGTAGTTTTTAGTCGCGGCAAAATTGTAGTACAAGAATCGTCTGAGTCTATCCCCGTTGCTTACCTGAGTGATATTCCATTTTTAGCATCTTATGTCGATGAAATTCATCAACTTCCACCGCTCAATGAGACGGCGCATAGAGATCTGCCCGTATATGTTGTTGATTTGGGCGCTGAGCATGTTGACGAACCCGGTTGGGAACGGGTATCGCTTAGACAGCTTCTTTTTGCCGAATACGATATAGCCTTTTCAGTTATTGGGCGAGCCTGGCAATACATCCACTTCTTGCGTACTCATCAATTTTGCGGGCAATGTGGGGCCAAGACTGAACGCGTAGATTGGGAAATGGCAATGCATTGTCACCGCTGTCAACATCGCAGTTATCCGAGAGTGTCTCCCTGTATCATTGTTTCTATACACGACAACGAAAAAATATTGTTGGCCAAAGGCGTTCGCCATCGAGAATCCAATATGTATTCAACCCTTGCAGGCTTCGTAGAAAGTGGTGAAAGTCTGGAGCAAGCGGTCCACAGAGAAGTTTTCGAAGAAGTTGGCGTTAAGGTTAAAAACTTGCGCTATTACAATAGTCAGCCATGGCCATTTCCACATTCCTTAATGGTCGGGTTTGTTGCCGAGTATGACGAAGGGGAAATTCGTTGTCAGGAGAACGAGATAGATGATGCGCAATGGTTTGATATAGATGCGCTGCCGACTATTCCACCGAAAGTGTCTATTGCGGGACAATTAATTGCTGAAACGGTGTCTCTGATCGGCGACAAATAAAAAACCCTGCCGAAGCAGGGTTTCAATAAGTTTAGCACGGTCCCATGTAGGGCTTCTTTTCTTTAACGGTTATAGTAATAGCAAACACTCACTTTAAGTGCAAGCGTCTTTTTAAAGTAATGTTCAAGTATTGTTTGTCTTTAATAATCGACACTACACCGATTTGTCGTTAAAACATTGATTTTTTAATACAGGTTTTAGCACACCTTAGTTAAGAATACTGGTATACTTTCGCGCTCAAATATCTTCAGTAATTTAGGTGAGTTATATGTCGCAAAATTTCCCCAGTGTTGATAAGCCCGCGTTAAAGAACGATCGTTACTTACGTGCGTTACTTAAGCAGCCGGTTGATGTCACACCTGTATGGATGATGCGACAAGCCGGGCGCTACCTCCCAGAGTACAAAGCGACTCGTGCAGTAGCAGGCGATTTTATGTCGTTGTGCAAGAATGCAGAACTTGCATGTGAGGTGACGCTACAACCTTTACGTCGTTTTCCTCTCGACGCTGCAATTCTCTTTTCGGATATTTTGACCATTCCAGATGCGATGGGCCTCGGTCTTTACTTTGAAACAGGTGAAGGCCCTCGCTTTAAAAATCCAATCACGTGTAAAGCGGATGTGGATAAAATAGGCCTTCCTGATCCAGAAGGTGAATTACAGTACGTAATGAATGCCGTTCGTACTATTCGCCGTGAGCTTAAAGGTGAAGTGCCATTAATTGGTTTTTCTGGAAGCCCTTGGACACTCGCGACTTACATGATTGAAGGTGGTTCAAGTAAAGCCTTTACCAAAATCAAGAAAATGGCATTTGCTGAGCCAGCAACGCTTCATGCGTTACTAGCAAAACTGGCTGATTCTGTTACTGAGTATTTAAATGCTCAAATCGCTGCGGGCGCGCAGTCAGTCATGGTATTTGATACTTGGGGGGGCGTGTTATCTCCTCGTGACTACAAAGAATTCTCGCTTCAGTACATGGAGCGCATTGTAAGTGGGCTGACCCGTGAAAATGAAGGCCGTAAAGTACCTGTTACCTTGTTCACCAAAAACGGTGGCATGTGGCTAGAATCGATTGCGGCGACAGGCTGCGACGCAGTAGGTTTAGACTGGACTATCGACATTAAAGAAGCGCGTGCGCGCATTGGCGATAAAGTTGCACTTCAAGGTAATATGGATCCATCAATGCTGTATGCTCAACCGCAAAGAATTGAGCAAGAAGTGGCGTCCATTCTAGAAGGTTACGGTGAAGGTAGCGGTCACGTATTTAATTTAGGTCACGGTATCCATCTAGACGTACCACCTGAAAATGCAGGTGTGTTCGTTAATGCGGTACATGAACTTAGTAAGCAATATCACAAGTAAGCGACTTCGATAAAGGAAGTAAAATGAAAACGTGGCTTGTGTTGTTGCTGATAGCGTTTGCATTGATAGCAGGGTATAAATTTTCTGGCTATCAACACCAACTCAGTGAATCCAATGCAGAAAAAGAGCGACTAACCAATGTGTTAGCGCGCTCTCGTGCCACGGAAACGAGTGAGCTGAAAGTTATTAAGCCCGCCGCCAAGTTGGTTTCAAATGAAGCAGGTGCGGTGCTCTTGGATACAAGCGTTACGAAAAACGGCGAGATGAATGTTGCCCCCGTTGCTGAGAATGTCCAAATCATGGCGCCAGAGGTTTTCTACACTAAAACCGAAGGCTCACTCAATACGTTTTTTGCGCTGCCGCCTAACAACGAGCGCTTTGTTTTAGACTCGGTAAAATGTGAGAACGGACATTGCGAAATAACGGGTGAGTATGACGGTTCTGAAACTGAGCTGTCGCGAGTTATTGAAGCATTGGAACAGGAACCGTGGTGGGAATTCGGCTCGCCTATCATAACCACGCAAGTGGCACAGCGAGGCCTCAAACTTAACGTTTCTTTCGCCGCATCCCATTCGCCAAATGCTCGTGTGCGTTATCGGAATAGCACTCAGGCCGATTTAAACAGTCAGCTTGCCTCAGCGGGTTAACCCCAAAACGTGTATATCGCCAATTGAATTCGCGGTATGCCTTATTCAAACGTGTACTGGCGTTAGGCGTCTCTTGGTAAACCTTTTTCAATTACGCGAATAAGCCGCGCTTGCTGCCTGTTTTTTGCATCAGACGCTTGTTGCTTCTCTTGCTGCCGCTTAAGAGCCCAATCAATATGTCTGTCCACCAAGTCACTCACGCTCCCTCGTCTTTCTTTCAAAAGCAGAATGCTTTGTTCATCATACGGAGCGTTTCCTAACGCAACGGCAATATTACGCTGCCACTTCTCAAAGCCAATCCGCCTGATGGGGGAGCCTTCCGTATTTCGCAAGAAGGTTTCTTCAGACCAGCCGAAAAGCGCATTGAGACTTTGGCCGTGTAGCACTTGTCGCGGGTGGAAATCTTCTTCACTGGTAACGTCGGCAAAGCGATTCCAAGGGCAAACAAGTTGGCAATCGTCACAGCCATAAATGCGATTGCCCATCATGGGGCGCAAATCTTCGGGAATATCTTTGTCTGATTCAATGGTGAGGTAGGAAATACAGCGACGGGCATCTACTTTATAAGGCGCAACAATTGCATTGGTCGGGCAGATGGTTAGACACGCCGTGCAGGTGCCGCAACCCTCTTCAATTGGTGAGTCAGTGGGTAATGGCAAATTGATGAACAGCTCACCTAAGAAGAACCAAGAGCCGGCTTCTTTGTTGAGTGTCAGGCTGTGTTTCCCCGTCCAGCCAATACCCGCTTTTTCAGCAATAGCGTGTTCCAATACGGGGGCTGAGTCTACAAACGGGCGATATTGGGTATGCGCCAGGGATGCGGTGATTTTCTCACCCAATTGCTTCAGACGTTTGCGCAGCACTTTGTGGTAGTCACGGCCCAATGCATAGCGGCTGATGTATCCTATTTCTGGCCTTTTTAAATGCTTAGCAAACGAGGCGTCAGGAGGTAAGTAGTTCATGCGAACGCTGATAACCCGTAATGTCCCTGGGACCAACTCATCAGGCCGGGCACGCTTCATCCCATGACTCTCCATAAAGGCCATGTCACCGTGATACCCATTGTCTAACCATTCCTGAAGGTGTGCCTCGTGCTGATGTAGATCAATATCGCTGATGCCAACCTGCTGAAAGCCTAGCGCTGTACCCCAAGCCTTGATATTGTTGGTTAATTCAACAAGGTCGATAGAACTAAATTCGGACATGTGCTCATGCTAGATACTCAATTAACGTCAAGTTTATCATACAAATTATTTCGGGCCGATCAGGTTAGGGAAAATGAGGGACAAGCCGCCGCGAATTCGGGCTGCGATATGTTCACCTTGATGCAACGAGCTGGTGATGTGGTGTTTAAGCAGTGTCTTGAGCTTATGCCAAACTCAGACGTTTACTTAGTGCTGGTGGGCCAAGGTAACAATGCGGGTGACGGCTACATTGCAGCAATAAACGCAAAACTTGCGGGTAAACAAGTGCATTTATGTGCGGTTGAGCCTGAACGTACGCTGGATGGTGATGCTGGCAAAGCACAGCAGCGCTGGCTCGATTCAGGAGGCAGTATCAATGGGTTTGACGCTGCGCTCCTTGAGAAGTCTGACGTAGTGATAGATGCGCTTCTTGGTACAGGTATTAATAGCTATATTCGCAATGAGTTTGCAGACATCATTGATGCGGTGAATGCGTCATCAACTCCGGTTGTAAGCGTTGATGTGCCGTCAGGGCTTGATGCAAATACAGGACAGAGCCTGGGGCGATGTGTTCAGGCTGATATCACCGTTACTTTTGTGGGCATTAAGCCGGGGCTTGTTACTGGTGCGGGTAAACAATCGTGCGGTAAGTTAGTGTATGCGGACTTGGGTATCGGCAAAGCGTTCCAAGCATTAGCTAAAGCGAGCGCGACCATGCTAAATATCGACCACTTTAAAGGTATGGGGCCACGGGAGATTAACAGTCATAAAGGGACTTATGGTCGACTGTTGTGCATTGGCGGTAACCGCGGAACAGCAGGTGCAATTCGACTCGCCAGTGAAGCCGCGCTGAGAAGTGGTGCGGGCATGGTACGCGTGTATACTCATGAGTCGTCAGTCGTTCAGGTCAGTGCAGGCAGACCTGAACTCATGGTCACCGACTTTAATTTGGAAGATGCATTAGCTTGGGCAACCTGTGTGGTTATTGGACCGGGTCTTGGGCAAGATGAATGGGCAGAAAGCGCATTTGAAACCACCATGAAGCACTGTCAAAGCCAAAATAAGCCTGTGGTCATTGATGCTGACGCGCTAAATCTGTTGTGTCAGCAGTCAACCGCGTACACCTTGTCTGACAGTATTTTAACCCCTCACGCAGGCGAAGCAGCGCGTTTACTCGGTGTTTCTATTGATGATGTAGAAAGCGACCGTTTTAATTACGCAAGGCAGTGCTCACAGCGATACCATGCGGTCTGTGTACTAAAAGGGGCGGGCACGCTTATCGACAATGAAAAGAAAACCTGGGTTTGCCGTCACGGTAATCCAGGTATGGCTACCGCAGGAAGCGGTGATGTATTAAGCGGAATATTGGGCGCGTTGCTCGCGCAAGGCGTAGAAACAGATATTGCAGCGAAATATGGTGTAGTGCTTCATGCTAAGGCTGGCGATGATATTGCCCAACTGTATGGTCAACGTGGTATGATAGCGAGCGATTTGTTTGACGCAGTACGTGCGCTTATAAACCACTAGTTAGCGTGGTTTTGTCTTGAACGGGCAGGCATCTACTGTGTTATTCGGCTTTCTATTACTGTGGAATATTGTTGATGTCTTACCCGCATACCTCTTTTTTTGCTAATGAAGTAGATGATACTGCGCAGCTTGCCAGAGATTTAGCGCAGGCTGTTTCGAGTCAACTCCCTACCGATGCTGTTATTTATTTAAACGGCGACTTAGGTGCAGGGAAAACGACATTTAGCCGATATTTCATTCAATCTTTAGGTCATTCAGGTAGCGTTAAAAGTCCAACCTATACATTGGTTGAACCTTATGAGTTGGACGGCGTCAATATCTATCACTTCGACCTGTATCGCTTAGCCGACCCAGAAGAGTTAGAGTTCATGGGAATTCGCGATTACTTTGGTTCGGGCGCTATCGCGCTTATTGAATGGTCGGAAAAAGGGGGCGAATACTTGGCATCCCCAGACTTAGTGATTAGTATAAATATTACGCCATCGGGTAGGCAGTTTAATTTGGAAGCAAAAAGTGCCCACGGTGCGAAATTGCTTCAGCAATGCAAGCGCGTTTAGCGCAAATGCGAAATGAAAGAAAAACTGAATAAATAGCCGCTCCGGAGTTGACGAGAGCAGCATAACAATAACAGAAAGGCTAATTATGGTGCGCAGTATAGTTTCGGTATTATTATTGTGTTTCGTCGTGCAATTCGCACACGGTGCGCAAAATAACATCGACGGGGTTAGGATATGGCCGTCGCCGGACAATACGCGCGTTGTTTTCGATATGAAATCAGCGCCAGAGTTCACCTATTTTACACTTAAAAATCCGCTTCGGCTTGTCATCGATCTTAACAACACCAGCGACACCGCTAAGCTTTCTGGCATTGAAAACAGCGGTGATTTGATTAAAAAGCTGCGCTACTCCACACCGAAAAACAAATCATCTGCCAGAGTGGTTGTTGAGCTCAATAGAAATACCAAGCCTTCGTTATTTGCAGTAACCCCCGATGGTGCTTACGGACACAGGCTGGTTGTCGATTTACCAGATAGCGCGCCGAAGCCGTCGCCAACGTTATCAGCGTCGGCATCAACTGGCTCTGTCGTTATTGATGATTCTACCAGTGCCCGAGACCGAGACATTATCGTCGCCATCGACGCCGGGCATGGTGGACATGACCCAGGTTCAATCGGTCCGGCTGGTACCTATGAAAAGCACATCACCCTGAGTATCGCCAAAAAACTGGAAGACATGATAAACCGGGAGCGAGGTATGCGCGCCATCATGACTCGTGGCGATGATTATTATGTTTCTCCTAATCGACGTCCTGAAATTGCGCGCGAGAAAAAAGCCGATTTGCTTATTTCCATCCACGCCGATGCGTTTAGTCAGCCTCAACCGCGAGGTGGTTCGGTGTGGGTACTATCCATGCGAAGAGCAGACACTGAATTAGGCCGCTGGCTAGAGAAATCTGAACGTCACTCTGAATTACTCGGTGGTGCAGCTGAAGTGATCAATGATAAATCAAGCGAGCGATATCTTACTGAAACCATACTGGGTTTATCGATGGATCACAGCATGGCGACCAGCCACGATTTAGGTAATAAAGTGGTTGAAGAGCTAAAGCAGGTGACCAGTCTGCATAAAAGAAAACCACAAGCCGCCAGTTTTGCAGTTTTGACCGCGCCTGACATCCCCTCTATTTTGGTCGAAGTTGGTTTCATTTCTAATCCGCAAGAAGAGAAGAATCTGAACTGGTCTAAACATCGCGAACGCTTAGCGAATGCCATGTTTAATGCGACTAAGCGTTACTTCAAGCAAGTTCCCCCTGATGGTACACTGTGGGCACAAGAAAGGGCGAACAACCGAACGCACAAAGTAAGAAGCGGCGAGTCGCTCTCGTTATTAGCACAGCGTTACAATGTAAAAGTAAGCAGCATCAAAGCAGCGAATGATCTTTCAAGTGATGTTGTACGCGTAGGGCAGGTACTAAATATTCCGAGAACATAAACCAAGGTTTTGTTTCATCGGCTTTTTCAGCACTCATAGCACTTACATATCGTATCGCCACGAATCCATATAGTTAATATCATAGGGTAGTCCTTTGCCTATACAGCTTTTATCTCCCCAACTTGCAAACCAGATTGCCGCTGGTGAAGTGGTTGAGCGCCCCGCGTCTGTGGTTAAAGAATTACTAGAAAACAGCCTTGATGCTGGTGCCACCAAAATAGAAGTCGATATTGAAAAAGGTGGCCACAAACGCATTCGAATAAAAGACAATGGGTCAGGCATTGTCAAAAGTGAACTGCAGCTGGCATTAAGTCGCCATGCAACCAGCAAAATCACCACTCTGGATGACTTAGAACAAATTCTCTCTCTTGGCTTTCGTGGCGAAGCGCTGGCCAGTATTAGCTCGGTAAGCCGGTTAACACTGACATCGCGCACTGAGTCTCAAGGAGAGGCGTGGCAGGCCTACTGTGAGGGTAGGGAAATGGCGGTAAATATTCAGCCAGCGGCCCACCCTGTTGGCACCACAATTGACGTGGCAGATCTGTTCTACAACACGCCAGCAAGACGTAAGTTTTTACGCACCGAAAAAACCGAATTTCAGCATATTGAAGAAGTCATAAAACGCATAGCACTGAGCTATCCCAAGGTTTCATTTGTTTTAAAACACAACGATAAAGTAGCAAAGCGCTTTATCGCCGACAAAGCAGGCAGTTTAGCCACCCGAATTGGCGCTGTGGTTGGACAAAAGTTTGTTCAAAACGCCGTACATATTAGTACTGAGTATGAAGGTCTTCAGATTGATGCTTGGCTAGGTAATGAGGCCATGCTTCGCAGCAGCAATGATTGCCAGTTCAGTTTTGTTAACGGCAGAGGCATGCGAGATAAGCTTATTATGCACGCTATTCGCCAAGCGTACGAAAGCGTTTGGGGTGTGGTGGAGCAACCAAGCTTTGTGGTGTACTTAACGGTTAACCCTAAAGATGTGGATGTAAATGTTCATCCCGCCAAGCATGAGGTGAGGTTTCAACAAGGCAGATTGGTGCACGACTTTATCTGTAAAACCGTGAGTGATGCGCTGCACGCCATGACCGACGAACAGCCTTTATCAGGAATGGACGCAAACCGTCCTTCGGGCTCAGATTTCATGTCTTCTCAGGTAGAACACGATTACATTAGGCCTTTACAGAATCAAACGTCGGATAATGCACAGGCGTTCAACGAGTCTTCTCGTTACTCGACGGGGGGAATCTCGCAAGGCGCGCCACAGTCTTATGGGCAATTTACAGGCAGTCCAAGAAATACATCCTCGGGAAGTGCCAGTGGTGGACGAAGTGGTGGCGCTGCACATAAGCAAAGTCGAGGGCCAAGTGCGGCATATCAGTCAAATTACAATGCGTTAATGACGCCAAATAGCGACATTATTAACAACAATGCAGACCCGATGCCCGTTGCAGAGCACGTCAATCTAACTTCCCAGTGTAGAATTTACCCAAAATCAGAAAAAATTTACCTTCTTTGTGCAACTAAAGTTGCAAGTATCTGGTTAAGCGAACTATTTTTAAAAGCGCAGCATGGACAACCGTTGTTAATGCCCGTTGCTGTTTCGCTCAATAATGTCAATGAGCAACTGGTTACACTGCTAAACGACGCGCATTTTGAAGTGAATAAAGTGGCTGGCAAATATCGGCTGCAACAGGTGCCGGCCGGTACCAGGCACTTGCCGTGGCTCAAGTGGTTTGAATACTTCTTATTAGTTGAACTAAATGATGAAGTAAATTCACTTGCTGATGCCGTAAGATCATTGGTTTTGCCTGAACATGTTTTAGATGAAGAGACATCAAATGCGCTGTGGTACTGGTTGGATCAGCAGAGCGAAGTGAAACAATGGGAAATTATTGAGCAATTTGCTAAAGTGCGCCCCTTAAATTCAGTGCTAGATGTATGGGGAGAATAAGGTGTCCAATGGCATAAATTCTGCATTGCCAGTAATAGCAATTATGGGCCCCACGGCATCAGGCAAGACAGGCTTGGCGCTTGATATAGCGGCCAAGGTTGAAAGCGAAGTAATTAGTGTTGATTCAGCCCTTGTTTATAAAGGTATGGACATCGGCACTGCGAAGCCAACACAGGAAGAGCAAGCAGGTGTAGTACATCATCTAATTGATATTATCGACCCTGCACAAAGCTATTCGGTGTCGCAATTTGTAAACGACACTAATGCGCTAATTGGCGATATTTTAGCGCGTGGCAAGGTGCCAATTTTGGCTGGAGGTACAATGATGTACTTTAATGCCTTGATAAATGGAATTTCGCCACTACCTAAGTCAGATGAAAAGATACGGGACGAAATAACACAGCAGGCACAACGCTTGGGTTGGTCTAAATTACACGATGAATTACGTGGTGTAGACCCAATTAGTGGTGAGAGAATTCACCCCAACGACCCACAGCGAATTACCCGTGCGCTGGAAGTGTATAGAAGTACCGGCAAGACGTTGACACATTGGCAACAACAAGAGGGTGAAAAGTGCCCTTATAACATTGCACAATTTGCCATAGCGCCCGCAGACAGGGCAGTGTTGCACGAACGTATAGCGACCCGCTTTGATTTGATGTTGGAGCAAGGGTTTGAGAATGAAGTAGTAAAACTCTACGAACGCAGTGATCTTCATGAAGATTTGCCTTCTATTCGTTCGGTAGGGTACAGACAGATGTGGCAGTACCTAGACGGCCAATTGAGTTACGCAGAAATGCGTGAAAGAGGCATTATCGCTACAAGACAGCTCGCCAAGCGTCAGCTCACGTGGTTACGGGGCTGGGAGCAGGTTACATGGCTAGACACATTTGCTAACGATAATTTGACTAAAATTACAGCGAAAGTCACACTTTAAATGTTTGAGTGTGGTATATATTAGACGTGCAGTGATAGTGAAATTCCTATCACGAATAATAAAAACTAAGGATATCAAATGGCTAAAGGGCAATCTTTACAAGACCCATTCTTGAACGCTTTGCGTAAGGAACGTATTCCAGTATCAATTTATCTGGTAAACGGTATTAAACTTCAGGGACAGGTTGAATCTTTCGACCAGTTCGTAATTTTACTGAAGAACACAGTAAGCCAAATGGTGTATAAGCACGCGATTTCTACTGTTGTTCCAGCACGCGCTATCACAATGCCTAGCGCAGGAGATTCTGAAAATACTAAAGGTGAATAATTTAAAAGGTAACGCGCTTGTTTGACCGTTATGAAGCCGGTGAACAGGCTGTACTTGTTCATGTTAATTTTTCCGACGAGAACAGTAAAGAAGACTTAAGTGAGCTTGAATTGCTTGTGTCTTCAGCAGGGGTTAATGCGGTAGAAGTTATTACGACTTCGCGCAGTGCGCCTCATGCTAAGTTTTTTGTTGGTTCAGGTAAGGCAGAGGAAATAGCAGCGGCAGTGAAAGCACACGATGCCAACGTTGTTATTTTCAACCACGCGCTTTCTCCTTCTCAGGAGCGTAATTTAGAAGCGGTGTGTAAATGCCGGGTGTTAGATAGAACGGGGCTAATTCTCGATATTTTTGCGCAGCGCGCAAGAACACATGAGGGTAAGCTTCAGGTCGAACTAGCCCAGTTGAGGCATATCTCAACTCGTCTCATCAGAGGATGGACCCACCTTGAGCGTCAAAAAGGTGGTATTGGTCTTCGCGGTCCAGGTGAGACACAGCTAGAAACTGACCGTCGACTACTTCGTGGTCGTATTAAAGCCATTCTTCGTCGTTTGGAAAAAGTGCAAAAGCAACGCGAGCAGGGTCGCCGCTCGCGCAAACGCGCTGAAATTCCAACGGTATCCTTAGTTGGCTATACGAATGCGGGAAAATCGACGCTGTTTAACACCATTACCGACTCACACGTTTACGCTGCCGATCAGCTATTTGCAACGCTAGATCCCACGTTACGCAAAATCGATTTAAAAGACGTAGGGCCGGCTATTTTAGCCGACACGGTAGGTTTTATTCGTCATCTTCCCCACGACCTCGTTGCTGCGTTTAAAGCGACACTTCAAGAGACTCAAGAAGCAGATTTACTGCTCCATGTGGTTGATATTGCTGATGCAAAATATCGCGAAACCATGGATGAAGTTAATGATGTACTTGAAGAAATTGAAGCTGGAGAGATTCAACAATTACTAATCTGTAATAAGATTGATAAACTAGACGACGTTCAACCGCGTATAGAAAGAAACGACGAAGGCGTGCCTGTCAGAGTGTGGCTATCTGCACAAACAGGCGAAGGAACGGAATTATTGAGCCAAGCTTTAACCGAATGTTTAGGTAAAAGTATGGTGAATTACACATTAAAGATTCCGCCTGCACAAAGTCGATTGCGCGGCGTGTTGTACGAACTAAACTGTATTGCTAGTGAAGAATACGACAGTCAGGGAGACTGGGTAGTTGATGTAAGAATGCCCGCCGCTGACTGGAACAGACTTGAAAAACGTCTGGAAAACGGAATATCAGAGTATGTTGTGCGACATTAGTCAGTGCTAGTCACTGCATTGAGCATGCGAAATTCAAAAATATAACAGTAATCTATGGAGTATCAGCATGGCTTGGAATGAGCCGGGTGGCAATAATAACGACCCGTGGAAGAATCGCGGTGGGAAAGAGCAAGGTCCCCCAGATTTGGACGATGTTTTTAAGAACTTATTTGGTAAGTTTGGAAAGTCAGGTGGCAACGGTGGCGGCTCAGGCAAAAGCCTAGGTGGTATCGGCGCTGGTATTCTTGTAGGTTTACTTGTCGTAATTTGGTTCATTAGTGGTTTTTACACTATTCGTGAAGCAGAGCGTGGCGTAGTGCTTCGCTTCGGTGAGTATCACGAGCAGGTTGAGCCGGGTCTTCGTTGGGCGCCAACGTTCATTGACTCAGTAATCCCAGTTGATGTTCAGTCAATTCGCGACCAGTCATCTTCAGGCTCTATGCTTACAGAAGACGAAAACGTGGTAAGCGTTCAAATGGAAATGCAATTTCGCGTTGTAGACCCATATCGTTGGACGTTTGCCGTTGAAAGCCCTGAGCAGAGTTTAAGTCAGTCTCTTGATAGCGCTATTCGCTACGTAGTTGGCCACTCTAAAATGGACGACGTACTTACCGACGGCCGTGAAGTAACGCGTCAGCGTGTATGGGAAGAGCTTCAAGCGATCATTGAACCCTACAACATGGGTGTTTCCATTATCGATATGAACTTCCGTGATGCCCGCCCACCAGAGCAAGTTAAAGATGCTTTTGATGATGCGATTGCTGCACAGGAAGATGAACAACGTTTTATTCGTGAAGCTGAAGCTTATGCGAGAGAGATTGAGCCACGTGCACGTGGTCAAGTAAATCGTATGAATGAAGAAGCGCAAGCCTATAAAGAGCGTGTAACGTTGGAAGCGCAGGGTGAAGTGGCACGTTTTGAAGAGCTGCTTCCACAATATGAGCGCGCACCTCAGGTTACTCGCGAACGTATCTATCTTGAAACCATGGAAGAAGTGTTGGGTAACACCAGCAAAATCATGGTTGATAGCAAAGGCGGAAACAACATGATGTACCTGCCTCTGGATAAAATTATGGAGCGTCAGCAGTCGTCGTCTAACGATCGCTCACGCAATACGCTAGAAAGCTTACAAACACCTGTAACTGATACTTCAGGCAGAAGCCGTAATTCGTCGCCAACCTCTGGTTTACGCGGTGACAGCTACAGAGAAGGGAGATAAGCATAATGAAGAATTTATTAATAGCAGCATTCGTTCTTCTTGTTTTGCTTGCATCAGGTTCTCTGTTTGCAGTTAAAGAGGGTGAGCGTGCCATTGTTATTCAATTTGGTAAGGTTCAGCGCGATGACGCGACCGGTGAAACTCGGGTTTTTGAGCCAGGTTTACACTTTAAACTTCCGTTTATTGACTCGGTACGCCATTTAGATGCGCGTATTCAAACGTTGGATGGAACGCCTGATCGCTTTGTAACAAGCGAGAAGAAAGACCTGATTGTTGACTCTTATGTTAAGTGGCGCATAGAAGACTTTGCACGTTACTACCTATCAACGGGTGGCAACAAGCTGCAAGCAGAAGCGCTACTGAAGCAAAAAGTAAACAACGGCCTACGTTCTGAGTTTGGTACTCGTACTATTGCACAAATCGTTTCTGGTGAGCGTTCAGCGCTTATGAACCAGGCAATGGAACAAGCTTCTACATCGTCTGATGAGCTTGGTATTGAAATTGTAGACGTACGCGTTAAGCAGATTAACTTACCCACTGAAGTGAGCAACTCGATCTTCCAGCGTATGCGCGCAGAGCGTGCCGCCGTAGCTCGTGAGCATCGTTCAGAAGGTCAAGAGCAAGCCGAAGTCATTAAGGCAAACATTGATGCGAAGGTAACGGTAATGCTTGCTGATGCTGAGCGTAATGCACGTCAACTTCGCGGTGAAGGTGATGCGATTGCGGCACAAATTTACGCTGATGCTTACTCAAAGAACGCTGATTTTTACAGCTTCCTGCGCAGTATGGACGCGTATAAGCAAAGCTTTAACAGCAAACAAGATGTCATGGTTATTGCACCAGACAGCGACTTCTTCAAGTATATGAACAAGTCAAACGGTAACTAAATAGCCGTAATTTGAAGCTTTAAAAACCAGTCTTTTTAGACTGGTTTTTTTACGCCTTTTGAAAGGCTAACGGTATGATATAGCGAGTTATATTTAATCTGTGTAGCCGGGCAATTTAGGAAAATGTACACTGACTTAACCCTTCATTTACCCTATCTACTGCCAAAATTTTACTAAATCGGGTAAAATACCGTCTGAATACTATTAAAACACGTCACTATTTATGTACAAGGTTGATGCCTTCCCAGCATTAACCTTGGTGTGGTAGACGTCAATAAACGACAGAGGGAAGATTTTGACAACGGAAAATACAAATACAGTGTCTGCCGATGATAGGGGCGGACAAGGTGGGTTATTCTCGCGATTTCTCACCACGGTGGAATGGTTAGGAAACCTGCTCCCACATCCAGTAACGCTGTTCGCTCTGCTTTCACTTTTCATTGTGTTACTTAGTGGGATACTTGGTTACTTTGACATTGCTGTAGCTGACCCTCGCCCAATAGGTGCAAAGGGGCGTGAAGAAGACGGTATGATTGAAGTCATATCGCTGATGAGCGCAGAAGGCTTGCAGCGAATAGTGACAGGCTTGGTTACCAATTTCACAGGCTTTGCGCCACTGGGTACTGTACTTGTTGCGCTTCTTGGTGTATCGGTAGCAGAACATTCTGGCCTGTTATCAGCAGCAATGCGCGCGTTGGTGATGAATGCCTCTAAACGTGCCGTGACCTTTGCTATCGTCTTCGCAGGTATCATTTCAAACACTGCATCAGAGCTTGGCTACGTGGTACTTATTCCACTGGCAGCGATGATTTTCCACTCGTTAGGTCGTCACCCGTTAGCGGGGCTGGCCGCCGCGTTTGCAGGTGTATCGGCTGGCTATAGCGCCAACCTACTGCTTGGAACTGTCGACCCACTGTTGTCGGGTATCACGGAAGCCGCTGCTCACATGATTGACCCCGACTATATGGTAGGCCCAGAAGTAAACTGGTACTTCATGTTCATCAGTACCTTCGTTGTAGCCACAATGGGCGCGTTGGTCACCGAAAAGGTTGTTGAGCCGAGACTCGGCAAATTTGACCCTGCTGATGCTTCCATAGATTTAGGCAAGCAATCTATGGACGCGCCTACGGATTTAGAAAAGAAAGGCCTGCGTTGGGCAGGTATATCGTTTGTTATTGTTTGCGCGATACTAGCGCTAACGGTAGTGCCAGAAAACGGTATATTGCGTCATCCAGAAACAGGTGAAGTAGCGGGCTCTCCGTTCCTTAAAGGCATTGTTGCATTCATATTTATCACCTTTGCTATTCCTGGCTTTGTTTACGGTAAAGTTACCAAGTCGATGAAGAACGACAAAGATGTTATTGATGCCATGTCTAAAAGCATGGGGGCAATGGGTCTTTACATTACGCTAGTATTCTTTGCTGCGCAGTTTGTTGCGTTTTTCAAATGGACAAACCTAGGCACAGTATTAGCCGTTAAAGGTGCTGCGTTGTTACAAGCGGCAGGGTTAGATGGCCCAGCGGTGTTTATTCTGTTCATTTTGATGTGTGGTGTAGTGAACCTGTCGCTAGGGAGTGCATCAGCGCAATGGGCGGTAACAGCACCTATTTTTGTGCCAATGCTCATGCTCATAGGTTACGCGCCTGAAGTGATTCAAGCTGCATACCGTATTGGTGATTCAGTCACAAACGTTATCGCACCTATGATGAGCTATTTCGGACTCATCTTGGCCATGGCTGCAAGGTACAAGAAAGACTTGGGAATGGGCACGCTCATTGCCATGATGCTGCCTTACTCAATGGTGTTTATCGTAGGTTGGACAATTTTGTTCTACATTTGGGTGTTCCTACTCGGTATGCCGGTAGGCCCGGGCGCAGCGACTTACTATCAGCCTTAAATAGATAGCTTTACGGGCTGCCTCACGCATAATGCGGCAGCAAACTAAGAAAGCGGCATGTGTTTTTGAAAAGTATTTTCGAACACCTGTCGCTTTTTTAATGTCCAAAATCTATTAACGCAATCGCACTTTTTTGGCGTTATAGCAGATCATAATCTAAGGTAATTCAGTATAATACGGATATAGCGCAGTACTTCTCGGACTATGAATACATGAAATACAAATCGAACAAAGGTTTTACTCACGGGCAACCAGATAAAATTGGCGTACTGGTAACGAATTTGGGGACACCGGAAGCGCCAACTAAGCAGGCGTTACGCCCTTATTTGAAAGAGTTTCTTTCTGACCCGCGGGTTGTGGAAGTGCCTAAAGCGATTTGGTGGTTTGTATTAAATAGTATCATTTTAAACTTTCGCCCTAAGCGTTCTGCTGAGGCTTATTCCACCGTATGGACGGAAGAAGGCTCTCCACTTATGGCCATTACTAAAGCGCAAGCATCAGCTATTGCTGAACGCTGTAAAGCCCAATATGGCGATGACGTAATTGTTGATTTTGCCATGCGCTACGGCAAGCCCGCCATTGGTGATACCATCGAGTCCATGTTGGAAAAAGGCGTACGCAAACTCGTCGTTTTACCGCTTTACCCTCAATACAGCGCGTCGACAACTGGCTCCACATTTGATGCTATCGCTAAGGATTTCACCTCTCGCCGTTGGCTCCCAGAACTTCGCTTCGTGAATCACTATCACGACCGCGATAATTTCATTACCGCGCTGGCGAACAAAGTAAAAGCGCATTGGGAAACCCATGGAAGGGCGGACAAGCTTATTTTGTCTTACCACGGTATTCCTAAGCGCTATTTAATGAATGGTGACCCCTATCACTGCGAGTGCCACAAAACGTCGCGCTTGCTTGCCGAGAAACTTGGCCTTTCACACGACGAATATATGACAACCTTCCAATCTCGTTTTGGTCGAGAAGAGTGGTTGAAACCGTATACAGATGAAACGTTAAAGTCTTTACCTGAAAAAGGGGTGAAATCCATTCAGGTTATGTGCCCTGGCTTCTCAGCCGATTGCTTGGAAACTATTGAAGAAATTGGTGAAGAGAATCGCGAGTACTTTATGGAAGCTGGTGGTGAGCGCTATGAATACATCGCGGCACTTAACAGTGACAAAGAACATATAGACGTGCTTTTTGACATAGTGCAAGAAAACCTGCATGGGTGGACAGTACAGTCGGACAACGGTTTGCGCGCAGGCTTAGCAAGAGCGCTAGGCGCTGAAAAGTAGCGTTTGAAAAGCTGACAGTAAACGTTTCGAGGAAAACCAATAGGGAAATCACCCTTGGTGGCGCATTTATTATATTAAAAGGGAGATAAGGTCGTGGAAGGCAAAGCACCAAAGGCACTACTTAAAGCGCAAAAACTGGCGAACTTGCTGGATACTGCTGTAAAGCTTCCTTTTATCCCAATAAGAATAGGCTTGGATTCAATCGTGGGCCTTATCCCAGGAGCCGGTGACGCGCTGATGCTCTTCGTTTCACTTCGAATAGTTTGGCTGGGAAAATCATTGGGTATGCCCAAAGCGCTAATAGCTCAAATGGTAAAAAACTCAGCAATCGACTTTGGCTTAGGTTTTATTCCATTTGTTGGCGACATTGTGGATATATTCTATAAAGCCAATCAGAAAAATGTCCGTATTATGGAGCGCTGGTGGATAAGCGAAAATAAACATGAGGTAGATAAAGTAGCACAGAAGGCGCTATCCGAATGGAGTGCTGAATAACCTAGGTTTAATAACCCAAATACCTGCGCTTTTTTCACTTTGCTTATTTACTGTGTAAAGCTACGTAAAGCTTGAGTAAATAAGAGAACCTTGCCCTT
The DNA here is from genome assembly GCF_001924945.1 of Alteromonas sp. W12. NCBI lineage: Bacteria > Pseudomonadati > Pseudomonadota > Gammaproteobacteria > Alteromonadales > Alteromonadaceae > Alteromonas > Alteromonas sp. W12. The sequence continues at coordinate 424,507 of NZ_LQXH01000008.1, forward strand.
TAGCTAAATGTCTTTTTTGCAAAGACAACCAAGGGCAACGTACGATGACATCAAAAAAATTAACGGAAAAGCCGCTCAAGCGACGCCGCTTTATGAAAACAGCGGTGGGGCTTACATTGGCTCCTATTGCTATCGGGTTGTGGGGTTGTGGAGGTTCTAATTCCACCTCTACAAGTTCCACAGCATCTAACTCCTCATCTTCCAATAACGACACCGATTCAAATGCCGAACCTGAAGAAGATTTTGACGGTTGGGCAAGCGGTGGCACGTCAGCTATGACGTCAGACTTTCCAGACGATAGTTTATTTGACACTGCTTCTGTATGCAGTGTGGCTCTCACAGGTTCTCAAACGGAAGGCCCGTGCTATTTTCAAAGTGACTATCTTGACGACATCTCATATGAGCAAACAGGTTTGCCGATGATGTTGTGTCTTCAGTTAATCGATGAAGCGTGTAATCCCCTATCGGGTTATGAAATTGAAGTATGGCATTGCGATGTAGATGGCGTTTATTCAGGAGATACCAGTGATAGTGCCGATGCCAGCGGATTTAATTCGGCATTTTGCACGGGAAATGAAGTGGATGTATTAAGTGCGAAGTGGTTCAGAGGTATTGCGGTGACAGATGCTAGCGGAAGAATAAACCTAAAAAGCTGTTTTCCCGGCTGGTACAGCAGCCGAGCTATCCACATCCATTTTCGTATACGTCGCAACAATACTGATCAATTGGTTTCTCAATTTGGCTTTTCCGATAGCTTTTGCCAAGACATTTGCACCAATCATCCCGACTACAGTCACCGGGGTGAGCCAGACACGTTGCTGGGGCAAGATACAGTGTTTGGCAGTGACTACAATGAATATACATTTAGTGTGTCACAAAACGAAGATGGTTCTTTGCTCGCATACAAGCGCATAATAATCAGTGATTAGACTTCCTTTTTCTCTCCTATACACTATTTTTTAACATGCCCGTTAGCAACGGGCATTTTATTACGCACAGTAAACCCATTCGCAGCATTGTTTCGTAGCACAACTAATAAGCACTTTATTTTCTGCTCAAATTACAAGGAGCGTGCAGCACATGAAAGCGTCCGATTTATTTGTTAAAGCGTTAGAAGCAGAAGGCGTGGAATACGTCTTTGGAATCCCAGGTGAAGAAAACCTCGACTTACTTGAGTCGTTGCGCGAGTCCTCTATTAAACTGGTGCTGACTCGTCACGAGCAAGGCGCTGGCTTTATGGCTGCTACTTACGGCAGGCTTACCGGAAAAGTGGGAGTGTGCCTTTCGACCTTAGGACCCGGGGCCACTAATCTAGTTACTCCCGCGGCTTACGCTCAACTCGGCGCTATGCCAATGTTGATGATTACTGGGCAAAAGCCGATCAAAACCAGCAAACAAGGTCGCTTTCAAGTTATCGACATCGTTGACATGATGCGGCCGATCACTAAATTCACCAACCAGATTGTGAGTGGCGATAGAATACCTTCTACTGTGCGAGAGGCATTTCGTCTAGCCCATGAAGAGCGCCCGGGCGCTGTACACATTGAACTACCAGAAGACATTGCCGCAGAACAAACCAGTGCCCAAATACTAACACCTAGCATGGCCCGTCGACCTATCGCCGAATACAAAGCAATTGCTGCTGCGGTTACTATGATTGAAGAAGCCCAGTCACCTTTGTTATTGATTGGCGCCGGAGCAAACAGAAAGCTAACAGCGAAAATGCTCAGGGAGTTTGTTGATAAAACCTGCATTCCATTTGTTACCACCCAAATGGGTAAAGGGGTACTAAACGAAAGCGACCCGCGCTTTGCAGGGAACACTGCTCTGTCTGACGGTGATTTTGTACACAGGGCAATAGAGCGTGCCGATCTTATTATCAACGTAGGCCACGATGTGGTAGAAAAGCCACCGTTCTTCATGCACCACAACGATAAAAAAGTGATTCATGTCAACTTTGATTCGGCTGCCGTAGACCCTGTTTACTTCCCGCAACTCGAAGTCGTTGGAGATATTGCTAACAGCATCTGGCAAATAAAAGAAGGCATTACTCCCCAAGACAGTTGGAAACTCGACTTCTACAAAGATGTGCATCAAGCCTATGTAGACCACCGTGCTGAAGCAGAAGACGATAATCGATTCCCTATCTTACCAGAACGTCTTGTACGCGATATTCGTAAAGTTATGCCTGATAACGGCATTGTTACGTTAGACAACGGCGTATATAAAATATGGTTTGCCCGAAATTACCCCGCATATCATCCGAATACCCTGCTTTTAGATAACGCACTGGCTTCAATGGGAGCCGGTTTGCCATCAGCTATAGCAGCCAAATTAGTGAAGCCTGATGTCCCTGTGGTAAGCGTATGCGGCGATGGCGGCTTTATGATGAATAGCCAAGAAATTGAGACTGCCGTTAGGCTTAAGCTTGACCTTGTGGTGATCATCTTGCGCGACGATGCGTACGGAATGATCAAGTGGAAACAAGCAAACATGCAGTTCGATGAGTTTGGTTTAGATTATGGCAACCCCAACTTTGTTAAATACGCACAAAGTTACGGCGCACAGGGCTGGAGAGTTGACGATGCGGATGTACTTATTCACTTGGTTGATAAGTGTTTGAACACAAAAGGCGTACATATTATCGATTGTCCAGTTGATTACAGTATGAATGACAAAACACTAAATCATACGATTAAAGAGCTTAGCGCCAAGCTTTAAGCCAAACGTAACAGAAAGGTAAGGAGTAAAAAATGTTGAAGGAAAGCTATCCCTATTATTTAGCGAGTGAGCCACATTATGCCAATACCGACTTGGACGTGACTAATAAATACACCGGAGAGGTAGCAACCAAGGTGGCGATGGCCGATGCGGATACCATCGATAAGGCCATTGCTGCAGCAGAAGAAGCGCAGCCTGCGATGGCCGCCATGGCTCCTTTCGAAAGACAAGCGGTGCTAGAGCACTGTGTGAAGCGCTTTACCGAAAGAGCCGATGAGTTGGCACAAGCGCTTTGTATAGAGGCTGGTAAGCCAATTAAAGACGCTAAGGGCGAAGTCAGCCGCCTTATCGATACCTTCAAAATAGCGGCAGAAGAATCAGTGCGTATTAACGGCGAGGTGGTGAATTTAGAAATCTCGGCGCGCGCCAAAGGTTATCAGGGCATGACCAAGAAGGTCCCTATAGGTCCATGTTCATTTATATCGCCGTTTAATTTTCCTCTGAATTTGGCTGCGCACAAGGTGGCTCCTGCAATCGCAGCAGGCTGTACCTTTGTACTTAAGCCTGCCTCGCGAACCCCTATTGGTGCGCTTATTATTGGTGAGGTATTAGCTGAAACCGACTTACCCAAAGGCGCATTTTCTATTCTACCTTGTAGCCGCGACGGCGCTGACTTATTCACTACTGATGAAAGACTAAAGCTGCTTAGCTTCACAGGTTCACCTGATGTGGGCTGGGCGCTTAAAGCAAAAGCAGGAAAGAAGCCGGTGGTATTGGAGCTTGGCGGTAACGCCGCATGCGTAGTTGATGAAGATGCCGATATTGAAGACGCCATCGACCGAGTAATTGTCGGTGCTTATTATCAATCAGGGCAAAGTTGTATAAGTGTTCAGCGCCTTTTAGTGCACAGCAAAATATACGATGAGTTTAAGTCACGCTATGTGGAAAAAGTGAAAGCGTTAGTGTCTGGCGACCCGTCTAATGAAGACACCTTTATTGGCCCTATGATCTCAGAAGGCGAAGCAGAGCGCCTTCACGGCTGGATTGAAGAAGCAAAAGAGAAAGGTGCCACCATTCTATGCGGCGGAACGCGAGACGGCGCCATGCTTGAGGCTACGGTAATGGAAAATGTACCAAAGGATTGTGATGCCAGTGCCGAAGAAGCGTTTGGCCCTCTATCTATTCTGGTGCCATTCGATGACTATGACGAAGCGCTTGAAGAAGTAAATAACAGCCGCTACGGACTTCAAGCAGGTGTGTTTACCCGCGATATATATAAAGCGCACAAAGCATGGGACGTGCTTGACGTTGGTGGTGTGGTCATTGGAGATGTACCTAGCTGGCGGGTGGACAACATGCCCTATGGTGGCGTGAAGGACTCAGGTCTAGGGCGCGAAGGTATTCGCTATGCGATTGAAGATATGTCTGAGACTCGACTTATGGTTATTCGTACTCCTCAGCAGTAAATTGAACTTCACTGCTCAATCAAGCAATGTTCGCGCAATAGTGCGAATATAAGCATTCGAGGGCGAGGCGGCAGGTTTAGATTAATCTGCCGCGTACTCTTCTAGCAGTGAAAGTGGAATAATATCTAACGCTTTTTCATGTGTGGCTTCCAAGCGTACTTTCGGCGCTACACCTGCCTCATAGGCTTGTAGCCAGCGAGCTGCACACAAACACCACCTGTCACCTGCTAACAATCCAGGAAATGTCATACTAGGCCACGGCGTGATGAGGTCGTTGCCTTGTCGTAGCGAAAACTGAAGGAATTCGTCAGTGACAACCGCGCATACGCTGTGATTACCCACATCAGCGTCTGGTACATAGCAAAACCCTTCTCGCGTAAATCCAGTATTTCCACAGCATAGCTGGAGTGGGCGTCCATAAACATTTTTTGCGTTCGCCAAAATCAGAACCCTCTTTTACAACGTATGGTTTAATAGGTATGTCTTATTCAAATCGCCAAGTCGCGAATTTAGGATGAATAGAACCTTATCTATCCACCTTATGACCCTGCTCGACAAGGGTCAACAATAAGCGCTACGGTAACTACGTTTTAAGGTAAAAAATCGTGCTCGATAAAAGCAAAAAAACAGGCGACAGTAACTTTTCTGAACAAGAGATTGCGCGCTTCGATGCGCTCGCTGACTCTTGGTGGGATCCAGAAGGCAAATACAAAACCGCGCTGGATTTTAATCGGGCAAGACTAAACGTTATAAAAGCACAAATAGAAAATCATTTCGGTCAGGGCAACTTGCCTCCCGATTATTCCGCCTTATCAGTGATAGATATTGGCAGTGGCGGTGGGCTAATAAGCGAACCGCTAGCAAAATTAGGCGCCCAAGTTACAGGAATAGATGCCAGTGCGGTGAGCGTAGAAGTGGCAAAGCGCCATGCTCAAAATACAGGAGTAAAGGTAGACTATCAGCATAAACTCTCAAGCGAGGTAGTAGAAGAAGGTCGGCAATATGATGTGGTAATTAACGCCGAAGTAGTTGAGCACGTGCCTGACCAGCAGCAGCTTATGCGCGAGTGCGCAAGTTTGGTTAAGCCGGGTGGCCTCCTGATTTTGGCGACGCTGAACCGCACGCTGAAAAGTTATGTTGTTGCCATAGTGGGAGCGGAATACGTAATGCGCTACTTACCAATAGGAACCCATGACTGGAAGAAATTTGTTAAGCCCAGCGAATTAAAACGCTGGATTGGAAATGAGTTTACCCTTAAGTATCAGGTCGGTATGAGGCTAAACCCACTTAAAGGAGAGTGGCTAACCACTTCGAGCCTAGCCGTAAACTACATTCAAGCATATTCCAAACATAAATAAGCGACTATAAGTGTTATTTATGTCCTGTATGTTTAGTGCAAATGGTATGGGTTAACATACTTCATACCTGACGCTATCTTTCTGAATTAACTGACTAATAGTAACTAACTCCGTCGAAAATTTACCTATACACAGTAAAAACCTTTATTAAAGATTTCACACAAAGGTTGATCTTTACATAGTGTTTACATAATTATAACAAAGGTCTGACCACAGACCACATATAACCATAATTATGGGACACACTCGATGACACTATATAACCACTTACGCTCTATAAGAATACGCTCTACAAAACCCTGGCTCGGTAAATTCGCCGTGATATTAGCTTTGTTCAGTATGACATTAGGCTTGTCTGGCCAAGCCTACGCTGGCACCTACGCAAAAACCAAGCATCCTATTGTGTTAGTTCACGGTCTGTTTGGGTTCGAAGATATCTTATTTGTTGATTATTTCTATAAGGTACCGCACAAACTTAGCCGAAACGGCGCTGTTGTCTATATCGCAGAGGTCTCACCAGCAAACTCGACCGAAGTCCGCGGTGAACAGTTACTCGATTACATTGATGAAGTTCTGGCGCTATCAGGAGCTGACAAAGTGAATTTAATTGGACACAGTCACGGTGGTCCAACGGCACGTTACGCCGCAAGCGTTGCCCCAGATAAGGTTGCTTCGGTAAGTTCAGTTGCCGGCGTAAACTGGGGAAGCAAAGTGGCAGATGAACTACGAGACGCTTTTTCTGAAGGTTCAGTGGGCGAGGGTGCTGCGGGCGTTGTAGTTAATGCGTTCGCCAATATCATCGAGATTGCCTCTGGGTCAGATCCGCGAGACAAACCTACAGATTCAATCGCTGCGCTTAATTCATTGTCTACGTCTGGCTCTGTTGCTTTCAATCAAAAATATCCAGAAGGGATGCCTACTGCCTACTGCCGCAACGATGGAAAAATGTTGGCTGAAAATGGCGTGTACTATTTCTCGTGGAGCGGAGGCAGAACTTACACCAATGCACTTGATGTAGTTGACCCATTCTTGGCTATTACTGGCACCGCATTCAAAGAGCCAAACGATGGGCTAGTATCGACCTGTAGTTCTCATTTAGGCAAAGTACTTAAAGACAACTATAAAATGAACCACCTTGATGAAGTCAACCAGAGCTTTGGCATAACGCACTGGTTTGAAACCGACCCAGTTGACGTGTTTGTTCGTCAGGCTAACCGACTGAAAGGCTTAGGGCTGTAGTGGCGAAGCGTCAATTACGCCGTGTTTCTCCAATACTAGGAGGGCTGCTCGCCCTCTTAGTATTCGGTGCTATTCTTTACAACCAGTTAGCGTCTGAATCCCAAACCTCTAGTTCAGAGGTTTTCAGTCAACGCTCATCCTTAGGTGAACAAGCGAAAGCCGAAGAATACGAGTTAGAAGGACGCGGTCCAGTACATCAAGCAACTGATGTAGGTAGCCATCGGGATAGTGACACTGATATTGCAGCTGATCGTACAAAAGCTGATCTCATTCCCTTTGAACTCAATTACTCAACCAAAGACGCTTTCGATCGCTTCGTATTTACACGCTCCTCAGAAGTGCCGCAAGCAGTGAAACTTGCCTACACAACCCATGCTCACGAAGTATTCACACTCAGCACGCAAGGTGACGCAATCGACTTATTTGTCCGGTATGTCGATTACAAAGTGGCGCTGTCTTTGGTTGAATTGGACGTCGACCTTGCCAGTCACAGCTTGCAGGATGTGTCGTTTAAGCTAGATGAGCGAGAGGAAATTAGGCGAACTTACTTTAATAATACTGAATACCACTATCTGTTTAGTCAAGAAGCGCAGGTAGATGAGGCGGCGCTAGCACGTTTAAGTGTTGCCCAAGAAAACACCTTGTCCAGAGACGAAAGAAAGGCCCTTATCGTCGAGTCAATTAAAGCGGGAAACTCCGCCGAACGTGAAGCCTTCCAGCCCACGCTTAATATGCATCGAATAAACGAAATAAAAAACAACCACAGCACTATTAACGATCGCTATAACGCAGTGGCGGCTGAATTTGGTAGCGAAGTTGCAGAACGCTTTTCCAAAACATGGGCACAACAAGCTCAGTGGCAAAACAGAATTGCCGAATACAAAACATTCCGCGATAACTTGGTTCAGCAATCTCTTGATTCAAACGCAATAGAAAAAGCACTGCAAGAGTATCAATCTGCCCATTTTACTGACAATGAAATAAAGCGTCTTAAAGTACTCACAGCGCTGTAGCAGCATCTAGATAGAGCTGGTTCAAGACCTGCAACTGGTTAATTATCTGCGAAAAACACAGAGGTATAACCATAAAGGCGCTGAATAGTATGAGTCATATACAGAGTGATTTGAAAGCGTACTGCACAGTTACTAATCTTGGGTTATTACAATTCCTGACTAATCACCATAAGGCCCGTAATCATCATTATGAAAATCTACGAAACAAAGACTGCGCCCAACCCACGTCGAGTACGAATGTTTTTGGCTGAGAAGGGCATTGACGTTGACTACGTTCAGGTCGACATTCAAAAGGGTGAAAATCTAACTGCGGAAATGCGCGCGAAGAACCCGCTGGGAAAGATACCTATTTTAGAGCTTGATGACGGCACCTGTATTGCCGAAACCGATGCCATTTGTACGTATTTTGAAGCACTGCAGCCAGAGCCACCGCTAATGGGAACAACGCCCGTTGAAAAAGCGACTATTTCTATGTGGCAACGACAAGTAGAGTTCGCGTTTATGATGCAAATTGGTATGTGTTTTCAACATACTACAGGCTATTTTAAAGATCGTATGACGCCGGTTCCTGAATTCGGTAAGGAAGCGGGTATTAATGCGTCGAAATATTTGAACATTTTAGAGCGTCGACTTGGTGTTAAAGAGTTTATTGCTGGTGACACCTTTTCTATTGCTGATATAACCGCGTTATGCGCTATGGATTTCGCCCGTGTGGTAAAAATTCGTATGACTGACGAGCATGTCAATCTGGCGCGCTGGTATGAGGCGGTAAGTAACAGAGAGAGTGCAAAAGCCTAATGATAGATTTATACACCGCAGCCACACCGAACGGTTGGAAAGCGTCGGTAGCGCTTGAAGAAATGGGGCTTGAATACACCGCCCATGCCGTAAACCTGATGAAGGGAGAGCAGAAAACTCCTGAATTTTTGGCAATGAACCCCAATGGCCGCATTCCTGTAATTGTGGATAGAGAAGCCGACGGTCACATCGTGTTTGAGTCTGGCGCTATCATGATTTATCTCGCAGAAAAAAGCGGTATGTTTTTACCCTCCGACGCAAAGCGAAAAAGCCAGGTTTTACAGTGGGTCATGTTTCAGATGGGAGGCATAGGCCCAATGATGGGCCAAGCTAATGTGTTCCACCGCTACCTAGAAGAAAAAATTCCAGTGGCGATAGCACGTTATCAGAACGAAGTACGCCGCCTATTTACTGTGCTTGATGGGAGGCTAGAAAATCGAGAGTATTTGGTCGACGACTACAGTATTGCTGACATGGCGAACTGGTGTTGGGTGCGTACCTATGAATGGTCTGGTGTAAGCATAGAAGGGTTAGACAACTTAACCCGTTGGAAAAACAGTATTGAAGCGAGGCCAGCCGCACGGCGTGGAGTGGAAGTCCCTAATAAAATTGACAGAGAAGCACTGATCAAAGGGGCTAAAAATGTTGTTACGAAATAATGGATAGTGTTTTTCAATTTCTTGATTGAAACAAAAGTTTGTTGGCGTAATATTGATCAACAAACTTTAAAAAATCAGAAAAATAAAGGACAAGTATGAAAGGATTTCTTCTCTCAGTATTAATGCTGCTAACAAGCTTTAGCGCATTCTCCTCACAAGAGTTGCCTCTTGAATATTTTATCAAGCACGGTGACTACCTAGACCTAGCATTGTCTCCATCCGGTGAACATATTGCTGCGCGAGTCCAGGTAGACGGCAGGGTTTTTCTCGTTCTATTAAAAACAGAGGATATGACTATTGTTGGAGGAATTAGACCGCAGAACAACGACATTATACATACGGTCAATTGGGTAAATGACGAACGCGTAGTGTTTGAGTATGCAGAAAAGCAAACTTATCTCGACAGCCCAATCCCTACTGGCGAGCTTTACGCTATGAATATTGATGGGTCGCAACGAGAATTGATATACGGGTATCGCGCCGGCGACCAGAAAACGGGGAGCCGTATTTCATCCAAAGATGATTCAAAGGCAAGCCAAGAAATCATTAGTTTCCTGGACAATGACGACGATCATATTTTAATCGTGGAGTACCCTTGGACAAAAGATGGCAAATTTTATTACGACCGTCGGGAAAAGCCGGCGTTAATTAGTCGTCTCAATGTTTACTCGGGCAAGAAACGTAAACTAGAAGTACTTCCCTATGGTTCAAGCAGTGCACTTGCCAATAAATTTGGCGATGTGAAGTTTATGACATGGCGAGATGATAACAATGTTCAACACTCTGCCTATAGAAGCAATAACGACGGTGAGTGGATCCCACTTGAGGAAGCATTTGAGAACGTAAGTGGACTGTTGCCCTTAGGGCAAAGCGAAGACGGTGAATTTGTTTACCTATCCGGTCGCTTTGGTGATGAAGGTATTTCAACATTGTTTTCACTTCATCTACAGTCGGGGGAATATAAACGGGTGTTTTCTGACCATGCCACCGACATTGAATACGTAGTTCTAGACCGCAATGGCATGCCCGCTGTAGGTATCACTTACCCAAGTAGATCTAGCTATGTGTATGCGCAGACCGAAACAAAAGTGAGTAAAGTTCACAAGATGCTAGCCGAAGCGTTCAAAGGTCAAACTGCAACCATTGCAAGTCATACAAAAGACTGGAAAACACTGTTGGTACGCGTATCCAGTGATGTAAACCCCGGAGAGTACTACTTATTTGATAGCGATACATTGAGTGCTCGGTTTATTTGGGCAAACAGCTCTTGGATAGATCCTCGATTGCTTTTAAGCATGCAGCCTGTGGCAATACCTACAGATGACGGCGAAACAGTGAATGGTTACATCACGCTTCCAGCATCTAAAAAGAGCGACAAGAAACCTCCTTTAGTTGTTGTTATTCACGGTGGGCCACATCAATCAGGCACGCGTGATTTTTGGCGTTACGATTCTGAGACTCAGCTTTTGGCAAACCGAGGCTTTGCTGTTCTGCGCGTCAACTTCAGAGGAAGTGACGGCTATGGTAAGCGCTTTGAACGACTGGGTTATCAAGAGTGGGGCGGCACAATGATCAAAGACATCAACGATTCGGTAAAATGGGCCATTGAGCAGGGCTATGTTGATGGAGAGCGAGTATGTGCCTATGGTGCAAGTTACGGCGGGTATGCTGCGCTTATGGCTGCAGTCAGAGACCCAGATTTGTATCGATGCACTATTGGCTATGTAGGGATCTACGATCTGCAGTATGTTTATTCTGAAAGTGACATTCCTACAAGCTGGGGAGGCAAAGCCTATTTGCAAGAAGTAATTGGCACAGATAAAGCGCAACTAGCGGCGTTTTCTCCTATTACTCACGCTGACAAGATCAAGGCAAAAGTAATGCTTATCCATGGTTCAAAAGACCGTCGTGTACCTGAAATAAATGCAGAAGCGCTAGCCGATAAGCTAGCAAAAGTGAATAACCCGCCAGTTTACCTACAATATTCGCAAGCAGGCCACGGTGTTTATGATGAGGGCGATAGACAGGAACTGTATCAAGGAATGCTAGATTTCCTGAGCACTAACTTGTTGTAGCTGTTGTTAGTGAGTCTACAAATCGATTAAGCCAGCCAAACGCAAAACTCGGTTTGTAGACAAGCTCGAATGACTCTTCATAGTGGTGAGGATAATCCATGACATCAACAACACTCAGCTTGTGTTTAGTTGCTATAAAATCTGGCACGTAAGCCAAAGCAAGGCCGTGTTCGACAATAGCCATCATCGTGCCGAAGTCATTGCATCGGTATTTAATTTGGCGCGGTACAGAGTCATCTCTCCAACCATCTGAGCCTATTCCCCGTTTTACACCACAAAATGGCGACACGTGAGGACACGCAAACGCGAAATTATGTAGTGTTTTACAGTCTATTTGGCTTGTTGTATTTGAATTTGAATTAAACAGTGGGTGGTTTCCTGACGCTGCCACTACATAATTCGAGCTACCCAATGGAATACTTCGCAAAGAAGCACTATCCTCGCTATCACGGGCCGCTAACGGCGTAACAATACCTAAATCACAGTTTCCCTTAATAGTGTCTTCTAGGGCTTGTCCCTCCCAGCAAGCGTTTACTTTAAATTGAAAATGAGGCGCACTGAGTTGGTCAGCCAAGGCGGGCAAATAGTGCTGGAGCAACAAAGAAGGGCCCGCTATTGTGATAGTAGAGCGCTGCGAATCACCTTTAAATTCACTTATTGCTTGGTCAGTTTCATGCACAAGTTGGGAAGCATATCCAAGAAACTTTCTACCCTGCACATTTAGCAATATGCCTCTTCCCACCCGGTCAAACAGCTGAGTTTGAAGTTGACTTTCTAATCGCTTAATTATTTTTGACAATGCACCGCTCGTAACCGCGAGCTGCTTTGAAGCTATGTGTAAATTTTCGTGGCGAGCGACAATGATAAATTTTCGTAAGTCTTCAATGTCCATCTGTTTTTTAGTTCCGCTTTGGAAGTGTTTATGTATTTATTGTAGCTTAAAAGTAAATAGTAAAGGTGGGAATATAGAAGTCACCGAAGTGCTTATTGAATGCCTAAAATGAAATCTCCCCAACTGCTATCCATATTATTTATCCTGATGTCGACGCAACTTTCTGCTACCAGTGATGTGAGTAATAACAAGTCGAAGGTGTATGGAAGCGAAAACGAAAGTACTCACCCTCACCACGAACGGTCAAATGGACGCATGGGGGTTCACGGTATGGCGCTTTTTACGGATGGCGTAAAACTCTATGCGAGCCATATGCCTCTTTACCACTTTCCTCATGATTACCAGCTTATCTATGAAGTAGAAAGTACGCACCAGCCAGCATTAATAGCTTACTTAACAACTAACTCTTTGAACACACACAAAGAGGCGCCGCTGCTCAGTATTGTACCGGAAGTATTCGACCTCAATTTGCTAATTAACGGTGAGTCGCTGGGTGTATCGGCAACGTTATTTAAGGGGCATTTTGAACGAGAAGGAACAGAATGGTTAATTGACCAAAATCTGTTTTTTAAGAAGCAATTGTTCAAGCAAAGACTAGAGAAAAAAGACGAATCTGGCAGCAAACATTGGTCTCAGGTCGTGCTCAATGGTCAGTCGCTTTACATCCATAGCATTAACAATGCGCCGTCTTTTGATGCGTTGGTATGGGGAAAGGCATGCCCACACTTAGACCACAATAAGAGTAGTATCGATGTACCCAGTAAAATGCAAATAAGAGCCATGTTCTCTACATGCAGTAGCCATCAAATAGCGTATTATGAAACACAAGACTTCGTAAGATAAAGCCGAAAGCGACCCGTCGATCAAGGTTCACCTTAAGTACTAAAATAGTTTATCACTTACTTGGTGTGGATATGCTTGGCTAATAGCTTGTATATGTTCAGGGCCGATACCACAGCAGCCCCCGATGATAGTTGCGCCAGCAGCCACCCAAGTCTTAACGTATTCAACATAGCGGGCGGGGGTTATATCGTCACGTATTTCGGAAAGTAGCGCGTTGGCCGCGTGTGTACGTTTTCTCTCAGAAAAGCTATTTGCATAAGCGCCAATATTAATCGAAGTATTTAAACTTCGCGTTATTGAAATAGCGTCTTCCATCTCTTCCGGCTGCGAGCAATTGAAAAGTACGCTTTGTACTTCGCTCAATATTGGCGCTATCTCACTTAGCGGCTCACCAGAGCGCAATGTCACAGGCTCGTTAGATGTTTCTCGATTACTAACGGAGAATGACAGCCATAAAGGCAGTGAAGAGTGCTGTTTTATAAGTGATACCACGGCTTCAGCTTCTTCTACTGAACTTGCAGTTTCAATCAACCAAACATCAACATAGGGCTCCTGGGCTTTAATAAGCGGGGTGAGAATGTCGGCTACACGGGTTGCATCAAATAAATCTGGGCGGTAAGAACCAAAAGCCGGAGGAACGCTACCCGCGACAAATCGCTTATTGCCACCATCGCTCTTTAATGTGTCTACTGCACCTCGAGCGAGTTCGGCCGCACTCTGAGCGAGAGTAAAAGCCTGCTCCCTAAATGTATTTTCCCCAATATGAAAAGGTACAAGCGCATAGGCGTTAGTGGTAATAACGCAGGCACCGGCTTCAAGAAAACGTTTGTGCACATCACTTACTAATTCAGGTGTTTGCATTAGTGCCAGTGCTGACCACTCTGGCTGCTTAAAGGGTGCACCTGTCTTTTTCAGCTCTCGCCCCATGCCGCCATCTAAAATTAAAATGTCATACATTCCTTCTTTCATGCTGCCCGAAGCCAAACCTTTTGAGATGTTAGATGATTAGTAATAATTTGCCTGAAGGGCTAGGTTTGCACTTCCAATGGATTGCGCTTTTCTGCCTACAAGACCTTCGCTTATGTGTACCTGAGCAAGGCCACGCATATCAAGCGTCTCCATCGCGCTTTGCGTATGCGCGACCAATGCGTTTTTGACATCATCAGGAATTGCGCCATCTATGATTACGCCGTCTAGGTCTAACAAGCTCATTGCACATTGAGTCGCAAAGGCCAATCCTCTGGCGGTTTCGCTTAACCAGTCTTCTATTGAGCGCGTGTCACAAGACCAGTGGGATGGCGATTCATAAATATGCTGACCGTTGTGCCCAGCGTCGTTTAGCTTTCGTTCCAGCAAATAAAGTGAAGACTGGGTTATTAGCTGACTTTGTGAACTGCCATTGTAAAAGGGCAAAGAGCCAATGGCACCTGCGTTACCGGTTTTTCCATTAACTAACTGGTTATTGAGTACCAGGCCACCGCCTAAGAATGTGCCAACAAAGATGTAAAGAAAACTATTGTAGTTTTGGGAATTACCGAAAGACATCTCTGCGCTGCACGCTGCTCCAGCATCATTTTTTATAAAAACAGGCAGTGATAATAAATCTTCCAATGCCGCTTGTGGATTAAACTCTCTCCACTCTTCCAATTCATTTTTTGGGGCTCCGGCTTCTTCTGCCCAACTCCAAATTTCAAAGGGCATAGCAACGCCTAAACCTCGGATTAGGCGCTGTTGGTCTGTATCCAAATTTTTAATGAGTACATTGAAAGCACGTTTTGCAAAGGTAAGCAGGTTGCTTACGGTCGGGTAGGCGAACTTCTCGTGAAGTGTTGCTCTTACATTGCCTTTCAAGTCGAGTAACGTCATATCGAAACTTCGTCGACCTACTTTCAGCCCTATACCAAACGCGCCGTTTTCATTGAGACCAAACGGCACCTTGGGCTGGCCTACTCCGCCTTTGATTGGCTTTAGTCGCCTTACTAGGCCGTCAGCCTCTAGTTTTTTAATGATCACTGTCGCTGATTGTGCAGACAGCCCCGTTAACTGTGCTATTTCAGCTTTAGGCAATGAAGAACGTTGGCGAATTAGGGTAAGGATATCCCGTTCATTCGCTGAGCGGCTATCAAGCAATGTAGGTGCTTTCTGTGATGGTAGGTGAAAGGCCGGTTCAGTATTCAATGTATTTACAATCTATCGTTTTAAGAAGCTAGAGTGTAATAACAACCTAGCCGTGTATCAAATTTAAGAAATGGTGTAGGTACTTGTTCAGACATAACTTTATTCGACAGTACTGCGTCAACCCTATCACACCCATTGATTTTTGCGCAAAAGGTTAAATCAATTAGGTTGATTTAATTGATTCTTTCGACAATACTATGCCCCAATTAATTAACGATTCGTTAACCTTGCGCGAACTGTGCAAAGGTAAGCTGCAATTTTTAAATTCTGTTAAGTGAGGCTGGTATGAAGATTTTATGTTTAGGTGAAGTGCTAATTGATATGTTAAGCCAAGGTGCTGCGCCCAAAGATGGCAACATACCAGCAATGAAACCTTTCCAGCCCTACGCGGGTGGTGCACCTGCTAATGTGGCAGTCGCTGTAGCTCAGCTAGGTGGTGAGAGTGCGATGGTCTCGAAAGTAGGTGACGATACCTTTGGCGCGTTTCTTAAAGAAATGCTAGAGCACTACAAAGTAAACACTGACTTCGTGTGGACTACACAAGAAGGTAATACGGCTCTGGCATTTGTAAACTTGGATGCAGACGGCGAACGCTCTTTTGATTTTTATGTCGATAATGCAGCGCATAAACACATTTCAGAGCAAGATTTGTCGACGATAGATTGTGATAAAAATACAGTGCTTCATTTTTGCTCAGGCTCTATTTCAGGCCCTGAACTTATTCCTGGTACCGAGTTTATTCTGAACAAGGCGAAGGAAAACGGCATGATGGTGTGTTTGGATATTAACTATCGCCCAGCGTTTTGGGATGACACAGCGAATGCGCCGTCACGTATAGATGAAGCTGCAAAGAAAGTGTCTGTTTTAAAGGCTAGCCGAGAAGAACTCGCAGAGCTATATGGCGAAGAAAATGCTGATACAAAGGTTCAGCAGTGGTTAGATAGTGGCGTTAAAGTGGTGCTAGTCACCGATGGTGGTGAGCCCATTCACTATATTACCAAGTCCTTCAGCGGCACGTTAGCGTCACCTAAAATGGATGTAAAAGACACGACAGCAGCGGGTGACTCTTTTATTGGTGGCTTCTTATATTTCCTATCTACAAAAGTGAAAAGCGCTGATGACTTCGACGCATGGGCGGAGAACTTCGAGAATGTAAGCGAAGCTACGGAATTTGCTATCCGCTGTGGTGCTTACACGGTAACGCAGTATGGTGCATTTAGCGCATTGCCAACGCAGGCTAACATCGCTAAATAAGTATCGATTATCTTAAGATAAACAAAAGGGTTCAAAATGAACCCTTTTTTCTTCAATCGCTGCGCACCGGCAAAGGTGGCGTCAGCTGATGTATTGGAGGCTTAGTGCTTATCCGCTCTACTTTGGAACTTGCGTTCCTCGGTGTTTACCTTAATCCATTCGCCAGTGCTGATGTATTCAGGCACCTGTACAACCAGTCCGGTTGAAAGCGTGGCAGGCTTGGTTCGAGACGTAGCAGAGGCGCCTTTAATAGATGGGTCTGTCTCAACAACTTCAAGCTCTACGCTCATTGGCAAATCTAACGCTACTGGCACTTCACTTACAATAACCACCTGAATACCGTCGGTGTCTTCATTAATGAATAGCGCCTCATTTTCAATACTTTCTTTGTTCAAGTGATAAGGCGTGTAGTCTTCCTTATCCATAAAAATGTATTCGTCACCATCCACATAAGAAAACATTGCCGGACGACGAATTAAATCAGCCATATCCAATGTATCTGAGTCTTTAAATGTTTCGTCGTACTTAGCACCTGTGACGACGTCATACATGCGCATGCGATAAATGCTGCCACCGGCACGACCTTGGGGTACAGAGCGCTCTATATCTCTAACTATGCAGGTCTTACCGTCAAATACCACGGTGTTATTCTTTTTGATTTCACTAGCCTTCGGCATGGCGATTTCCTATTTTTGTTCTCTTCAGGCAATCCGCCCGAGGTCATCTGTAAAACTTCATTTTCAGCGATTTTTTCTTACTTAGGAAGTATTTTTACGTGGTTAGTTTTCGATTAACGCTTTAACGTTGGTTAGCGTGTCAGCTTCGGCGGCGGGTTTATCCCAACGAATACGATGAATGCGAGGGAAGCGTAGCGCTACACCCGATTTATGTCTTGAAGAAGGATGGACCGCGTCGAAAGCCACTTCTAACACCAGATCTTTCTTTACCTCCCGCACAGGGCCAAAGCGTCCCACTGCATTGCGCCGTACCCAGTTGTCTAGCTTCTTAAGTTCTTCGTCGGTAAATCCAGAATATGCTTTTCCTATTGGCAGAAGCTGGTCGTCTTCCCATGCACCGAACGTGTAATCGGAATAGAAGCTCGATCGTTTCCCGTGCCCTCGCTGCGCGTACATCATTACCGCATCAACCACCAGCGGGTCGCGCTTCCACTTGAACCATTGCCCTTTGGGACGGCCGGGGATGTACTTGCTATCTAAGCGCTTTATCATCAACCCTTCCACCGCGCGATTTTGACAAACGTGGGCATGAAGTTCACGAAGGCTTTTAGGAGAGCTCGCAGAAAGGGTTTCCGATAAAAACAAGCGCTCGCTTTTGTTATGTTTAAACCATTCGTGGAGCGCCTGGCGACGTTCCTTCAACGTTTTCTCAGTTAAATCTTTGCCATCTAGCACCAAGGCATCGTAGACAATAAGTCCAACAGGTGAAGACGCTTGCAGTGCTTTACTTGGCTTTTTCTTGTTGAGGCGTTGCTGAAGTGCATTGAATGTGTCGACATTCGGCTGTGAAGCCATAGTGTCATAAGCGTCGCCTTTTACGTTATGAATAACCAGTAGTTCGCCGTCTAACACCATATTTCCTTTTACCGTTTCAAGTAGGTCGGGAAAAGAATGGCTAATGTCATCTCCTGTGCGTGAAAAAAGCGCCTTATCCGGCGTCCCATCATCTGTTGTTTGCCCTTTTTTGTTATCGTTCTGGTCTTTTCTTGTGGCGCATTTACTGGCAATAGGCTCCGATTTAACAGCAAGCTGAACGCGAATACCGTCGTACTTGTTTTCAATTTGCCACGTGTTTTCCGTAAAAGCATCAATATCGCTGTCCTCAATAGGGTGGGAGAGCATCACGGGGTGGAAAGTAACTGCATTTTCAATGTCAGGTTTGTCAGCTTTGCCTTCTAACCAAGCAAGCATGTCGGTGTAGGGTGGTGTAACCGCGTGCCACAGCGTCTCAATTTCTTTGATATCTTTATTGCCATAATCGGCTAATATTTGTTTAATGGAGCGAGCCGACACGCCTATGCGCAATCCGCGGGTGCCAAGTTTCAATAAAGCCCAGCGCTGTGCAGGGGTCATTATCGTCAGGTAGTTGGCTAGCGTTTCCGACACCCTCTGTTTACTCACAGACGCAAAGGTTTCTACGACTTCGGTAAGGCTTGGAAGATTATCTGTGGGTTCACTGTAAGGCCATAAATGCGCCACGGTTTCGCTAACCTCTCCCACATAATCGTGGCTCATTGCAAAAAGCGCAGAGTCAGTGTGTTCGGTAATGAGCTTTTTCACAGTGTTACGCTTAAAAAAATCAAATCGCAACGTACCGGCCATAGCGGCTATAGCCCAGCCACGATCAGGGTCAGGTGTGTTGGCAATGTAATCAGCAATGAGTTGCGCTTTGGCTTTGTTTCCCGACGTGTAATAAAGTTGCTCAAGCAAATTACTAAATGCTTTCATTAGTCGCCTCCTTGCTCTTCTTCATCGTAGCCGACAAGCGATAATGCCCTAGCTTTGAACCCCATTTTTTCAGCTTGATACATTAACGCGTCCTCTCTACCGTGGGTCACCCATACTTCTTTGGGATTCACTTCTTCAATGGTTTGTAATAATTCTGGCCAATCGCAGTGATCGGAAATAATAAGCGGTAGTTCGGCATTTCTTTGCTTCGCACGGGCGCGAATTTGCATCCAGCCAGACGCCATAACAGGGCGCACATTGGGTAAGCTTCTCGACCACCTGTCGGCCAATGCCGAGGGGGGCGCTAATACAATCTCACCTGCCAGTGCTTTTTTATCTGCGACGTCGGATACAGGAATTAAAGCGCCTAGACTTATTCCAAGCTGTTCATATAAATCGCATAGCTTTAGCTGCGCACCATGTAAGTAGATGGGCTTTTCGTACCCCGCTTCACGTAGCGCTAAAATAACCCTCTGGCATTTCCCTAGGGCATACGCACCAACAAGGTGGCATCGTTCGGGAAAAACACGTAACGAGTGAAGGAGCTTATCTATTTCGTGCTCTATAGGTGGATGTTTAAATACAGGAAGGCCAAAAGTGGCCTCGGTAATCAATACATCGCAAGGGACAACTTCAAACGGCGGGCAGGTAGGATCGTGGCGGCGTTTATAGTCGCCAGAAACCACAACGCGGTAGCCTGCATATTCAATAAGAATTTGGGTGGAGCCTAAAATATGCCCGGCGGGGAAAAAAGTGACCGCAACGTCATTAAATGTCACTGACTTACCTAGCGTTATGGCGTGTTGGTGTGTTGCCATATCATCGCCATAGCGGGTTTTCATAATAGCTAGCGTCTCTGCGCTGGCATAGACACTGTGGTGGCCGGCGCGCGCATGATCAGCGTGTCCGTGAGTGACAAGCGCTGTGGCCACTTGATTCATCGGGTCAATATAGAATTCACCCGGCTCGCAATACAGGCCAGTGTCGTCAGCTTTAAGCCATGTTGATGGATGCACTACACATAATTTCCACGAAATAAATCATGCTCTTACTACGTAGTGAATGCCTAAAATCGACCATTCGATGTTGAAAACACTATATGTTTCAAATGACTGCTGAACAATAAACGGTTTCGATTGTCACAAAATGTGTCGGTACGGCTTCTTTAATTGCACTTTATAAGTTTCTTAATTACATTCACTACCCGACTAAAAAGACAGCTTTTTGGACATTTCTCTAATAAGGACGTTGCTTTATGATGCGTTATTGCGCTTGCTTACTTGCTATTTCTACCCTCCCTGTTTTTGCTCAATCTACCGATATACAACACGAAGCTGCTATAGGCTTTTCAGACGTTCGCGATGGTGATGACGTTTTTATCGGTGCAGCATATCGCTATTACTTTGAGTCTGTAAGTATTGATGAGCAGCCTTGGTCAATAAGTCCCTACCTCCAGCGAACCAGTAATGTATCAGTTGACTATTTTGGCGTTGATAACGTTGACAATTTCAATGTGAAAGGCGAATGGTTTTATTCTGATGCGTTAGTCATAAGAGGGCGTTATGGTCGCTTGACCAACGATGGGCTTTATTTTGAAGATACGTTTAATCGATTCGGTATAGAACTGTCAACGTTTGCCAATGATAATTGGGAATACGGTGCTGGCATTGAATACTTTGACTTAACTGAAAAATATCTTGCATCAGCAGAACCATATGCAAGAGGCGAACGCTCTGAATCAGAATTCAGCTACAGCGTATTTGCACGCTATAATAGTTTTGGAAGCCGCGCCGGAAAATTTACGCCGGGCTGGGATACAAAGTTGAAAGGCACCCAGTTTGATGGTGAATTTTCCATTGAACTAGATTCAGATTATTACTTTCGCCCCGACTGGAGTGTAGGCGTGTCGTACATTCACGAGAGTAACGACGTTATTGGCTCGGATAATGTTATTGAGTTAGGGACTCATTACTGGTTTAACCCGCATGCATCTGTTGAGTTCGGTTTAGGATATGATACCGACGAAAGCCAGCTGGGCTCGGCCACCTTGTTAGGTACGTTCAGATTCTAATACGCTATTTACGTGGACGAGGGCCTCATTTTTACAGGCCCTTTTTTGTACGTCATCCATGTAGGGGCGACGGTTTAAAGTGATAACTCGCGGATTTGAGCAGTGATGTTTTTCTATTGGAGGAGTATCGATATTGAATCTTCCGGCGTTGCCTCTAGCGTCGCTTCGGAGAGATGCGGATTATCAAGTTTGAGTATGGTCCTCTCTGAAAGCTTCAGCGCTTTTTCAATATCTTTAAAACTAATGTATTTTTCAAATAACGCGGCGAAGCTTCCGTCTTGTCGAGCAATATTTAATCCCCGTTCTATGCGCTGCGCTAATTCAGGTTTCGATTGTGAAACGAAGAAGAACATGTAAGACGGGTAATACAATAAAACTGAAGGCTCTATGATAATGTCTGGGTCGTTTAGTGATTTCGCCTCTACCACCGCCTCATGAGCCGCACGTGGAAAGTAATCAATTCTACCAGCCTTTAAAAGCTCAATGATAATGTCGTAATTACTGGTTCCTAACGTAGTAAATCCGTTGTGCTCTAGAATCTGAAAATCGGGCCAGTCGTGACCTTGACCTGCAATAAACCGCTTTAGGTCAGGCGCGCTACGAACATTGTTAAACTCACGTAGAGTACTTTGGCGGATCAAAGAGACGCGATAGCCCATGATTCCGTTCAATAGAGGAACCCGCACCGGAATGGCTTGCTGTTCACGCAATTTTGACGTCACTGTCCAAAACACGTCAATTCCCCCTTCTTGGTTTAGCTCGCGTAGTACACGTTCTTGAACCAAATTGCCGCTACTCTCTACGAGATATGTTGGTTTAATAGGGTCTTCTGTTTTGCTGAGCGCTAATTTAAGCAATGCAGAGTAATAGTCATGAGAGGCATAGTCGAACTCACTACTTTCGACTATCTTAACTTCGTAACTGCTAGGGGCGAGCTGTGATGTTTGCGCACTGTCCAACACACTTCCAAAAGCTTGTTGACAGAAAAGGTGCCAAATTATCATCACCGCTACTATTGAAAATAGTCCTACTCGACGTCGACTTTGTATCATGCCTATTTACCTCAATGGCTAAGGAAAAGCCATTGGGCCTGCTAACCTTTAACATTGAGTAAAGCTTAGCAGGCCTACTTATTTAGGTTACGTTTACCGTTCAGTATAGACACAATTTTCAAGATGCAAGCGATATGGCGTTAGGTGAGCTGCTCTATTTCGTCCTGTTTCAATTTTTGCTTTTTGTGAAAACTGCGCAAATACATTTTTCGCCATAGGGCTTCAAAGGGACCTTGGTTGAAGTGCTTAGTAATGCCGTTCGCCAAAATAACTTGTACTGCGGTGAAGGCGATGGTGACAAGAAGCAAATCAAGCAAAGTTACGCTGTAAATAAAGTTTGGAAAATAAGCGGGCATGACGATGCGAAATAGCACAGCGAGTGCTATTGATTGGGTTAAGTAGAGGGTGAACGCAACTTTGCCGCAGTTTATAAGCGACTGATACCACCACGCCGCAGTATGTCTTATGTTTATCAATACGTGAGCGTATACCAAAGCACAGAAAATGGCTGGAATGCTAGTGAACATGGGAATCACATCTAATGTTACCTGTTCGAATAAAAATTGCGGAAGTGCAGTAATGATGGATGTGACGATGGCAACTAATACTAACTTCTTAAATAGTAGTAACGAGAAGCCGTGATTGAAAAAGCCTGCCCTATACAAATAAGCGCCAAACATCATAAGCCCCATAGACTGCCACAGCATAGTGAATGGCGCGACAATAACCGTAGACAGCATAAATGACGCTTGAATACCAAGCTGCGTTAAATAGCCGCTTTGCCACAAGGCGACTTCTTCGTTAAATGTTTCACTGGGTCGCGTTGGCAGTTCAGCCCCCATGTCGAACACAAACGCCATGACGAGCCCACCAACTAACATAATTGCGCTTCCCACAATAAGGTAATGAATACTTTTCTTTTTGAGTTCATCTTGAGGGAGCGTGAAGTGTTTTAAAATAAAAAATGCGCACAGGCTGTAATAAAGCAAAATGTCGCCGCTGAAAATAAATACGCCATGCAGTAGCCCGAATACAAACAGCCACTTAAGTCTGGCTTGTGAGAAATCTAAAAAATGGTGTCCGCGCTTCTCGCAGGACTCAAATTGAATTGCCAGACCTGCACCGAACAGCAAGCAGAACAGAGAGCGAAATCGTCCATCCAAAAACAGCGTGTTAAAAAGTGAAATAACCGTGTCTGATAATAGCGGCTCTTCAAAAAATGCATAGTTAGCGTAACCGTTTTGGTGAAACGTAATGTTCATGAATAAGATGCCAAGAATGGCTAAACCTCTAACGGCGTCTATTGAATGAATTCGCATGTACGGTCCTTGTAAGAAAATCGCTAATTCGTGAAGCATAAGAAGGTCAAAAACTCTGCGCTGAAGTTTACGCTAAGAAAATGCATAAGGTCGAAGTGAAAAATGTATCTAAACATTAAACGCGCTGAGGATGATTACATTGTGCATCTATCGTAAGGCGTGACAAGTAAACCTAACCAAGGTTTTGCCGTATAAGTGCTAAAAGTATTAACAAGAACCATCAATGACTTCACTTCCTTCAGTCTTTGCCCATTGGTTTGAACAAAAAGGCTGGCAACTACGCGATTATCAACACACCATGCTGGTGGAGAAAGACCAGCATGACTGTACATTATTGATTGCGCCAACCGGCGCTGGCAAAACCCTGTCGGGCTTTTTACCTAGCCTAGTCGAACTTGCAGAGATGTCGGAAAACGGGGAGCTTGTTAAGAAGACCGGAACCAGTGAACAAGCCGAAACAAAAGCAATAAACAAACAGGCAACAAAAGGAAAAGAAAAGGATGGGTTCAACGGCCTACATACCCTTTACATATCGCCGCTGAAAGCACTCACGCAAGATATTCATCGTAATTTGTTACAGCCCATTGAAGAGATGGCGCTGCCGATAACGGCAGAAACACGCACTGGCGACACGCCTTCTCATAAGCGCCAGCGTCAACGTAAAAAGCCGCCAAACATACTGCTTACCACACCAGAATCGCTCATGCTGATGTTGAGCTACGCCGATGCCGATAAGCTTTTTGGCAAGCTTAAACGCGTGATCATCGACGAAACGCACAGTTTAATGGCCAACAAGCGCGGAGACTTTCTTTCACTCGCCCTCGCGCGGTTAAGCGTTCTATCACCGCATTGTAAGCGTATTGGCTTATCAGCCACCGTGGCATTTCCCGAAACGCTAGGTGCGTGGCTGGCTGGCAGTGACGGTATAGCTAATATTGTAAAAGTGAAAGCGGGTGAAAAACCTAAGGTGGAAATGCTGCACTCTAAAGCGCGCATGCCTTTTGGCGGCTTTATGGCTCGCTACGCCATCGATGATATTTACCAGGCCATTGAAAACGCCAAAACCACACTGGTTTTTGTGAATACGCGAGCTCAGTCAGAGCTGTTGTTTCAAATGCTGTGGGAGGCAAACAAGGCTGCGCTACCCATTGCCCTTTATCACGGCAGCTTGAGCAAAGAGCAGCGTCGTAAGACCGAAGCCTTGATGGCAAGCGGCATGCTGAGGGCAATTGTATGTACGTCGGCCTTGGAGTTAGGTATCGACTGGGGTGATGTAGACAAGGTCATACAAGTTGGCGCACCTAAAGGCGTAAGCAGGCTGCTGCAAAGGATAGGGCGAGCAAACCACAGGCTCGACGAGCCAAGTGAAGCGTTGCTCGTACCGGCAAACCGTTTTGAAGCGCTGGAGTGTCAGGCGGCGATCACCGCTATTGAAAAAGGGGAGCTAGACGGGGAAAGCCCACAACCAGGGGCACTGGACATTGTCCCGCAATTTATACTGAACTGCTTGTGTAGTAGGGCTGATAGCCCAGATACCTTGTATCAAGAGATACTTACCGCCACGCCATATCAAGGGTTGGATAGAGATGATTTCGATAAGCTGTGGCAGTTTACTCAAGACGGCGGCAGTGCGCTTAATGCGTATGAGAGATATCAACGCCTGACGAAAAACGGCGATGGCACTTACTCGCCAGCGAATCGGCGGGTTATTCAACGGCACAGACAAAATATCGGCACAATCGTTGAAGCGGGTCGGCTTAAAGTAAAGCGTATACGAAGAGGAAATCAGGGCAAGATAATTGGTGAAGTAGAAGAGTATTTCGCTCAGCAGTTAACGCCCGGAGACACCTTCTATTTTGCAGGAGAAATATTGCGTTTTGAGGCTATTCGCGACATGCAGCTACACGCTAAGCCTGCAAAAGCAAAAGAGCCGAAAATACCAAGCTACGCGGGTGGTCAAATGCCGCTATCTACTTACTTGGCGGAAGGGGTACGGGCAATTTTGGCTACTCAGAAATCATGGAGAGCACTGCCTGCACAGGTACAAGAGTGGCTTAAACTTCAACAGGCGTTTTCTCAATTGCCTAGTCCTGACAACGTGCTTGTAGAACAATTTCCGTTTAGACATGCGCACTATACCTTGTACTACACCTTCGACGGACGCAAAGCGAACCAAACCTTAGGTATGTTGCTAACGCGACGAATGGAAAAAATGGGCATTAAGCCTTTAAGCTTCAGCGTGACCGATTACGGATTATCGGTAGCATCAGTAAACGCCATCACACAAGGGCAGCTGCAGCACCTATTTCAGCCGGATATTTTAGGGGACGAGTTAGAAGACTGGATGTTACAGGCACCTATGCTTAAGCGCTCGTTCAGGCAAGTGGCGGTGGTGAGTGGGCTCACTGAACAGCGCTATCACGCCAGCCAAAAAACCATGAAGCAGGTCACGTTCTCCACGGACCTTATTTACGATACGTTGCGTGAACACGACCGCGACCATATCTTACTTAAAGTAGCTCGGGCCGATGCAGAACGTGAGCTACTTGATTTACGGCGACTCGCTAATTTACTTATCCGCTATGTAGATTCAGCGACATTAGTGAATCTTGAAAAGCCGTCGCCCATGGCCATTCCTATAGTACTGGATGTGCGTAGTGAACAAGTGAAAGGCGCTGGTGCGCAGGCTATCATTGAGCAAGCTAATTTATATGCCGAAGCTGAAACCATGTTAGATGAAGTTCGTGCATTGTTATCGGGCTCATCTGTTGAATAATATTAAATAAAAGCAAAGACGAAAAGAATAAGAGGGCAATTTGGCAATAACTGACGCGTGGCTAACCGAAAAAGTAAGCCAGCGCCACATCACGATTACAAAATATGCAGACTACTTGTGGCTGTTAGACGCGCGCGGTGTGGCGTATTTACCCGCATGCGATTGGCTTATAGTGTCTGATCTCCACTTAGAAAAAGGCAGTTATTTACGCAGTTATGCGAACCCGTTGCCGAGTTTAGATTCCACTGCCACGTTAACGCGGTTAGAAAGTATCATCGAAGATTACAAGCCACTGCGAGTAATCAGCTTAGGTGACAGCTTTCACGACAAACACAGCATGTCGCGCATGACCACTGAGGACCGTCAGCACTTATGCAGATTAGTTGATAGTGTGAACGAGTGGATGTGGGTAGAAGGTAATCATGACCCAGATTTACCCGACGGCATACCGGGTACGCCGTGTTTTGAAATAGTGTTAGATAATATGGTATTTAGACACGAAGTAGAAACGAGTGAAACTCGTGCTCAGGTTATTGGCCATTATCATCCCAAAAAGCGCACAACCATTACTCGCCGCCGTTATTCAGGCAAATGCTTTACTAACAACGAAAATGTATTTGTGATGCCAGCCTTTGGTCAGTTCACTGGTGGGCTAGATATAGATGAAGAGGTAATGCTAACGCTTCTGCCCAAACGCTCACGACAGGTATTCATGCTCTACGACAACATTATATTTAAAGTGTAGCCACAAAATTGGGGTCAGAGTACATTTCCACCGCGGCAGAATTAAAAAAGGGGTCAGAGTACATTTTGTGACATAGATTTGTCTTGGAAAATGTACTCTGACCCCATTATTTAGGTTAATCGCGCCAGCGCTTGGTTAGTTCGTCGTAGGCGTCTATGCGGCGGTCGCGGAAGTAAGGCCAAATGCGCTTGACCTGCTCGGTACGTTCCATATCAAGCTCTACGGTTAGCGTGGTTTCACCTTCAGCTTCGGCTTTGGCCAAAATCTCACCTTGGGGGCCTGCTACAAAGCTTTGTCCCCAGAACTGAATACCTGGATCACCTTCAACAGGTGACGCTTCAAATCCAGTGCGGTTTGCCACGATAACCGGTACTGAGTTTGCCACAGCGTGAGAGCGTTGAATGGTTTCCCATGCACCGTGCTGACGGGTACGCTCTTCTACTGTGTCAGTTAAATCCCAGCCGATTGCGGTAGGGTAGAACAACAAGTCCGCACCTGCCATCGCCATTAGGCGCGCCGCTTCTGGATACCACTGGTCCCAACACACCAATACGCCAAGTTTACCCACGCTGGTTTCAATAGGCGTGAAGCCCATATCGCCCGGTGTGAAGTAAAACTTCTCGTAAAAGCCTGGGTCATCAGGAATATGCATTTTACGATATTTGCCCGCAATTTCTTTACTGCGGTCGAACACGACTGCGGTGTTGTGATACAAACCTGAACCGCGCTTTTCAAATAAAGATGTCACCAACACGATATTGTGTTTTTCGGCTAGTTCACCAAAAAATTCTGTCGCAGGTCCTGGAATTGGTTCAGCCAAATCAAAGGCGTCAGTATCTTCTTGCTGGCAAAAATACAGGGTGCTGTGTAGTTCTTGAAGCAAAATACACTCGCATCCTTCAGCGGCTAATTTGGCAATTTGCTCGGCACTTTTATTCCAGTTCGTTGCTTTATCGTTATCGGCAACGGCCTGTTGTACCAGACCCACTTTTAGCTTAGCTGGGCGCATGTAATGACACTCCTTTCTTTAAGGTGGTGATAATCGAATCTTTTAATGTAT
Source organism: Alteromonas sp. W12 (assembly GCF_001924945.1). NCBI lineage: Bacteria > Pseudomonadati > Pseudomonadota > Gammaproteobacteria > Alteromonadales > Alteromonadaceae > Alteromonas > Alteromonas sp. W12. Next base: position 452,491 of record NZ_LQXH01000008.1, read on the forward strand.
TTGTGGGAACCTGCATGGAAATGCAATGCAAGCTGCCGTATTGTCTTACGAGTACACTGCAATCGATTGGTTCAACAATATGATTGGGATGTGCTCTTTGTACAGTCTCAATGGCTTCTGCGTCTTCCTCTTCACCGTAAACAGGCAATAATATTGCGTTGTTACAAATTAAGTAATTTGCGTACGATGCCGGCAGGCGATCCCCTTCGTCATTTACAATATTAGGCAGCGGCAGATGAAACTTTTCATGCTCAGGCAGCTCAAGGGCGCACTCGTCGCACAACGCTTTCAACCCTTCAAAGTGACTGTCATTAGGACGGTTGTTACACGCCTGGATCACTAGGCCTTTGTTCGGCGTGAAACGCACTAATGTGTCGATGTGACCGTCAGTATCATCGCCTTCTAAATGACCATGCTGCAAAATAGTAACTTTGCTGCAGCCTAGCATATCTTTAAATGCATCTTCGTAAGCGCTTAGCGACATATCACCATTACGCTCAGGGTTAAGTAAACACTGGGCAGTACTTAATAGGTGTCCGTCTTCATCAATTTCCAGCGCGCCACCTTCTGCCACAATTGGGCTGCTGCGAAGTACAGATTTACACATGCTGGCAAGATAACGCTGATTCGCCAGATTATCTTCAGCGGCGTTAAATTTATTGCCCCAACCATTAAAGCGAAATTCTACCGGCGAGCCATTGCCTTCACTGTCTTTACAAGTGATGAAACCGTAGTCGCGCATCCATGTGTCGTTAAATGAGGCAGGAACAATAAGCACTCGAGCGTTCTCTGGTAAACGAGAATTAAGATCGTCTACGTCACTCGGCGCACATAATAAAATCACACCCGCATCGTTGCGGTTTACTGCAGCAATCACGTTCAGATACGTCGCTCTCGCGTCTTCTAACCATGGAGCCCAGTCGGTTTGCGCATGAGGCCACGCTAACATAACAGCATCAATGTTATGCCATTCAGGCGCCATAGTACGGTTGCCGTGCATAGTAAAATTCCAAATAGCTACGAAATAGGGTTCGGATTATAGCCATGCCTCAGCATGAGACCAAGGCAAATGGCGATGAAATTAATTGGCGGTGACGATTACTTTAAGCCATAAGGAAAACTGAAATGACAGAAAAAAGGGGCAGTCTTTATCTTAAATGCCGCCCACCGTTAAGATGAAGGGTTTGCCCTGTCACGTAGTCACTATCAAATAAATAGTTCACGGCTTTCACGGCCTCTTGCGCCCCCGGTACTATCTCTAACAGTGATTTTTCTAACGCTTTTTGCTTATAAGCTTCGTCATCACCCTCATTGAACATAAGCAAAGCTGGGGCAATGCTATTTACTTTTACCTTTGGTGCTAGCTTCTTAGCAAATGATAGGGTCAGGTTGTGCAGAGCTGCCTTACTTGCCGCATAAGCCATGTGTTTCTCGCTGCCTGTTTCTTGAACGTAGTCAGTCATATGAATAATGTCAGATTGAACGTCGCAATCACAAAGAGCCTTTTCAAGTGCCAAGTTTATGCGGTAAGGGGCAACAGCATGGACCAACATCATTCGTTCAATCAAGCTATGCTTGTCATGGTTATCTTTTTCTTGCGCCCAATCTGACGCGTTGTGGATCACCGCTCGATAGGTTTTACTGATTGCCTTAATCTCATCAATTGCTCGATCAATAGCCGCCTCAGTGCTAAAATCCGCCTGTAAGACTGTAGCACCTTTATCCTCAAGCATTGAAATACTTGGACGAAGTGTTCGATAAGTCACGACAACGTGGTGGCCCTGGTCAAGTAAACTATTGGCCATAGCTAAGCCTAAACGTTGACTTGCGCCTGTAATTAACACAGGTGAATTCAAGATGATGTCCTTCTTTCGTAAAAGGTAACGGTTTTATTATTCTGTGCCAAATGCACAGTCGGTAGCAATGACATTAAATAAAAGTCATGTTGCCAAGTAATCGATCTGTAACGAACTCATGCTCGTACAAGATCAAAAAAGAAGTAACTACGGATAAAGTAATGTTAGCAAAAGAAGCGGTAATTGTGCGCGACGCACTAGACCCCTCTATTTCAGAGCCAGCACAACGTGTACGAGAAGCATTAGAAGCCAAAGGTTTAGAAACACCTATGGTGGCTAATGGTCTTACTGACGAGCAAAAGCGCAAACGAATTGAAAGTGCTATGCGTGACGTAATGGACACGCTTGGCCTTGATCTAACTGACGACAGTTTGTGTGATACGCCCACGCGAATCGCTAAAATGTATGTTAATGAAATCTTCGGTGGATTGGACTACCGCAAATTTCCTAAGATTACTGCCATTGAAAACAAGATGCAGATTGACCAGCCTGTACAGGTATCTGATATAAGCCTGACCAGCACCTGCGAACACCACTTTGTTACTATTGATGGCACGGCAACCGTTTCTTATATTCCAAAAGATACAGTAATCGGCCTTTCAAAGATTAACCGTCTTGTGGGTTTCTTTGCTCAACGTCCACAGGTACAAGAGCGTTTAACTCAACAAGTGTTAGTTGCGTTGCAGACGTTGACCAATACTGAAGACGTAGCGGTGAGCATTAACGCCACGCACTATTGCGTTAAGGCGAGAGGGATCCGTGATACTAATTCATATACGAAAACGTCTGCGCTCGGCGGCCGTTTCCTTACTGATAATGAATTGAAACGAGAGTTCTTTCGGTAGTTAATGGTTGTTTGTTTCGGAACTTTATTTAAGAACTTTAAAAGCCGCTCATGAAGCGGCTTTTTGTTTGCTAACATTTTGCTACGCTTTCCAATGCGCTTTATTTGATAACAAGCTCTGCATCCAGTGAATCGACAATCAAATTGATACGGCCACCAATACCATCGGCCGCCGTTAAACTGAGTACTTTATTGCAGCACCCACAAGATTCATGCTGTTCGTGATACATGTCGCGAACTGTTTCTAGCTGGAAGTCATTTATTGCGCCGCAATACGGGCACATGTATTCCAAAGCACTATCACTTTGCATCGTTTTATCCGTTACCATGTTAAACATATCCATATGACATAAGTCGAATCCCGCTGTGTAATACTTCTGCGTGAAGCAAGAAACAAACCACACACAACAAGAAGAGTGCTACTTCCGCGTCAATCAGTTTGAGAGCCAGTCAAACACAGGCCAAGCTACCAAAGTTATGCGGAAGCTACGTGAACTATCTATTCACTATAAAAAGTATAGTGGGTATTTATTGGTGTGCCTGTGAAAAAATGACTTATTCGATAAGTCACTGGCAGTAAAGATAATTAATTTGGCGACTAAGCCGCGGATAACTTGCTAACCACTTTTCAAACAGCAATTAGCAAGATATGGTGAAAGCTCGAACTTTAATCAGCAAGAAGCCACATTTGTTGAAAAGGCTCAAGCAATAGTGGTGAAGCATTCATTTCGACAGTTTCATCAGTTAGCAAATCTCGGCTTGATGCGCCCTTTAGTGTTGCCAAAAGGCTACGCTGAATGGTCTGAGGGTGCTCACTGAAGTTACATATCACAAGCAGCTTGTGACCCTGTGTATTTTCCCGAAGAAAAGCAAAGCAATGATGGTTATCGGCATCTAAAATTTGGGTGCTAGACTGCCCGAAAATCGCATTCTGCTTTCTAATTGCTATCATTTTGCGCAATCCGTTAAACACGCGAAGGCTCGCAGTCTCTGTAGGGTTGGCAGGCGAAGTGTTTCCTAGCGCCAATTCCGTATCTGCGCGGGTAACAGCAATTCGGTTTACCCATCTGTCGTCGTGCTTTTTGGTGTCATCAAATCGATAGCTGTAGTCATTAAGCTTGCCTACTTCGTCACTAGAGTAAAGTAGCGGAATACCTCCAATGCTAAAGGTGATACCGTAAAGTAGCATCATTCGTTTAACAGCGTCATCAATGCCTTTTGAATCGTTGGATTTAAGCGCGCCTTCTAGTCCACATAAAGAGGCCAGTGAACCACACACACGACAATCGCCGTTAGAAGGGTTTTCAGCAAACGGCACGCCGTTGGCAAAACTTCCTTCAAAACGACCGGTATAAAATTGGTTAAGAAAATGGCGGTGATCGAATGCGTTAATACCCAGTTCGCTGGCTACCGCGTCGTCGAAGGTCCATCCGATATCGTCGTGGCATCGCACGTAGTTCACCCATGTGCAGTTCTCAGAAATAGAGAAGCTCTTTTTCATTGAGCGCGTAAGCAAACGGGTTTTACGCGTGGCTAACGAGTTCCATAGCAGTGCCATTAGCAAAGGGTTGTAGGATAGCTGACACTCATCTTTGTCGATGTACTTAAGTACTTCGTCAGGGTGCACGATGGCTTCTGACTTAAAGACCACGGCAGGCGCTACAATCTGTAAGCAACAGTTGAACGCTTGTATAAGAACGTGAGCCTTTTCCTGATTTTCGCAGTTAGTACCGAGCTCTTTCCAAATAAAGGCCAACGCATCTAAACGCAGTGCAGCGCTACCTATATTGGCCAGAAACAACATTTCAGACGTGATAGCGTTAAACACCTCAGGATTACTGTAGTTTAAATCCCATTGAAAGCTGTTAAATGTTGTCCATACCCATTTTTCTACCTGTTCATTAAAGGTAAAGCTACCTCTTCTTACCTGAGGAAATATTTCTCTTAAAGTATGTTCGTACTGATCGGGAATGGTTCTGTCATCGAAAAGGTAGTAGTAGTCTTGAAACTGCTTATCACCAGCCAGTGCAGCTTTCGCCCAAGCGTGCTCGTCAGAGGTATGATTGAACACAAAATCGAGAACAAGATTTATTCCCTCTTTTTGCAGTGCTGAAGCAAGCTTTTCCAGGTCTTTCACTGTGCCTAGCGTTGGATTAACCTTGCGATAATCCGACACAGCATATCCGCCATCGCTATCCCCTTTGGGCGCATCGTATAAAGGCATTAAGTGTACATAGGTAACGCCTAAAGACTTAAAGTAGGGAATTTTGTCATGCAAGTCATTCAGAGTGGGGCCCATCAGGTCAACATAGCAGGCCATGCCGACTTGCTGTTCATCGCGATACCAAAGCGGGTTTTTTAACCTTTCATTATCAAGCTTTTTGAGTGCTGGTTTACGGTTTTTTAACCCGTCTCTTAATATTTCAACCAGTTTTTGTAAATGAAAGTAGCAGTCATACTGGTGCCCATAAACGTAGGTATATTTGTCAAAAAGACGAGGAAAATGTTCCTTCAAGCGACGCGTAAAAGTTGTTGCATCTTTCTTACTTAGGCCAGATAAATCGGTTGATGCCAAGATTCGGTCTAAACATACACCACTGTCAGCAGCATAGCTCATAGAAAACTCCAAAGTGCGACGCTTAGGTGCGTCATACAACCTATCCTAATTAACAGGTTTACAGGCTTTTTAAATTCTGTTAACTTTTATCTTAAACGATTAAGCTCATTTATCAAGTTTATTACATCGTTATTTTTGACCTACTGAATGCGTGCAATGATCAACGTGTTTTTGTGAAGTTTAGAAGGGTTGAACAAGGCCTTTCATACCGTGCTTGTGAGACAGACTATGCCCAATCATGATCCTAGTAGTAGAATTATCAGATGGCTAACCTACCTAATGTTTATGATGTTTGCGATGACGTCAGACTCGGTAGGCGAGATAATCAAAGAAGTGAAAGTGGCGTTCTCTGTCACCAATGCTCAAGCAAGCTTAATGCATTCACTCCCCATGTTAGGTATTGCCTTATCGGGTTTATTCCTAGGTTTTTTGGCTGATAAGTTAGGCCGCAAGCCTACCATTATCATTGGTTTAGCGTTGTTTGGCCTTGCCTGCTACAGCTTCTTAATTGCTAACGACTTTGTGTTGATTGTTAGTTTAATGAGCTTATCTGGCGTTGCCGTGGGCATCTTTAAAACAGGTGCGCTGGCGCTCATCGGTGATATTTCAACATCGACCAAGCAGCACACAGCAACTATGAATGGGGCAGAAGCCTTCTTTGGCGTTGGCGCAATTATCGGGCCTCTAATTGTCGCTTATCTTATCCATCAAGGCGTTGCATGGCAGTGGCTTTATGTAATCGCCGGTGGTGTTTGTACGCTACTTATAATCGGTGCTTTGCTGGTGAAATACCCCGCTTACACTCGCGATACAGCCTCAGGTGAAAAGAAAGTATCGATAGCGCAGAGCTTAAGTTTAGTGAAAAACCCCTATGCTTTAGGATTTTCAGTAGGCGCGTTTTTATATGTCGCCGCAGAAAGCGCCATTTATGTGTGGATGCCGAGTTATTTAGTGTGCGACGCGACTACGCTTAAAGCGACCTACGATTGTTATACTGAAGGCTTCTCTCAGACCCTTGCAATATACTCGGTAACGGCATTCTTTATCCTTCGTGCTGCAGGGCGTTTCGTAGGCATCTGGATGATGTCTCACTTCAACTGGGCATTGGTTCTTATGGTGTTCACTGGTGCTATTGTACTGTGTTTCGGTCTTGGTCTGTGGGGCGGAAAACAGCTTGCGTTGTTTCTATTCCCGCTAACGGGCATTTTTATGTCAGTAATTTATCCTACCTTTAACTCAAAAGGCATAAGCTGTTTCCCAAAACATCAACACGGAAGCGTAGCCGGAGTAATCTTGTTCTTCACCGCAGCAGGTGCGGCTGCAGGGCCTTTCATCATGGGCCTGGTGAGCGACGCCAACGGTGGCGACGCCAAGTATGGCTTTATGGTAGCCACGGGTTTTGCTGCCGTGCTCTTTGTTGGCTTGGTGTATAACTACATTAAGAACCCTACCAAAGAACGTTTAGCGGAAATTGAGGCAAGCGAATACGCCAACTAAACGCAATGCTCGCTCTTTATTCCTTAAAACCGTAACGTGCCGGGCTTGCTCTCGGCACTGGTTTTTCCTCACGTTGTTGTTTAAGCTTCGGTTATTCCTATCAGTTTCTAGTCTAATCACGTTCCATGGATGAGTTAAAACAAGCGCAAGCCCTTTACGACACTCTTGTAGAATTTGCAGTGACCTACAGTTTCCAAATTGTAGGCGCCATCATTATTTTTCTGCTTGGCTGGTGGGTGGCCAATAAAATAGGCCACATGGTTGAAAACCTGATGGTCAGCAGAAATATCGATATTACGCTGAGCCGCTTTACCGGCGGTGCCAGCAAGCTAGTGGTATTGGGTATCGTAATAATTATAGCATTAGGTAATGTGGGCATTAGCGTAACCCCACTTATAGCCGCCGTAGGTGCTGTAGGTTTAGGTGCAGGTTTAGCTATTCAAGGTATGTTGGCCAACTATGCCGCTGGCTTTACCATAATTATTACCCGTCCTTTCGTTGTTGGCGACACTATCCGCGTGCGTGGTGTTGCAGGGGTGGTCGATCAAGTCATGTTGCCCTATACCATTCTTATTGACGAAGACAATGTTCACATCCAAATACCCAACAAACTGATAGTCGGTGAAATCTTGCATAATTCTGCAGAGAACATGTTGATTGAACTTGAAATTGGCGTTGCCTATTCCAGTAAGGTCGATGAGGTAATCGATGTGATTCGCAAGGCTGTTGAAACGGTAGATGGAGTCAGCGAAGAAAAGTCACCCGCCATTGGTGTAGATAATTTTGGCGACAGCAGTATTAACTTTGGTATTCGGGTTTGGGCGCCAGCTGTAAGGCATTTCGAAGTGCGCTATGCACTAAACCAAGCCATTTTTAATGCCCTTCAGCAGCATGATATTGAAATACCATTCCCGCAGCGGGAAGTCAGGATGCTCGACCAATAAAAGTTTGTATCGCTATTGATAAAAATGCCGAATAAGAGACCCCTTATTCGGCATTTTTCTATTACGGCTTCGCGATTTTTAGATCTCGTATAGCTCTAGGGGTAAACCGTCAGGATCTTGGAAAAATGTAAAGCGTTTGCCGGTGTATTCATCGGTTCTCACTGGCTCGCATTCAACTCGCTTATTCGTTAGGTGGTTGATCATTTCATCAAGGTTGTCCACCTTGAACGCTAAGTGCCTAAGTCCTTGCGCTTCTGGGCGCGACGGTCTTTGCGGTGCCCCCGGAAACGAAAAAAGCTCAATCTGACTGCCATCAGGTAACGCGAGGTCACATTTGTAAGAGTCTCTGGCTTCACGGTAGTTTTCATCAATAATCGAGAAGCCCAACACGTCCGTGTAAAACGTCTTTGAGCGAGGGTAGTCACTACAAATGATAGCAACGTGGTGAAAGCCTTTCAGCATCTTAATTTCCTTAATATTTATGCTTACGGCATCTCTTGACCGCGAGCAGCCTCAAATAACTTGTACCAGTGCTCTCGACTTAAATGAACATCTTCAGCCTTTTGGCTTGCTTTAATTCTGTCAATATTGGTACTGCCCAAAACGGGCGCAATGTTGGCAGGATGTCGCATCAACCAGGCCAAAACAATCGCTTCAGGTGTAGTTTGATATTCACCTGCAAGTTGAGCCACTAAGTCTGCTGTTGCACGGTCATTACTATTTTCAACTTTTGCACCTGTGTATCTACCTTGTGCCAAGCTTCCCCATGCCTGAAGTTGCACGTTGTTCATCATGCAGTATTCAAGTGTACCGGGCGCATAACCTGTATCGCGATTAGCAGCACTGTTGGTAGTAATACCGTCTTCTAACCAGTCTCTAAAGCCAAGGCTCATTTCAAGTTGGTTGGCAATAATAGGTGTGGAAAGTGCAGACTGCAGGTAATTAATTTGGTGACCATGCATGTTTGAAACGCCAACATGCTTTATTTTACCTTGCTGCTGAAGCAGCTTCAGTGTACCGGCGACTTCGTCTAGCTCCATAAGTGGATCTGGACGATGCAGCAGCAGTATATCAAGCTGTTCTATTCCTAATCTAGAGAGAATGCCTTCAACCGACGTGTGAATGTGATTTGCTGAAAAGTCGTAACGCTTTGGTCCTAAATCATCCTCAAATCGTATTGCACATTTAGATTGGATAATCATTTTGTCTTTTAATTCGGGCGCTTGCTTGAGCGCTTCACCAAAAACCGTTTCGGCTTTGCCGAACGTATAAATATCAGCATGATCAAACACATTAATATCTAAACTCAGCACAGTATCAATGATGCTTCTTGCTTGGCTTATATCGGCTTTGGTTGCCGGTTTGTCGTTCCAACCGCCACCTAAGCCCATGCATCCATATATTAAGCGGCTTGCGTGTGGAAAGTGTGCATTCATGTCATTTTCTCCCTGTTTGAGAATATCGAGTGGGCAGGGCCTGTATTAGCTCAAGGCTTGTTTTAAAAGCACTGTAATATGGTCCAAGCGATAAGAAAAGTCTGATTAGGCGAGCGTATTTTTATTGTCGACCGTTAGCCTAGCTTGAAGGTTTATGGTGTTGCAGCACCGATAAAGATCATTATTGCGATGTAGGCGTGTATTTAAATTAATCAGTGGGCTTTTTAAAAGCTGAGTTCAAGGAAAAGAGGGCATATGTTTAAGCAGTTAGTTTCAATGATTATGGCGGGTATGGTGTGTGTGGGCTTGTCTGGCTGTACTGGCGTACCTGACAAGGTAGTGCCGGTTGAAGGCTTTGAGCTTCCTCGTTATTTAGGGAAGTGGTATGAAATAGCGCGCTTTGACCATAGCTTCGAAGAAGGATTAAGCGAAGTTACGGCAACCTATAGCATGCGCGATGACGGAGGGGTTAAGGTAATCAATCGCGGTTTTTCAGTAGAAGAAAATGCATGGGATGAAGCCGAGGGCAAAGCGTATTTTGTAGAGTCTGAAACGACAGGGCATCTGAAAGTATCGTTCTTTGGCCCATTTTACGCTAGTTATGTAATTATGGAGCTAGATAAAGAAGGTTATCAATATGCTTTGATAACAGGCCCAGATAAAGACTACCTTTGGATTTTAGCGCGAACACCTTCTATTTCAGATGAAGTCCGCACCCGTTTACTAGAAAAAGCGACATCGGCTGGGTACGACGTTAGCAAGCTTATTTGGGTAGAGCACGGCGAAGAGAATTCATAGCCACTTTCGAGCGAGTTGTTCTGCGCGCAAAATGGGAATTGTGCTATTATTGCGCGCATCTTCCCCTCTGTTTGAATAAGTACTAAGAGAGACAAGGCATGCAAACGCTCACCATTACTACGCCAGACGATTGGCACCTTCACTTTCGCGATAACGAAATGCTAGCTGAAACAGTGCCTGCAACCGCACGTTGTTTCCAGCGCGCTATTGTTATGCCAAACCTTGTACCACCGGTGGTTAATGCTGAAATGGCCATGGCGTACAAAGGGCGAATTGAAGCTGCGCGACCTAAAGGCAGTAGCTTTGAGCCACTAATGACCTTATTCCTTACTAATCAAACTACACCTCAAGACATTATCGATGCAAAACAAGCGGGCGTAACTGCGTGTAAGCTATATCCTGCAGGGGCCACTACTAATTCAGACGCCGCAGTAAAAGGCATTCAGGCTTTATACCCCGTATTCCAAGCCATGCAAGAGCAAGGTTTGCTATTGTTGATACACGGTGAAGTGACAGAGCATCACATTGATATTTTTGACCGTGAGAAAGTATTTATTGATACCCATTTAGGGCCTATCGTTGACGCATTCCCTAAGCTGAAAGTGGTGTTTGAGCATATTACGACAGCAGATGCCGCAAGCTTCGTAGCGGGCGCCAGCGAATTTGTTGGAGCCACCATTACCCCTCAGCACTTATTGTTAAACCGCAACGATTTACTGGTTGGCGGCGTACGCCCTCATAACTATTGCTTGCCAGTGCTAAAACGCAACACGCATCAGAAAGCGTTGCGCGATATGGTGGCAAGCGGCAACAAAAAATTCTTCCTAGGTACCGACTCGGCACCTCATGCAAAACATAAAAAAGAAAATGCTTGCGGCTGCGCGGGTTGTTATAGCGCATGGTCTGCAATTGAGCTTTATGCCGAAGTGTTCGAGCAGCTAGGCGCAATAGATAAGCTTGAAGGATTTGCTAGCCATTACGGTGCAGATTTTTATGGTTTACCACGAAATACGACTACAATGACATTAGTGAAAGAGTCGTGGACGGTGCCAGAACAAGTAACCCTAGCTGATGGCACCGATATGGTTCCATTTTATGCGGGGCAAACGTTGCAGTGGAAATTAGAAAAGGCATTTCAAGCGTAGTTTTTGTTGTTATTGTCTGTTTATGTGCCCTGTGGAGTTCATCCACTTGGGCACAAGCATTCTCTTACTCTCACGCCCCCGATTTACCAAGTACCCTATCTCCCTCTGAGAAGCAGAGTATTCAATCTTACTCACTCACAGTGTTTAAAAATGCCTTATCAAAAAATGGCATTGATTTAACGCCTGCTACTGACACTATATCGAATAAAGCTGACGTCCTTATCAATTTGATCAGAGATGAAAATAACGAAGATAGTTATTTTTGGATCACGCCGCTATTTGCCTTTGAATGTGGAAATAATGTTCGATGTACGCCGAATGCGGGCAGTCAGGCAACGACAATAGCAGTGAGCTATATCGCACTGAGCAAAAGTGAAGATTCTGCCGATTTTGCAGAGCGGTTGAGCGAACTGATTGCTCAATACAAAGGTTCAGACAACTTCACATTGCTTGCTAGCGCTATACGGGATGAACTGAAAGCATCTTTCCCAGCCACAATACTTACTTTTGGAACACTAAGCTTAGCAGGTGAGCTGCATGCTAATACCGACAATCTTTGGGTCATCGCCGACATTGTGCCACTTTTTTCAGAGGTGGGAGAGCGAGGAAAGCTTAAAGGTATTGCAGCAGACTTGGTCAGAGACATATTAGATGAGATGACGCTAAAGCAGAGTATCCTTTCCGCGCCATGGGAACGTATTGCAAAGGAAGCAATGACCAAGTCTAACGTATTGGTATTCTCAGTAATTCGCACGCATGAAAGAGAAAGCGTGTTTCACTGGGTAACGCCGGTATCAAGAAACCTTCATGGACTGTACGGCATTGATAAGCCCTATTTTGAATCCTTTGCCAACGTACCAAAGAACTTCAGGGTTGGTACCTTATTGGAAGACTACCGCTATAATGTTGCGATAGAGAATGGCTTCAAAGTAAAAGCCTATGATTCGTGGCAGGCATTAGTGGATGCACTGATCAACAACGAAATTGATACTATTTTCGGTTCTCAGGGGGCAATTGACTTTGGATGTAACCCAAAACAATTTAAATGTGAGACAATAACCCTATCGAGTAAGTACGACATTTCAACGGCCTACCTAGCACTGTCAAAGAAAGACACCTGTGTTTTGGTTTTAGAGAAGCTCAAGTTAGCGGCGGCCGGTGTGAAAATGAGTGACAAGTTTAATGAGCAGCTTTCTTCCTGGAGTGACATGGTGTCCCAAGAATACGGCATAGCTCATCATACCGAACATGGTGTAGTGCACCTTTGGAACCCAAATTAATGACAGTTGAAACAGTTAAGCATTTAGATATAAACCCTGCCATCACCAAGGCGCTAGACTCACAAGGCATTTACCAACTTTCCCCTATACAGGCACAATCGCTCCCTGAGGCGTTGCAGGGGAAAGATGTGATAGGCCAAGCGCAGACGGGCAGCGGCAAGACTCTGTGCTTTGTAATTCCTGCCTTGCAGCACGTAGAAGTGAATGATTTTACCACGCAGGCCATCATACTTTGTCCTACCCGAGAGCTTGCTGATCAAGTGGCTCAGCAGTGCCGTTCGGCGGCTAAGAACATCGGTAATATTAAAGTGACCACGTTATGTGGTGGCCAGCCTATGGGGCCGCAGATTCAGTCACTGAAACATAGCCCGCACATCATTGTGGGCACGCCGGGTCGCGTAATGGACCATGTGGAAAAGCGTCGAATTGACCTAAGTAACGTAAAGTTGCGTGTCCTCGATGAAGCCGATCGCATGTTAGATATGGGCTTTGAAGACGATTTACGCATTATTTTCGGTCAAACGCCAAAACAAGTGCAAACCCTATTGTTTTCTGCAACCTTTACGGAACAAATTGAGCGTGTAGCCAAGCAGTACCTGCACAACCCGGTAACCTGTAAAGTTGAGTCTCAAGACAGTAAACCCGCTATCACCCAATTGGGCTACAACGTGCTCCCGCACACACGCACTCAGGCGCTTAAAGCGGTACTTACCCACTACCAACCTAAAAATGCCATTGTATTTTGTAACCGCAAGGTTCAGGTAAATGAAGTAGTTGAGGAGCTTATCGAAGATGGCTTTAGCGCAGCTGGACTTCAGGGGGACTTGGAACAGCATCAACGCACATCGGTGCTAATGCAGTTCGCCAGCGATGCGCTACAAGTACTTGTTGCCACCGATGTAGCTGCGCGAGGGCTGGATATTGATGATGTTGCCTGCGTAATTAATTATACGGTAAGTGAAGAGCCGGAAACCCATATTCACCGCATTGGTCGCACGGCGCGAGCAGGCGCACAGGGCATGGCGGTAACGCTAGTCAGCGATGACGAAGAGCACTTCTTGCGAAAAATAGAAGTATTGCAAGAAAGCGATATTCCACTTAAAGGCGCACAAAGCCTGCGTTTTCATAAAAACAAAATTACTCAGCCTGAATTTACCTGTATTTCACTAAGCGCGGGTAAAAAAGAAAAGCTTCGCCCAGGCGATCTGGTGGGTGCACTTACCAAAGATGCGGGCATTCCTGGCGACGACTTGGGCAAAATTAAAGTGCAAAACAGCATGAGTTTTGTCGCAGTGAAAACGCGAAGCGTGAAAAAAGCCATGGCGCACTTTAGAGAAGGAAAGATCAAAGGAAAACGTATTAGAGCCCGAAAGCTTTAATATGCGCTCTTAGATCTAAGTACTGACGTTATTCAATGGAAGGTGAGTGTGGTCGCTGAAACTGACTTGAGCGTGTTACTGAAAAATCTGAATCCTGTGGCGAGTAGTGAAGTTTACGTTTTCACTACCTTGCCTGCTGACAGATTAACTAGTGCGTTAATTTCAGTAGCTAAGGGTATGTTTCAGGAACGCGAGGGCACCACGCTTATTCTTCCGGTTGCCGCAGCCGAGAAAGCTAACTTGCAATTTGAAGGTTATTACCGCTGTATAACCTGTGAAGTGCATTCTAGTTTGGAAGCGGTAGGCATGACTGCAGCTATGTCCACTGCGCTGGGTAAGGCAGGAGTTAGCGCCAACGTGGTGGCCGCTTATTATCACGACCATATTTTCGTGCCAGCTGAAAAAGCCGGTTTGGCGATAGACGTTTTAACTTCGCTGTCTAACTAGGCCTGACCCTTTTCTTCCTGCCTGTTCTCTTTTCTCAAAAACGCATCAACAAGCCCCATGGTTAAGCAATATTGGGCTCCAAAGTAAGTTGTCATTACCCAAAAGGTAGACAGTGGAAGCGGGGTTTTGAAAACCGACTGGGCGAGAATGGCATCTGATATCACAAAAAGTAACGCACCGGTTACGATCAGCTTAGTTTGAGCCAACCACACTGCGGTTAAACCCATCAGTGTGATTACGCTAATATAGGCGACTACAGGGTAAAATAAGGCTTTCGACGCTGGCAGAATGTGCACTGCCATCATTACGGCAAAGCTAACCATAATAATACTAATGAACCACTTTGGTTTGCGCGAAATGATATGGTCGCCGGGCGTTTCTACTAGGCGGCGATGCAGCAACGCAAAACACATAGCATACGTTAAATGGGCAACAAAAAAGCACGCCAAGCCGGTAATAAAACTATCAGCAAAGGGCAAGGCCAGACTAACATCTCCGGCAAGACTAAAAAGTAACGCCGTCAACACCATGTATCGCGGCATGGCGCTAAGTTTTGTATAGGCGAAAACTGCCAGTACCACAATAGGCAGGGCTTTGGGTAAGAATTGCGCCACGTAGGGGGTAAGCGGCAGCGTCGCCAGGTAAATCAACGCTAAGCTGCTAAAGACAATAGTTGTTCTTACCTTCATATTTAGCCTTTTTGAAACTGCTCGGTCATACACTTCAACACGACAAAAAAAGCCCCAGTTTGGTGAAGCAAACATGGGGCTTTAGCTATCGAATTTTATATGCGCTATTCAATGTGCGCGAATTACCAAATTTTTACGCGTTCTTCTGGTGGTAAATACAACGCATCTTCTTCGGTCACGTTAAACGCTTCGTAGAATTCAGGTACGTTGCGAACAGCACCGTTAGTGCGGAACTTCGTAGGTGAATGGGTATCGGTTTGTACTTGGCTGCGCAACGCCTCTTCGCGATATTTGCTTGCCCAAACCTGGCCGTAACCAATGAATACACGCTGGTCGCCAGTGAAACCGTCTAGTTCAGGGGCTTCTTCACCATCAAGAGACAGGTGGTAAGCTTTAAGTGCGATGCTGATGCCGCCAAGGTCGCCGATGTTTTCACCTAGAGTATATTCACCGTTCACGTGCAAGTCAGGCAGAACCTCAAACTGGTTATACTGTTCAATCAAGTTTGCAGTGCGTGCTTCAAACTCGCCGCGATCTTCGTCAGTCCACCAGTTTCGCAGAACGCCGTCACCGTCAAAGGTTGACCCTGAATCATCAAAACCATGGCCAATTTCATGACCAATTACCGCGCCAATGCCACCGTAGTTAACCGCATCTTCGGCGTTCATGTCAAAGAACGGAGGTTGAAGGATAGCCGCAGGGAATACAATTTCGTTTAGCGGAGGGTTGTAGTAAGCATTAACAGTTTGTGGTGTCATGCCCCATTCATGGGTCCACACTGGGCCGCCTTGTTTCTTAAGCATTTCTTCGTACAGCACGTCCGAAGAACGCTTTAGGTTTCCAAACAGGTCACTGGCATTAACTGTCAGCGCTGAATAGTCTCTCCACTGGTCTGGGTAACCAATTTTCACGGTAAACTTAGACAGCTTGTCTAGTGCTTGTGCGCGGGTTTCATCTGTCATCCAATCAAGATTTTCGATACTTTCTTTGTAAGCTAACAACAGGTTATTAACCATTTCCATCATGCGATCTTTCGCTTCAGGCGGGAAGTGCTGTTTCACATAAACCTTACCGATTAGCTCGCCTACATGGGAATTTGAAAGGCTTACTGCACGACGCCATTGTGGCTGTTGCTCTTCAACACCGCGAAGCACTTTGCTGTAGAAATTGAAGTTTGCTTCATCAAGCTCGGCATTTAAGCGACTGGCTGAAGCATTTAACAAGCCCCACTTAAGGAACGTTTTCCAATCTTCCAGTGAAGTATCTGCAATAACGCCATCAATGTTTTGCATGTAGTCTTTTTGCAGGATGCCTAGTGAAGGAATGTCGCTAATGTCCGCTTCAGTAAGATAAGCGTCCCAGTCGAACTTAGGCATTAACGCTTTAAGTTCTTCAATTGTCAGTTTGTTATAGTTGGCAGCAAAGTTACGGGCCTGCTCTTTTTTCATATGTAGCTGAGCAATTTTAGTCTCAAGTGCGAACAGCATATCCGCACTTTCTTTAGGCGCGTCGAAACCCGCCAGCTCAAACATGGTTTGAATATGTTTAACGTAGGCATCGCGAATGGTTTGTGATGTTTCGTCGTCCTTGAAGTAGTACTCGCGCTCAGGAAGGCCTAAGCCCGACTGCCACGTGTACATTAAATATTCTTTTGGCGACTTAAGATCAGGGTATTGAGTTAGGCTGAACGGCGTACCGTAGCCATAGCGAGCTGCATAAGCGAAATACTCAGCAAGGTCGGTGTAGTCTTCAATGGCATCAATCTTAGTTAACTCAGGCTTTAGCGGTGTCATACCAAGTTCGTTGCGGGTTTCCATGTCCATATAGGCACGGTAAAAATCACCGACTTTTTGCTCGTCGCTGCCCGCTTTAAAGTCGCCTTCGGCAGACGATTTTATAATATCCATAACGTGATCTTGTGCTTCATCGCGAAGGATCACGAAAGAACCGTAGCTCGATTTATCTGCCGGTATTTCAAAATTATCAAACCACTTGCCGTTTACGTAGCGGAAAAAGTCATCACCCGGGTCAACAGACAGATCCATATTTTCTTTAATGACACCTGAAGAAAGCTGTTGTTGAGCCTCTTCGGTAGCCGCGCTTTGTGTCTGTTGTTCTGTGGATGAATTTTGTGGGCTACAAGCCGTGAGGGCCAGTGCCACGCTTAAGCTTAAAACGCTACGTAACATGTCGAGTTTTCCTTTTCATTTTATTGGGCGACATTTGGGCTTGCCGCTTATTGTTTTAGTGCGTTGCGAAACCTGTGCATCCCTTCGAAAGAATGGTGTGGCGTATTGCGTGCACGCTTTTTACTAATTTTTAGCATGGCGGGGGGGATAGAAAAAGTGTTTATAGTGAAAATACACAGCTTGTAACAACTTGTAGGGCTAATTTCGCTATAGTGTTTTTTTCACACACTACAACATTCAAGGAACGGCGATGGACTTACACAATATCCCTTTCGATAGCGTATCACCCTGTGAGTACGCCGATGCGCTGCCAAGAGAGCAGTTCATGCACTATGCGATAAAACCATTGTGGGAAGGCATGCCACGCATTGCGGGTCCAGCATTTACCGTTAAGTGTGAGCCGGGAGACCATCTTATGCTGCATGCGGCGATATATCGCGCAAGCCCCGGTGACGTTATTGTGGTTGAAGCCGATGATGAATTCGCTGTTGCGGGCGGTAACGTCTGCGCGATAGCCCAGTCTCGCGGCATTAAAGGCTTCGTGATTGATGGTGTTATACGCGATCTTGCTGAAACCCGTGACAACAAATTCCCGGTATTTGCCAGGGGCGTTATACCCAAGCCAGGAGCCAAAAAGTGTATAGCCCCGTTAAATGAGCCGATTACCTGTGCTGGTGTAACTGTTCGCGCCGGAGATATCATTGTTGCAGACGAAGAGGGCATTGCAGTAATTCCAAAAGATGAGGCGCTAGCAGCCTATGACATTGCTCAAAAACGTGCCCAGAAAGACGGCTCTATGTCACTTGAACAATGGCAGGCTGAACATGTTGAAAAAGTAGAAGGCATACTGGCTAAATTAGGCTTTGCAGAGTGAAGGTTTGCAGAAATTTAGCCATGCTTCGACTGATTTTTGATAAGCCCTTTACAAATCCCTTCACTAAGCGCTTCATTAAGCAATTGGCTTTGCCAAATATTAACCAATATTAAATGAGCTTTGCGGTAAAAAAGCACCGCAAAGTTCAACACACTTTCAGTTATCGTGTAGAATTGTGACCCAGCAATTTGGGGCATACGTAAACGTGCTCTGTCACTGAATAATTAACGAGTTCTACATGTTTTCATTTTTTGAAAAGCTGACCCAGCCTTTCCCCGACACGCCGCCTACCCAACCGCCAACAGGTATCGTTGCATTTTGTAAATACTACACAAAAGGCATGTGGGGCGTAATCCTTACTGTTTCCGTGCTAAGTGCCATTGTTGCCATGTTAGAAGTGGCGCTTTTCGGCTTTTTAGGGCAGTTAGTTGACTGGTTCTCTGATCAAAACCGAGCCACGTTTTTAGCGGACCAAAAATTTACCCTCATTGGCATGGGTTTAACCGTTCTCGTTTTTATTCCATTGTTTATTTTGTTGCGCTCGTTGTTTTCTCGTCAGTCCTTGATGGGGAACTACCCCATGCGCATTAGATGGCAAGCGCACCGCTATTTGCTTGGACAAAGTTTAACCTTCTTTCACGATGAGTTTGCCGGCCGTGTGGCCACCAAGGTGATGCAGACTGCACTATCGGTAAGAGAGACTGTAACCAAGGTTCTCGATTTGCTGGTGTACATCAGCGTTTATTTTATCTCTATGGTAGTGCTTATTTTCAGCACTGACTGGCGCTTAGCCATGCCGCTTATCGTGTGGTTCTTTGTGTACATCGGCATTTTAAAAGTGCTGGTGCCTAAACTAAAAGAAGTCTCGCAAAAGCAAGCCGACGCGCGCTCATTAATGACCGGACGTATTGTTGATAGCTATACCAATATCACCACTGTGAAGCTGTTTTCACACAGTCGCCGCGAAGCGGATTACGCTAAAGAAAGCATGGATGGTTTTCTTAAAACGGTTTACCCCCAAATGCGTTTGGTCACCGTGTTGGAATTCTGCGTGGAAATGGCTAACGCCATTCTTATTTTCACCGTTGGTGCGCTATCTGTGTATCTGTGGATGGAGAACATTGCGAGCCCGGGCGATATCGCCATCGCTATTAGTCTGTGTTTGCGACTAAACGGTATGTCGCACTGGGTTATGTGGGAAGTATCAGGTTTGTTCGAAAACTTAGGCACGGTGCAGGACGGCATGAATACACTAGCGCAGCCTATTGCAGTAAAAGACAAGCCAAAAGCCGACGCGTTAAAGGTAAATGGCGGCGGGATTAATTTCGATAATGTGCATTTTTCTTATTCAGGTGCAGACAACAAACCTATTGATGTGTTCACTAACTTGGATTTAGCCATTAAGCCCGGAGAAAAAGTGGGCTTAGTGGGCCGTTCTGGCGCGGGTAAATCGACATTGGTTAATTTGCTCATGCGTTTTTACGATACCCAGAGTGGTCGCATTGTCATTGACGGCCAAGATATTACTGAAGTAGGCCAAGAGACCCTTCGCGCCAAAATCAGCATGGTGACACAAGATACTTCACTGATGCACCGCTCCGTACGCGACAACATCCTTTACGGTCGAACCGACGCGACAGAAGAAGATATGATCCGTGCAGCCAAACAGGCCGAAGCCCACGACTTTATTCTTACGCTTACCGATAGTCACGGTAGAACAGGGTACGACGCGCATGTAGGTGAGCGAGGCGTTAAGCTTTCAGGCGGTCAGCGCCAGCGCATTGCTATTGCCCGCGTGTTACTGAAAGACGCGCCCGTGCTGGTACTAGACGAAGCCACATCGGCGCTAGATTCAGAAGTTGAAGCAGCCATTCAAGCCTGTTTGGATAAAGTGATGGAAGGCAAAACCGTGCTGGCTATTGCGCATCGCTTGTCGACCATTGCGCAAATGGACAGGTTACTTGTTCTGGATAAGGGCAATATTGTAGAGCAGGGGACCCATGCCGAGCTTATTGCGCATGATGGGATATATGCCAAGCTTTGGGCACACCAAACGGGCGGATTTATAGGCGTTGAATAGGTAAGGCGCGAATTAGCGTTCAATCGCAGATGGGATGGATAAACCGCTTGTATCTTGAAAGTGGTTAAGTATAATACGCGTCCCTCCCTTGCGATACCGCACTTTCCTTAGAAAAGACGCACAACTCACAAGGGCAGTGTAAGTAAATTTTGTCTTTTAGACACCACAGGGGTGTAGTTCGAATTGGTAGAACAGCGGTCTCCAAAACCGATGGTTGGGGGTTCGAGTCCCTCCACCCCTGCCAAATTTACTTAAACTAAGAATTTTTAAGTTGCGCATTTTTTAGATGCGTAAAACAACGACGCTGTAGTGCTAGGATCGTAACATGAGCGAAAAGACGGAAAATCAGTCCAATGCATTGGACATGTTTAAATGGGTAGTGGTTTTTGCACTACTTGCCGGTTTAGTAACCGCTAATACAATGTACGGTGAGATCTCGGTACTATACCGTGCCATCGCAATTGTTGTAGTTGTTGGTATAGCTGGTTTCATCGCGGCAACTACCGAAAAAGGTAGCACCTTCTTGAGCTTTGCTAAAGAGTCTCGCACAGAAGTTCGCAAGGTTGTGTGGCCAACTCGCCAAGAGGCGAACCAAACTACACTTATCGTGCTAGCAGCGACGTTAATCATGGCACTAATTTTATGGGGACTAGACGGCATCATCGTTCGTGTAGTTGGCTTTATTACAGGAATAGGAGCATAAGCGTATGTCTGAAGAAGAAGCAGTAAAGAAAAGATGGTACGTAGTTCAAGCCTATTCACAATATGAGTCTCGCGTTAAGAAGACCCTGCTTGAATACATCAAAATGCACAACATGGAAGACTACTTTGGTCAGGTACTAGTACCAACAGAAGAAGTAGTAGAAATGCGTGCTGGTCAAAAGCGTAAGTCTGAGCGTAAGTTCTACCCAGGTTATGTATTGGTAGAAATGGCGATGACTGAAGAGTCATGGCACTTAGTGAAAAGCGTACCTCGCGTACTTGGTTTCATCGGCGGTACATCTGATCGTCCTATGCCAATCACGCAGAAAGAAGCTGATGCTATCTTAAATCGTCTTGAAGAGAACGTTGATAAGCCAAGACCAAAGACGCTGTTCGAGCCAGGCGAAGTTATTCGCGTTATCGATGGCCCATTTGCAGACTTCAACGGTGTGGTAGAAGAAGTAGACTACGAAAAGAGCCGCGTAAAAGTATCGGTACTTATCTTCGGTCGTTCTACTCCAGTAGACCTAGAATTTGGTCAGGTAGAAAAAGGCTAAGCCTACCCAAGCTACCGTATAGCATTTTTAAAAAGCCCCGTTTGACGGGGCTTTTTTGTATAAGGTCTCCGGTTAAAAGCCGAGAGCGTAAAAATACTGACCTTTCGATGGTTTTTTATTCTAATTAGCCCTTGCATAGTAATTAATCACCTTATATAATGCGCGCCCTTTTAAACGGAAACGGGAAGCCGATTGAGCAAATAATCTCTGTATTTGCGAGGCGTTAGACCCAAACAAGAGAGCATGTAAAATGGCTAAAAAAGTAAGCGGTATTATCAAGCTTCAGGTTGCAGCAGGCGCTGCTAACCCAAGTCCACCAGTTGGTCCTGCACTAGGTCAACACGGTGTAAACATCATGGAATTCTGTAAGGCTTTCAACGCGAAAACAGAAAGCCTTGAGAAAGGCGCTCCAGTACCAGTAGAAATTACTGTATACGAAGATCGCTCTTTCACATTCGAAACTAAGACTCCTCCTGCGTCTTACCTGCTTAAGAAAGCAGCGGGCATCAAGAGTGGTTCTGGCCGTCCTAACACTGAAAAAGTGGGTAAAGTTACTCGCGCTCAGTTGGAAGAGATTGCTAAAACTAAAGAGCCAGACCTTACTGCAGCTGATCTAGATGCAGCGGTACGCACTATCGCGGGTTCTGCTCGCTCAATGGGCTTGAACGTAGAGGACTAATCGAATGGCTAAATTAACTAAACGCGCTCGCCTAATCCGCGACAAAGTTGACTCTACTAAAGAGTACGAAATCAACGAAGCAGTAGCGCTTCTTAAAGAACTAGCAACAGCTAAGTTCGCAGAAAGCGTAGACGTATCTGTTAACCTTGGTATCGATGCGAAGAAATCTGACCAAAACGTTCGTGGTGCAACTGTACTACCTAACGGTACTGGTAAAGACGTTCGCGTTGCAGTATTCACTCAAGGTGCAAATGCTGAAGCAGCTAAAGAAGCTGGTGCAGACATCGTTGGTATGGATGACCTAGCTGAGCAAGTTAAGAAAGGCGAAATGAACTTTGACGTAGTAGTTGCTAGCCCAGACGCAATGCGTGTTGTTGGTCAACTAGGTCAAATCTTAGGTCCACGTGGCCTTATGCCTAACCCAAAAACTGGCACTGTAACGCCTGACGTTGCAACGGCAGTTAAGAACGCTAAAGCTGGTCAGGTACGCTACCGTAACGATAAGAACGGTATCATCCACGCTAGCATCGGTAAGATCGCGTTCGAAGCGAACCAAATTCAAGAAAACCTTGAAGCGCTACTTGAAGCACTTAAGAAAGCTAAGCCTTCTTCTGCTAAAGGTACATACATCAAGAAGATCAGCCTAAGCACTACAATGGGTGCTGGTGTTGCTCTTGATAAGGCTTCTGTAGGTCTTTAATTTCGCTGAGCTTAGGCTCATCGAAATCTCTTAAAGGTTATGGGTTGGAGCTGTGACAATTAGCAGTGCTAATAAGCAGCTCCCGTCCTAGACCGCAGGTGCGGTGTGGTGAAAGAGGTAAGAGAACTTTCACAGTCAACACACTGCTTAATACAACAACCTGCGCAGACGGTGGTTTGACTCAGACTCTCTGGGGTAACAAACACCGTAGAGCGGTATCAACCATGAGGGTTGGTATCAATCTGTGAACCCTGACGGCGTAAGCGGGTAACCGCAAACAAAGTCAGATACAAAGAGGTGAACTCAGTGGCACTAGGTTTAGCAGCAAAAAAAGAGATCGTAGCAGAAGTTTCTGAAGTTGCGTCTCGCGCTCTATCCGTAGCCGTTGCTGAATACCGTGGGATGGAAGTTGCAGAACTGACTGACCTACGTGTTAAAGCTCGTGAGCAAGGCGTCTACCTAAAGGTTGTACGTAATACTCTTGCAAAGCGTGCTCTAGCAGACAGTCAATTTGCAGACTTAGACAGCGCCTTAACTGGTCCGCTTATCTATGGTTTCTCTATCGACGCACCAGGCGGTGCGGCACGTCTTTTCAAAGACTTCGGTAAGACTAACGATAAGCTAAAAGTTACAGCACTATCTATTGGTAGCGGTCTTCTTGGTCCAGAGAAATTGGACGCAGTTGCAGCACTACCTACCCGCGACGAAGCGCTTGCGAAACTACTTGCAACCTTCAAAGCACCAGTTGGGAAATTCGTTCAAACAATCAACGAAGTTCCTGGCAAGTTTGTGCGCGTATTGGCGGCGGTCAAAGACACCAAGTAATTGGCGTTTTTGGCATATTGATTTTTTTAACATTTTATACCCAGGAGTTTAGAGAACATGGCTCTAACTAAAGAAGATATCTTAAACGCAATCGCTGAAATGCCAGTAATGGAACTGGTTGAACTAATCGAAGCGGCTGAAGAAAAATTCAACGTATCTGCTGCAGCTGCTGTTGCTGTTGCTGGTCCAGCTGCTGGCGGTGACGCTGCTGCTGCAGAAGAAAAGACTGAATTCGACGTTGTAATGACTTCATTCGGTGGCAACAAAGTTGCAGTTATCAAAGCAGTTCGCGGCGCGACTGGCCTAGGTCTTAAAGAAGCTAAAGAAGTAGTTGAGTCTGCTCCTAAAGCTATCAAAGAAGGCGTAAGCAAAGATGAAGCTGAAGCACTTAAGAAAGAGCTTGAAGAAGCTGGTGCAGAAGTAGAAATCAAGTAATCTGACATAGTCAGATTATTGCCTGAGACGGCAAGGCTGGTGGTTTTTTAAACCACCAGCCTTTTTGCGCTGTATAGTGTGTAGAATCTAACCCTTGGTTACACTACTTAAAGCGCCATTCGGAAATACCCATAAAAAGCATAAAAATCCAACAAGTTAACTAATAATTGGTTAAATTTTGTTGTATGCTGGTGTATCTGCCCGAAAAAGGGTTGTGGAAGTTTGTTGCTTAGTGCGCCATTTGAAACGTAGCTTTTAGCCCATAGCACGCGTTTTAAAGCATTTTGCAGCAGGTTGGGTCATAAATCAGCAGGCTGAGGAACCCATGGTTTACTCTTATAGCGAAAAGAAACGTATCCGTAAGGATTTTGGCAAACGCCCACAGGTATTGGAAATTCCATACCTTCTTTCAATTCAGCTTGATTCTTTCAAAAAGTTTATTGAGATCGATGCAGATGCTCAATACGGTTTGGAAGCAGCATTTCGTTCCGTTTTTCCAATTAAAAGCTACTCAGGTAGTTCAGAGCTTCAGTATGTAAGCTACCGCCTGGGAGAGCCCGTTTTCGACGTTAAAGAATGTCAAATTCGCGGCGTAACTTTCTCTGCTCCGTTAAGAGTAAAACTACGGTTAGTGTTGTTCGATAAAGACGCTGCGCCAGGTACCGTAAAAGATATTAAAGAACAAGAAGTGTACATGGGCGAGATCCCATTGATGACTGAGAACGGTACGTTCGTTATCAATGGTACAGAGCGTGTTATCGTGTCACAGCTACACCGTTCACCTGGTGTATTCTTTGATCACGACAAAGGTAAAACCCACTCGTCAGGTAAAGTGCTTTATAACGCACGTGTAATTCCTTACCGTGGTTCGTGGTTAGACTTCGAGTTTGACCCGAAAGATAACCTATTCGTACGTATCGACCGTCGTCGTAAGTTGCCTGCAACGATTATCTTACGCGCACTTGAAATGACGTCTGAAGAAATCCTAGATACTTTCTTCGACAAAGTAAGCGTACGTATCGACAAAGACAAACTAATGATGGAAGTGGTGCCAGATCGCCTACGTGGTGAGACGGCTGCTTTTGATATCATTGACGGTGAAGGCAACGTTGTTGTTGAAACGGGTCGTCGTATTTCTGCGCGCCACACGCGTGCACTAGAAAAAGCCGGTCTTACAGAACTTGAAGTTCCAGCCGATTACCTAATTGGCCGTGTTTACGCAGCTACTTATGTAAACGAAGACACAGGCGAAGTGATTGTAAGCGCGAACGACGAACTAACCCTTGAAAACCTAGCGGCACTTAGCCAAGCGGGCATCAAAGAGTTCGAAACGCTTTACATCAACGAGCTAGATCACGGTTCATACATTTCAGATACGCTACGTATCGATTCTTCAACTAACCGCCTTGAAGCACTAGTTGAAATTTACCGTATGATGCGTCCTGGTGAGCCACCAACGAAAGATGCAGCTGAAACCTTGTTCGATAACTTGTTCTTCTCTGATGAACGTTACGACCTATCTTCTGTTGGCCGCATGAAGTTCAACCGCCGTCTTGGCCGTGAAGAACTTATTGGTGCTGGTACACTAGATAAAGAAGACATTATTTCTGTAATGAAGCAGCTAATAATGATTCGTGACGGTAAAGACGAAGTAGATGACATCGATCACCTAGGTAACCGTCGTATCCGTTCTGTAGGTGAAATGGCAGAAAACCAATTCCGCGTTGGTCTTGTACGTGTTGAGCGTGCAGTTAAAGAGCGTCTAAGCTTAGGCGACCTAGACAACGTGATGCCACAAGATCTTATTAACGCTAAGCCTATCTCGGCTGCGGTTAAAGAGTTCTTCGGTTCATCTCAGCTTTCTCAGTTCATGGACCAAAACAACCCGCTATCAGAAGTAACGCATAAGCGTCGTATTTCTGCATTAGG
Source organism: Alteromonas sp. W12 (assembly GCF_001924945.1). Lineage (NCBI taxonomy): Bacteria > Pseudomonadati > Pseudomonadota > Gammaproteobacteria > Alteromonadales > Alteromonadaceae > Alteromonas > Alteromonas sp. W12. The sequence continues at coordinate 478,393 of NZ_LQXH01000008.1, forward strand.
CCCGGGTGGTCTTACACGTGAACGTGCAGGCTTCGAAGTTCGAGACGTACACCCGACTCACTACGGTCGTCTATGTCCAATCGAAACGCCGGAAGGCCCGAACATCGGTCTAATTAACTCATTGGCAAGCTTCGCGCGTACCAATGACTTCGGTTTCCTAGAAACGCCGTTCCGTCGCATTGTAGACGGTGTGGTAACAGACGAAATCGATTACTTATCTGCAATTGAAGAAGGTCAATTCGCAATCGCTCAGGCAAACATCGCGTTGACTGAAGCAGGCGAGTTGGTTGACGACCTAATTCCATGTCGTCACCGCGGTGAAACTACCTTGATGCCGAAAGAAGACATCAAGTACATGGACGTTTCACCTCAGCAAATCGTTTCAATTGCTGCAAGCATTATCCCATTCCTAGAGCACGATGATGCGAACCGTGCACTAATGGGTGCGAACATGCAACGTCAGGCAGTACCTACACTACGCGCTGATAAGCCGCTAGTTGGTACCGGTATGGAAAGAACTATCGCGGTTGACTCAGGTGTTACTGTAGTTGCTAAGCGCGGTGGTGTGGTTGATTACGTAGATGCCAGCCGTATCGTTATTAAAGTAGACGAAGATGAAATGCTTCCAGGTGAAGCAGGTATCGATATCTACAACCTGACTAAGTACACTCGTTCTAACCAAAACACGTGTATCAATCAGAAGCCTACTTGTAGTGTTGGCGACCCGATTGTTGCAGGCGACGTGCTAGCTGATGGTCCTTCAACAGACCTAGGTGACCTTGCACTTGGTCAGAACATGCGTATCGCGTTCATGCCGTGGAATGGTTACAACTTTGAGGATTCAATCCTTATTTCTGAGCGTGTAGCGCAGGAAGACCGTTTTACTACTATCCATATTCAAGAGCTTAGCTGTATCGCTCGTGATACTAAGCTTGGGCCAGAAGAAATTTCTTCTGATATCCCGAACGTGGGTGAATCTGCACTAAGCAAGCTTGATGAATCAGGTGTTGTTTACATTGGTGCGGAAGTGAAAGGCGGTGACATCCTTGTAGGTAAAGTAACGCCTAAAGGTGAAACGCAGCTTACGCCAGAAGAAAAACTACTACGTGCAATCTTCGGTGAGAAAGCGTCTGACGTTAAAGATACGTCTCTACGTGTACCTAACTCTGTTCACGGTACGGTAATCGACGTTCAAGTATTTACCCGTGACGGTGTAGAGAAAGACAAGCGTGCGCTAGAAATTGAAGATATGCAGCTACGTCAGGTTAAGAAAGACCTTACTGACGAGTTCGAAATTCTTGCAGACGGTATCTTTGCACGTGCACAAACTGCACTTCTACGTGCTGGTGTTGACCAAGCTAAGCTTGACAGCCTGCCGCGTGAAAAGTGGTTTGAAATCGCACTTAACAGTGAAGATGCACAGCTAGAGCTAGACCAAATCGCTGATCAGCATGCTGAAATCAAACTTGATTTCGATAAGAAGTTTGAAGGTAAGCGTCGCAAGATTACTCAAGGCGATGACCTAGCACCTGGCGTGCTTAAGATCGTTAAGGTTTACCTTGCGGTTAAACGTCACATCCAACCGGGTGATAAAATGGCCGGTCGTCACGGTAACAAAGGTGTTATCTCGACTATCCAGCCTGTAGAAGACATGCCATACGATGCTAACGGTACGCCGGTAGATATCGTTCTTAACCCACTAGGTGTACCGTCTCGTATGAACATCGGTCAGATCCTAGAAACGCACTTGGGTATGGCTGCACACGGTCTTGGTGTGAAGATTGATCGCATGATTAAAGAGCAGCGCGAGCTGGCTGAACTACGCGACTTCTTGAAGAAGGTGTACGAGCTTGGTGAGAATCACCAAGAAGTAGACATCGATAGCTTCACAGACCACGAAGTTCGTCGTCTAGCGGAAAACCTTCGTAAGGGTGTTCCAGTAGCAACACCTGTATTCGACGGTGCTCGTGAATCTGAAATCAAAGAAATGCTGAAGCTTGCTGATATTCCAGAAAGCGGTCAGATTGCTTTGTTTGACGGTCGTACCGGTCGTGAATTTGAGCGTCCAGTTACGGTTGGTTACATGTACATGCTGAAACTGAACCACTTAGTAGACGACAAAATGCACGCGCGTTCTACTGGTTCTTACAGCCTTGTTACACAGCAGCCTCTTGGTGGTAAAGCACAGTTCGGTGGTCAGCGCTTCGGTGAGATGGAAGTGTGGGCACTTGAAGCATACGGTGCAGCATATACCCTTCAAGAAATGCTTACCGTTAAGTCGGATGACGTTAACGGCCGTACCAAGATGTACAAGAACATCGTCGATGGCGACCACAGAATGGAACCTGGCATGCCAGAGTCATTCAACGTACTACTTAAAGAAATTCGCTCGTTGGGTATCAACATCGAGCTTGAAGAAAAGTAATACGGCGTTAGCCACGTAATGTTATGAGATGGCCCGGCGCTTGCGCCGGGCTCTAGAGACTGACTCCGCTGGGAGAGTAATGTGAAAGACTTATTAAAGTTTCTAAAGCAACAAAACAAGACTGAAGAATTCGATAATATTCGAATCGGTCTGTCTTCACCTGACATGATCCGTTCATGGTCATTCGGTGAAGTTAAAAAGCCTGAAACAATTAACTACCGTACGTTCAAGCCTGAGCGTGACGGTCTGTTCTGTGCGCGTATCTTTGGTCCGGTTAAAGACTACGAGTGTCTTTGCGGTAAGTATAAGCGCCTTAAGCACCGTGGTGTTATCTGTGAGAAGTGTGGCGTTGAAGTTACACTGACTAAAGTACGTCGTGAGCGTATGGGTCACATCGAGCTAGCTAGCCCGGTAGCGCACATCTGGTTCCTTAAATCACTTCCGTCTCGTATCGGCCTAATGCTAGATATGACACTTCGTGATATTGAACGTGTACTTTACTTTGAATCATACGTGGTTACAGAGCCAGGTATGACTACGCTTGAGCGCAGCCAACTTCTTAACGAAGAAGAATACTTGGATGCACTTGAAGAGCACGGTGATGAGTTTGAAGCGAAGATGGGTGCTGAAGCAGTATTCGATCTTCTTACAGCACTAGACGTAGACGCAGACGTTGCGGCTATGCGTGAAGAGCTGCCTTCAATCAACTCTGAAACTAAGCGTAAGAAAATTACTAAGCGTCTTAAGTTGCTTGAGTCATTCCAACAGTCTGGTAACAAGCCAGAGTGGATGATCATGACGGTTCTTCCGGTACTTCCACCAGATTTACGTCCTCTAGTACCACTAGATGGCGGCCGTTTTGCAACGTCTGACCTTAACGACCTTTACCGTCGTGTAATTAACCGTAACAACCGTCTTAAGCGTCTTCTAGACCTAGCTGCTCCAGACATCATCGTACGCAACGAAAAGCGTATGCTTCAAGAGTCTGTAGATGCGCTTCTAGATAACGGACGTCGTGGTCGTGCGATTACCGGTTCTAACAAGCGTCCACTTAAGTCGCTTGCAGACATGATCAAAGGTAAGCAAGGTCGTTTCCGTCAAAACCTTCTTGGTAAGCGTGTTGACTACTCAGGCCGTTCTGTAATTACCGTTGGTCCTACGCTACGTCTTCACCAGTGTGGTCTTCCTAAGAAGATGGCACTTGAGCTATTTAAGCCGTTTATCTACGGTAAGCTTGAAGGTCGTGGTCTTGCGACAACAATTAAAGCAGCTAAGAAGCTTGTAGAGCGCGAAGCACCAGAGGTTTGGGACGTACTAGACGACGTTATCCGCGAACACCCGGTACTACTTAACCGTGCACCTACACTTCACCGTTTGGGTATCCAAGCATTCGAACCAACACTAATCGAAGGTAAAGCGATTCAGCTTCACCCGCTAGTGTGTGCGGCGTACAACGCCGACTTCGATGGTGACCAAATGGCGGTACACGTACCGTTGACAATCGAAGCACAGCTAGAAGCTCGTGCGCTAATGATGTCAACGAACAACATTCTGTCACCTGCGAATGGTGAGCCAATCATCGTACCTTCACAGGACGTTGTTTTGGGTCTTTACTACCTAACGCGTGACAAAGTAAACGGCTTAGGCGAAGGCATGGTATTTACCAGCCCGAATGAAGCCGAAAAAGCATACCGTACAGGTAATGCTGAGCTTCACTCACGCGTTAAAGTACGTATTACTGAATATGACATCGATGAAGATGGCAACAAAACTGAGAAAGTAACGTTAACTGACACGACTGTTGGTCGTGCAATTTTCTCATTGATCCTTCCTAAGGGTCTGCCGTTTGAAATCATCAACCAAGCGATGGGCAAGAAGCAAATTTCAAGACTATTGAATGCTTGTTACCGTACGCTAGGTCTGAAAGACACAGTAATTGCTGCTGACCAAATCATGTATACCGGTTTCCATTACGCGATGATCGCGGGTGCGTCTGTTGGTATCGACGATATGGTTATCCCTGCTGCTAAGAAAGACATCATCGATGCAGCGGAAGCAGAAGTTATCGAAATTCAGGAACAGTTCCAAAACGGTCTTGTTACCGCGGGTGAGCGTTACAACAAAGTTATCGATATCTGGTCAAATGCCAACGAAAAAGTTGCTAAGGCCATGATGGATAACCTTAAGACTGACATCGTAATTAACCGCGATGGCGAAGAAGAAGAGCAATCATCATTTAACTCTGTTTACATGATGGCCGACTCGGGTGCTCGTGGTAGTGCCGCTCAGATTCGTCAGCTAGCTGGTATGCGTGGTCTGATGGCTAAGCCAGATGGCTCAATCATCGAAACCCCAATTACGGCGAACTTCCGTGAAGGTCTGAACGTACTACAGTACTTCATCTCAACTCACGGTGCTCGTAAAGGTCTTGCGGATACCGCACTTAAGACAGCGAACTCGGGTTACCTAACGCGTCGTCTAGTAGACGTTGCACAAGACTTGGTAATCACTAACGACGACTGTGGCACATTCGAAGGTGTTCAAATGACACCACTAATCGAAGGTGGTGACGTTGTTGAGCCACTACGCGAGCGTGTACTAGGTCGTGTAGTAGCAGAAGATGTACTTAAGCCAGGTACTAACGAAGTACTAGTAGAGCGTAACGTTCTTCTAGACGAAGCGTTAGTAGACATGCTTGAAGCTAACTCAGTTGACCAAATCATGGTTCGCTCGGTAATCACTTGTGACAACGACTTCGGTGTTTGTGCTAAGTGTTACGGTCGTGACCTTGCACGTGGTCACATGGTGGGTAGCGGTGAATCGGTTGGTGTTATTGCAGCACAGTCAATCGGTGAGCCAGGTACACAGCTTACCATGCGTACGTTCCACATCGGTGGTGCGGCATCAAGAGCATCTGCTGAGAACAGCGTACAAGTTAAGACTGCGGGTAGCCTTAAGCTACACAATGCTAAATTCGTACGTAACTCTGACGGCAAAGTGGTTATCGTTTCTCGTTCAACAGAACTTACTGTTATCGACGAGCAAGGCCGTGAGAAAGAGCGCTATAAAGTACCTTACGGTGCTGTGCTTAGCGTGGATGACGGTGCAACTATTGCAGCTGGCGACGTTGTTGCTAACTGGGATCCGCATAGTCACCCAATCATCACTGAACGTGCAGCTAAGATTAGCTTCGCAGACATTGATGACTCTAACACCGAAATGCAGCAAGACGAGCTTACTGGTCTAACCCGTATCGTTGTTAAAGACCTTGCGAAAGTAAACTCTAAAGAGCCTAAGCTAATTCTTGAAAGCGACGAGTTCGGTCTTCAAGAAATTCGTCTTCCAAGCTTCACAACCATCGAAGCGAAAGAAGGCAAAGTGGCTAACGAAGGTGACGTGCTAGCACGTATTCCTCAGGAAAGCTCGAAGACTCGTGATATCACGGGTGGTCTACCGCGCGTTGCGGACCTATTTGAAGCACGTAAGCCTAAAGAGCCTGCAATCCTTGCAGAAATCTCAGGTACTATCGGCTTCGGTAAAGAGACCAAAGGTAAGAAGCGTCTTGTAATTACACCTGCTGAGGGTGACGCATACGAAGAGATGATTCCTAAGTGGCGTCAGCTTAACGTATTCGAAGGTGAGAAAGTGGAAAAAGGCGAAGTTATCGCTGATGGTCCAGAGTCTCCGCACGATATCCTACGTCTACGTGGTATCTCAGCAGTAGCAAACTACATCGTGAACGAAGTTCAGGAAGTATACCGTCTACAGGGTGTTAAGATTAACGATAAGCACATCGAAGTAGTTATCCGTCAGATGCTACGTAAGTGCATTATCACTAATCCAGGCGATACGCAGTTCCTTGAAGGCGAACAGGTTGAAGTATCGAACGTTAAAGTGGCTAACCGTGAAATTGAAAAACACGGCAAGATCCCAGCGCAGTACGAAACACAGCTGCTTGGTATCACTAAAGCGTCACTGTCTACTGAGTCATTTATCTCAGCGGCATCGTTCCAAGAAACAACACGTGTTCTAACTGAAGCTGCGGTTCAGGGTAAAGAAGATGACCTACGCGGTCTGAAAGAAAACGTAATCGTTGGTCGACTAATTCCAGCGGGTACAGGTTTCGCTTACCACGAACGCCGTGCACAACGTCGCAAAGAGCAAATCGAAGAAATGTCAGTTTCTGCTGCTGAAGCAGAACAGGCACTAACCGAAGCGCTTAATGCTGGTGCAGACGAAGATACTGCCGAATAAGGCAAGATCATAGGAGTACGTTAACGTACTCCTAACAATTTGGCAGTCTAGTTGTACAGATTGCAGATAAATTAACTGCTTAACCTTTGTACACCTTGACAGTCAGAGCGATGATCTTTAATATTCCGCGACCCGATTTTGGATAGCCATCAAGTGGCTCGATAAACGGTCGCGGTTTTTTGTATCAGCGCTCAGTGAATGTTGACGAGCACAATGTTCACAAACAAGAGCGATTAAGCAATTAATCGTATTAATATGGACCCAATCACAGTGATTGGGTTTTCGTAGTTTTTAATCAGGAGCTAGTTAATGGCAACAGTTAACCAGTTAGTGCGCAAGCCGCGTAGAAAGCCCGTTGAAAAAAGCAACGTAGCTGCTCTACAAGCTTGTCCACAAAGACGTGGTGTATGTACTCGTGTATATACTACTACGCCTAAGAAACCAAACTCTGCACTACGTAAAGTATGTCGTGTACGTCTAACTAACGGTTTTGAAGTTTCTTCATACATCGGTGGTGAAGGTCACAACCTACAAGAGCACAGTGTAGTGCTTATCCGTGGTGGTCGTGTTAAAGATCTACCAGGTGTTCGTTATCACACAGTTCGCGGTACTCTTGACTGCGCAGGTGTAAACGATCGTAAACAAGCCCGTTCTAAATACGGCGCGAAGAAGCCTAAGTCATAACGGTTCTCCGTTAGTAAGGCCAAACTGAAGTTTAAGAGTTTTGGGTTTTCCCTGAATTCATACGGAGAATAGAAAATGCCAAGAAGAAGAGTCGTAGGTCAACGTAAAATCCTACCAGAGCCAAAATTTGGTTCACAACTGCTTGCGAAATTCATGAATGTCGTAATGCTCGACGGCAAAAAGTCAGTCGCTGAAAAAATCGTTTACGGTGCGCTTGATATTGTTGCTGAAAAAACCGGCAAAGCACACCTAGATATCTTCGAGGAAGCGCTTGATAACATCCGCCCAACAGTAGAGGTTAAGTCTCGTCGTGTTGGTGGTTCAACTTATCAGGTTCCAGTTGAAGTACGTCCAGTTCGTCGTAACGCGCTAGGTATGCGTTGGATGGTTGAAGCTGCACGTAAACGTGGCGAAAAGTCTATGGCACAACGCCTAGCGGCTGAAATGCTAGACGCAGCAGATAATAAAGGTTCAGCGGTTAAGAAACGTGAAGACGTTCACCGTATGGCCGAAGCAAACAAAGCGTTTGCTCACTACCGTTGGTAATCAACGTTATTTAACTGAGAGAGATTTATGCCTCGTAAGACCTCGATTGAGCGTTATCGCAATATTGGTATTGTGGCTCACGTGGACGCGGGTAAAACCACGACCACAGAGCGTGTTCTGTTTTATACAGGACTGTCTCACAAAATCGGTGAAGTGCACGATGGTGCTGCTACCATGGACTGGATGGAGCAAGAGCAGGAGCGTGGTATTACTATCACGTCTGCTGCAACGACTTGTTTCTGGTCTGGTATGGAGCAACAGTTCGATCAACACAGGATCAACATCATCGACACCCCTGGACACGTTGACTTTACTATCGAAGTAGAGCGTTCATTGCGTGTACTAGACGGTGCAGTTGTTGTTTTCTGTGGGTCTTCTGGGGTAGAACCTCAATCAGAGACAGTCTGGCGACAGGCTGACAAATATCAAGTGCCACGCCTTGTGTTCGTTAATAAGATGGACCGGGCTGGCGCTGATTTTGAACGTGTTGTGGGTCAAATCCGCAAGCGTTTAGGCGCAAACTGTGTTCCGATTCAAATCAACATGGGCGCTGAAGAGAATTTCCATGGCGTCATCGACCTTGTGAAGATGAAAGCCATCAACTGGAATGAAGAAGACATGGGTATGACATTTACCTATGAAGACATTCCGGCTGAATATTTAGATACCGCTGAGCAGTACCGTACCGAAATGATCGAAGCGGCTGCAGAAGCATCTGATGAGCTAATGAATAAATACTTGGAAGGTGAAGAGCTTTCTGAGGAAGAAATTCGTTCAGGCCTTCGTCAGCGTACGCTGAACAACGAAATTGTTCTTGCCACCTGTGGCAGTGCCTTCAAAAACAAAGGTGTTCAGGCAGTACTAGACTCTGTTATTCATTATCTTCCGTCTCCAACAGAAGTTAAGGCCATCACTGGTGTACTTGACGACAAAGACGAGACAGAAGCAGAGCGTCATTCAAGCGATGATGAGCCGTTCTCAGCGCTAGCATTTAAAATAGCGACCGACCCATTTGTGGGTACGCTAACCTTCTTCCGTTGTTACTCTGGTGTAGTAAACACGGGTGATACGGTTTACAACCCTGTTAAGGGCAAGCGTGAGCGCTTTGGTCGTATTGTGCAAATGCACGCGAAAGACCGTGAAGAAATTAAAGAAGTACGCGCAGGTGACATCGCTGCGGCCATTGGCCTTAAAGATGTAACAACCGGTGATACGCTTTGTGACCCTAACCATGTTATTACGCTAGAGCGTATGGAGTTCCCAGAGCCGGTAATTTCAATTGCGGTTGAGCCTAAGTCGCAAGCTGACCAAGAGAAAATGGGCATAGCCCTAAGCAAGCTTGCAGCTGAAGATCCGTCATTCAAAGTAAAAACTGACGACGAGACTGGCCAGACGATTATCTCAGGTATGGGTGAACTTCACCTTGATATCATTGTCGACCGCATGAAGCGCGAATTTAAAGTTGAATGTAACGTAGGTAACCCTCAGGTTGCTTATCGTGAAACCCTTCGTAAATCTGTTGAAGTTGAAGGGAAGTTCGTTCGTCAGTCAGGCGGCCGCGGCCAATTTGGTCATGTATGGCTGCGCATTGAGCCTCAAGAAGAAGGTTCAGGCTACGAATTTGTGAACGAAATCGTCGGTGGTGTGGTACCAAAAGAGTTCATTCCAGCGGTCGATAAAGGAATTCAGGAGCAGATGCGAAGTGGTGTTCTTGCAGGGTATCCAGTACTTGATGTAAAGGTTACGTTGTTTGACGGTTCATACCACGATGTTGACTCTTCTGAAATGGCGTTTAAGATCGCCGGCTCTATGGGTTTCAAAAAAGGCGCCGCAGAAGCAAATCCGGTGTTACTTGAACCCACAATGAAAGTTGAAGTGACTACTCCAGAAGACTGGATGGGTGATGTAGTTGGTGACATTAATCGTCGCCGCGGCATGATCGAAGGTATGGAAGATGGCGTCGCAGGTGTTAAAATAATACGTGCTAAAGTGCCGCTTTCAGAAATGTTTGGCTACGCAACTGACTTGCGTTCACAAACACAAGGTCGTGCTTCATACTCAATGGAGTTCTTCAATTATTCTGAGGCGCCGAACAATGTGGCGCAGGCTATTATTGAATCTAGAATTTAATCTAAATGAAGGTTCGGTCCGGTCTATTGGTGGGTCGGACTTTTAACTTAGGAAACGAGAAAAATGGCAAAAGAAAAGTTTGAACGTACGAAACCCCACGTAAACGTGGGTACAATCGGCCACGTTGACCACGGTAAAACTACGCTAACTGCAGCAATCACTACAGTTCTTTCAAAGACTTACGGTGGTAACGCACAGGCTTTCGATCAAATCGATAACGCGCCTGAAGAGAAAGCACGTGGTATCACCATTTCTACTTCACACGTAGAATATGACACTCCTACTCGTCACTACGCACACGTA
>NZ_LQXH01000009.1:0-440872 GCF_001924945.1 Alteromonas sp. W12
TTGTAAATGGTGGCTAACAAGCCAATAAACACACTCACTACGTTCGCTGGGACGCATACACGCAGGGCGGCTTCGCCATTATGCCCTACGTGCCTGCGCCCGTTATTGAAAAGTTATGTTTCTCGCTAGTATTAAAGGAAGTTTCGAAAATGTTACCTTCAGCCTATGAAAGAGGCTCAACGATTCCAATTTATTGGCACAATAAGGCTTCAGACTTATTAAAATCTGCCAAAATAATTTGGGATGCAATTGAAAAAAGTGAAGAAGGCGCTTCATTTACTTACTCGACATACTTAATGCTAATGGGAATGTCATTCGAAGTACTTTTAAAAGCACACTGTGTCGCGATTGAGTCAGAAAATCAAATAGATCCACTAGAGTTTAAAGACACCCACAATCTAACAGAGATAGCTTCCAAAGCTGGACTTAGGTTTGATAAAAAAGTTAATAAAGTATTTTCCGTTTTAACAGAGTATGTAATATGGAATGGTAGATATCCTGTACCCAAAAAAGAAAACAATCTCACCCACCATACTAAAAATATCTACAATTCAGCATATGATAAAAATAATCTAGGGGAGATTACTGTCTTTAAGCAAAATGATAATTTTAGCTTTCCTAACCTTCTGAAAATTTGGCGAAATATATCGGATGACTACTTGGAAAAATATGATCAAGCATAACAATCCACTGTAGTCGCTCGCAGGCTCGCTGGGACACAAACACGGAGGCTGTGTCACTTCGTTCCGATTATTGCCTCCGTGTTTGTGCCCCTAAGTGGGGTGTTATGTGCTAGGGGGACAATGTGATGAAAATACTTTTTTTGGCTTTAATTATCTTTTTTTATACACCTCTAAGCAGCGCTTGCTCCTGCGGCAAATTGATGTCCATCGAAGAGTCCTTTTTAAACTCTAAAGCAGTTTTGCTGGTCGAAGTTGATTCGCTCAAAGCAGTCAAAGCAAAGATAGAGGGTGAAGAATCCAAAAGAGTCAAATTTCTCGAAGCGAGCTTCACTACAATCGAATCTTTCAAAGCAGACGAAGAGGGTATCAACGTATTAAGAACTTATAGTAATTGTGGCTTGAAGCTCTATCCATCACAGAAGTACTTAGTCTTCATTCCTATTGATAGTCATGTTGAAAACTATGTATCACATTGCGATGGTTCATTTCACTATCTGCCGCAATTAGACTATTCACAATTGCAACTGAGCAAGGTTCGCGAGTACGCACATAACAAACCACTGTAATCACTCGCTGGCGCTCGTTGGGACAAAAACACGCAGGCTCCCTTCGCTTCGCTCTGTATTATAGCCTGCGTATTTGTGCCCCTAAGTGGGGCGTTATATGCAATGGAAACTATGAAGAAACAATATCTAAATTTCGATGATTTGGAGCAATGTGATAAAGAGTTTTTTATTAATGACTCATGGTGTGATTACTGTGACGAAGCAGATCTAGGTATCACAGAGCCTAATATTTACATTTTAGATGAAAAGCAATACCTAGAAGGTAATTGCAAAGTATGTGGTAACAAACAAACTACTGAAGTTGTTGTCACTTACTTAAATAGTTGAGCGTTAAGGTAGTGAAATTGCATATAACAAACCACTTAAGGCTCTCGCTTCGCTCGCTGGGACAGTAACACGTAGGCTCTGTCGCTTCGCTCCAAATTTTAGCCTACGTATTACTGCCCCTTAGTGGGGCGTTACGCCCAAATTTGACCTTTGGCGGTTGTTTGTCATATACATGACGTAGCCGTTGCTTCAACTAAAATGGAAAACTGAAAGCTCTTTTTAAAGGAGCACAAAAATGGAAGAAATGATTAACTCAGATTTAGTAAAAGCACTCCGACTCGAAAAGTCGTGGTCACAGGAAAAGCTCGCTACAGCTTCTGGACTCAGCTTAAGAACAGTCCAGCGTGCCGAAAACTCAGGTACTTCTTCACTAGAAACCAAATTAGCGCTTTCTGCCGCATTAAATATCCCAGCAGAAAAGCTTATGTCGATTTCATCAAAAACACCTCAGAATCAGAATACCGTAATTTATGGTTATATTGGTGCTGGTGTAGGTTTAGTCTGTTCATATTCGGCAATAACCTATTCGGTAATGCATAACACATTGCCACTTGGGGAAGCTGGGCTTTGGTATGGAATAATCGGTGCTTTTACTGGCATTACATGTGGCGCAATTGGTTTTTTAAAACAACGTGGGTATGTGACCTAACAAGCCAATCAACACACTCACTTCGTTCGCTGGGACGCAAGCACGCGGGGCGGCTTCGCCATTATGCCCCACATGTCTGCGCCCGTTATTGGAAAGTTAGGTACTTCAATGATTGTCAGAGGCTTTCAATTTATCGGCTTACTATTTCCTATCTTTGTAGTCGCGCTTGGTAAGTACTTTTTTAGAGATATATCTGCCGATACGCCTCTTTATGCTGGTGCTGCGGTAACCATGGGATTTTTCGGTATGCTTGTTATAGTTTTTGCGGTGTACTCCATTACCGTAATTCCTACTTCATTGATATTGCTAGAAAAGCAGAATAGAGAGCACTTTAGGTTTAAATCTGTCGGTTGGCGGGCAGTAATGTATTTTAATTGGGCGGTTATAGCTATTTGTGGTCTTTGTGTTTTTTTAATTGCAGTGCTTAGTTTCATTAAAACTCTCATGTAGTTTTATCGAAGGACTCTCAGTCTCCGATTTAGCCAAAACAAGTATGGCTCTTTTAGACACGTACCTAACAAACACATTAAGGCGCTTCGCTGGGACGCTAGCACGTGGGCTGGCTCGCTTCGCTCGGATTTTAGTCCACGTGCTAGCGCCCCAAAGCTTAGCGTTATATCTTTGGAGGAAGTAAGTGAACTCTCTCGTTCAAAAGTTTCGTGGACATAAAACCAAGTTCTCTTTTGAAGAGCATTCACTCTCTTATAAACACAGGGATTCTGAGGAATCTGTGGTTTTTGAAGTCAAGTACACAGAAATAGATCTATCCAACGCTATATACGCAACATCAAAAAACCCAATACTTAAGTTCGCTTCTTTTCCCTTCATCTTATTGGCTATTTTTGCAATTGGTAAAGCCTCATTGGTTGCCGATAGTATAGAAAAATTGTTCGCAGGATTGTTAGTTACTTTAGTATGGTTATTGGTTGCCAGTGTATTTTGGCTCAAGTACACGCGTTCAAAAGTATCATTCACTATGTTCGATAGTTTTAGAGGGCGCATCGTCATAATCCATGATGGGCAAGAATCTGAAATAATAAATACACTCAAAAAACTAGTTAATTCAGACAGAAATGAGTTTAAACAAACTAATGACTTTGTTATTCAGTAACAGATATAACAAACAACTGTTGGCGCTCACTGCGTTCGCTGGGACACAAACAGGCAGGCGGCTTCGCCATTATCGCCTGCCTGTTTGTGCCCCATATTTAGAAGTTAGGTGCTCAAGGAGATGTTGAATGGGGCCAGACTATTCAAATTACTCTAAGGCAGAATTAGAAGAAGCTTTAAGTTCTATCGATAAAGAAAGATACCCCAAACGACTCGGGGTTATTCTGTACGAATTGCAGAAAAGAAATGAGTTCGAACCTGACACGCATAAAGTGAATCAAGGTGATGAATTTGGACTCGGAAAGCAGATTTTTGTATGTATTGGTGCCACTGCTATATTTGTCTATGGTATTTATGCATTAATAAATGGTGCTGTTCAGTACAAAGGCAGTGTTTACGAAAGAGAAACCGACCCACTTTTCTTTTATCTCTTTGTTGGCTTTGTGTTAGGAGCTGGTGTCTACTGTTTCAATTACGTTATAAGATATAGGATTAAACGTGCTAAGAGCACCTAACAAGGCGCTATTGTCGCTCAGTCCGTTCGCTGGGACGCTAACACGGGACCGCTTCGCGATTATAGCCACATGTGAGCGCCCCAAAGCTTAGCGTTTTAGCTGCTTGGCGTACTACTGACGTCGCACTGGCGTTTGTTTGTCGTAATAAAAATGAGGACTATTCCCTTACGATAGAGCTTTGTTAAACAAAGGAATAGTAATATGGAAATGAAAATAAACTCAAAATTAATCGTTAAACTCAGAAAAGAGAAGGGGTGGAGTCAGCAGCATCTTTCCCTTGTTTCAGGTGTAAGTCTACGCACTATTCAGAGAGTAGAGAACGAAGGAAACACATCTATAGAAACGCTGAAATCTCTAGCATCAGCGTTTGAAACTGACTTTAACAGTCTAATTTTCAGATCCCCACAACCAAACAAGGTGCTTAAGAAAACAATAACCTCTTTTGCTCTACTTTTTAGTTTAGCCACGTGTGTTTTTCTTACATCAACAACCACTGCTTCACCAGGTATAGAAGTTCAAGCGAAAAAAATGATTGTCTCTCAGGATAAAAGAGATACCACGTTCTTAGGCAATGTGATTATGGTTATTCCCTCTACAGTTCCATTAGAGATTTCAACGATTGAAAATCACTCGAGCAAGGGCTATCAACTCAAAATCACTACGGATGGATCGTCATTTTTAATTTCGGACGCTCGAATTACGAGAGTAGAAACCGGGTTAGAGGTTAGAGCAGCAGAAATGCAAGCAAGCAACGCGACAGAATAGTGATCGCAGATAACAACCCAATCAACATACTCACTACGTTCGCTGGGACGCATACACGCAGGGCGGCTTCGCCATTATGCCCTGCGCGCCTGCGCCCCTTATTTAAAAGTTATACGTCAAGGAGAGTGTCTTGGCCACGATGTTAATCGTTATTTTCTTACTTATTTTCGTGGCTGCTGAATTGATTTTTAGACTGCGAATGAGAATGGGAGCAGCGCCTGTTTCTTTTATAGTATTAGTTGTAGTAATTCTGCTTGGTGCATATGGGTATTTCTTCGAAAGTTCTGCGTATGGAATAGTGCGGCCCCCAATTAAGTATGCCTTGAGCAACATTATTATGTTTGGGAGTCCGATTATATTAATACTTGTTGCAACCAGCTTGTTTAAGAAACCCTCATCAATTTTTATTCATTGGTTTGCAGGTGTTTTCTCAGCTCTATATACGGCGTTTTTCCCTTTAATTGGAATATACACGGTATGTGCCTTAGGAATTGATTGCCTTTGAAGATGACGTATAACAAGCGCATGAAGTGATTGGGACTGCTAACGCTTGGCTCGGTTCCGCTTCGCTTCACAAGTGTAGCCGAGCATTGTCAGCCCCTTATGTGGGCGTTAGGTAACAAATGGATTTGAACTCAATAGATTTAGCAATAAAGTATCACTCATTAGAGGACGAAGAATGGGCTAAAAGTGGTGGCAATTTTATAAACATAACTGCCGGTAAGTATATCTTCAAAGATGTAGAGTTTTTATCTGCTGATGAGCTGCTCGCACATATAGAAAAACAATCATCTCAGAATATTTTAGTTCTTTACGACAATTCCACTAATCAAACCATAATAGCCTCTGTTTTAGACTATTGTAAAAAGGCTAACGCAAAGACGTTAGTAATAAAAAGTACCGAGGGATATGGACGCTAAGTTGCCTAACAAAAAAATTATGTCGCCCGCAGGCGGGCTGGGACACAAACAGGCAGACGGCTTCCCCATTATAGCCTGCCTGTTTGTGCCCCATATTTAAAAGTTAGTTTTTCAAGGAGGAATTAGGTTTGAATAACATTTTTGCCTACACGGGGATCGTTGCTTCGATTTGGATTGTGTTAGGTATTTATATTGCTTCTCTCTTCTATCCAAACTACAGCCATTCAAAACAGTTCTGTAGTGAACTCGGCGCTTTTGGTAGCCCTACTCAAAAATTGTCTCCTGCAATAAACAATTACCCTTTAGGTGCGCTGTTCGTTCTTTTTGGGTACTACTTAGTTATTTCATATCAGTCTCATGTACCAACTATAGTAATTGGCGTTTTGGTTATCATTCATGGAATATGTACTTGGATTTGCGGCTACTTCCCAATGGATGCCGACGCATATACAAAGTCGCCCTCCCGAAGTTGCAAGATACACACGTGGTCAGGATTAATTATGCTCCTTTCATTCATCGTTGCACCTCTGATAGTTACTTTTTCTAGTTTTTATCCTGTGCCACTTCGGTATCTTTCCTTCTTTTGTATTTTGGGCTGTTTTTATTTTTCATTTAAATTAGCAAAAGCACTCGAACTTAAAAGTGTCCCCGGTCTTCACCAGCGGCTTAGTTATGGCTTTCAAATACTGTGGTTGTTCATTTATTCAATCTTCGTGGTAGCATAAAAACTAACAAACGTATTAACACTCGCTTCGCTCGCTAGCGACAAATATACGTAGGCTCCCCTCGCGTTGCTCGGTATCTTAGCCTACGTATAATTGCCCGTTATGCGGGTGTTATGTTTCTCGGAAGATATTTTGGAAAATTTAGTAAAAGTCAGCGTTACGCTAACATCGAATAGCATTCAAAATGCCAGTACAGAAACTATGTGGGCAGAGCCTCTGGGTAACGATCTCTACAGACTTCAGAACTCGCCGTTCGCAGCTTATGGTTTTAGCTATCTTGATGTTGTAAAAGCTATAGGTAACGAAACTCCCGAGGTTGTAGAAATTGTCGAAAGCTCAGGTCACTCAACTTATCGAGTACTATTAGAAGCTGGAGTTCTAGAAAGCGATAGATTTGGTCATTATTGGCAGAAACTTGAAAACATTGGTTGTACTTTTGAAGGCTCCCAGTCAAAGCTATTAAGTATTGACGTACCACCTTCAACCAATATATTTGCCGCTTATTCAATTTTAGAATCAGGTGAATCTGCGGGAGTGTGGGAGTTTGAAGAGGCAAAGTGTGCTCATAGCACCGAAACATAACAAACCACTCAAGGCTCTTGCTTCGCTCGCTGGGACGCTAACACATGGGCTGCGTCACTTCGTTCCTAATTTTAGCCCATATGTTATCGCCCCTTAGTGGGGTGTTATAACTACGTTTAGCGATAGTGGTTATTTTTATTCAAGGAGAGATGAAATTTCAAATTCCTTAGGTAAACAAATTCAACTTATATTTGCTTTAGTTTTTTCGGTAACCGTTGCTATTTTTGTACTGATTTGGGCGCGAACAGATAGCCCAATATATAGACCTCTAATTCAAGATATGCGGCTTGTAGACTCCGTTGAAATAGTGGACGTTCTAGATCAAGAAGACATCAAGTATTACTCGGATGTCAAAAATCACATGCTATATGTAGACAGAGGAAAATCTGATTTAGCGCGAGTAGCTCTCGCGAAAAGAGGCTTTGTTATTGAATATCCAAATATAACTAAGCATAGCGATTTAAACGAAGCATATGATGAATTCATAAAGCAACAAAAAGAAAAAGAAGTAAATGGCAAAGTCTGGGAGCATCCAGCTTTTCTCCAATTAGTTAAACTTGTTGTGGGTGGATTAGTTATCATTGTTCTTATTCTCGCAGTAGTTCGCCCAATGCTAAGACAGCTTTTATTGGGTGATAAGGATGAGTAGTTATAACAAACCGATCAACACACTCGCTACGCTCGCTGGGACGCCTACTTGCTGCGGCTTCGCCATTTACGCAGCAAGTATTCGCCCGTTATCGGGGCGTTGTACGCAAAAGGAAACCTGTGAGTAAAAAGGAATTTATTGGTCTTGTTGTATTAGTTTGCTTACTCAACTTTTTACTTCAAATTTGGTATGTAGGTAATGCAGGCGATTTCATTGCAAATTATGTTGGTTATCCAATAAACGTTTTCATCATTCCTATTTTCATATCACAATTGCTCCCTTGTATTGCTCTTTCAGCTAGCTCAAAGTCTCTGGCGCTAAAACAAAAACTGCAGTTATTTGGTATTCCTTGCTTTGTTTCGGTATGTTTAGTTTGTGGCTTTTACTTAGTAATGCAATATGGCGGTTGATTTTGGCTATTGCGTATAACAAACAAATTATGCCACTCGCTGGGACTAAAGGAATAGAATCATCTAATGACTAATGAAGACAGACTGCAACTTCCTAAGATACAGTTATTGGTCCTTTTTTTATCTAGTTGCTTCTTCATACTTCCTTGTGTTTTCAAGCTCAATGTTTTAGCTAGTTGTACTTTTGCATTCGTCATTTTTTTCTATCTGCTCAGTGAAATAGACTGGTTGCGCAGGTACTTTGATATGTCCAATAAACAGTTAGCGCTTAACATTATCTTAATTGCGATTAGTGGGCTTCTGGCCTTCGAAGTGTTTTTTATGTTCGCTCTGGTTGCCATATACCCAGTTTCTAAATTCCATAAAACTTAGGTACTCTGTATTGGCAAAGTCACATAACAAAAAAAATAAGTCACTCACTTCGTTCGTTGGGACGCATACACGCAGGGCGGCTTCGCCATTATGCCCTATGTGCGTGCGCCCGTTATTGAAAAGTTATGTGCTAAAAGGACTTTAAAAATGCGTATCTCTCTATTAATTATCATCTTCTCATTTCAATGCTTAGCCGCTTCAAATACAGAGTTACAAAAAGAACTTGTGTCCATGGAAAAAGCTGATCAAGAAGTCAGAAATAAAATAGCTACTATCGGATGGAAAAACGCGCCTACTGATTTGCTCGAAAAAATGAGGCTTATCGATACAAGAAATACAGATAGGCTGAAAGAAATCGTTGAACAGCACTCGTGGGTTACTGAAGACTCAGTTGGTAAAAAAGGTGTTTCAGCCGCATTCTTAATTTTGCAACATTCACCAGACTACAAATTTCAAGAAGAAATGCTTCCACTTTTAAAGCAATCCTTCTTGAACGGCGAAGGTGTTACTGGTCAAGAATTTGCTCTACTGACAGATAGAATCTTAGTTCATCAGAATAAACCACAATTGTATGGAACCCAGTTAAACATCCTAAATGGTGAGCTAGTTTTCGACCCGATTTTAGACAAAGAGAATGTAAATAAAAGAAGAGCAGAAGTCGGGCTTCCTTCAATGGAAGAATACGAAAAAATAGTTGCAGAAGCTTACGGCATGCCTGTGAAATGAATAGTCACGCACATAACAAACCAATAAACGTACTCACTTCGTTCGGATTTTAGCCCACGTGCTAGCGCCCCAAGGCTTAGCGCTATGTGCTGAGGATAATTAACAATGGAAGTTATTTTTGAATTGAAGAAAGCCCCTGAGTGGGCAAATGAGATCAATGATGAAATAAAGTCGTCTTTTTCTAGCTATTTTGAGACAACCCCTTTGCTTGGTAGTGATGCATGGTGGGATGCCATAAATGAGGATGTCATTAATGGTAAAATTACTCATCTAGGCAATATCGTTGAAGAAGGCGAGCTTGTTGATATTGTTTCCACTCAACCGTTAGACGAAGATTTCAATGGAGATGGCGCTCACTCAACTGGGCAACCTGAGTTTAGCGTTATACGAGAAGATTTTTGGTTAAATGAAGCCGAAAAACCTAAAGCGTTAGTTCAAATAAAATCGGTTACAATTTGCCCATCAGGGGAGTTAGATGAGCACTCTATTTATATTGAGACCGAGGTAATTGTAAACTAACGCACATAACAAAATACTTAAGTCGCTCGCAAGCTTGCTGGAACATTAAAACTACGCGGCGATTAGTTTGGAGCTCAAACACATGTTCAATCTATGGTGTTTTTTTCAAAAACGGAATTTAAATGACATCGATTTTTAATAAATTTTACCGTCTATATTTTAGACCCTCACAATTCTTTTTAGATACAAACTTACTTCAAAAGCGTTGGCTTATCGTTTTAGCTACGGCTTTTTATAGTGTCATTGTCGTCTTTGAAAGGATAGAACAAAAAGTAATTCGCTACGATATGGTCAATGTACCAGAATCTAAAGAGGCTTTATTAAACACAATAGTTACTAGCTGGTTTGTATTTTGGTCTGTATCTTTGGTTATCGGCTTTCTCTTTGCATGGTTAATATGGTGGATCGGCGGTTGGTTTTATAACTTACGAATAAAGTGGTGTGGTGCTGGTCAATTCAATCGAGAACTAGGTCGCACTATTTACGTTATTTCTAACATGGTATACGCCTTACCAGTTGCAATAGGAATGCTTATTGTAACTATTTGCTATAAAGATTATTTAAGCTTCTATAGTGAAGATTATATATTTTCAATTGTAGCTATGGTTTTTGTTGTTTGGTCTCTAATCGTCAGCTATAAAGCTGTAGCTACAAATTTTAAAGTTAAAAGATGGTTAGCTATATGGTGGTTTATCGCTGCTCCAATAATAGTAAATATACTTATCTTGTCTTTTTACGTTTTTGTTTCTTTGTATATAAAATAGCACCTAACAAGAAAATTAAGTCACTCACTTCGTGAGTTGGGACGCAAACACGTGCGCGGCTTCGCCATTATTACCCCGCGCCTACGCCTCATATTTAAAAGTTAGGCTTCAAGG
Source organism: Alteromonas sp. W12 (assembly GCF_001924945.1). Taxonomy (NCBI): domain Bacteria; kingdom Pseudomonadati; phylum Pseudomonadota; class Gammaproteobacteria; order Alteromonadales; family Alteromonadaceae; genus Alteromonas; species Alteromonas sp. W12. The sequence continues at coordinate 10,397 of NZ_LQXH01000009.1, forward strand.
ATGAACATGAAAATTTCTGTCGATATTAAAAAGTCTGATATTGTGAAGCTCAATATTTGGCTCGCGTTAAAAAGCAAAGGTACTTATTCGTTAATAGCTATCGTTTTCGCTGCCTTGTGGGCCTATGCAATATTTAAACATGGCGTTCCCCAAACGACTGAAGAATGGGTGGTCACTTTCCTGATTGCTTTAACGTCAGGACTTGCTGCGGCCATATTGGGGCTAGCAACAAACCTACTTCAAATTTTACTATCATCTTCAGTTGAAAATGGTGTTTTGGGCTTACATGAATACGAGATTTCTGAAGGTGGTTTGTATGAAAAAACTGCAGCGAATGAAGCTAAAACAATGTGGAAAGGTATTACAGACATTCGAAAGCTTAGGCAATACATGCTAATTCAAATAGCCCCTGGATTATTTCATGTAATACCAAACTCAAGTTTTGATAGCGAGGAAGAGTTTAGTAATTTCTACTTGGCTTCAAGGAAGTTTTGGAAAGATGCCTAACAAAACGCTAATGTTACTCACTTCGTTCGCTGGGACGTTATCTGACAAGGAAAGCTCTATGAAAACCATATCAGTAAGTATTGATTCGAAACCTTTTCAATCATTTTTCACGGTAGTTGGCGTGACATTCTGGATTGTAGCTTGGTACATTTTTCAATCAACGAATGCTACAACAGAATTTCTTTTCTCATTACACGATATTCAAATTGAGTCACTTGCATCAAAGAATATTGACCCTAATCAGTTGGTACTAAGTGGTGAAACACTTCGTGATATTGCCACCAAGTTTAACAACCACAGCAACTTCGGTGTTATCGGGATGATAATTGCTGGGTGTTTTTTTCTTTTACTAACGTTAGTGTTGTCTATATTTAATGTTTCAGTGGGCAATAAAGTCCAAGCTTCAGAGAAATAATGGGGCGCAAACACATGGGCTATGTCGATTCTCTTCTGACTCTAGCCCATGTGTAACTGCCACTTAGTGGGCTGTTACAAGACAAGGAAGTTTTATGAAAATCTTAAACTTAGCTATACCTTTAACTTTACTATCTCAATTGGCTTCTGCAAATGTTGAAATTTCTCTATCGAATGACAGTGATAAAGAGGAAATGAAACGAACACAAGTTTTAAGGCTCATTGAACAACATGACCTTAGCAAGTGGTGGTTTACGAATAAAATAATCATAGATGAGTCTGCTAGAAGCCCGTTTAGTCACCCTGTTTTAACACTAAAAGCTTCAATGCCAAACAATGACCCAGCAGGTTTGTCTCAACTGTTACATGAGCAGATACACTGGTTTGAAGACTCAAAGAAAAAAGAAGTAGAAAATACAATATCAGAGCTACGCAAAATGTATCCGTCTGTCCCCGTAGGCTATCCAGATGGAGCAAGAAGTGAGTTTTCAACCTACTTACACCTCGCCGTTTGCTTAATGGAACTCGATGCACTTACCGAAGTGCTAGGAAAGAAACAAGCAGAAACAGTTATCGCCACTAATGGGAAATACTTTTATAAATGGGTATATAACACAGTATTAGAAGACCAAGCTGAAATACGTAAGGTGTTACAGAAGCACGATTTGTACATATAGCTTTGTCTTCTATCAATAAAATTAAGTCGCTCGCGGAATCGTTCGGACACACACATGGCGGCTGACTCAATTCGCTCGAATCTCAGCCCACATGTCTGCGCCCCTTATTTTAAAGTTAGCTATATGTTCAAGTATATTTTATCAATTCTAATTCTTGGAGTTTCATTCATGGCGTGGTCAGAGGAAACATGGTCCGTTGGTGAAGCCACAATTCAAGGAAAACCTGTCGTTTATAAGTTCATGAATGATTTTCCAGATGGCAGCACTCGTTCAAAAATGGAGTGGTTGACTGTAGTTTCATGGACATATGATGGCTCAACTAATAATGGGATGCCGCCAAAACATGTGAATGAACTCATGATCAAACTTGAAGATGGCCTTGAAACAATCAGAGGCCGAGAAGAACTTTATTTCGACGTATACTCAGCGACAGGAAATGGCCTTAAAGAGTTTGTGTTTTATATCGCTGATAGGGAAGTTTTCATGAAGCGTTTTAATGAAGCCTTATCTGGTCACGATGCTTATCCCATTGATATTAATTTCTATAAAGATAAAGAATGGAGTAACCTTAAAAAACTTCAGACTGATTTCGGCATATAGCTGACAAACACTGGAACAAGGACGCAAAGCAGCAGGCTTGCTCTCCTACGTTGCTAATATTAGCCTGTTAAGTTGAGCGTTTTGTACTTAAGGAAACAGGAACCTTTTATTCGTTTATTCAGAAAATAGATTGCGTAGTCCAACAGCCGAAGAAGTATTCTCTGAATATGAAGGTGTAAAAGCTATAAGCTGCGGCACTAACTTAGATGCACAAACACCACTATCAGGCGATCTTATTGAGTGGGCTGTTAGGTGCTAAAAGGGAAAATTATGAAATCATGGAATGAATTAACTAATTCACAACGGGTAGTTATCGGCATCGCAATGGTTGTTGCAGCCGCATTTTTGCCAGAGATAGCCTTCTTAGTTCAACTAGGCGGTATGGAAGTCGCATTTGCTCTCGTTTTTGCTAGCCTAGCTCCCCTCCTTTCTTGGCTTTCGACTAAATACCAAGCAATTAAAGAGTGTTTAAAAACCTCAGTAGTAGCTTTTAGGCATAGTGCATCTGCCAAACCTTCCGTTTTCTTCGTACAAGCTTCTTTTTGTGCAGCCGCACTTCTATTTACAAGTTCGGGCTTATTGGCTTTTTACTTTTTTATGCCAAGTATGCTGCTAAATGGGGTCTTGTCGTGAGCGCACCTAACAACCCAATAAACGCACTAACTTCGTTCGCTGAGGCGCACATATGCGGGGTGGCCTCGCCATTATTTCCCACGTGTCTTCAGCCGTTATTGAAATGGTAGCTGCCAGAAGGTAAGCATGGACAAAACAACAAAAACGGTAGTAATTTTTCTGCTTATTATCGGAAGTCTTTCATTGATTTCGAATTCGGTATGGAAGCCTTTCATAAAGAAAGAATCGTTGAAAATAAGTGACGCTCAATTACAAAATGTTGTGAATGAGATCAATGAAATGGTACCAATATTTCTAGACGATATAACTCAGTTAAATAGTGTCCAGCTTGAAGGGAGAACAATTGTTTACGAGTATATTCTTGACCTCGATGAATCCGAGGATATCTTAACTTTTGGACAGCTTGAAGATATGCAGTTAAATGAATACTGCAATTCAAATGAAAATAGTTATTTTTCGAAAGTGGGTGTTGCAGTGACTTCAAACTACTTAGCCCATAACGGGGAAAAGTTACATAGTTTTACTATGCGACCATCTGATTGCGTTGGCAGCTAACAAACAACTATTGGCGCTCACTTGCATTCGCAGGGACGCACAATGGCTGGGCGGCTTAGTCTATTTGGCCATTCATTTGTATTCCTTAGCCTAAGCTTGAAGTTATCAGCCCAGCTAAGTGAAACACATTTTTACAAAGTTATTTAGAACAACTCTAAAACTGCACTATATTAAATAAGCGGACTTTTACTAGGGAAAGGTTATGAAGAACCATTATCGTGTTTTATTTATTCTTACATTTTTGATCGCTGCCATTGTCACATTTAGTCTTGGCATGATAAATGGAACATTTGGATTAATTTTATTGGCTTTCGTTTTTGAAGGTTTATTTTGGTATAACTCTTATAAAGCTGAATCAGAAAACAAAAAAGCGAACTATAGAAAGGCGTAAACTGCCAACTCACAAAATTTACTTCGAATAATACTTGCGTACGATGTAGGCCTAAACCTCTTATTACTCAAGCGGCTGCGTGCCTGGTACATAACCAAGAATTAAAGTCGTTCCCTTTAGTTGTTGGAGCGCAAACACGCTGAGCGGCTATACTACTATGCCGTTTCATCACTTCCCGTTAGCTATTTTAAAGAGCATGCTATTTTCATTCACTATTTTTCTACTCTATTTATCTCCAATTGTTTTTGTCTTTCTGTACGCTAAATACGAATATCGGCATTCATTGGCGGACAGTTTTAAAAGGTGGAAAAATTCCAAAATAATAGGCACTGTATTCTTCGCTGTGTTGACGTTTTTCATAGCTACCACTGAAGGTACAAGTTGGAGATTATCAACTTATTGGTACTTGCTATGGGAACCGGGTTTAAGTATTAGCCTTGTCGTATTCTCCAAACCTGCCAGTGAAATTATAGAGGGCTTTTCTTCATTAGATTATTTCGGCGAGGACTTTGGGCATATTTTAGGGTGGTTCGGTCTTTTAACCGTATCATGTGTACTTGGGTTTGAAGTTTTAAGGCATAGTTAATGATCGCATCAACTCGCCTGTAAAATCGTTGGACTACGTCCCGTACTTCGCTCGACATCAGGTCCAACTATTTGTTTATTCTTTGATATTTACCACGCTGCTATTTATCTTTATGCTTTTAATACTAAATCAAGAGGGGCCTCAACGAACAGCACGGCTACACGCTAGGTGGTTTCTCTATCATCGCCAGCCTGTTTACGCCCTACATAAGGAAATTAGGAACATGAAGGAAGTCACTCTTATGAGAAAAATGATAATACTGTTCTCACTTGCAATTATGCTGGCAACAATTGGCACGTCAGGGTTCGGGTTAAATTGGTTCCAAATTTATATTGCTGCACCACTGTTATTGTCTATTTTATTGGTTCTGGTTAAGACCAAAAATTCAAAACTTAATCTAATCGTGTCATCTGCTGGTTTATTCTCGGGCATTCTAGCTTTAGTGCCTTATTACTCATCCTATACATATACGGGCAGTGATGGACAGTCCGCCCTTATTTATGCTGTTATGCCATTTTATCAACTCGCTTTTATGCTTGTAGTGGCGGCAATCACTTGGCATATCACAGGCCAAAAATGAGTGCGAACATTGAAGATGCCCTCGCCAAACCTCTACCGCATGGGATGCTTCACTTCGGTTCTTATATTAACCATTTATTATCGCCCAATAGTAAGAGGCGAACTGCGCTGTTTAACAATAAGGATGTTTTTTATGAAGATACTCGTTTTTATTTTTTGTTTGATTGCCCATACCGCGGGCGCTCAGACTCTTTTTTCAAGCGAACAAGTAGACTAACGCAATTACTTAGTTAGCTGGAACACGAAGACTCGTGGTGCTAACCTTAACTGAGTCTTGTGTGGCAATAGACACGTGCCTCATCATAAACACGTATAAATGGAATTATTATGAAGCTAATGCCCTACTCTAATTTAAAACCGAAGAACCTAGAAGTTCTTTTATTTGTCGCTCGTCTTCTAGCCTATCTAGGGTACTTTTTCTTTAGTCTCTCTTTGGTTTTGTTTTTAGCTGTCATATTTGACTATTTCTCCTTAAGTGATCCTGTTCATGTTAAAGGAAGTCTTGCTTTAAGCTACCAACCAAGTTTATTCCACGGATTTATAGCAGGGTTTTTAAACATTGGTTTAGCTTTCCTTATGCTCATAATATCGAACCTCTGTGCTGCACTTGTTTCATGGGAAGCCTCCCTACCGAACACTAATCATAAGAGCACATGACAGACTATCTACTACACTCATAAAAATTGAAAACTAAAAGGAATTACGATGTTTTACTTTGAGGCTATTTTATTTATCTCATTCGTTTATTTCAGTAGTTTCGGATATAGAAAAAACAAGCGAAACATGATGTTGCTTGGTTCATTTTGTCTCTTTCTATCCTTGTCCGCTGAGCCCTTTGTTGAAGGCTTTAACACAGGTTTCACTGAAAGTTCGCAAGAAATAAAACAAAGTAAAAGTGCGGATTAGCCGGTCAGAGCAGCATGGTCATTGTAACTCTCGTGCAAGCTTTTTTATTAGAAAGTTAACTACTAGAGAAAAGCATGGAAGAATTACCTTCTTTTATATTTAAAAACCTGTTCTTAATCTTATTAGCTGTATTTGCGCTAATTTCATTTATTTTTCATTATAAGTCTCGCAATAGAGAGCTTTTCGATGTCAACGGCGATCAGGTATTGATAAATCGAACCTCGAAACTTCGGTTTTCGTTTGTACACAGAACCGCGATTCGTATTGATAGCGTCGTAAAAGTAGAGGTTCATAGCAATCGATTAAGCCTCTTTCAAAGGAGCAATACACTCTCTAAACTTCTTGCGGCTTTATGACGGGGTGTGGCGGGAACGTGACGTAGACTCCTTAAGGTAAAATTAGGAAATTGGTTCTTCTTTAAAACAAGAGGAACATAAAATGGAAAAAGATCTCATGATTAACTCTGATGCAGTTAGGCTATTAAGGAAAAACAAAGGTTGGTCACAAGAGCAGCTTGCGAGGGCTTCTGGATTAAGTTTACGCACAATTCAGCGCGTTGAGGCAGAAGGAAAAGCATCTTTGGAAACTAAAGTATGTTTGGCTGCAACCCTTGAGACTAATTTGGATAAATTGGATAGCCCTAGTGCTTCATCGAATTCCAAAAAAATTAAGAACACTAAAGCTTTCTTTTATTCGGTGTTATTTACAATGTTTCTATCAATTATTGGCTTTCTTACAAAAAGCACAAACCCACTGTTTTTCCTAGCTAATTTAATATCTATATTTGGTATCGTTTATATCGCATTAAACTGGTACTTTGCTCCAAGTTTCGTTGAGAATGATTCGCGCAGGTCTCTAGCTAGAGCCTCTTTTATTTACGTTGGATTATTTTCAGTTTTCTCAGTTGCTGGTGGTTTTGGAGCAACTGTTGTTCCCGCAATGCTCATTTCTTTACTTTTATTCAGCAGTGTTTTTTACCTAGTCATTTGGACGCAAAAGGATAGAGATAAACAACAAGTAAAACCCGGCAGCTAACAATACAGTAAACTCGCTATCCATATTCAAAAACACGAAATCACGCGCGGCGCCTGTTTTACTACTCGCTGCGCGTAATTGGCAATGGTTTCAAAAGACATAGCACAGGAGTGTTCATTGGAAAATAAAGACTTAGTTATTTACGATGGTGTATGTAACTTCTGTAATGGGGCTGTTGCATTTATTTTGAAGTGGGACAAAGCGGAACGTTTTACCTTCTCACCGATGCAGTCAGAATATGCTCAAGAAGTTATTGAGCAGTATGAGGTCGATACAGTAGGTATTGATACATTTATGTTAGTAAAAAACGGACAATTGTTTCTCCGGTCAGACGCAGCGTTAGAAATCGCTAAAGATTTGTCTGGGCTTTGGTTTGTATTTGGCGTGTTTAGAATTTTACCGCGTACCTTAAGAGACTTTTTCTACAAAACGTTTGCCCGTAATCGCATTAAACTGTTCGGTGGCACTCAACAATGTCAAATACCCGATAAGAAAGTTCTAGAGAGGTTCAGAGGGTTCGCGAAGTAACATACACAGCAATGGCTCCTTTACAGAATGCTACGCTTGAGTATTCATCCCTCGCATATGTTGTTACTTCGTGCTTATACTACTAACTGCGCTTTAACTTTTAAAGTATAGGAACTGTGGGATGATTTCTGTAGATTTTCTTGTTACATCTCTTATTGTCGTACTTATTCCCGGTACGGGAGTTTTGTACACCGTTGCCACGGGGCTTTTTATTGGGAAACGAGCAAGTTTTGTTGCAGCGCTAGGCTGCACTTTGGGAATTATTCCGGCTTTGCTTGCGAGTTCATTGGGTCTAGCCGCATTGTTCCACACAAGTGCAGTTGCGTTTCAGATTATTAAATACCTTGGCGTTATCTATCTTCTTTATTTAGCTTGGCAAATGTGGAAAACGTCATCGCCACTCAATGTGAACAGCAAAGGCAGTCAGTCTACTTATCTAAACATTGCAATAAAGGGCTTTCTACTCAATATTTTAAACCCGAAGCTATCTATTTTCTTCTTGGCATTTATTCCGCAATTCGTACCCGCAAATCAAGATGGCGCACTTTCTCATATGCTCATTTTAGGTAGCATATTCATGGCCCTGACATTTGCTGTTTTTGTTATATATGGTTTTTTATCGGGCAGTTTTAGTCTGTTCATTGTGAATTCGAAAAGAGTGACCATGGCCATGCAAAGATTATTTTCGGCCAGTTTTGCAGGCCTTGGACTCAAACTGGCATTTACCGAGCGGTGATGAAAATATGCTAACTTATCACTAATTGCTTATTTTGGCGTAAGTGTGTTGGCTACTTATCTTCATTCTGATTTTGGCCGAGGTATATATGCAGCCATTTAAAACGAATGAACTAGTGAAAAACAAAAAATTCACTGTTAGTCTTAAGATTCAATTGAAATAAGGAAGTTCTATGAAAAGTTACACAAAGCTAACACTATCAACTATCGCCTTTGCAGTTATCGTAAGCTTGCAATCATTTATTTTATATCAACAAAGTCAAGCTAATCAGACAGTTCAGCAAAAAGTAGACAAGCTTCAAAATCAAGTCGACCAAGCCCGCGAATCAAATCAAGAACTTCTTCAAAAAATAGAAAAGCTAGAAAGTAGTTTGGAACTTAGGCCTCGAAGCCTTCTTTCTATGAATTGATAGTCGCTTCACATAACTATTTCCTATATTTGCCGAAACGCATTCGCTCAGGGGATGTCGTTTCAGCCTTGTTGCCGCCTCCGCGGTTAAAAGATCTGGAGTAGAGTAATAACTTGATGAGATTATCTAAAATATCAGTGTTTTTTATTATGGGTGTGATGACGGGTTGCGCATCTGTCCCATTAAATGTTTATTACGATCACGAAGTGACGACGCCAGCCATACCTTTTAACAGAGTTAAACCCGATTATCCGCCATCTGCTGCTCGTAATAACATCAGTGGCTTCATTGTTGCTGATTTAGTAATAGCAGAGAATGGAACGGTAGAAGCAATCAATATTATTGAATCAGTGCCTTCAGGTGTTTTTGATAAGAATGGTGAGAACGCCATCAAAAAATGGCAGTATAAGCCAGCCCGATTAAACGGAGAGCCGGTTAAACAATATACCAAAGTGAGACTTGACTGGAATATTTAATCAATATGTTGGGCTAATGCAGATGCCCTTAATTGGGCTGTGTTTATTCTAGAAATCACGATAAAAGATCTGTTTCAACTTAGCACACGACTTATTACTAGCGTTTTATAAGAAAAGGAATTCAAAGTGTCTGGAGTACTATCAACAGGAAGTTTTATTTTGAACATATATTTTCCGCTGGTTTTTACTTTAATGGCGGTATTTTTTCTTTATATCGGCCTAAAAGTCATAACATCTAAGAAACCTTTGTTATTACCTTCTAAAGTGTTCTTTGTGTTTATGGTTATCGCGTTTTCCCCTCAGCTAATTATGTCAGTTGAAACTCAATTTTCTACCGGTGTTTTTAGTTTGTTATCTTTGATGTCCCCTATTATGTATGTTGTTCTTTTAGCATTTTTTTGGATTCAAATGAAAGGCTATATGGCAATAGGGATTTCTGACGACTCATTTAGAAATGCTCTACATTACGCACTGGACCAAAACCATATACAGTTTGAAGAGCAAGTTTCATTGATTAAACTCACAAATAGTAATGCCGATCTTCTGGTGTCAGTTCAAAGCTGGGTTGGCACAGGACAACAAAAATTAAAACAGTCGAAAAGTAAACACCTGTTGAATACGCTAGTTCCAAGTATCAATCAGTATTTTCAATCTCACTCTGTAAAAACCAATAGTACGACACCGGTCTTTTACATTTTAATCGGCTTAATTCTGTTGGTGCTTTCTGTTTTTTTCTATTCCTTTTAATAAAAAATTCCTAGAAGCGGCATAGTAGTTACAAAGCGGTTCAACACTCAAGGAGAGTAATAGTGGATGTTGCTAATAATAATTTCTTCAAAGTAGTGATTTTTATAATCTCGGTTTTGCTTTCTGGCTTGCTTTTAAAGTTAGCGGGGCTAGATGCAGCCCAAGCCAATATATTGTCACTGTCAACATTTTCAGTGCCCGTATTTATTATCTTTGGAATCTGCGTTAACTGGATGTACAACTCGGTTCGTTGGTTTAGCCTCCACTATTTTCAAAGGCCGACACATGAATAACCGTTTCACTGAATTTTATGATGGTGCCTCATTGTCTCAGTCGTTTACTGAAAGCGATAGCGCACAGTGAGTTAATGTAAGAGAACCACGATGAAATTAATACCCTACTCTAACTTAAAGCCCAAAAACCTAGGCATACTACTATTGTTTGCGCGTTTGTTAGCCTATGCCGGCTACTTCTTGATAGGCATAGCGCTTTTAGCTTTCTTTTCTGAACTTTATGCTTATCTATTTCCAAGTGCACCGGTTGGAGGCCAAGGAGAAACTTATGAATCACATCCATATCAATTGGGAGTAATTGCTCTTTTCCTCGCTATAGTTGTGTTGGTCGTATCTGCTCTATTTGCTGCATTTGTTTCCTGGGAGGCTTCACTTTCCCACCCAAATGACCGCGATACATAAGCTGTGAGATGTCATTATATACAGCAAGATTCAATACAACTGACAACAGCAAGAAAGCTGACACTTTGTGCTAAGCTTACGCTTGAAACTAGGCGAAGTTGAAAATATTTAATCGATAGAGTCTTAAAGGTGGTTAATTTAATGGGTAATCCGGACGAGATATTCCAACAGCTAAAAAAGATACTGACCCCATATGCTAGCGAAATGGATGTAGTTACAGATACACCCGATAATTATTATTTGAACACGCACCACGTAATGAAAAACAAGAAGCCCATGTATTTTGGCTCAGTAAAAATAAGTAAGAATTATATTAGCTTCCACCTCATGCCTGTTTACGTGTTTCCGGACTTACTTGAAACTATTACCCCAGAGCTTAAAAAGCGAATGCAGGGTAAGTCATGCTTCAATTTTAAAACTGAAGATACCAAACTTTTTCAACAACTCAAGGCGCTAACTCAAGCAGGCTATGAGAAATATGAAGATACAGGTTACTTATAGTTTTATATCGTCGTATAACACATCGTTGAGAACTGCTTGTAAATAGCGAGCATAAATGTCGACGGGAATTGTTTTTTTTAACAGAACTGCTGTTAGGTCTGCCAGTTGTAACAAAGTCCAAAGCCTGGCTTAGCTAAAACCTTACGAAAAAACTCAGTTTTCACTACAATACACAAGGAAGAATTATGATAAAAAATGAAATACCAGCTAGGATTATCCTAACTTTCTTTACTATATTGCCAATTTATTTGGCAGTTGGCTATTTTCAATCAGACAAGCCATTTATTGCTATCTCTATGCTTCTTATCTCAGTACTGTTTTTAATTACTCAGGTGAACATCAATCGATTTTTGACATCGGAGAAGAAGCCAAAACCCAAATTAATGGCTTTGCAAATATTTATCTCTGTAATATCGTTAGCGCTACTGGCAGCAAAGCTATTAGGTTACACCTGATGCCATCCAATATGTACGTAAGCTAATACTCAGTTTGTTTAAACAATTTTAAACGAACTATATATCTAGTCTTTTCACTGTTTTTAAAAGGATTTTCATGAAGTTTTACCCACACTCGAAGATTAAGACGGATAACCTTCCTACCCTACTTTTCGCAGCAAGAGCCACGAGTGCTCTTGGCTATATCTTTTCACTAGTGACTATTTTACTTTGGATTTCTAGTATATTCCTTGGTCAAAGAACTATGTACGGCGATCCAAATAGCCCAGTTCTTTCAGTGTCTTGGGATGGCGCGAGAGGTTTAGCGTGGCTTTTTAGTGCAGGTACAGTGTCTACCGCCCTGTTTTGTTTTATCGTCGGCGGATTGTGTGCAGCAGTTGTGTCTTTTGAATATAAATACACTAAGTCGTAGGTCAAAGAACACAAGTCTAGGTCTTAATTTTATTTGAGTCAAATTATGAGAAAACTACAAACCGTTTTGTCTGCTATTTTACTATTAGGGTTGCTGTCTGGTTGCACTGCGCTTGATATCAAGCCCTGGACTGCTGACGATGTTCTAAGCGACGTGATTTCATCAACAATTACTGGAAATAAAGTGTCTAGTGGTAACCGTTCTAAGTGCAATCAAATAAAAATGCAATGCCCAGCGTCGGATTACAGTGAAAGGTATGTAAATGGTGAAATCAGATGTTCGTGTAGGAGTTAGTTAAGATGGTGAGCAGTACAGAGACTATATAGCATGGTGAAAACCTAACTTTTAAAAGACATCAAAGGAATGACAATGCCTCTTAAGAAATGGACCTTACAATACTTAGTAGCACTCCCCCTGTTATGCGCTATTTTTGCTAGCGTTCAATATCTTAAAGGGCAATCTATCATTTATTCGCTGGAATTCGGAGCCACTTGGGCTTTCATTTCCATCTTTATCTTTGCAGTCCGCCGTGCTTACAACTTTAAAAGGCGGATTCACTGCGATATATGCAACGATCTACCGTCTCACAACAAAATTAAGTAATCGAGCTTTTAGGCGGTGTTTCCTACTAGACCTTTTATCTTAAGTTAATCAAACGGGTATTAAATGAACACACAAACCGTGCTTTTTTGTTTTCTCTTTTTCTTACTTGTATCAATGCAATGCGAAGCCTCAACGCGGACACTAAAATTTGAAGAAGATGGCTTAGCGGCCACCTACTACCCATCGGGTTCTAATGAGAGAAAAATGGGCGTTTTAGTGCTTGGAGGATCCGAGGGAGGCGTGCCAGAAAAACTCGCTAGTCCAATCGTTGAAGCGGGATTCCCTACCCTAGCTTTAGCTTATTTTAAGGAAGAAGGCTTACCACCAGAGTTAGAGAGAATACCTCTTGAATATGTAATTCAGGCTATGTCGTGGTTAAAATCACAACCCGAAACCACGCCGGACAACATTATTGTAGTTGGCTGGTCGAAAGGCGCTGAACTGTCACTTCTTCTAGCGTCAAAAGAACCAAGTATTTCAAATGTGGTTGCTATTGCGCCTAGCTCTGTTGTTTGGGCAGGTATTTTGAAAGATTGGAGTAAAGTGCCTGGTTCCAGCTGGACTTACGACGGGCAAGACTTAGCGTTTGTTCCTTTCAACCCGTCGGGTGAAGTTAATGGTTTGCTAGATCTCTATACGCAATCTTTAGAAAATCGAGCAGACAACGGTAAAGCTAATATTCCTGTACAGAAAATCAGCGCCGATGTTGTGTTAATGACTGGCGAAAACGATGAAATTTGGCCCTCGCCTACTATGGCTGAAACAGTTTGTGAAAAAATGAATGCGCGCACTAAACAGAAGTGTAAGCACATAAACTACCAAGGGGCAGACCACTTGCTTAACTACGCGTTCTTAAAAGAGGGTAGCGATATGAACCAAATCTTTATTAAGATGCTTACTAATCACAATAACCACTAGTCAGCTTCTTCAATAAATAGAATCATATGACCATTGATGAATTCAATCACTATTGCAAAGCACTCCCCCACACTACTCACGTCGTTCAGTGGGGGAATTCAGAAGTATGGAAAGTAGGTGGTAAAGTCTTTGCTATAGGGAGCATTAGCAAGGACGGACACCCTGCTTTTACCTTTAAAACATCTGAGCAAAACTATTATTTTCTGGAAGAAAAGCCTGGCTATAGGCCTGCGCCCTATCTCGCTAGTCGTGGAATGAAATGGATACAACAGTACAATTGCGAGAGTGATGAAGATGAAGCGTTAAAATACTATTTAAGCGCATCTTATAAACTAGTATCGTTAGGGTTAACCAAGAAAATGCAAAAAGAGCTTGGTTTAAATCAACCTCAATAAAGGTGCTTACACCATGTTTAAAGCAAAAGGCTTTACGCGCAATATTCGCCCTTATGTAGAAGCTGAACTAGCGCTAGCTCATAGAAAGCAAAACCAAAACAGCCAACAGTGTGCTTTTTCACACTTAGAAAATGCCCACGTTCTTGGTCAAGCCTCTACAAGGCTACACGTTAAAGTACACGTTCAAATGCTTTTATGGGCAGTGAAACAAGGCAATATTGGTGAGTTTTTTGGTCAACTTTTCAGAATTGCGGGCGCTGCCACAAAAACCGCTTTTGGTTTAGTGCCTACGGGAAATACGGGCGGTACTAATGTGAGCCCATTTAAGGTAATGCCAATTAAACCCGAACTAGACAGAATATTAAAAAAAGCGCGTTCTTATGAAAATTAGAATTAACGTTGTTGATGCGTTCACCAGCGTAAGGTTTAAAGGTAACCCTGCCGCGGTGGTTATCACCGGAAAATGGCTTAGCGATGAAAAAATGCAGGAAATCGCTGCTGAGAATAACCTTTCTGAAACTGCTTTTTTAGTTGAAGATGATAACGGTATATTCGCTATCCGCTGGTTTTCCCCTGTGACGGAAATCGATTTTTGTGGTCATGCTACTTTAGCTTCTGCGTTTGTCATTTTTAGCGAAAATTACCAACTACCGCACATTTCTCTATTCGCCAAGTCGGTTGGGATGATGAAAGTCGTCAAGAAAGACGACGGATTCATTCAAATGGACTTCCCTAATAGAATGCCCCACCCAGTCAACGATGTTCCTGAAGCGTTACTACAAGGGCTTTCTATCAAGCCCAAAAGCATTTTAAAAAATAACCAAGCTTACTTTGCTGTTTATTCTGACGAAGACGACGTTTTAAGCGTAATTCAAGACAGCGAACAACTAAAAACACTAGCGCCTTATGATGTGGTAGTGACAGCGCCTGGTACGCAATTTGATTTTGTTTCGCGTTATTTTTGGCCTGCGAACGGCGGTGATGAAGACCCGGTTACCGGTTCAATCCACACTGGGCTAGCGCCTTATTGGGGAAAAGTATTTGGACGATCAAAACTTATGGCTTATCAGGCATCTAAACGAGGCGGCACATTAAAATGTGAGGTGGAAGGTGACCGCGTGCTTATTTCTGGCCAAGCGGTGTCTTACCTTGAAGGTTATATTACTATCTAACAATTTAAAGAATAAAGCTGTAGAAGGAACTATAAATAAATGCAAAAAGTCGTTGAATTTAAAACTCGAAACTTTTGGTCTAGCCAACTTAATTTAGACACCCTTAACGAAGAAGTTACCAAATACAACAATCAGGGCTGGCGTGTCATTCAAATAACACCAGTGTCGTCTTTTTCTGCACATGTTCGTTCGGTATTACTCCTTCTTGAAAAATCGAATAGTTAAGAGTAGAAGCTAGAAAGAGCAGACCATTTTATTTACACTCCCGCAGCGCAAACAAAAAAGCGGAAGATATCTAACCTTCCGCTTTCACTCACTCAACAGCGCATTGCTGCATCTAGTTTTAACTAGGCAAACGCCAAATTAGCGCCCTACTGCAATGCCTTCTCTACGAGGATCTGCGCCGCCAATTAATTTACCTGATTTAAACTGAATGCCATGAAGACCGCTGTTTAAATCCACTACTTTAACGTTATGGCCGAGTGCCTTTAACGGCTCTTCAAGCTCAGCTATTGGTGTGCCCTTCTCTAACGCCGTATAGTCGTTTCGATTAGTAATTTTAGGAAGATTGATGGCTTGCTGAATATCCAAGCCAAAGTCTAAAACTCCAATTAGGGTTTGAGCGACGTAGCTTACAATTCTAGAGCCGCCCGGCGAGCCTACAACCACCTCTAAATTCCCTTCTTTGTCGAACACCATTGTAGGGCTCATAGCACTTCTAGGACGCTTACCAGGCTCTACGCGATTTGGTACTGGAAAACGGTTTTTGGTTGGCGAAAATGAAAAGTCGGTAAGCTGATTATTAAGCAGGAAGCCTTCTACCATAATCCCAGAACCAAACATGAATTCAATGCTGGTAGTCATTGATACTGCATTACCCTCTTTGTCTACTATAGAAACGTGTGAGGTATTGGGCAGCTCCATTGACGTACCAAGTGCTACACTCGCATCGGCGTAAGGATTACCCGCGCGTTTGCGGCGCCACTCTTTATCAACAGCAATACTCTCGGCACGGCGCTGAAGATAAGCGGTATTAATCATGGCCGCAAACGGCAAGTTAGTAAAATCGCTATCCGCTATGAACTTCTCGCGGTCGGCATATGAAAGCGCACTTGCTTGCGTATATAGGTTGGCAAACTCTACTGACTCCGGTGCGTATTGACTAAGGTTAAAACCTTCTAACATTTTTAGAATTTGATAAACGTTTACGCCACCTGAGCTAGGTGGTGCCATACCGCAAATGCGTTTTTCGTGGTACAGGCCACATACGGGTTCACGTTTTACTGGTTCGTAGCTTGCTAAGTCTTCCAACGACATTTGGCCAGGGTTAATCTCCGCATTATTAACCGCTTCCACTATTTTTTCGGCAACTTCGCCTTTCAGTAAATAATCGCTGCCTTTTTCAGCAATACCTCTTAAGGTTTTAGCCAGCTTCTTATTTTTCTTTACCGTGCCTTCTTTTAACGGCAGGCCTGCCGGGAAGAAGTAAGTAGAGCTTGCAGGAAAAGTTTTCAGGCCAGGGTGATAGTCTAATGCAACAAGTTTGGCTAAACGCGGCGATACTTTAAAGCCGTCTTCAGCTGTTTTGATTGTATCGTCGAACAGCGTATTCCAAGGCAGCTTGCCGAACTCGCCCTGAGCCATTTCTAGCGCTTTTACTGCTCCAGGCACGCCAACTGACTTACCGCCTACTACGGCATCTAACCAGCGCATTGGTTTATTACCTTCAATAAACCAATGAGAATTGACAGCTTTCGGTGCTGTTTCACGGCCGTCAAAGGTGTGAAGTACTTTGTTCTTATTATCCCAATAAAGGATAAACGCACCACCACCAATACCTGACGATTGTGGTTCAACCAGCGAAAGCATCGATTGTACAGCCACCGCTGCGTCAATCGCGCTTCCGCCCTTTTCTAAAATATTCTTTCCCGCCCAAGACGCATAGGGATTTGCCGCTACAACCATATAATCTTCGGCTTCAAATGCCTTTTTCTCTATGTAGCCTGTTGCTGCTTCTGGTTCTCCGACTTCACGTGTTTGCTTCGCGTTCGCACCAAAAATAAAACAGCTAGATAATGCAAGAGTTACCAATGAAGCTCTGAAAAAAGCACTGCGTCTCAAAATATTACTTCCTCTTATTTAAATTTTTCGGGGTTTATTGGGCGTTTTTTAAGAAACGCATCAAACGCTTCTTGAGCTGCGGTTGTGCCCAACGCTTCTAAAAATATATCAAACTCTTCGTTCATTTGTTGGTTTGTTCGCTCTCCGTCACCTTTTAATAGCGCTTTTGTTTGTTTAAGCGAAAATGAAGGCTTGGCGACGAGTTTCTCTACCGTTGTTTGAACCGTTTGATCTATTTCGTGAGCGTCGACAATTTTTGTCAGAATACCAAATTGATAGGCATCAGCAGAGGTAAAGGGTTCGCCCAGCATTAGCCACTCTGCCGCCTTTATATGACCTGCAACCTTAGGCAAAAGATAACTTGATGCATATTCAGGAACAAGCCCTAAGTTGATGAATGGTAGAACAAATCGGGTATCTGGAGTGGCGTAAACAAAATCGCAATGAAGTAAAAGCGTTGTGCCTATGCCCACTGCTAATCCGTGAACTTGTGCAATAACCGGTAAATTACATGCAGCCAAAGCTCGCATAAAGGCAGCTGTTTCTGGCACCTGAGCGTGATCTTGTTGCTGTGCGAAGTCTCCAATGTCATTTCCTGCAGTAAAACAATCGCCCGCGCCTTTAATAACCACCACTTTGGTTGAGCCATCGTTCTTAACACCTAATATGGCATTCGCCATTTCTTGATACATGTCGCGTGTTAACGCATTTTTCTTATCGGTTCGGTTAAGTGTAATGGTTAAGCATTGCTGATTTGTTTCGGTAATAATGTAAGACATAATTACTCCTTTACTGTCGTCTTTTTGTTTTGGGCGTACTTCAGTTTTCACCCTGTAGGCAATTTCTGTATCATAGCCAGCAAATTCTAATTTCAAAAATAACTAACACTGATGATGTCACTGCCGTTTTCGCTTAAGTATAGCGCTGGTCCTTTATTTATTGCGCTATGCTCCGTTGTCGCGTTTTTCTTTGAGCCTATGTCTGGCAATTATTTGGCTTACGACAGGTACGCCATTCAAGGTCTAGAAACTTGGCGAATAGTCAGCGGCAATATCGTGCATACCAATGGCTACCACCTACTTTTAAATTTAGCAGGTCTGGCTTTATTGTGGGCACTCCATGGTGAACATTATCGCCTTGGTTTGTATTTAAAAGTTTTTGTGTGGTGCTGTTTGGGAACCAGTGTCGGGCTTTATTTCTTCTCTCCAGATCTAATATGGTACGCGGGTTTGTCTGGCGCATTACACGGTATTTTCGCATGGGGCGCCTGTGTTGATATAAAAGAGAAGATGAAGTCGGGCTGGTTACTACTTATTGGGTTAGCGATTAAAGTGGGATACGAGCAAATAGACGGTAGTAGTGAACAAGTTGCAAACCTTATTGACGCAAAAGTTGCCGTAGACGCGCATTTATTCGGTGCGCTTACGGGTATCGCAATCTTTTTACTTATGTTCATTACGGCGAAAAAAAATAGAAACTAGAGCGATATAGCGTCACTCTTTTTGCGCATTTTGATTTGTTAAAACAGATTAACGTGCTGAAGCAAAAAAGAAGATCTAAAAAAGGGCCCGAATTCATTGAATTTGGGCCTTTTGCTGTATACCTATTACTTTATGAGCAACCCAGCGCTTCTTAGACGTTAGGCGATTCAAGTAAAGGCTTTGCTTATAAGTTTTCTTCAAATAACTTATAGATACGGCGGTATTCATCAAGCCAAGAGCTTGGCTGCACAAAGCCATGAGGCTCTACCGGATAAATGGCCGTTTCAAAATCTTCTTTCTCAAGCTCGATAAGACGCTGTACCAATCGCACGGTGTCGTGGAAAAACACGTTGTCATCAACCATTGGCGCATTGATAAGCAAAGGCTTTTCTAGTCCATCGGCAAAATAAATCGGCGAGCTACGCTCAAACGCAATGGGGTCGATATCAGGCGTATTCAGAATATTAGCCGTATATGGCGTGTTGTAATGAGCCCAATCGGTTACCGGACGAAGTGCTGCACCTGCCGCAAACAGATCTGGCGCGGTAAACATAGACATAAAGGTTAAGAAGCCGCCGTATGAACCGCCGTATGTGCCAATACGCTCACGATCTACATTTGCATTTTCAACAAGCCAGTTAACACCATCACGCAAATCTTGCACTTCAGGCGTACCCATTTGACGATAAATAGCGGTTCGCCAATCACGCCCGTAGCCAGCACTAGCGCGATAGTCCATATCTAGTACGACATAGCCTTGCTGCACGAGCATGCTATGGAACATGTATTCTCGGAAGTAACCAGACCACCCCATATGGGCGTTTTGCAAATAGCCTGCACCGTGATTAAACACTACCGCTTTATTTGGTGCCGACTTGTCGTAATTTTCCGGTAAATATACTCGTGCGTAAATAGGTGCATCGGTATGCGACGATTCAATAGCAACGATGTTAGGCACCGCCCATGGAAGTGCATTAAAATCTGCACTGGTGCTTTGCGTGATTTGCTTTGCCGCTGTTGTTTCGTTTGCTGGCTTAATGTAAAGCTCTTGTGGTTGATTCACCTTGCTATGGCTTAGCAGCAAATTTTTACCATTAGGGCTAAGTGAGTAGTCTGTCATACCATTCAAATCAGTCATGGTATCGATGGTATTATCACTTAAATCTGCACGATAAACTTCGTAAAGCCCCGGGTGCTCCATATTAGCTTTAAAGTAGATATAATTGTCATCGCTAGAAAGCGTTAAGTCGTCAACAATAAAACGGCCGCTGGTTAGCGCGACAGGTTTCTCGCCAGGCTTTTGAACGTATAAGTGAGAGTAACCAGTATGCTCAGACTGATAGTAAAGTGTTTCGCTGTCATTTAGCCAATCAAATGCGTTGAAACGGTAGTTTACCCACGCATCGTCATGAAGCCTATGTTGGTTTTCTAGCGTTTTATTCGCTAAGTCGACCGTTGCAATCCATCGGTCTTTGTTGTCCCACGCTTCTAGCATAACGGCAACAGCGTTACCGTTTTTGTGCCAGCGAATCGAAGGCTTAGTCCAATACCAGCTTTGCAGTAAGGTAATGTCGCGTGGCAAACGATTAACTTCATAGGTCTCGCCTTTTGCTTTCGCGTTTTCTTCTTTTACATCTGCAAGTACGTCGTCATTGTATCCAGGCAAATTAAAGTACTTAAGTTCACTCTTCTCGCCTGTTTTCAAATTAAGCAGCCACAGTTCATGATTTACCGATTCTGCATCTGCAACACGTTGGCGTACGGGTTTTGCGGCAATACGGCTGTCTTCTTGGATATAATGCGGCATGATGTCGCTGTCATCACGAGTCGGCTTACTTTCCGTGGTGGCGACTACCGCGAAGTTACCCGCAGGTGATACGCTAATACCCGCTAGTCGATGCGACTTATCAAAGTAAAAAGGCGTAGGTGCTACACTGCTGTTTTCTTTGGCCAACGCTTTATGCGCGTCGTCTTTTTCTTGCCTGTTTTTGCGCTGTAGTTTGATGTATTCCACCAGCGACTGCTGCTGCTCGGCAATATAATCTTTAGGCGGCTCAACCGCTTTGGGTTCGTCGCTAAACTCCCAGCTCAATAATTCTTCGCGGGTGCCGTTAGATAGGTCTATAGCAATAAATTTGTTACCGCTTAACGCCATTAAGCGGCCATCAGTCATAAATGAAAGCGTTGACAGCGCATTCCCGCCACGCGCGATACGCACGGTTTCACCGTTGGTAAATTGCACATAAACACTGTCTTCAAATGAATAAGCAATTACACCATCATTTCTTACTACACGTTCGTCAAAACGATACTTGTGTAAATCTGATAATGGCGCTTTTACGGCATTTGCAGGGTTTGAGAGTTCAGCAACATAAACATCTGTTAACGCGCTATTCTGTCTTTCTTTTTCAAAAACAATTTTATCGCCATTGACCGACCACCCCATACCTTCGGGTAGCGCGCCCATCCATTGAGGGTCTGACATTATTTGCTTTAAAGTAATTTCACCATTTTTCACGCTGTTCTGAGGCGCGACATCGGGTGTAACGGTTTGCTGGACAGTAGCAGCAGGAAGCGATGTAGACGCTGCTTGGCTAGATAGTTCGTTAGTCGTGCTTGCACATCCGCCCAACGCAAAAGTAACGCTAGCCGCGATGAGTAAAGAAGAGTATTTTTTCATTATTTTAAGTCGTTGTTATGTAAAAAACGTTAACATTATACGCAGAGCAGTTACTAATACGCTAACGTTCATCGATTGAGATAGTGAACCAAACGTAAACCATCTGCGTTTATGGTTGTGAAACTGGTCTGTCGGCCTGAACAAAATAACAAAAATTCACTGATGAGGTAAAACACTATGAAAGCGAAAGGTTTTGTACCTGCGTTGCTTGCGCTCAGCTTTTTCACGACTCCTAGCTTTGCGAGCGAGTGCCCCAGCGTACTAAAGTTCATGAAGCGTAAGCTCAACTCACAAGAAACGGTGAATTTGTGTAACGAATATGCCGGAAAGACCCTTTTAGTGGTGAACACAGCCAGCTATTGCGGCTACACGCCACAATTTGAAGGTTTAGAAGCCCTTTATAGTGACTACAAAGACAAAGATTTTGTTGTACTTGGCTTCCCCTCGCACGATTTTAACCAAGAAGATAATGATGAAGGCAAAACGGCAGAACTGTGTGAATTGACTTATGGCGTAAAGTTTCCGATGTTTGAACCGATATCGGTAAAAGGTGAAGACGCCGATCCTATGTATAGAATGCTAAAAACCGCCACCGGCAAAGCGCCATCATGGAACTTTAATAAGTACCTTATTGACAGCTCTGGTAAGCAAATAACCCACTACCCTAGTTCAACAAAGCCCACTGATCCGGCTTTTATCGCTGACATAGAGGCACTCCTCAAAAGCGAATAAAACCGCGAATATCAACGCTGCCTATAGGTCACACCAAACGAGAATCTAAAAGCCGCGCATAAAAAAGCCCCGCGTAACACGCGGGGCAATCAAGCACACTCAACTTGGAACACACTTTTAGCTGAAAACATACTTCCTACGTTTTAGCTAACTGCATTAATTTAGTGTGTTTAGTTGTTGGTTAGTTCAATAATTTTTTCGCTTGCTTCAGAAAAAGCCTTGTTTGCTTGCTCTTCGCCCATGTTAAGTCCTTCAGCGTAAACGAATTTAACGTCACTGATACCAACAAAATTTAAAAAGTGTTTTAAATACGGCGTTTGCGTATCAAAGTCTGAACCTGCATACACACCACCACGCGCGGCAAAAACAGTCGCTGATTTATTTTCTAGCAATCCGACAGGACCTGTCTCGGTATACTTAAATGTTATACCAGCTCTTGCAATACGGTCGAAGTAAGCTTTTAAGCTCGATGGGATGCCAAAGTTGTACATTGGCACGGCTAGCACTATTTTGTCAGCCCCTTTTACTGCTTCAACAATGTCATCAGAGACTTTTGCCAATGCCTGTTGTGATTCATTTCGCTCAGACGCCTCAGTCATCCACGCCTGCATTTCTTCACCTGTTAAATGAGGCAATGCCAGAGAGGCAACATCCACGCGGTTAATGTGCACAGAACCGTCATTCTCGATTTTTGAAAGGTACTCGTTTGCAAGCTTTGAAGAATTACCTTGGTTGCCATTTAGGCTGGAAAATATAGCCAGTACTTTTTTCATGCCGAACTCCAATATTCGTTGTTTCGATAATATATGGCTATATTACGGCAATCGGGTGGGATGAAAATATCAAAAACATGAAGGCTTCGTTCTATTTTGTAGAACAAACTGCCAAGGAACAGAGTAAATGTGAAATTATTGAAAGCATTACATTACGTTAATGTTGCAAGGAGGTTGATCTTCTCTTATTTGCTCAGCGTAACCGAGTTTGCCACAACACAATTAAGAGGATACAAAATATGAGAAGGACCAAAGCGCTCCTTGCATGTTCAATATTACCACTGTTTTTAATTGGCTGCTCGGATGACGACGACGATGTCGTACAAGAGCCCACACCCGCCCCGGAATACGCAAACGTTCGAGTTGTTCACGCAGCATCAGACGCACCAATGGTAAACATCACTGCTAACGACGCCATACTCAACGATCTCGAAAGCGTTGATTACCAAGTCGCTTCATCTCGCTTCGAGGTCGAGACAGGCATGTACGATATTGGTGTTACAGGCATTCTTCCAGGTGAAAACGCTGAAGTGTTGCAAGCTGACGTTACTTTAGAAGCTGACATGAACTACGATATTTTTGCCGTAGGTAATGTTGGCGATGAGTCGTTATCGCTTTTAACAGTGACCAGTATGGAAACCGCAGTTGACGCGGGTAATGCTCAAGTACAGATTGTACATGCAGCATCAATGGCACCTATGGTAGATATTTATGTTACGGCACCAGATACAGATATCACTGCCGAGCAGCCGCTTGTTACTGCTGAATTTACTGACGCAACCGATTTAATTCAAGTACCTGCGGGCGATTATCAAATTCGTATTACACCGGCCGGTGAGACAACAGTTGTATACGACTCTGGTACGGTAAACCTTGCAGACGGTGCCGATTTGCTTATCGCTGCTACTAATAACGTAGGTACCGGCGATTCACCAGTAACATTACTGGCCGCAGACGGTGATGGAAGCTTCAAGATTTGGGATGCAGAAGCAGGTGCTGCTATCCGCGTTGTGCACGGTATCAGCGACGCACCAGCGGTTGATGTTGTAGCAAATAACGAAATAGTATTGGTGGACGGAATACAGTTCCCGCGCACCACAGACTATTTGTCTGTTGCAGCCGGTGACTATCTCATTGACGTTGTAGCCGATAGCGACAACAGTGTTGTGGCAATTGACGATGCTGAGTTGACGTTAGAAGTAGGTATGTCTTATACCGCTATCGCAAACAACGTTTTGGCTGCACCAGAACTTGATGTGCTTGTTGATATGCCCCGCTCCGTAGCGACTGAATCGAAAGTGCGTATTGTACATGCTTCACCTTCAGCGGGTAACGTCGATATTTACGTAACCGCAGATGGTGAAATTGATGCGGTTGACCCAGCATTTGCCGATATTGCCTATGAGACTGGCGAGCTTGTTGAAACAGGTTACGTAAGTCTTGCAGAAGGTGACTACGTAGTTACGGTTACACCAACAGGCACCAAAACAGCGGCAATCGAAACAGGCGTTTTAACGCTTGAGAATGGTGAGATTTACACAGCTATCGCACTAGATGGCGCGATGGAAGGTGATTTACCTCAGTTAGCGTTGCTTGATGGCCTAGCACCACCTCCACCAGCTTTTAATGCTGACATGACTTACAATGTAAACTTAAGTGGGTCACAAGAAGTGCCTGCCGTTACTACTATGTCTATGGCAACTGCAGTGGTCGAAATTGACGAAGACTTACCTGCGTTTAGCGTAAGTGTTGACGTATCAGGCTTAACGGATGTTACTGGTGTACACGTACACGATGGCGGCATTGGTATGAATGGTCCGGTTGCTTTCCCACTGACTGATGCTGGTAATGGTACTTATGTTCTCGCTGAAACTAATATTTCACCTAGCAACTTAGACGCGCTGACTAGCGGTGAGTGGTATTTAAATGTTCACACTACCGCTAACCCTAACGGTGAAGTGCGTGGTCAGATTGTTCCCGACACAACTGCGGTAGTAACATTCTCACTAAGCGGCAGCCAAGAGGTACCAGCAGTTGACACCATGGCAATGGGGTCTGGCTATGCGCTCTTCGACACCACAAACAACAACGTTTCTCTTGTGGCGGTAACCACTATTGAAAATGCGACTATGGCGCACATTCATACTGGGTTTGCTGGTGAAAATGGTGACGTACTTGTAGGACTTGTGGAAAGTGAAAGCACCGCTGGCGTTTGGATGACAGACGGAAGCATAGCACTAGATGAAGCCACAGCTACGCAACTACTGGCAGGTGGTCATTATGTGAATGTGCATACAGCAGCTAATACTGGTGGTGAAATTCGCGGCCAAATCACGCCTGATAATATTGAAGTGTACGGCATCATCGCAAACGGCCTACAAGAAGTGCCTGCAGTAACTACAACAGCAAGCGGCGCTGGTGCATTTACTTTGAATACATCTACAGGTGCACTGTCAGGCAGCGTTACCATTACAGGTATGACAGCAAACATGGCTCACATTCACGAGGGTGAAATGGGCGTAAATGGTGATGTTTTAATTGGACTTACTGCCGGAACCAGCGGTATGTGGTCTGTGCCAGCTAATACTACGTTAACCGCTGAGCAAATGAATGTTATGGCAGACGGAGGTCTTTACACTAACTTCCACTCAGATGCATTCCCAAGCGGTGAAATTCGTGGACAAATTACGCTAGGTTTTGACTAGTAAAAAAATGCTAAACCCATTGTGTTTCAATTATATTGAGACCCAATGAACCTAAAATAAAAAAAGGGGCAAACGCCCCTTTTTTGTATTTCTAGACAAGAAGATTTTATCTATATGGTATTTAGCGCCGTGTCGAAATCTGCAATCAGATCCTGAGTGTCTTCAATACCTACCGAAATACGCAGCATGGTATCGGAAATACCCATTAACTCACGCTCTTCTGCCGTGTTCTCAAAGTAAATAGTAGGCGCAACTGGTAGCGCTAAGGTGCGATTATCCCCTAAGTGCGTGGCGCAAATAACTAACTTCATTTCGTTTAAAAACGCCACTGGATCAGCACCGTCGATAAGGTCAAAACTCAAAATTGCGCCGTAGCCGTCGTTTAGGTATTCCCTTGCCATGAAATGCTGAGGGTGGTCGGCAAGACCTGGATAAAAGACTTTAGATACCTTGGGGTGATTATCTAGGAACGTCGCCAACTGCATAGCATTATGCTGACTTCGTGATAAACGTAAATCTAAGGTTTCCATGCCTAGGGCAATGGCCGTCGCTGATTGCGGTGCCAATGTAGCGCCTAAATCGCGTAAACCTTTCTTTTTAATTTGCGTAATGCCCCACTGTGCAGTATCTGCAACCTGATAAGCCGGTTTTAGGTTACTAAACTTACTCCAATCATAGTTACCCGTATCAATGACAGCACCACCTAAAACGTTACCGTGACCTGCAATGTATTTTGTCAGCGAGCAAAACACTAACGACGCTTTAACATCTTTAGCATAAAAAACAGGGGGTGGCGTCATGGTGTTATCAACCATAAACAGCATGTGCTTCTCTTCACAGAATTGACCAATGGCGTGAAGGTCGGCCACCTGTGTCACAGGGTTAGCTACGGTTTCGGTGTAAACGCCTTTTGTGTTTGGCTGGTAAGCTTCTTTGACTTGCTGAATGTCGGTCACATCTGTGTAGGTAACCTGCACACCAAAATCTTTAATGGTTTCAAAAAAGCTTCGCGTATTACCAAATAGGTATTGGCTTACAATTAAATGGTCGCCGGCTTTGAGTAAAGCAAATAACGAGCTGCTTATCGCCGCCATTCCGGTTGAGTAACATAAGGTACCCACACCGCCTTCCAGATCATTAAGCATATTTTGCAGTGCCGCCACAGAAGGTGACGATGAACGAGAATAAACATGAGCAGCTCGTTTACCTTGAAACGCATCGATGATGCCCTGCGCATCTTTAAACTCGAAAAGAACTGAATTAGACGTGCTGCTGTGAACACCACCATGTTCAGGCGTATTTAGCATGCGATCAGAATGAACCTGACGGGTTGTGAATCCCAATTTTGTCACGGGTGAAGCTCCGAAAATAGATGTTTGCGACCGAGCCGAGCGCGCACCAGTACTCTGAGTTAATACGGTTGCGTACTTACCACTTCAATAGAAATGATTATGGCTTTGTAATGCAGTTTTTAGGATATTTTGCGCAAACATTATCATAAAACGTATAAATAGTTTGCATTTGTTCATCTATGTTAGTCACTTTCTGAATAATTGGCCCCAACACAATCATTTTTCTGGCGTAGTCCAACCCAATGACTTGTATAGGAATTTCAGCTTCTCGTGCAATGTGCATAAAGCCTGTTTTCCATGGATAAATGGGGCTTCGTGTACCTTCTGGCGCTAACGCGAGTATTAATTGATCGGCTTCCTTTATCTTATTTGCTATAGACGTGACCACCCCATGCGCTTTACTTCTCTCTATAGGAATGCCGCCTAGCCTTTTAACAATAGCGCCCAAAGGTGGTGTAAAAATAGTATGTTTGCCAAAGAAATTGATATTCAGCTTGAATGAGAAGACCACAAACAAGCCAATAAAGAAATCCCAGTTCGATGTGTGCGGTGCTACCGCTAAAATGGCTTTTTTCTGATTGATTAGTTCACCTTCTACACGCCAGCCCCTTTTTGTCAGCACCCATGCTGCAAACGACGACAACCAGTTGGGCCACTTGCGAGGGACATGCTCTCCAACTTTAACACTATTGGCCCGTTGAGAGTGGGTTTGAGGGGGTGAGGTTTTCGTCATTATTATTATGCTCTGCTTACTACACTTAGGTTATCTATTTGCTAATTTATTTTCTGAGGCTTCGAAGTGGAATGCCGTAACGAAAAGCGCTTTACTTTCCATATTGTACCCGCATATTAATTAGCAGAGTAAAACGTTGGAGTGTGCGCAATTTGGCGAAGATTAATCAAAATGGGTTTGTAACGCAATTGTTAACAATGCAGCGTTTTGAATTCTTAGAGAATATGGGCTTAATATAGCTATGTGTATTTTATTTATCGCAAACAATATGCGGGATGATTACCGGCTTATCATTGCTGCGAATCGGGATGAGTTTTACGCACGACCAACCGCGCCGTCTTCATTCTGGAAAAGCCACCCGCATTTGCTCGCCGGACAAGACTTAGAAGCTAATGGAACCTGGATGGGTGTTACGCGTAACGGATATGTGGCGGCGCTTACTAATGTAAGGGACCCACACAACATCAATAAAAATGCGGTATCGCGAGGTGAATTAGTCGCCAACTGGCTGAAGCACGACTCAGTCGAAATGAAGCCTGTTGCACAATCACAATACTTGGCAACGCTAGAAAAAACGCGCCACCGATACAACGGCTACAACCTGTTATTCGGAGATATAAATTCGCTTAAGGTTTACAACAACGTAAACAATTCGACCCACATTATCGACACTGGTGTCTACGGTTTGTCTAACGCGGATATTGCCACACCTTGGCCAAAAGTCACGCAGGGCGTTACCGCATTGAACAATTATGTCACCAAACAAAACATCATTAATGATGAAGACTTATTTGATATTTTACGTTACGACAATAAAGCCGACGATGCCCTGTTACCCGACACGGGCGTAGGCTATGAGTGGGAAAAGGCGTTGTCTTCCATTTTTATTCAATCCGAAAAATACGGAACACGCACCTCTACACTGCTATTAGTAGATAAAAACAATACGCTGACCTGGAAAGAACGACGCTTTTCAGACAAAGGCGAAGCACAAGAAACCCGCGCTTTTTCTTTTTCAATTTAGGGTGTTTTTGAAATGAAACTTTCGTTTACGTTTTCTTTCCTCGACTAATTGAAATATTTTCAACCTTTAGGGGTCGTTTTTTCTACCATCGGTGGCATAATGCCAGCCTGCTATCTTTTGCATACCAACGTAACGTGAGGACATATCGTGTTTGAAGTATTACCCCATCTCGCCCCAGATCCAATTCTTGGCCTGTCAGCTGCTTTTCGTGAAGACACCAACCCAAACAAAATCGATTTAGGTGTTGGCGTATATAAAGATGAGCAAGGTAATACCCCTATTCTTTCAAGTGTCGCAAAAGCGCAAAAAGTGCTTTTAGATACCGAAACTAGCAAAACCTACATCACGCCTCAGGGCAACCAAGGTTTTATCGACGGTATGTTGTCTTTGCTATTAGGTAAGACTAGCCCCGTTCTATTAGCAGACCGCGTTGCAGCGGTTCAAGCTCCAGGTGGTTGCGGTGCATTGCGTATTCTTTCAGAACTACTTGCCCGTTGTAACGACAACGCTAAAGTATGGGTAAGCGACCCAACATGGGCGAACCACATTCCACTTATCGGCTCTGCGGGTCTTAAAATCGAAACCTACCCGTACTTCGATAAAGCGTCAGCAAGCATTCGCTTTGACGCTATGATGGAAACCCTTCGCAAAACTGAAAAAGGCGATATCGTTCTTCTACACGGTTGCTGTCACAACCCTACAGGTGCTGATCTTACTAATGCACAATGGGATGAAGTACTAGAAGTAGCGAAAGAGCGCGAATTCCTGCCTTTCATCGATGTGGCTTACCTAGGTTTTGGTGAAGGTTTAGAAGAAGACGCGTACGGCATGCGTTTGTTGGTAGAAAACCTACCAGAGGTTATTGTTGCAGCTTCTTGCTCTAAGAACTTTGGCCTTTATCGCGAACGTGTTGGTTTGGCTGCCATCATTACTGAAGATTCAGCAACCCGTAAAATTGCTCAGGGTCAAATTCAGTCAATCGCACGTGGCATCTACTCTATGCCACCGAGCTACGGCGGCGCGTTGGTAGACATTATCCTAGCTGACGAAGCCCTTAACAACGAGTGGGTATCTGAAGTGAACGAAATGCGCGATCGCATGAAATCACTCCGTGCAATGCTAGTTCAAAACCTTCACGATAATGGCTCGCCTAAAGACTTTAGCTTCGTAAACGACCAAAAAGGTATGTTCTCGTTCTTGTGTATTACTCCAGAGCAAGTGCGCGAAGTGCGTGAAAAGCATAGTGTGTATTTTGTTGATTCTAGCCGCGTGAACATTGCGGGCATCAACCAAGAAAACGTAGAAACACTTGCTAAAGCATTGGTATCAGTGCTTTAAGTACGAACTATTGATTCTTAAGATTCGAAAGGCAGGGTTCACACCCTGCCTTTTTTATTGCCTTCAAATTACCCGTCTTCCTATTTCTGCGATGAACGCCCCAACTACGCTGTCAGTGGCGGCTAGTTACACTTTTTAACAAATTCACGCGGTGCGCTATACGCTTTTTAGTAGGGCAAGCAGGATATAATCGTTACACTATAACAATGTTGACGTACACGTTAACTTGGTATTTATTACGATTGACTTTTAACAATGAGATTAACGACTAGAACAAGGATCACCCATGTCTAAAGTAAGTGTATTTTGTCTTTCTGCCGCGCTACTTGGCAGTGCAATGCAAGTAAATGCTAAGGAAGGCATGTTCACGCCAGAACAACTCCCTTCAATTGCCGGCGATTTAAAAGAAACAGGCTTAGCAATCCCTGCTAGTAGTATTAACGACCTAACCGCGTTTCCTATGGGCGCGATTGTTTCATTAGGTGGCTGTTCAGCATCGTTTGTCTCTGACAAAGGCTTGGCCGTTACTA
Organism: Alteromonas sp. W12; assembly: GCF_001924945.1. NCBI lineage: Bacteria > Pseudomonadati > Pseudomonadota > Gammaproteobacteria > Alteromonadales > Alteromonadaceae > Alteromonas > Alteromonas sp. W12. Next base: position 40,796 of record NZ_LQXH01000009.1, read on the forward strand.
ATCACCACTGTGCGCGCGGCTCTGTTCAATATAACAGCACCCCAGAAAACAACTATTTAAAAGATGGTTTCCTAGCAAAAGAAATTGGTGAAGAACTGCCGGCCGCGCCGGGTACACGCATGTTCGTTACGGTCGATTTTTCTGATGTAACCGACAACGTCATTGGCGGTATCAGCGATGACGTTCAAGGACGCGAGCGCTACGACCTCATTGAAGCGAACCGCAAAGCATTAATTGCAGAATGTGAGTCTGAAGCAGGCTTCCGCTGCTCTGTGCCTTCATTTTTCCAAGGCCTTGAGTATAAGCTAATTAAGCAAATGGAAATTCGTGACGTGCGCATTGCCTACGCGCCTGCTGATTCAATTGGTAAATACGGTGGTGATGTAGATAACTGGATGTGGCCTCGTCATACGGGCGACTTCTCTTTCTATCGTGCTTATGTGGGTAAAGACGGTAAACCCGCTGATTACAGTGAAGAGAACGTGCCGTTTAAACCTGACCATTTCTTGAAAGTTTCGGCAGCTGGACTTGAAGACGGCGACTTTGTTATGGCAGCGGGCTACCCTGGCTCTACTAATCGCTATGCGCGTTTATCACAAGTGTCGTACACGTTTGATTGGTTATATCCCACTTACCTTGAACTGGTAGACGCGTGGATTAAAACTATTGAAAGTGCATCTGAAGAAGGCAGCGATGCGCGTATCAAATACGAAGCATTGTTAGCGGGACTTAACAACTTCCACAAGAATACGTTGGGCCAGCTTTCTGGCGCTAAACGCGTTGGACTTGTTCCACGTCGCGCTGAGCGTGAAGAGCAACTAGCTGCATGGCTTGATAAAAACGGTAAGAGTGAAATGAAGCAAGCACTTGCCGATCTTGATGCGGTTAGTGCTGAACAAATGCAAATGAACAAGCAAAACTTCTGGTACAACAACCTAAGTCGTGCACAACTCTTGTCGTCAGCCCAAACCCTTTATCGCAATGCCATCGAAAAAGAAAAGCCGGACGCAGAACGTGAATCTGGATTTCAGGAGCGCGATCAAATTCGTCTGAAAGAAGGCGTAGAGCGTATTGAGCGTCGCTTTGATCCGGCCGTTGATCAGGCCGTTTGGCAAAAAATGATTAGTATGTACCTTGAACAGCCAGAAGAAAACCGAGTAGCCGCGTTCGATAAAGCAGTAGGCATTGATGGTGATACCGACGGAAAAACACTTCAGAAGAAGTTAAAGGCGTTTTACGACAAGACTTCATTGACTAACACTGAAGAACGTTTGAAATGGTTAACTGCAAGCCGCGCTGATTTCGAAAATAGCAACGACCCGTTCATTAAACTTGCGGTTGCCCTGTTCGATACCGAGATGGCTATTGAAGATAAGAGCAAAACGCTAAGCGGTAAAGCTGCAGCGCTTCGCCCTAAATACATGAGTGCCATTATTGAGTGGCAAAAATCTTTGGGCAGCCTTGCTTATCCAGATGCAAACAGTACGCTGCGCGTTACTTACGGTAATGTAATGGGCGGCTCGCCAAAAGACGGCCTAATTTACGAGCCGTTTACTCGTCTTGAAGGTATTACTGAGAAAGACACGGGCGAGACACCTTTTGACTCTCCTAAAAAGCAGCTTACGCTTATTGAGGACAAGAAATACGGACCTTACAAGTTAGAAGCTATTAACAGCGTGCCGGTGAACTTCCTGACGGATTTAGATTCAACCGGCGGTAACTCAGGCTCAGCAACGCTTAACGCAAAAGCAGAGCTTATCGGCCTGTTGTTTGACGGTACATTCGAGAGTGTAAATTCTGATTGGGATTTTGACCCGAAAACAACCCGTACCATCCATGTAGATAGCCGCTACATGTTATGGGTAATGGAATACGTTGACGGTGCAACAAACCTCATCGAAGAGATGACCATCGTTAAATAACCACCAAATAATGGGGTCAGAGTACTTTTCTGCCCCAAAAAAAATGGCAAAAATGGGGCAGAGTACATTTCCCCCTAATGCCTTCCGGTAAAAAGGAGATCGTTATGAGGTTACTAATAAGGCTTGTTAGTTTAGCCGTGGCTGCGTACTCGTGTTATAGCGGAGCTGTAACCGGTGAGTGGAAAGCATCTATCGCTATTATTTCACTATGTGCGTTGATGTTCCTAATTACGTTTATTTCCAAGACTCGCGGCGGTACGCCAGGCTCTCAAAGCGATGGCGCCTCAGCGATATACACACCAAGCAGTAGCTCAAGCTCATCTTGTAGCAGTGATGGCGGTGGTGGAGATTGCTAAAACTCAATGGGGTCAGAGTACTTTTTTCAGTATTTAAAGTACTCTGACCCCATTATTTTCGCTGATCAGATCACGCTGTAGAAATGTACTCTGACCCCATTATTTTATTTGAGGTTGCGGAGGCCTTGGGTGAGGAGTCGGTCTAGTGCGTTGGCGAAGTTTTGTTTGTCACGTTGGGAGAAGGCTTTTGGGCCGCCTGTGTGTTCGCCGCTTGAGCGCATGGTTTCCATGAAATCCCGCATGCCCAGTATCTGCTTGATAGACGACTTGTCGTATTCTTCACCACGATTATTCAACGCTAGTGCATTTTTTGCCAGTACATCAGCTGCCAATGGAATGTCATTGGTAATCACCAAGTCACCCGCTTCACACTTCTCTACTATATAATCGTCAGCAGCATCGAAGCCTGACGGTACTTGCGTTAAGGTTATGTGCTTGTCTGGAGGAACAGACATAGAATGGTTAGCCACCAAAGACAAAGGCAGCTTGGTACGTCTGGCTGCCTTAAAAAGAATGTCTTTGATCACTGCAGGGCACGCGTCGGCGTCAACCCATATATGCATGGTCGTATCTCGTAACTGTATCTAATTACGCTAGCATACCACCATCTACCACCACTGTCGTGCCGGTCGTGTAGGTTGAAGCGTCTGATACTAAGTACAATACCGTGCCCGCCATTTCATCTGGGTCAGCGACACGACCTAGTGGAATAACTTTAAGCGCGTGCTTCAAGATTTGCTCGTTAGTTGTTAACGCTGACGCAAATTTAGTATCGGTTAAACCTGGCAATAATGCGTTTACGCGAATGTTCAAGCTACCGCACTCTTTTGCAAATGACTTAGTCATGCTGATGACCGCAGCTTTCGTAATAGAGTAAATACCTTGCATGTCGCCTGGTGTTACGCCATTTACCGATGCCGTGTTGAGAATGACGCCACCACCCTGCTCTTTCATCATTTTTCCAGCTTCAATCGACATGAAGAAGTAGCCACGAATATTGACGTCTACAGTTTTATTGTAGGCGCCAAGATCAGTATCTAAGATATGCCCAAAGTAAGGATTGGCTGCCGCGTTGTTTACTAGAATATCCAGTTTTCCAAAATCGCGTTTAATGACGTTAAATGCTTCTGTAATTTGCTCCATTTCACCCACATGACACGCTAACGCTGTCGCCTTACCACCTGCGTCACGAATTGAAGAAGCCACGGCTTCACAGCCGTCAATTTTGCGGCTTGATACAATTACATGCGCGCCATACTGGGCAAGCAAACGGGCAATAGACTCACCGATACCGCGACTTGCACCTGTAACCAGTGCCACTTTTCCTGTTAAATCAAAAAGGTTCTTCATTGTCATATCCTTAATTCTTGCTGATAAAGTGCTTTGTGCTTAATTTCTATTATTAACGCTTGTTGCGGTGCCTGCTCTAGGCCAACATACCACCGTCGAGTACTACGGACTGACCCGTCATGAATGACGACTCATCACTACACAACCAAGCAATGGCATTAGCAATCTCTTCCGGTTTACCCAAACGCTTCATTGGATTTGCGCCAATAAGCCCTTTTTGGCCTCTTTCATCCAATTTTGATAAAACGCCTTGCACCATAGGAGTATCTACAAAGCTTGGACAAACAGCGTTAATGCGAATGTTCGCCCTTGCGTATTCCACCGCCGCCGATTTAGTAAGCCCCACTACCCCATGTTTGGAAGCGCTGTAAGCACTAATCATAGGCGCAGATCGCAATCCAGCTACAGAGGCAATATTGATGATGTGGCCACCGCCTGTCGTCGTCATATGCTTAAGGGCGTTTTTCATGCAATACCACACGCCAGCTAGGTTGACCTGAATATTCTTCATGAACATGGCGTCATCGACTTCAGTTAGCGGAGCTGGAAAATGGTCGATACCCGCGTTATTAATAATTACGTCAATTTTGTCATTATGAGAAAGCGCCGTGTCGAACATCGCTTTGACCTGAGCCGGTTCGGTAACATCCACTGCCACCGCATAAGCTTTGCCACCTGCACCAACAATTTCTTCAGCCAATGTTTTGGCGTTTTCTTCGTTTAGATCGGCAATACCAACTGTTGCACCACGCGCACTCAATACGCGGGCCGATGCAGCGCCGATCCCCGAGCCGCCACCAGTAATAAGAATATGTTTACCTTCAACATTTGCAGCTACATTCATTAGCTGTACTCCAATTTAGTGAACAAGCGCAACGCCATTAATATTGGTCACTGCGCATGCTTCTTGATTTGAACGATTAAAAATAACTCGCTTTTACGTTGTTACACGTCGCCTCGCGTGAAGAAAGCACCTCAATATCGCGACTGACAAGCGGTAACTCCCAATTCAAGAAGTATTCAGCTGCTGCTAACTTACCTTCGTAAAAATCAACGTCTTGCTCGCCAGCACCGTTAACAAGTGTTTGTTCGGCAACATTTGCCTGGCGTAGCCAAATCCAGCTCACCACACAACTTGAAAATATGTTTAAGAAGCAACTCGCATTGGTTAGCAAGACTGGTTGCTTATCTGAGCGCAAATCGGCTGCTGCCTGTTGAATTAAACCACCAAGCTGGTCTAGATAAGGTTTTAATTTTGCAGCTAGTGCCTGCGCTCTTGGCGTTTCTGCGCGCTTCATATCGCTTGTTACACGAGAAAGCAGCACCTGAAGACCTTTGCCGTCGTGCTGCCATAACTTTCTTCCCAGCAGATCTAACGCCTGAATACCATTCGTGCCCTCGTGAATTGGGTTTAAGCGGTTATCTCGCCAGCACTGCTCAACAGGATATTCACGGGTGTAGCCCGCACCACCTAGAATTTGAATTGCCAAATCGTTGGCTTTAGGGCCAAACTCTGAAGGCCATGCTTTGAACACGGGTGTTAAAAGATCTAAAAGCTGAGAAAGCTCGGTGCGCTTTTCGCTGTCAGTTTCTGTCTCCATCTCATCGATGAGCATGCTGCCGTACAAGCAGAGGGACATACCGCCTTCACAGTAGGCCTTTTGCGCTAGCAACATACGTCGCACGTCACCGTGATTGATAATAGGTGTAGGCTCGTCTTCTGGCGCAAGATTAGGCGCAGCGCGACCTTGAGTACGATCTTTTGCGTATTCTAGTGAGTAACGGTACCCGCGATACCCTATCATGGCAGCACCATAGCCCACGCCAATGCGTGCTTCATTCATCATCATGAACATGTAGCGCAAACCCTGGTGCGGCTCGCCAATAAGGTAGCCGTGGCAGTCACCATTTTCGCCAAAGGTCAGTGCGGTTGAAGTTGTACCTCGGTAGCCCATTTTATGGATAAGGCCAGCAAGGGTAACATCGTTGCGTACATCTGGATTGCCGTCAGCGTCGAGGCGGTATTTAGGCACAGCAAATAAGGAGATGCCTTTTACACCAGCTGGGCCACCTGGAATTTTCGCCAACACCAAATGTACGATGTTGTCGGAAAGCTCATGTTCACCACCTGATATATAAATCTTGCTGCCTTTGATTCGATACGTTCCATCATCTTGCGGCCTTGCTGATGTACGAATATCAGCAAGTGACGAACCGGCATGGGGCTCGGTAAGTGCCATGGTTCCAGTGAAGTCACCCGCTAGCATTTTTGATAGAAACGCACTTTTGATATCCTCAGAGGCAAAATGCTTAATGACATTAGCAGCCGCCGCAGTTAAGAAAGGGTAAGCGGTTGACGATGGGTTTGCCGCTAAAAAATAGCCCGCGCAGGCATTCATCACGGTAACAGGAAGCTGCATACCGCCATCTTCAAAATCAAAATGACCCGCGATAAACCCAGACTCTCTGTATGTGTCAAAAGCCACTTTTACGTCATCAATCATAGAGACTTTGGTGCCATCGAATGTAGGCTCGTTTTTATCAGCAACGGCATTATGTGGAAGAAATAACTCTTCTGCCATTTTTTCGGCCATATCAATAACAGCGTTGAAGGTTTCTACATTGTGCTCTTCGAAGCGAGCTTTTTCACATAAGGCTGCGGTGTTTAATACTTCGTACAGCTGAAATTGCATTTCACGGCGGGGAATAAGTTGGTCGGCCATGGTGTCCTGTCCTCTACGAAAACTTGTTAACACATTGTGTCATATTCGTTATCGTGCCATTATTGTCATTAATGACACAATAATGGCCAATCACGCCAACAATCACTGAGTTTTATCTTATTTTATAACTCGAATTATTTTTATGAATGACACTAAGTTCACCGTTACCGTACTCGGCTTTAACCAAGCCTTGGCATCTGCCATTACAGGAGCCCTCGATGTATTTGCTTTCGCAGGTATTAGTTGGCAGCGAATACACAACTTACCAACCAACCCTCAGTTTAAAGTTCAGTTGGCCAGTCACCATGGGCAGCCTATTCTTTGCTCTAATCAAGTTGTTCTACAGCCCAATATCGCCATCGAAGAAGTCTCACACACTGATGTCTTGTTAATTCCCACCATTGGTGGCGATATTGATGAAGTGCTAGAAAGCACAGAGCCTCTGCTTGTACACATAAGGCGTCTGCAGAAAATGGGGGCCGACATTGCCGCCAATTGCACCGGCACTTTCCTTTTGGCCCAATCTGAATTATTGGACAATAAAATTGCCACTACACATTGGGGATATGCAGATAAATTTAAAGCCATGTACCCTACCGTAAACTTACAACCCGAGAAAATGGTTACTGAAGACGATACGGTGTTTTGTGCAGGCGGCGGCATGGCGTGGATTGATTTATCTATCTTGTTGATAGAACGCTACTGTGGTCATCAGATTGCGAGCGATACGGCAAAATCCCACGTTTTGGATGTGTCCAGAACAAGCCAAACTATTTATGCCAGCAGTCGTCAGCGACGATTTCACTCAGACAAGGACATTAAAGCGGTACAGTCTTTTCTGGAAAAGAACGTACAAAATAAATGTACGCTAAGCGAACTAGCGCTACGGCATAATATGACCGAACGCACACTTATACGCCGATTTAAAAACGCGTGTGATATTACACCAGGTCAGTATTTACAGTCGCTGCGCATTGAGCACGCGAGAAAGCTCTTAGAAACCTCTAGTATGCCGTTAGAGAGCGTGATTAGCGCTGTAGGCTATGAAGACCTTAGCTCGTTCACTCGACTATTTAAAAAAACGACTGGTTTATCACCTTCTCAATACCGAGCGAAATTCAAGCGAGGCTAATTTGATTTAGATGGTTAGTAAACTACTTGCACCAAAAAATACCTCTCTATTAAGTTTGATGTTCCATGCCTGTGCACACAGGCTTTTTAGTTATATTCAATCTAACTAATATTGTGCATTTTCGATGAAAAACGCCTTGGTTTGCACAAATTTGAAGTTTTTATGTAAAAGTTTGTGTAAAATGCAGCGCCAAGCATAGATTGTTAATTTTTGTGCTAAAAACACTACAAAAGTATAAATTTAAAATCATCTTGGTGGAAACATGAGAACACACAAAATCGCCACACTAGCGTTAGCCGTTAGTGCTGCGTTCAGCTCTTCAGTTCTTGCACAAGAGGCCGCGACGACAGAAAAAAAAGAAGCCTCACTTGAACAGATTACCGTTACTGCGCAAAAGCGTACTCAGTCAATTCAGGAAGTACCTATTTCTGTTGCGACACTAAGCGGTGAGAAATTCGAAAGCCTATTCTCTGGCGGTGAAGATATTCTTGCTCTAGCGGTTCGCGTACCAGGTCTTTATGCTGAGTCATCAAATGGTCGTGTTGCACCGCGTTTTTATATTCGTGGTCTAGGTAACACCGACTTCGACCTTGCTGCATCACAACCTGTTTCTATTATCATGGACGAAGTGGTAATGGAAAACGTGGTACTTAAAAGCTTCCCGCTTTTCGACGTTCAGCAAGTTGAAGTACTTCGTGGCCCACAAGGTACACTATTTGGTCGTAACACCACTGCTGGTATCATTAAATTTGATACAGTAAAACCAACCCAAGACGTTGAAGGTTACGCGAAAGCAGGCTTCGGTTCATACGGTACAATGAACTTCGAAGGCGCTATTAGCGGCGGCCTTACTGACGAACTTTCTGCCCGTCTTTCTGTATTGTCACAAGAGCGTGATGATTACATCGACAACGCAGCAACAGGTCAAAACGACGCATTAGGCGGCTTCGACGAAAAAGCATGGCGCTTACAGCTTCTTTGGGAGCCATCAGCGGACTTCTCTGCACTTCTCAACGTACACGGCCGCGACTTAGACGGTACTGCTTCAATTTTCCGTGGAAACGTTTTTAATAAAGGCAGCAATGACCTTAACGATAGCTACGACCGCGAAACAGTAAGCTACGATGGCGATCTAGAAGGTAACGGTACAGATAACAACCCACAGTCTTATGAAGGTTTAGGTGCATCACTTAAACTAGAATACGACATGGACGATGTAACCTTTACTTCAATCTCTGCAATTGAAACCGCTGAAGGTTCAAGCCTTGGCGACATCGACGGCGACGCGATTGCTTCACAAAACTTTGTGACTCAAGATAACCTTGACGATCTAGAGCAGTACACGCAAGAATTTCGTTTAGCAAGCAACACCAGCGACCCAATGAACTGGCAAGTAGGTGCTTTCTATTACGACGCATCGTTCAACGTAACCAGCATCGACGGTTTCTTTGGCGCGACTACGGTATTCCATGAAAACCAAACATGGGCGGTATTCGGTCAGTCATCTTACCAAGTTAACGACAAGCTAAACGTTACTGGTGGTATCCGTTACACTCACGACAAGAAGTCTCTTGTGGTTGGCGAACAGAACGTTGACGGCTTTGCCGTTGTTCTAGGCATTGCTGCCGTTCAGGATTACGAAGACATCAACGTAGATGACGGTCAAACAAGCTTTGAACTAAGTGCAAACTACCGTGTAACTGACGACATGTCTGTTTTTGCTCGCTATGCTAATGGTTTCAGAGCGCAAACTATCCAAGGTCGTGACGTTGCATTTGAAGGTGCACCTTCAGTTGCAGACGCAGAAACGATCAACTCTTTTGAAGTGGGTATTAAGTCAGACCTATTCGACGACACGCTACGTCTAAACGCTGCTGCGTTCTACTATACCGTTGATGACATGCAGTTCTCGGCCATTGGTGGTGGTAACAACTTTACTGCGCTAGTGAATGCTGACGAAGGTGAAGCTTATGGTTTTGAAGTAGACGCTCAATGGCTAGCGACTGACGAACTTACCTTTACTGCTGGCTACAGCTACAACCACACTGAAATCAAAGATGATTCTCTAACGGTTGCACCTTGTGGTACAAACGCATCTGATGGCTTCACTGGCTACTGTACAGTAACTGATGAGCGCCCAGATGGATTCAATGCAATCATTGACGGAAACCCTTTCCCGCAAGCACCTGAATCAATCTTTAACTTCACTGCACGTTACACTATCCCTATGGGTGATGACGGTGAGTTCTTCGTGTTTACTGATTGGGCGTTCCAAGGTGAAACCAACATCTTCCTATATGAAGCGGTTGAGTTTACTACAGACGACAATTTCGAAGGCGGTCTACGCATTGGTTATGAGAACTTTGCGCACAACTACACGGTAGCGCTATTCGGTCGTAACATAACAGACGAAGACAACGTTAAAGGTGCAATCGACTTTGCAAACTTAACGGGTATTGTAAACGAACCTCGTATTTGGGGTGTTGAGTTTAAGTACACATATTACTAAGAAAAGTTAAGTAGCTACTCTCTTCCATTGTAGCTACCTATCTATTTAGTAGAAAAGCGGTGACGTTGAGAAACGTTACCGCTTTTTTTTCTGTTACGCCGCCATATGAATATCAGACGTAGGCATTTGTACTAGCTGCTGTAATTTTCTGCACACTTCCACCCAGCGGGCAACTTTCTGGTAGTAGACCTGCTCAATCAACTGCCCTTTTTCATTAAACAAAAAGCTCGCTAATTTCCCCTTATTACCCGGCATATAAAAATGATGCACGGTAAATTGATGAGACAAAGGGGCATGTACCACCTTTTGATACATACAGAAAGGCAAGCCATTTGCGCGCTCGTCGCCCCCAGTCAAGCGGCTACGGCGTTGAAACGTGTCTGATCCGAATTCTGCCATAATGCCGTGTTTTGAAATAAGCTGATCAACCGCTTTAATGCCTGTTTGCATAACTATCTCCTAAACGTTGCGCTTTTTAGCGAACCAAGATAAGACTCAAAATAAACCATACTGATATTTATACAGTATATGTCCATTTGTTTAAAATGCAAACAAAAAAGCCGCTTTTTAAAGCGGCTTCTATTTAATAGCAGTATATATGCGCTAGTTGAGAGCGGACTCCAAAAAGGCCCACTGGTCGGCATACCCTTCTATTTGCATCCACGTTGGGGTACCCGCACCGTGACCAGCTCGAGTTTCAACACGAAGTAGAATTGGGTTATCGCAGCTTTGGTCAGCCTGTAGTTGAGCTGCAAATTTATAGCTATGCCACGGCACAACACGGTCATCGTGATCACCTGTAGTGACTAATGTAGCCGGGTAGCACGTGCCGGGCTTGGTGTTGTGAAGTGGCGAATAAGCATAAAGCGCTTCAAATTCGTCTTTGTTTTCACTTAACCCATAATCAGAGGACCATGCCCGCGCATTTGCACTAGGTGTGTGATAGCGAAGCATATCTAACACGCCAACTGCAGGTAAGGCAGCAGAAAAGAGATCCGGGCGCTGTGTTAAGGTCGCACCAACAAGCAAACCGCCATTCGAGCCACCTTGAATACCCATTTTCTCAGGCGTGGTGTAGCCACTTTCAACCAAATACTCACCCGCTGCGATAAAGTCATCAAATACGTTTTGCTTATCTAACTTAGTCCCAGCCTTGTGCCACTGTTGCCCATACTCACCACCACCACGTAAGTTAGCTATGGCCAGTACATTGCCCTGCTCTACCCATACCATGCGTGATACTGAATAGCGGGGCAGCAGTGAAATATTAAAACCACCATACCCGTACAGTAACGTTTTATTATTTCCATCTAGCTTCAAGCCTTTTTTATGCACGATAAACATGGGAACTTTTGTTCCATCTTTACTGGTGTAAAAAATTTGCTTTGTTTCGTAATCATCATAATTAACACCGGTATCGATGGATTTAAATAATGATGACTCGCCGCTTTTTACGTCGTACGCAAATACTTGGCCAGGATTTGTGAATCCCGTAAGTTTATAGAACGTTGTATCGGCATTTTTGCTTCCGTAAAACCCGCTTACACTTCCAATATCAGTAAACGCAATTTCATCTATTTTCTCGCCGTTTAAATCAAATACACTTACCTGCCCTTTTACATCTTTTAGATACTGAGCAAAAAGTTTTTCACCCAATAGTGAAACGCTCGACAAGGTATCAGATGTACTTTCAATTACGGTTTCCGTTGCTTTAACGCCACCATCGAAATCAACCTTAATAACCTTACCTGTAGGGGCATTTGCTGTAGATGTGAAAAATAACTCGTCGTCATGCTCGCCAATTAGGTCGTAACGGCCATCCCATTTGTCGAAAACCGGAACGAGCTCACTGTTATCATTTACCAGCGATTTAGCATAAACACCATTCGCCTGATATCCCTCGAACACAGAAATGAGCAGTGTTTTGCCATCTTGAACAACCGAGGGATAAGGGTTCCATGTAGGTTTATTGTCAAACGCAAATACCTTTTTGTCTTCATTTTGCGCTGTACCTATTGCGTGAAAATAGATAGATACGGTTTGGCTATCATCATACTTACCAGCTTCATTTTGGGGGTAACGTGAATAGAAAAAGCCGCTTTCATCGGGCAACCACGCGATATTTGAAAACTTAATGCCTTTAATAGTGTCAGTTAAATCCGACTTCTTACTGGTGTCACGAACGTGAATGGTTTTCCAGTCTGTACCACCGTCAGAAAGCATGTAGGCCAAGAACGAGGCTTTAGGGCTTAGTTCAGTTGACGCCATAGACACTGTGCCATCTTCACTCAATGTATTTGGGTCAATCAGTACTTCAGGCTCACCGTTAACGCCGTCAGCCATATAAAGCACATATTGGTTTTGCAAGCCGTCGTTATAAGAATAAAACAGCTTGCCGTTTACCATATATGGCGTTGAGTATTTTTCGTAGTCCCACAGCGCTGTTAGACGTTCTTTGTATCTTTCTCTAGAGGGCAATTCAGCCAGGTAAGGACGAGCAAGGGTGTTTTGAGACTCAACCCAAGCACTTACCTCTTCGCTCTTTTCTTCTTCTAGCCAGCGGTATGGGTCGCTCACTACAGTGCCATGATAGTTGTCTTGCTGAGTCACAGTTTTGGTTTCTGGATAGTCGGACACTTTTGGCATGCCGCCACTTTGTGATTCACCTTGCACTGAACTAGTAGATTCGGTATACGAGCTTGTACACGCCAAGGTTAAACCTGCTGATGCCGCTACTATTGCAGCGTATATTAGATTTTTCTTCATTTTTATTCCTTAAACGAAAAATGCCGGTTTCAACCGGCATTTTCTATTTAGCTTTCTGTCGTAACTTGCGTATGTTTTCGACCTTTAAACACGCTTTTAAGGTCATTTAAAATAAGGTACAGCGCTGGGACAAGCAGCAAGGTGATAACCGTGGCGAACAAAATACCGAAGGCCAATGAAATAGCCATTGGGATCACAACTTGAGCCTGTAAACTGCGCTCAAAAACAATCGGCATAAGCCCCATAAACGTTGTTAGTGAGGTGAGGATAATTGCTCTGAAACGCTGAGTACCTGCGCTAATAGCAGCATCCATTAGCGACATGCCTTCTTTGCGCGCACGGTTAACGAAATCCACCATGATCAAGCTGTCGTTAACTACCACCCCAGACAACGCAATTATGCCGCAGATAGAAAGTACGCTTACCGCCATACCTAATACCAAATGCCCCACAATGGCGCCTACGATACCAAAAGGTATAACCGACATAATGATGAACGGCTGGCTGTACGATTTAAGCGGAATAGCAAGCAAGGTATAAATGGCAAAGAGTGCAAATAGAAGCCCCTGCATTAGGCTGATCATAGCGTCAGCCTGCTCTTTCGAGTTACCTTGAAGCTGGAAGTCCACCTTGGGATACCGCGCTAGTAGATCCGGCATCAGATTTTCAATCACATCATTGGTTACTTCTGACGGGTCAAGCAACGCTTTATCCACTGCACCAGTTACGGTTACCGAGCGTTTACCATCGACACGAATAATTGAATCAAAGCCCTGACCAACTGTAAATGTCGCCACCTGCTCAAACGGAATTTCTTGCCCATTTGGCGCGCGGATACGCATGTTTTCAAGGTGTTCAATAGAGCTACGTTCCGTTTTCGGATAACGCACCATCACTTTGATTTCTTCATCGTCACGCTGGATACGCTGTACTTCCGCACCATAGAAACCAAAGCGAACCTGCTGACCTAAATCACGCAAAGAAATACCTAGCGCATCAGCCTGAGGTTTCAGTGCTAGCTGAATTTCTTCGCTTCCGCCTGAGAAGGTGTCGTTAATGTCGGTAACACCTTCGTATTTATCCAACGCTTCTTTAAGTTCATCACTTATCGAACGAAGGGCCTTAATATCGCTTGAGCTAAATTCAAAGCTCAGGTCTGAACCGCCACCAGGGCCACCCGGAGAGCTAATATTAAACGACTTAACACCTGGGATTTCTGGTAACTCTTGACGCCACATGTCTTGAATTTCAAAGTCTGTCAGCGTACGCGTTTCACCTTTGGTAAGCTCTGCGAAAATCTCTCCCCCAAGGTTGCCATTATCAAAGGCAATGGCGTGCTTTATAACGTTTTCACCCGACTCTTCAGCTACTTTGTCGTCCATGCGGTGCATGGCCTCGCGAAGCGTAGTCAGTACATTATCACGCTGTTCAAGCGATGAGCCTGGCTCAAGCTCGAAACTTGCAATCATAAAATCGCTAGGAATATTCGGGAAAAATACAAAACGTACAATACCACCACCGAACAGGCCTACTGTGAGGATCAGCATAGCCATAAACACAGCAACCGTGGTGTAGCGATTTCGTACAGCTGTAGCCAAAAATGGCGCGTATTTATTGTTTATAAACGTCTTAATACCTTCGCTGAAGAAATCTCGGAACTTTTGAAATCTATTCGCCTTTTCAGGATCGTAAGGCTTAAGCTTCATGTGTACCAAGTGAGCCGGCAATATTAGTTTGGACTCAATGAGCGAGAAAATAAGGCATACGATAACCACCATACCGATGGTTTTCCAAATAATTCCAAACGGCCCAGATACCATCAGCATGGGCGAGAATGCGGCAATGGTTGTCAACACGCCAAATGTTGCTGGCATAGCGACCTTTTTGACGCCCGCTATCACGTTTTCAGCGCTATGGCCTTTTTTGTCTATTTCAGAATACGCCGATTCCCCCATGATAATGGCGTCGTCAACCACAATACCCAGCACAAGAATAAACGCGAACAGGCTAAGCATGTTGATAGACACACCAACCATATCTAGCGGCATAACTAACAAGGTGCCAAGAAAACAAACCGGCAAGCCCACAATGACCCAAAACGCGAGCTTAATTTTTAAAAACAAAGAAAGTACCAAGAAAACCAGAAGCGCGCCGAAGAACATGTTTTCCAGCATCATGTTAAGTCGGTCAGCTAAGTAGAACGAACTGTCGCCCCACGTATCAGCTGTTATATGCGCCGGAAATTCCGATTTCTGACTCTCAATATAGGTATTAACTTGCTCAGAGATTTCTAATGCGTTTTGATCACCTACCGCACGCACTCGCAAACTAACAGCGGGTTTATCGTCGAATAGCGCATATTGGTTATTTTCAATAAAACCATCGTTGATATACGCCACATCACCTAATGTCACGCGCGTGCCGTTACTGTTTGTTACTAAAACAATCTGCGAGAAATCCCAGCCCGTATAGGCTTGCCCTTTCGTTCTAAGCAGAATATCGCCATTTTCAGTGCGAATTGAGCCGCCAGGTAAGTCGACGCTGGTTTGACTTAAACGCGCAACGACATCGGCGAATGTAAGGTTGTATTTTTGCAAATCGACTTCCGAAAGCTCAACGGAAATCTCATAATCCCTTGCCCCAACAACTTGAACACTTGAAATACCAGGTAGGTTAGCAATGTCGTCGCGCAAATCTTTGGCAAACTCTTTTAACTCCCGTTCAGACGCGTCACCGTAAACCGAGAGCCAAATTACGTCTTGTTGTATTTTTTGACGGTAAATAACGGGCTTTTCAGTGTCTGCGGGGAAGCTCGGAATAGCGTCAACTTGTACTTTTACTTCATCAAGTAAAGATTGAACATCATAGTCTTCTTCCACCTGAATACTTACCGTACCCATACCTTCAACGGCTGTGGAATTAAGCTGCTTAATACCCTCTAAGTCTTTAATTGACTCTTCAATTTTAAGCAGTACGCCCTCTTCTACTTCCTGAGGTGCGGCCCCCAAATACGGTACGCGAACATTAATAATGTCTATCTCGAAATTGGGAAATACTTGCTTCTGAATACTGAAGGCACCAAATAATCCGCCAACTACAAGCAACCACATCAGAAGATTTGCAGCTACGCTGTTACGCGCGAACCAGGCAATAAGCCCTTTATTGGTATCAATACGGCTCATTCGCTTTCACCTTCCGTGGACGTGCTCTCTACTTTATCGTTATCTTCGCTAGCATCTGATTCGGCGGCATCAGAAAGCACAGGTTCATCGCCAGGAAGACGAACTTTCATGCCATTATATGGGTTTGGTACGGCACTTCTCACTACCAGGCTTCCATGCTCAATGCCAGAACGAATAAACACTTCTTTAGCGGTTGTGCGCGCAACCTCAACAGGCTTTATTTCAATCTCACGATTGTCGTTAACAGTCAGTACGGTATTGTCTAAACGTAAAATGCTACGAGGCAACACCACCAATTCTTCATTCTGACGAGATGTGATTTCTGCTTCTACAAACTGACCAAAACGAAGGGGGGCATTGTGTGAAGATTTCAGATTGTAAGGATCTTGTACTTCCACAATGGCATATACTACTCGGCTGCCCGTATCTAAAATACCTTCTGAACGCACCAGTTTACCTTCCCAAGTACGTTTCACACCGCCCACAGAGGCCGTTAACGAAACCGGAGCGCCGTCATTGGATTGTCCGGCAATATTGATAAACATTAAATCGCTGTCAGTAATAGGCAGCCTGACTTCTGCAGTATCGGTGGAGTAAACGGTACCAAGTACTGCGCCCATTGATACAAACTGACCCAGGTCAATATTACGTTCAACCACAATGCCATTATAAGGGGCTGTAATTTGTGTTCTTGCCAAGTTGCGTTTTGCGCGCTCTAGTTTGGCTTCTGCAGCTTTAACGTTTGCTTGTTCTTTTGCCAGTTGCGGCTTACGTAAACCCAACTCAGGCGGTGCAACGCTACTTACCGAACGCCATTCTTGCTCGGCTACTTTGCCGCGAGCTATTTCTTCTTGAAGCGCTGCTTGCGCTTGAGCTAATTCAGCCTCTGCGAGCTTAAGATCCGTGCGATAATCATCTTGTTCAAGTGTTGCCAGTACATCCCCTTTTTTGAACGTACCGCCAGCTATAAATACATCAGACAAACTTACTACTTGGCCACTGACCTGCGCACTTAACGCAGTTTTATTTCGTGGAACAACGTTACCCTGAGATTTTACGATAAAGCTCACGGCCTCTGCTGTTGCTTCTTTCGCTTCAACCAAGAAAGCAGGAATTTCCACGGGTACTTGCTCTGGTGGCTTACGTGATTTGATCATGACTGTCGCGGCGATAAACGCGACCAAAACTATGATTAGTGGAATGCCACTTTTCATCAAGATGGAGTTTTTCATTTACTATCCCTAGGAACGAAGGAAATCCACGCGAGTGAAACGGACGCAACGATTTATTGCACTTTCACATACCACCTGATAACCCACGAAAATCTATTATTATTGTTTCAACACTAGTGTACTGATTTGTGGTTATTGTGCCCACTTAAGATTGTTAAATTTTGTGTCAGTTAATTGTTTTTAAAATACACATAAAAATCAGCCGCCCTAATATAAAAAATTATCAAAAGAATACAAAGTAAGATTGATAATTATCAGATTTTCGTTGATTATTTAATCACTCATTGGTTATGAGTTAACCGGCGGTTGTTATTTGAGCTTAGTCTTTAATGCGAAGTAGCCTCGGGAATGATTTCGCTACGTTGAAGGGAAAACACATTATGAGTCTTAAGAAACAATACCTTAAATCAAAACCTCTGTGCAAAGTGACATTTCGACTAAATGCGGAAGCGGCGCAAGACGCCAGAGAAGCAGCGTTGTGTGGTGACTTTACTGACTGGAAATCACAGCCACTAACGATGAAGAAACTGAAAAGTGGAGACTTCACGTTAACGGTGGATTTAGAGAAGGATCACGAGTACCAGTTTCGCTATCTCATCGATGGTGAAAAATGGGAAAACGATTGGGAAGCAGATGCTTATATTCCCTCACCTGTGAGCATAGAAGACAACTCAGTGGTGCGCGTTTAAATTATTGTTCCATTAAAAAACATACCCGTAACTACTCTAGTTATTTTATAACGATTCCCTACCAAAAAAGGCTGCGTATACGCAGCCTTTTGTCTTTATTTTGCTTAACCTTAAAATTCGATTTACAACGAATTTTCCAGCTCTGGAAGTACATCAAACAAGTCACCTACTAACCCGTAGTCAGCAACCTGGAAGATTGGCGCTTCTTCATCTTTGTTGATAGCAACAATGACTTTAGAATCTTTCATACCTGCAAGGTGCTGAATAGCGCCCGAGATACCTACAGCAATATATAGCTGAGGCGCAACAATTTTACCTGTTTGACCTACCTGCATATCATTCGGAACGAACCCAGCATCTACTGCGGCGCGTGATGCACCGATGGCAGCACCTAGCTTGTCAGCAATGCCCTCAAGAAGCTTGAAGTTGTCACCGTTTTGCATACCGCGACCACCTGAAATTACCACTTCTGCTGCAGTTAATTCAGGTCGCTCAGACTCAGTCAGCTCTGCCGATACGAAATCAGACTTATCACTGCCTTTTACAACGTCCACTGCTGCAACTTCTGCGCTACCGCCTGTTGAAGCTGCATCGAACGATGCGGCTCGTACAGTAATCACCTTTTTCGCGTCAGATGATTGTACGGTAGCAATAGCGTTACCTGCGTAAATTGGGCGTACAAACGTGTCTTCACTCTCTACACCAATGATGTCAGAGATTTGCGCTACGTCTAATAAAGCCGCTACGCGAGGCATGAAGTTCTTACCTGTAGTGGTTGCAGCAGCAACAATGTGGCTGTAGTCAGCAGCAAGTTCTACTACTAGATCAGCCGTATTCTCAGCAAGCTGATGCTTGTAAGCAGCATTGTCAGCAACAAGTACTTTTGCAACACCATCAATTTGCGCCGCAGCTTCAGCTACTGCTTGGCAACCTTCACCTGCGACTAGCACGTGAATATCGCCACCCATTTTCTGCGCGGCATTCACAAGCTTATGCGTTTCAGTCTTTAAGCTTGCATTATCGTGTTCTGCATATACGAGTACGCTCATGAGATCACCTTTGCTTCATTTTTTAACTTGTCTACCAACTCAGCAACATCTGCCACTTTAATGCCACCCTCGCGCTGAGGCGGAGGCGTCACTTTTAGCACCTTAACGTTTGAGTCAAGTGAAACACCAAAATCCGCAGCCGCTTTAACGTCTAACGGTTTGCGTTTTGCTTTCATGATATTAGGAAGCGATGCATAACGCGGCTCGTTCAAGCGAAGATCTGTGGTTACTACAGCTGGAAGCGAAAGTGCAACAGTTTGAAGACCGCCGTCAATTTCACGGGTTACATTTACTTTTTCGCCGTCAACAACGACTTCTGACGCAAAAGTCCCCTGCGGCATACCAGTAAGTGCTGCAAGCATCTGTCCTGTTTGGTTATTGTCAGAGTCGATACTCTGCTTACCAAGAATAACAAGCTGTGGTTGCTCTTCTTCAACTACTTTAGATAACAGCTTTGCCACTTGAAGTGAATCAAGATTTTGGTCGGTATCGATTTGAATACCACGGTCAGCACCTAGGGCTAATGCTGTACGTATTTGTTCTTGGCAGCTCTTATCACCAATTGAAACAACAACGATTTCAGTGGCCACACCTTTTTCTTTTAATCGAACGGCTTCTTCAACAGCAATTTCGCAAAAAGGGTTAATGGCCATTTTTGCGTTGGTAAGATCTACGCCAGACTCATCGGCCTTCACTCTTACCTTAACGTTGTAGTCGATCGCGCGTTTGACCGGTACGAGTATTTTCATATTTACCTCAATTGTTGAGTTCGTCGGTGTCTATTACGTTTCATTAATAATTAACTATTAATAATTAAAAACGTATTACTTCACCACGCTTTTTGAAACTTTAACAATGTGCTCTACGTTAAAAAAGAATCCGTGGAACGTACGTTTTTTAAAGGCTAGCCTTAAAACGCCGTTAACACCACGTTTACGAGCAGTTATAATACACTGCCAGTTAACGTTAACGTAAACTGCTTTGCAATGTACTTACTGTTGACGTAAACGTCAACCTGCATTACCTTGCAAAACGACAATTAATTTACATGTTTTTGACACAAAGCATTATTTGTTTCATCAATAGTGCATTATAAAAATACAAACATAAGGAGCCTCCCGTGGAACGAGAATCGATGGAGTTTGACGTAGTCATCGTCGGTGCCGGCCCAGCTGGATTATCAACGGCTTGTAAGCTTATGCAGCTTGCAAATGAAAAAGACCAAGAGCTAATGGTTTGTGTGGTCGAAAAAGGCTCCGAGGTAGGTGCACACATTCTTTCTGGTGCCGTGTTTGAGCCGCGCTCACTAAACGAACTTTTCCCTGATTGGAAAGAAAAAGGTGCACCTCTCAATACACCCGTAACTGAAGACCACATTTATCTACTTAATGATGGGACTTCAGCGAAAAAGTTACCTAACGCTATTACTCCGAAAACCATGCACAACGATGGCAACTATATTGTGTCTATGGGTAATGTGTGTCGCTGGTTGGCAGATCAAGCTGAACAACTAGGTGTTGAAGTATTCCCTGGCTTTGCGGCCTCTGAAGTCATTTACAATGAAGATGGCAGTGTTGGCGGTGTACTTACCGGCGACATGGGCGTGGGTGAAAACGGCGAACCTAAAGACGGTTACATGCCAGGTATGGAACTACGCGCTAAATACACAGTGTTTGCAGAAGGCTGTCGCGGTCACTTAGGAAAAGACCTCATTTCGCACTTTAAGCTGGACGAAGACAGTTCACCGCAACATTATGCCATTGGCTTTAAAGAGATTTGGGATATAGACCCATCTAAGCACCAGCCAGGACTTGTGGTTCACAGTGCCGGCTGGCCACTTGACGATGCAACAGGCGGTAGCTATTTATACCACGCTGAAGATAACCAAGTGTTCGTTGGCCTAATCGTAGACCTAAACTACGACAATCCATACCTAAGCCCGTTTGATGAATTTCAACGCCTAAAGCACCACCCCGTATTTAAACAGTACCTTGAAGGCGGTAAACGTGTCTCTTATGGCGCAAGAGCTATCGCTAAAGGTGGGTTTAACTCGTTGCCTAAAATGACCTTCCCAGGTGGTTTACTCGTCGGCTGTGAAGCCGGAACGCTAAACTTTGCCAAAATTAAAGGTAATCACACGGCCATGAAGTCGGGCATGCTTGCAGCAGAGAGTATTTTTGAAGCCATTTCAGAAAATGCTGAGGCACCAGTAAAAGAGTTAACAAGCTTTACAGAGAAATTTAAATCATCGTGGCTATACGACGAATTGTTCCGCTCTCGTAACTTTGGCCCCGCTATCCACAAACTCGGAAATTTCTGGGGTGGCGCATTTAACACGCTAGAGCAAAATATCTTTAATGGTAATTTGTTTTTCACCATGAAAGACGAACATAAAGACTACGCACAGCTTAAAGAAGCGAAAGATGCAAAAGAGATTTCATATCCTAAGCCAGATGGCGTGTTAAGCTTTGATAAACTGTCTTCTGTATTTTTATCTAATACAAATCACGAAGAAGACCAGCCTTGCCACTTAAAATTAAAAGACCCGTCTATTCCTTTGCAGGTTAATTTACCTAAATTTGCAGAGCCAGCACAGCGCTACTGCCCTGCTGGTGTATATGAAGTAATTGAAGAGGAAGGTGAAAAACGGTTCCAAATTAATGCACAAAACTGTGTTCATTGTAAAACCTGCGACATAAAAGACCCAAGTCAAAATATTAAATGGGTAGTTCCGGAAGGTGCCGGCGGACCAAATTACCCGAACATGTAATTTAAAGTATTAATTTGCTATTTAACGGATATTTTTAAAAAGCGAGCTTGGCTCGCTTTTTTTTTGTGCTACTTTTATTTATTATCCAATAGAAATTAAGTACAACGTATTAAGGTTAATTAATGAGCGATTTTTTAGATATTTTAACCCATGGAAGACGTTTACAAGGTGCTGTTAAGGAATTAAGCATTGAAGAACTTGAACAAGTTCAAGAAAAACTTAGCGGTATAATTGAGAAAAGAAAAGAAAAATTAGTAGAACAAGAAAAGCTTGAGAAAGAAAAATTAGAGAAGCTCGCTGCTATTAAAAAGCAAATGGAAGAAGCGGGTTTAAATGTTGAAGATCTACAGGCATTAAATGTAGAAACAAACAAAAAGGTTGGCAAAAAACGTCCGGTTAAATACAAGCTTGTTGATAGCAAGGGTGAAGAACACCTTTGGACAGGTATAGGACGCATGCCTCGCGTTTATAAAGAAGCGCTAGATAGCGGTAAGTCACTCGACGATTACGCCATTAATTAATTGAAATTGTGAATTAAACAAGGCCTGTTTTTACAGGCCTTATTTTGTTTGAACAGCATGTTCAGAAACGGATAAGTATATTGTGAAGTTGAACTACAAACTTTCGGAATGCGCTTCTACCTCTCCTTGGCTGATTCTCATTCATGGACTATTTGGAAATGCCGATAATTTAGCCGGCATTAAGCGTCACTTTGAGTCTAATTACAATGTGATCAGCATTGATCTGCCTGACCACGGTGAGTCCCCGTGGACATCTTCATTTTCTGTCGACGATGCTGCAAATGGGGTGTTCGATATTATGCAATCGCTTAATATTAGAGAATGCGCGGTTTTAGGCCACTCATTAGGCGGCAAAGTAGCCATGAGATTAGCCTTAAACCACGGCGACGTTGTTTCTCACCTCATTGTCGCCGATATTGCACCAGTATCTTACGACCATAGCCACCAAACCGTATTTGATGGACTCAAGGCCGTTCCCTTAGATGCAATTCAAAGTAGAAAAGATGCTGAAAAAGAAATGGCTAAACATGTGAAAGAGCCAGGCGTTCGACAATTCTTATTGAAGAGCCTATATCAAGATGAAAATGGCGATTGGAAATGGCGTTTTAATGTCGATGGATTAATTGCCAGTTATTCACACATTATTGATTGGGAACAAACAAATCAAACATTTGATGGCGTAACATTATTCATCAAGGGCAGTGAGTCTGATTATATTACGCCAGCCTATCGCGATGAAATAACGCGTTATTTTCCTAAGGCTAAAGCACATGTAATAGAAGGTACTGGCCACTGGTTACATGCAGAAAAGCCAGCGGTCTTTAACGCCGTTGTAGAAAGAACGCTCAATAAATCGTCTTAAAGAAGGGTTTTCATCATCATTTAAGATGAGAATGACTATTATTACCTATTTTTGAACGTTTTAGGCTCTTACAGGCGTATATACTGTGATATAGTTGCGCCAGATTTTTTTAAGTAACAACACTATGCTTGCAGAAAATTACGAACTCATTGAGTCCATCATGCTGTATGGCGGCTTATCTATCCTTTTTGGGTTGATGGGTTTTGCTGTACACGATGTACTGCGTAAGAACGATGTGCCACTTATTGGACGAGTGGTAACGTACGGTGTGCTAGGTTTAGGCGCATTAGGGTTTCTTGCGAAGGGCATTATTGAATGGTTTTGGCTAAGCACAGGCGTTTAATTAGTAACGATTAATAGAGGTTAGATATGGCAAGCGTTGGCCTATTTTTCGGAAGTGACACGGGTAATACCGAACATGTTGCGAAAATGATCCAGAAGGAATTGGGTAAACAGCTAATTGATGTTAAAGACATTGCCAAGAGCAGTAAAGAAGACATCGCTGAATTTGATTTGCTTATCTTTGGTATCCCTACGTGGTACTACGGTGAAGCGCAATGCGATTGGGATGATTTCTTTCCTGAACTAGAGCAAATTGACTTCAACGACAAGCTAGTTGCTATTTTTGGTTGTGGAGACCAGGAAGACTATGCAGAGTACTTCCTAGACGCGATGGGCATGGTACGTGACATCGTTGAAGCCAAAGGTGCGATTTTAGTAGGTCAATGGTCAACTGAAGGCTACGACTTTGAAGCGTCTAAAGGCATGGCTGACGACAATCACTTTGTTGGCTTGGGTATTGACGAAGACCGTCAACCAGAACTAACTGACTCGCGCGTTAAAGCGTGGTGCAAGCAAATTCACGATGAACTTTGCTTGGCAGAACTTGCTTAAGCACAGCCGCGAAAAAGAATACAAAAAACCGCTCTGATGAGCGGTTTTTTTTGATAATTAATCAGCTGCGCCTGCTGTCAGTTACGATAATTCAGCGATTACAGGTGAAACCGCTCTACTGCATTTCTCAAGCTCTCAGTTTGCGCGTCCAACAACATTGTCGACTCGTTCGACTGGCGCGTGCTTTGCGCACTGGAGTCGGCTAGTGCAACTATGCGGTTCAAACTTTTCGCAACATCACCAAGTAAAACATCTTGTTGTTCGGTATCGGCCACAATGTGTTCGTTAATATCGCTTAACCGCTCAATGATTTCTCTAATACTCTCTACTTGTTGAGATACTTGCTGGGTAATTTCCACCCCTTCTTGCGCTTGTTCGCGCCCTGCATTAATCGCTTTTACTGCCTGCGCAGCATCTTTTTGTAAGTTCCCAATCATCTGCTCAATTTCTTCCGTAGAGTCATGGGTGCGGTTGGCTAGCGTTCGCACTTCATCCGCAACAACCGCAAAGCCTCTACCTTGTTCACCAGCTCTTGCAGCTTCAATGGCTGCATTCAATGCTAACAAGTTGGTTTGCTCTGCAATCGTTTTAATCACGTCTAAGATACTGCCAATATTGCGAGAGTTGTCGTCCAAACGATTAATGATCTGCGCCGAAGACTCCGCCTGTTTGGCTTGATTACCCACCTGCTGACTGCTTTTTTGTACCAATTGACCAATGTCTGTACTTTGCTTTGTTATATCGCGTAGGGCGTCCATTGCTTCATTAATTTGGGCGAGGTTGCTGCGGCTTTTTTCCTGTACATGTTTTGTATTCGTAGACGTTACCGTTACTTGCTCACGTTGCTTGTCTACCTCAGATAAGCTCTTATTACCCAGCTCTACGCTTTCTTTTGTAATGTCTATAAGGCGTTTTTCTTGCTCTAATATATTGCCCACTAGCTCTCGTAAACTATCGGTTAGGCTGTTCACTTTTGCGGAAAGGGCAGAAAACTCATCATTGCCCTCTTGAGGCAATTTGGTGCTTAAATCCCCTTTACTTAGCTGACTTAAGCCTTTATTGATACGGCCAAGGGGCTTGGAAATACTACGGGTTACAATAACCGCTAAAAATATTGCAGCAACCAAGCCCAGTGCCGCGACAATGATATTGCGCACAAGGTTGGCCTGAACAGATTCAAGAATGGCGTTCTGCCCATCAAGAGATTGCTTCTGGACAGCGTCAAACAAAGTATTAATGTCGGCAAGTGCGGTTTCTAACGCTTCTTTTGCTTCCTTCTGAGCTTTCGCAGCTTTGTCTACTTCAGAAAGTTTTTGTCGCTGCAAAGCAATTAATCCATTTGTGCCGTTTACCGCTTCCATCAGTAAATCATACTGTTCGTTAAAAGAAGCTATCGTACCGCCATCATCTACCCCTGTGGCCAAACGATTTACATAGTCTTTATCTACCTGCAAATTACTCAATTGGTATTCTAAATCTTCAATAATACTCGCACTTTGCGTAGCGTTATCGGTTTCAGCCAGTTCAATGAATGAATCATTCATTGTGAGCAATTTGTTGTCTATTGCAGTACCCGCACCAATTAGCGTTTCAATACTGGGGTTATTTCCCTCTAAATAGGAAAGATCTAGCATTAACGCACTAGCCTCATCGGCCGTCATTAAGACTTTTTCAAGCTGTGCAGCAAGCGCCTTCTCGATATTCATTCGCTCATTGATAGCGGTATACATGTCGTTACTACTATTAACGTAGGCTAGACTAACGTCGACAGCGTTACTGGCTACCGCGTTATTTGGCATAAGTGAGTTTAAACGAGACAAGTCGTCAGAGAATGCGGAAGATAAAGTATCAAACGTCTCTTTGTTTGCGACCAGCTCTTCTCTATTTTCGACATGATATCCGTTGGCAGTAATCACTGATAAAGATAGGATCTCAGTCTTTACTTTTACCATGCTGGTCTGAACTGGCATCTTTTGCTCTACAACGTCTTGTGCAGAATCTTTTATTCCGCTAAGACCAAAATAGGAAAGAATACTGGTAAGTAATAATAAGCAGCCGAATAAGCCAAAGCCTAACGTGATTTTATTTATAATTGTTAACTGCATGGGCACTTCCACCAAAAAAACATGCCAAAAAATAAAAAGGGTTGTATCGCCTTTTTAAGTTTAGTTTAACAGGATGTTAATTCAATGCATCAAAAGTTTTATTTATTTTGCACATTTGTTAGATAAATCTTGCACTTACAATCTGGTCAGGCCAGACATCATGCGGGCTGTATCGAAGTAACAATTTTTATCGCACCAGTGCAATGGATAAATTTTCAGCGAGAAAACAAAGTTTCCACGGTTTTGCTTTTAAATTGTTTCAACTTACCTATAATAACCACCAAATACTTATTCACTCGTTCTTAGTAGGTTGTAATGGATCAAAATAAAGAATTGAAAAAAGCAGGGCTAAAAGTCACTCTGCCTCGCCTTAAAATTTTACAAATTCTGCAAGAGCCAGAAAACCAACACATCAGCGCTGAAGACGTTTACAAAATCCTTATCGAACAGGGTGAAGAAATTGGTCTTGCTACCGTGTACCGCGTGTTAAACCAATTTGATGATGCAGGCATTCTCAATCGCCACCATTTCGAAGGTGGAAAATCTGTATTTGAAATCAGTCACAAAGATCACCACGACCACCTTGTGTGTCTGAAGTGTGGCAAGGTCATTGAGTTTGAAGATGACATTATCGAAGAACGCCAAGAGATGATCGCAAAGCAACACAAGATGAAGCTAACGCATCACAGCCTATACTTATACGGTGAGTGTACAGACGGTAACTGCGACAACTTACCTGAATAAGTAACAGTTTTATTCTAGCAAAAGGCCCGCTTTAAGCGGGCCTTTTTTCGTTACGCTTTAAACTTATATGCGTGGTAAGCCTTAATTGCTTTCTCCCACACGTCACCCACTTCCCCTGTGCCAATAGGTTTTCCGTCTACTTCAACTACCGGGGCAACTTCTTTGCTTGAAGAGGTTAACCATACTTCATCTGCCTCCAGCAACTCATCTTTGCTAAACCAAGTTTCTGTAACAACCAGGCCTGCCTGTTTAAATGCTTCAATTGCAATGGCGCGAGTAATACCGGGAAGAAGTTCATGGTTTAAGGGGGGCGTAGATATACATCCGTCTTTCACCATAAACACGTTGCATGAACTTGCCTCGGTTATCATACCTTCGCTGTTGTACAAAATAGTTTCGTTAACGCCTGCGTCAACACCTGCTTGATAGTGCATTACATTGCCTAACAAGGATGTGGATTTGATATGGCAGCGTTGCCACCTTTTATCCTGTTGAAGCGCAACTTTGAAAGGCCTTGCTTCAGATTTTGCTGTAGGCTGTGGTGGCGCTATTTCAAAAGCAAACCCGAACACCGTAGGTGCTATATTCTTAGGGTATGCATGAAAACGTTTTGTATCGGTGCCACGGCTTACGTGGAAATAAACACCAATGTTTCCGCTTTCTATAAATGCTTTGTTTTTTTCGACCAAGCTGGTCAAAATGTCTTGCCATTCTTCTGCTGAATAAGGGTTAGCGATTTCAATAGCTTTAAGGCCTTGCGCCATACGCGATGTGTGCCCCTTGAAGCCTACTGCGCTACCAGAATACGTTGGAATGACTTCATAAATACCATCACCAAAAAGGAAGCCTCTGTCCATCGGAGAAATTTTAGCCTCAGAAAGAGGCATATACTCACCGTTTAAAAACGCAATCGTCACAATATTTCTCCTTGTAGTCGGCGACGCCTACTTGTCATCAGTAGCCAGTCTGCCCTTGCTTCTTCTTCATGTTGAAAAACAAAATTCACTTTTTCGCCTGGCACGGCTTGGGCCAAGCGACTTATATCACAGGGGCTTACACAGCCAAGTTTTGGATAACCCCCTAATGTTTGTCTGTCGCGCATCATTACAATAGGCTGCCCGTCGCCGGGAACTTGAATTGCACCTAAATGAATTGCCTCTGAGCGCATGTTTTCTATATCGGCTGTAACTGATTCACCGGTCAACCTAAAGCCCATGCGATCGATAGCCGATGAAACCGTATAGCTGCTTGTTTCAAACGTGCGTAAAGCAACAGCGCTAAAACTCGAAAACTGATACCCGGGAATAACCCGAATAGACTCTAAAAAACCATAGTTGTCTATGTGCTGCCGCGAGAGAGTGCGCATTCTAGCGGTGCTTTTAATTCTGCTGTTAGCTGAAATGTCGATGCAATCGCCATCTTTTAACGCGCATCCCTTACCATCCAACCCACCAAGTTGTTCGCGTACTACCGTACATGCACTCCCTACCGCTTTTGGCACATGCCAATTTCCACCTATTGCCAAATAGGCTTTGCTACCAAGTAGAGCGCTGCCAAACGTAATAGTTGCGCCTGCCGGTACATGTTGGCTCTGGTATGTTGCTTTAACGTTACCATCTACGTCGAGTGACGGTTCCCTGCCAGTCACAGCAATAATACAATCTTCATCAACCCGTAATCGCATTTCACCAATCGCTTCGAAGCATGGCGTACCGTCTAAATTGAAGGCTAGAAAATTGGCCCAATCATAGGCGTTACTATCCATAGGGCCTGATTCACAAAATCCATCCCGTTGCCGCCCTACCCGTCCGTTATCTATGATAAGGCTAAACAATCCTTTACTGAGTACTTCAATTCTCATCGCTCAACCTGCAATCCTGCTCTATATTCCTGTTCAGTAACTGAAACAAACCTAACCACATCACCTGCTTTTAACCGCGCTTCACTTTGCTCATTTTTATGAATGAGCATGTCGAATGCCGTAAGCCCCAATAAATTCCATCCTCCAGGTGATTCACTGGGGTAAACAGCAGTTTGCCTGTCAGCGATTGCAACCGCACCTTTGGGTACCCGTTTGCGCGGTGTGCCTAGTCGCGCACATTTGAGCGCTTCTGGAATATCACCCATGTAGGCAAAGCCCGGAGAAAACCCCACTGCGTATACTTTATAAGTCGTGCTAGTGTGCAATTCGATAATCTCTTCAATAGACAGTGACGTTTTCTTACTCACTACACTTAAATCACTTGCATTAGGCGCACCGTACCAAACAGGAATTTCAATCACGGCGCTACTTTCATTCTCTTTTGCTTGCAAAGAGACTGATTGCAGGCTCATGTCTTCAGCGCTTAAATTACTGATGGCACGGTATACACCGTGGCTATCAATTAATGCCATATCAAAAATAATCAACAGGCTGTCATAGGAAGGCACACATTCGCGCAGCCAAGCCCATGAATTGCTTTTCTTTTTGCTATCTATCGCTGCCAGCATGCAATGACAGGCATTATTCGCGTCGTCCAGGTTTGCGCCATCAAAATACAAAATAATGGCGTCTGCACTTGCAGTAACTATTCGCTTAATGCGACCGAAAGCTTGCATCTACTGTCCTTGTTATTTGAATGGCTGTCAGTGCTTGGTTCTGAGTACTTGGTTTTAGATATACCTCTCAGCACAACAATGGGTAACAGCCTCTTGTATTGTTCTTGTAAAATGTGTTTTTTATGAGGCAGGTTTATAGAAATGTTCTGATTTTCTTTGCAATACTCACCGCCCCTTTGGTATCGCCATGTACACACAGAGAATCCGCTTCTATTGCAAGTGTTGCGCCCGAGGCTGTCGTTACTGTTCCCGATGATATAAGTTGTTTAGCTTGGAGCAATGCGTCGCTCTCGCTTAACACGGCACCTTCGATCAAGCGAGATTGCAGTAAACCTTCATCGGTATAACGCCTGTCTGAAAATGCTTCAAAATACAACGGCAGCTCCCACTCTTGCGCAGCTTCTTTAATCGCTGCATTTTGCGACGTAGCCTGTACCATTAGTGCGAGGGGCGAATTTAACGACTGCATATTTATTTCGGCTATGCTTTGCATTACTGTGCGCATGACAGCTGTATCTTTCATCATGTCATTGTAAAGGGCGCCATGAGGTTTCACATAGCTCACGTTGGCCCCACAAACCTTTGCCATTCCACTCAATGCACTTACTTGATATTGAATCATAGCGCTGAGTTCATCAGCGGCAATCGCCATACTTCTGCGACCAAATCCCTGTAAGTCTGGATAGGCTGGATGGGCACCTATGACCACGTCATGTTGTTTGGCTAACCGAATAGCCTGCTTCATCACTAATGGGTCACCAGCGTGAAAACCACACGCAATGTTGGCCTGATCAATTTCTGCCATAATGGCCGATTCCACCGGCATAGACCATGCGCCAAAACTCTCACCTAAATCGCAATTTAACTTCATAATGGTTTAGCTCTTACGTTCATTCCAGTATCATGTTACCTGTTCTTTTTAAAAAGTCAGTGCTGATGATAAATATTGGAAAAATTAATACATTACGCGTGGTAGCCCAATACCCTTTTGGCTACGCTTTAGCGCCACTTGTCGAAAACAACGACGAAAACGACAGCGTAATAGAAATAGATGATGCTGAAGAGCTGCAAACTGTTACGCTTGCGATTGACGAAGTAGAAACTTCCCTCGCAGAAGGACAACAGATAGACGTATTTGTAGCCACAGATCAGCGCGGCGATCTCTATGCCACCATGAAGAAATCTTTGATTCAAGTTGGTGAAACTAAGGTACTTAAAGCGGTATCTGCCACTAACTTTGGTGCATTTTTCGACTGGGGTTTAGACAACGACCTTTTAATGCCCAACGACTACCAAGCCCAACCTGTTAATCCAGGTATGTACTATGTTGTTCACACCTTTTTTGATGATAAAACCCAGCGTATTTTAGGTGCTACCAAGCTTCACTATTTTCTAAAGGAAAGTAGTGCCTATCTCAACGAGGGCGACACAGTGCAATGCTTGGTTTATGCCAAAACTGATTTAGGTTTTAAGGTCGTTATCAATGAAAAAAGCTTAGGTCTTATTTTCCATAGCGATGCCTTTAAGCCACTTAAAGTCGGGCAAGCTACTGAAGGGGTAATTAAAACAATTCGTGACGACGGCAAAGTGGACGTAGCTCTTCAGCGCGTAGACAAAGGTGGCCGTGATGCACTTCAACAAGCCATTTTGGATGACTTAGAAGCCCACGGTGGGATTTCTACGCTAACAGATAAGAGTGCGCCAGAAGCCATTTACTCTCATTTTAACGTGAGTAAAGCCGCGTATAAAAAAGCGTTAGGGGCGTTATATAAGCAAAAGAAAATCACGCTTAGCCCAGATGCAGTTCGCCTTAACAAATAAACGCACATGTCACAGCTGTATTGAAGCGCTAAACTGGCCTGTCTTGCAGCTTCCTTTTTTATTTTTATGACATTAGGACAAACAATGAAAGCACGTGTTTCTTGGGATCAAGATTTAACTTTTACAGGAACTACAGACAGCGGTTACAAAACGGTGATGGACGGCAGCGGTAAGGCCGTATCTCCAATGGAGTCAGTGCTGTTGGCAGTTGGTGCATGTTCAAGTATTGACGTTGTAGATATTCTTAAAAAAGGGCGCTTTAACATTGAAGCCTGTAACTGTGAATTAGAAGCTGAACGCGCTGAAGAGCCGCCTCGTGTATTTACTAAAATTCACGCGCATTACACGGTGTCAGGTGAAGGCATTAGTGAAAAGGCCCTTGCTCGCGCTGTGCAGCTTTCTGCAGAAAAATACTGTTCCGTCATGCTAATGCTAACGGGTAATGTTGAGATCACTACAAGCTATACTTTGGTTTAATAAACTATAGTAGAACCAACCTCTTTTTAGCGATTCTCGCTAAGCATTAGTAGAAAAGGCCAACCGTTTGGGTTGGCTTTTTCGTTGAAACTGTTTGTTACACTCGTAAATTATTGAAATAATTAACAATTAACATTAGTTAACATCTTTGGCATATTAGCTGCTGTATATGGTCATTATTATATAACGACAATTACGTTAGGGTTATTGACCATGGAAACTACAACGCACAGCAACACCTCTTTGTCACCATCACATTCTTTATTACCGTTTTCGCCAACATCACTCAAATTACTTGTTGGAAGCGGTATTATTGCCCTCACTCTCTCGATGACAGCATGTTCTGATGCTGATGCCATTAACGACCAAGCCAACGCCACCGAAGTTGAAGAAACCGTTTTTGCTATTCCCGTTGAGACCCAAACCATTGTTACTGGCGACATTAAGTCCACTTACGACACAACCGCTATTTTAGAAGCCCGTGAAGAAGCATTTGTGGTTGCGCGAGCGTCTGGAATTATCGAAGAAATCTTCGTAGAAGAAGGCGATTATGTTGAAAAAGGCCAGGTACTGGCACAGCTTGATAAACGCCGCTACGAGCTGAACTTATCAAAAGCTCTGGCTGATTTAGCTGGCATTGAAAGCGAACTAGAAAAGGTCAACAAAGTCTATTCCAAAAAGCTTATCAGCGATGACACTTACGACAAGCTCACTTCGCAATTTGAATCAGCAAAAGCATCTGTACGCTTGGCTGAACTTGATTTGAAAGAAGCCACTATCACAGCCCCAATTGATGGATACATTGCAGAAAGGAATGCCAAAGTAGGCAACCTGACTGAATCGTTCCAACGGGAGAGAATGTTCCATATCGTTCAGCAACGTAACCTTCAAGGCATTGTGTATCTGCCTGAAAATGAGCTACCTAACGTAGTGATTGGACAAGGTGCAATGCTTACCGTGGCGGCTTTAGGCGACAGAAGTATCACCGCGAGTGTTGAGCGTATTAGCCCGGTCATCGATGCGACCACCGGCACGTTCAAAGTAACGTTAAAAGTACCTAACGAAGATAACAAACTTAAAGCCGGCATGTTTACCGATGTGTCACTTGAGTACGCAACACATGCTAACGCCACGTTGTTGCCTCGTAGAGCGTTGGTTACCATCGATAATAATCATAGTGTATTCGTTGTCGACAACGGCAAAGTTAAAAAAGTTGATATTTCTACAGGTTTTGAAAACAACGAAGTCGTTGAAGTTATTAATGGTTTAAACGGTAATGAAGAAGTGGTTACTGCAGGCCACCAAAACTTGAAAGACAGCGCCCCTGTTGAAGTAGTTAACAGCTAATTCGGCCTAACAAGGAACTCACACAATGCGTATTGTAGATATTGCTGTAAAGCGCCCTGTTGCCGTTAGTATGTTCACTTTTGCGGTATTGCTATTTGGTATGGTGTCGTTAGGCAGACTGTCGGTTAACCTACTGCCTGACTTATCTTACCCTACTCTCACCATTCGCACTGACTACGACGGTGCAGCGCCAGGCGAAGTCGAACAACTGGTTTCAAAGCCCATTGAAGAAGCCATCGGCGTAGTAAAAGGCGTACGTAAAGTCACGTCCACATCGCGTGCAGGCCAGTCTGACGTAGTGCTTTCATTTGCATGGGGTACTGACATGGATTTCGCGAGCTTAGAAGTGCGCGAGAAACTTGATGTATTGCAGCTTCCCCTTGATATAGAAAAACCAAGACTCCTTCGTTTTAACCCAAGTTTAGACCCGGTAATTAAACTGGGGCTGACGGCACAAAGCGATACGTCAAGTTTAAGCGTAGCGCAAATGAAGCGATTACGTTTATATGCCGAACAGCAAGTAAAACGAGCGCTAGAGTCAGTAGAGGGTGTGGCAGCCGTGCGTGTTGGCGGTGGTTTAGAAAACGAGATTCACATTCTTATCGACCAGCAGAAAGCCAGTCAGCTGTCTATTCCCATTACCCGCATTGTTGACCGGGTAAGTGCTGAAAACATCAACGCGGCGGGCGGTCGAATTGATAACGCAGCCCAGGCGTTTTTGGTCAGAACCTTAAATCAGTTTGAAACACTTAGCGATATCGAAAACCTCTTCATTGGGCGTTTTGAAGGCAGAAACATTCAACTTAAAGACGTGGCTACAGTTGAAAGTGCCTATAAAGATCGTGATGTGGTAACGCGCTTTAACGGCAATGAAGGTATTGAAATTGCCATTTATAAAGAAGGCGATGCTAACGCCGTTAACGTTGCGCAAAAAGTGGCTAGCCGGTTAAATGAGGTCAACAACAACTTGCCTTCTAACTACACGCTTAGCGAAATTTATGACCAAAGCGTGTTCATTAAGCAAGCTATAGATAACGTAAAATCAGCGGCAGTGATAGGCGGTATTTTAGCCATGTTAGTGCTGTATCTTTTTCTTAAAGACTTCTGGGCTACCGTTATTATCTCGGTTTCTATTCCGGTATCAGTAATTGCTACCTTTAATCTAATGTATGCCAACGATATAAGCTTAAACATGATGAGCTTAGGTGGTATCGCGCTGGCTGTTGGATTATTAGTAGATAACAGCATTGTTGTGCTTGAAAATATCGATCGCCATAAAAAATTAAAAGTGGCTGGGAGTGATAACGCTACAGCTAATGAAAAAACGACGGCAGAAGCCACAGACACTGAGGCATCTGCCGCCAGTGAAGGCACAAAAGAAGTCTCTGGCGCAATTGTGGCTTCGACACTAACCACTATGGCCGTGTTTGTGCCACTGATATTTGTAGAAGGTATTGCAGGTCAGCTGTTTAAAGACCAAGCGTTGACCGTGTCGTTCGCTTTAGCTGCATCGCTTGTTGTTGCGCTCACACTTATCCCTGCAATGGCACATAAGAAGAAAAAGCAACAGCTCGATCACGAAGATGTGTTCACTACACCAGCGCCTACCCCTCCTACGTCAACGTTTGGCAAAGTTATGTACTACCTTACCCTGCCAGTTCGTTGGGTATTCAGACTTATCTTTGTTTTTTTACCTGCAGCCTTAGTAACTTTGGTGATTGGCGCATGGCATATCGTTAGCAAGTTATTAAACGTTGCGTTTAAACCACTTATTTGGGTATTTAATAAAGGGTTTGACCTTCTTGCTTATGCCTATGAAAAACTGCTACGTATAAGCCTTCGCGCAAAAGCGCTGGTACTAGCCATTGCCTTTGTACTTGCGGCGGGCGCGGTGTTGCTGATACCGAGATTGGGCATGGAACTTATCCCAACCCTATCTCAAGGAGAATTCTCGGTAGAAGTGACCCTTCCTGCGGGTTCGCCACTAGCGCGTACCGACGCTATTATAAGCGAGCTTGCTGCGGTTGCAGTAAATAACAATGATGGCGGCGAAACCAAGGTGCTTCGCACCTATGCCATGTCTGGTACGGGTAGCCTGATAAGCGCCGCGCCTAATCAGGGTGGCGATCATTGGGGCCGCTTAAACATTGTCATGCAGCCTACGGCGACAGCTTCCGATATGGACGCGGTAAAGCGTGCCCTTCGCGATCATTTAGCCTTTAAACCTCAGGTTCAGGCAACGTTTTCAGAGCCAGAGCTATTTAGCTTTGCCTCGCCTATTCAAATTGAAATTGCGGGTTACGACCTAAATCAGTTACAACAGTATGGCGACGCCATTTCGACAAAACTTGCCAGTTACAGTAATTTTGCAGACGTAACGACCAGCATTCGTGACGGGAACCCAGAGCTTAAAATAGCCTTCCATCACGCAAAACTTGCTCGCCTTGAGCTTGATGCATCAACCGTTTCTCAGCTTATTGCGGCCAAAGTAGGTGGCCGTGTGGCTACACAGTACAGTGTTGAAGACAGAAAGGTGGATGTGCTGGTAAGAACCCAAGAAAACCAGCGAGATGACATCGCCAGCGTGCGTGCCATTGTTGTTAATCCAGGCTCTGCACAACCTATTCCATTAAGTGCCGTTGCAGACGTGTATATGAGCGTAGGCCCTAGCGAAATCACCCGCGTTGGACAGCAGC
Source organism: Alteromonas sp. W12 (assembly GCF_001924945.1). Taxonomy (NCBI): domain Bacteria; kingdom Pseudomonadati; phylum Pseudomonadota; class Gammaproteobacteria; order Alteromonadales; family Alteromonadaceae; genus Alteromonas; species Alteromonas sp. W12. Next base: position 76,541 of record NZ_LQXH01000009.1, read on the forward strand.
GTGTAGCGCTGGTATCAGCAAACTTAGCCAAAGGTAAGCTTGATGAAGCAGTTGCCGTTGCTAATAAAGTCATTGATGAAACCCAACTTCCTCTATCTTTAAGTGCAACAGTAACTGGACAAAGTGAAGACATGCAAAGCAGCTTCCGTTCGCTACAGTTTGCCCTAGCACTTGCCGTGTTTATGGTGTATTTGGTTATGGCGTCTCAGTTTGAGTCGTTGCTGCACCCACTGCTTATTTTGTTCGCCGTGCCGCTAGCTGGCGCGGGTTCCGTGTATGGATTGTGGCTTACCAATACGCCGCTAAACGTGGTGGTATTTATCGGTTTAATTATGCTGTGCGGTATTGTAGTGAATAACGCTATTGTATTAGTTGACCGTATAAATCAGTTACGCCGTCAAGGAGTAGATAAAGACACCGCTATTCTAGATGCTGCTAAGACCCGCCTGCGCCCTATTGTGATGACCACACTTACTACGGTACTGGGTTTATTGCCTATGGCTTTTGGTCTTGGCGAAGGTGCTGAAATTCGCACGCCAATGGCCATCACCGTTATTTACGGCCTTCTGTTTGCAAGCTTGCTTACCCTCATTTTACTGCCAGTGCTTTACAGCCTGTTCGACGTGAAGAAAAACGTTGCGCAGAAAACGTCTGTTAATACTAATGCGGGCTTTGGTGACGAAGCAGCAATGCCGAAAGGAGGTGTACTATGAGTACACCTTCTCACAACGCTAATAACAGTTCTGAAACCCATACTGACAAGCGCCAAACACGTGACCCGAGTCAACGCGAGACCGACATAGCTTCACAACCGCACCTTTCAAAAATTGCAGGTATAGGCGCCTCGCTTGCACGCTTTGCGTTAAATAAGCCCGTTACCATCGGAATGCTGTTTTTGTCTATGTTGCTGTTCGGCATTGTATCTGGCCGCTTATTACCTTTAGAGAAATTCCCTGGAATTGATATTCCAGAAATGGTGGTGCAGATCCCCTATCCTGATGCGACACCAGTTGAAATTGAAACCATGATCACCCGTCCGGTAGAAGAAGCCGTTGCTACCATGTCGGGGATAAAGCGTTTAAGGGCACGTTCATACGACAATATGGCTGAGGTCATTGTGGAGTTCGACTGGGATGAAAACCTTAAAGCCAAAAGTATTGAAGCGCGGGAGAAGATTGACGCTATTCGCCACGAACTTCCTGACGATATAGAGCGGATCATGGTGTATAAATTTAACACCAATGACATGCCTATATTCCAGCTGCGCGTATCGAGTGACCGCGACTTATCGAATGCTTACGACTTGCTTGAGCGTAACCTTAAGCGTCCGCTAGAGCGTGTTCCAGGTGTATCGAAAGTTGAGCTATATGGCACCATGAAGCGTCAAATTACTATTCGCTTAGATCCTAAAAAAATGGCGGCCTACCAAATAGACGGTACCCGTTTAGAACAGCAGCTTCAAAACGCCAACTTCTCGCTAACCGCTGGCTACATGTACAATAACGGTGAAAAAGTTTTAGTTAACCCCACTGGCGAATTCACCGATGTAAACGACTTTAAAAACATGTGGGTTACTCGCAGCGTGCGCTTGTCTGATATTGCCAGCGTGACTTACGAACTTCCTCAGCGCAACGAAGGACGTCATTTAGATCGCACCTTTGCGGTAGGCTTTAACGTATTTCGCGAATCGGGCAGCAATCTTGTAGAAGTTTCCGACGCGGTAATGAAAGTTATCGAAAAAGCCAAGGAAGACCCTGAGTTTACAGGCATTAGTTTATTTGTAATGGACGACACCGCTAAAAGCGTAACCTCGTCGCTGAGTGATTTGTTAAACGCAGGCCTTTTGGGTGCGTTACTTTCAGTTATTGTGCTGTACTTATTCTTGCGTCAGTTAACCACCACCTTAATTGTAGTGCTGTCGGTGCCGTTTTCTATTTGTATAGCCTTGGGCGTAATGTATCTTTTAGGCTATACCCTTAATATTTTATCACTCATGGGCCTCATGCTAGCAGTAGGTATGCTGGTAGACAACGCCGTTGTGATCACCGAAAGCGTATTTCAAGAACGCCAACAAGAGGGAGACATTAAGCGAGCCACCCAGATTGGTGTAAACAAAGTCAGTCTTGCGGTCATTGCTGGAACTGCAACCACGGCAATAGTGTTTTTACCTAATATTATTGGGGTAAAAATAGACGTGACCATCTTTTTAGAGCACGTTGCTGTGGCTATCTGTATATCTCTGTTCGCGTCGCTTTTCATTGCTAAAACACTTATTCCCTTACTGACAACTAAGGTAAAGATCCCTGTTGTAAAAACGCCTAAAACGCCGTCCTACATAAAAGGCTATGGTCGTGCGCTTAACTGGATGTTGAAACACCAGGGTGTAACTTGTGTTATTGCTCTGCTTATTCTCGCGTCGACCTTTGTGCCTATGCAGGTGGTAACGTCTGACGATGAGGGTAACGACAACCAAGAGCGCATTTGGCTTAATTACCATGTGACACAAAACTTCACCTTGGATGAAGTGGAAAAAACCGTAAATAAAATGGAAGCATATCTTTATGAAAACCAAGAACGCTTTCATATTAAGCAGGTGTATACGTATTTTACTGCCGGCCATGCAGTAAGCGGTATCACGCTTAATGACGAGTTGCCCGTAAGTGTGGGTAAAATTAAGGAGGATATTCGTGAAAACATGCCTTCATTTGTGCGTGCTCGCCCCTCTTTCCAGTGGGATAGCGGCAACGGTGGTGGCGTAAGAGTAACGCTGTTGGGGGAATCTTCAGAAACCTTGCTCACTATTTCAGAGCAAATCATTCCTATTCTTTCCACCATAGATGGGTTGGAAGATGTAAAAGCCGACACGGGATCTACCCGCGATGAGGTTCAAATACGCATAGACAGAGAGAAAGCAAACCGCTTTGGCATACAAGTAAACGATGTGGCTAAACTTATCTCTACGGCACTACGCGGCAGTAATTTACGTACATTCCGCTATGGTGACGCCGGAGAAGTGGCGGTGCAGCTTAAGTTTGGCAGCGATATTCAAGCCTCGCTAAGCGAACTTAAGAACATCAATATTGGGTTTACACAGGGTCAATCGGTAACGCTGAACATGATTGCAGATTTCTCTGTGGTGCCACAGCTTTCGCAAATTAACCGCAACTATCGTCAAACAGCGCTAGCTATTGGTGCAAATCTAGAGGGTGAAACCACCACCGAACAAGCTCGTGAACGCATAGAAAAAGCATTAGCTAATATCGAATTGCCGACAGGCTATAAGTGGACGCTAGACGGCAGCTTCTCTCGCCAGGATGAAGCCAATGCCGTAATGCAAATGAATATGCTATTAGCGCTTTGCATGATATACGTTGTGATGGCCGCGCTGTTTGAATCGCTAATTCTTCCAACATCTGTAATTACGTCACTACTGTTTTCCTTTACAGGTGTTTTTTGGGCATTCATGGTTACAGGCACATCTATGTCTATCATGGGGATGATTGGCATGCTGATTCTGATGGGTATTGTGGTTAACAATGGCATCGTATTGGTAGACAGAATTAATCAGCTCATCAATGAAGGTTTGTCGCTGTATGACGCAGTGATTGAAGGATGTATGACACGTATCAGGCCTATTCTGATGACAGTAGCCACTACAGTTCTAGGGCTTATTCCACTTGCGATGGGGAGTACTCGAATTGGCGGCGACGGCCCTCCCTACTCGCCAATGGCCATTGCAATCATTGGTGGGCTGGTGTTCTCAACACTAACCAGCTTGTTCTTAGTACCACTTGCTTACGTGTTGCTACTAAAGCTTAGGTTTAAAACGCAACGTTTGTTTAAAACCAGTAAAGCGCGTGTAGCCACGTATATTAAAATCGCTAATTAAGGCGCATTTTAAAGCAAAAAGTAAGACAAAAAGCGGGTCTAGTTTTCACCATTTACGTCAACGTGATTGACGATGAGTGCAAGCTAGCCCGCTTTTTCTGGATTTATCGTAACCGCAATCAACGCCTTAGCTACGCGACGTTAAGTATTCATGTACGGCATCAGCGTGACGCTCAACTGAAAACTCAATTAGGCTACTGCCATTGCACGTCAACCCTTCTTCAGACGTTACCATACGCAACACTTCACGCTGACTAGCACCAATGCGACCTACGTTACGTGAAAGACTAGAGCGAAGTACTCTAACATCATCATTTATCACAGCTTTACAAAACCCTGCAAATTGGGTTTCGCCTACAAAGCGTATGTCTTTTTGCGGTGCTGCGGCAGTTGCGTTAACGCTAAATGCTGCGGTTGCAGTTACAGCTAGCACTTTTACCGCGTTGGCTAGTTTCGATTTAACTGGTTTCATGTTTAATTCCTCAATGTGTAGATAAAGGCTTTAATCAAGTTTGTGGCAAACTCTTAGTTTTTGGTTGAACAAAGCTGAACAATCAACAATTCGCTCAACGCCCTTTATTTATGCATCAAGAATTAAAACTTTTCTGTTGAATGATTGTGTAATGGGGGTAAATGTGTGGTAAATCAGTTTGTTACACCATTGTTACTAGGCTAAATCACTGTTTTATCGAGATTAATTTAGATTACATATTACTAATATATCTAGCGATGGAACTTGTAGGAAGAAAGAAATATAAGACTTAAGTATAAAAAGGCCCCTTTTGGGGCCTTAAAACTGTAATTTTAACAAAATATATAATGATAAAGCGCATCTAATGTACAGAAAACCTCACCATTTCCGTAATTAAATTACAGAAAGCGTGAGCGATTACTCATATTTGCGTTCGCGCTTAGTTTCAATGGCATCAATATAAGCATGCCATGACGCGTAGCCGATTATAGGCATTAACACGATAAAACCAATAAACCCGGTTACGTAACCAATCGCAACGGTGGTAAAGATGATAGCCCCCCAAATAAGCATGGGCACCTTATTAAGCCATACTGCGTTAACGCTGGTTAATACGGCGGTAGCAAGGTCAACTTTGCGTTCCATCAAAATTGGTTGGGTAAACGCCGTAATAAAAAGCATAGCCAATGTAAAACCCGCACCGACAATTGTGCCTAGCGCTAAAAACGGTAATAAGCTTTCTAAATCGTTTTCTATGTAAGGCGGATAAAGTGCATGGATTAGCGATGCAACACGCAACCAAAATATCATCATCACCATAAGTAAAATGGCAAAGCCCCACTCGTTAAACGCATTTCTGCGCATTGCACGCAAAGAATGGCGTAACGTGGGCTTATGGCCTTTCTCCATTTCCCAGCTCACATCATAAAGACCAGCAGCCAAAAATGGACCTACCAACATAAAGCAAACAATGGCCGGTAGAATGACCAAGTGCCAACCTGTCATTTCAACCAAGTACATAATGAACCACGGAATAACTGCGAAAAGAACGCCATAAAACAATGTGAGACCTGGTGCGCGCATAGCGTCTCGTAATGCCAATGACAACCATTTTATAGGGTCGCCAACGTCTAATTCTTTACAGGGAATAACGCGTGCTATACCACTTTGCGTGATTGCATTCTCTGGTGTTTCTTTGAAATGGTGCGACATATTCTTATCACCTCTGCTTGTTAGCCTGTTTGTTACTAACGCGTTTTTTATACACGCCTTACTACTACGATAGGCGCTGAATGAAAAGTTCACAAGCTATTAACATAAATTTTATACTTAAGTGACAAGCGGATCATTCATCTCGTTATATGGTCAATAAATAGTCACTTGGTGAAAAAAGTAGTGCTTAAAGCAGAAATACTGCAAAAAGGCCATCGCATATGGCTTTGTATTGCGATAATCTCAGGGTATGTAAATCAACCAGATAGACCATGAAAACTGTATCTCGCTCACATAAATTAGATAACGTTTGTTACGACATTAGAGGCCCAATCGCTGCGCAAGCACGCAAAATGGAAGACGAAGGACACCGCATATTAAAGCTGAATATCGGTAACCCTGCCCCATTTGGATTTGAAGCCCCTGACGATATCGTAAAAGACGTTATTCATAACCTGCCTACGTCTCAAGGATATTCAGACTCGACAGGAATTTATGCTGCCCGTGTGGCCGTGATGCAGTACTACCAGCAGCGAAACATTAAAGACATCCGTGTAGACGACGTTTATATTGGTAACGGCGTATCTGAGTTAATTATGATGGCAATGCAGGCGCTACTTAATCATGGCGATGAAGTGCTTATTCCAAGCCCTGACTACCCGCTTTGGACAGCAGCAGTTAGCCTGTCGTCAGGTTCACCCGTTCATTATCGCTGCGACGAGCAAGCAGGCTGGTTCCCAGATATTGACGACATAAAAAGTAAAATCACCAGTAAAACTCGCGCGATCGTACTGATCAACCCTAACAACCCAACCGGCGCAGTTTACGACAAAGCCCTTTTACAAGATGTGGTTGAAGTCGCCCGCGAACACGGACTTGTTGTATTTAGCGACGAGATTTACGACAAAATTCTTTACGATGAAGCAAAACACACCAGTATTGCTTCACTGGCTGACGATGTTTTTTTTGTTACCTTTGGCGGTTTAAGCAAAAACTACCGTGTGGCGGGCTTTCGTTCAGGTTGGCTTGTAGTAAGCGGCAACAAGCGATTAGCGTCTGACTATATTGAAGGGCTTAATATTCTGTCTTCCATGCGAATGTGCGCGAATGTACCTTGTCAAAGTGCCATTCAAACAGCGTTAGGCGGCTATCAAAGTATTGACGACTTGGTGAAAGAAAACGGGCGCCTTCGCATTCAGCGCGACGTCACCACAGATATGCTAAACGGCATTGACGGTATTTCGTGCGTTAAACCTAAAGGTGCCATGTATTGTTTCGCTAAAGTGGATGAGAAGAAATTCAACATTCAAAACGACGAACAAATGGTGCTGGACTTATTAAGCTCTGAAAAAATTCTGTTGGTACATGGTCGCGCGTTTAACCTTACTGAAGGCACGTATTTCCGATTAGTATTTTTACCGCACAGCGATGTATTGGTGCCTGCTCTGCATCGTATTGGCAACTTCTTTAGAACGTATAAGCAAGGGGCGTAATGTGTCTGATAAAAGTCACTTTTTTGCGCACCTGGCGCGCTTAAAGCTTATTAATCGCTGGCCGCTAATGCACAACGTGCGCACAGAAAATGTGCAGGAGCACAGTTTGCAGGTGGCCATGGTTGCCCACGCACTTGCTTTAATAAAAAATAAGTTTTTTGGCGGCACACTAAACCCTGATCGTATTGCTACCATGGCAATATTTCACGACGTGTCGGAGGTACTCACTGGAGACCTCCCTACCCCAGTGAAATATTTTAACCCTGCGATTAAAGAAGAATATAAAAAGATCGAAAAAATCGCAGAGAACAAGCTAATTGAAATGGCACCAGAGGCATTTCGAGAAGACTATGCGGCGCTTATTGATCATCACTACCATAGTGAAGAAGAAGCTTTTATTGTGAAAGCAGCAGACGTACTTTGCGCTTACCTAAAAACGCTTGAAGAATTAGCTGCTGGTAACCAAGAGTTTAAGCTGGCTAAGAAACGATTAGATAAAACCCTTAAAGAATATCATTCTGAAGAGGTGGACTACTTCTTAACGCGTTACGTACCAAGCTTTTCTTTAAGTCTTGATGAAATTACGCAAGACGATATGTGAGCGAGGCGATTAACAGCGCTTAAATCACTATACTGACGAAAAGAAGTAGCATACACAGCAAGGCAGCGAGGTTTTTTTGGCAACAAGCGATTGGGAATTAGCATTACACGAGCGTCGTTTACCCCGTAGCGAAACAAGAGACGGCGATCATCGCAATCCATATCAACGTGATAAAGCGCGCGTTCTTCACAGCGCTGCCTTTCGTAGATTGCAGGCAAAAACCCAGGTGCTCGGTGTGGGGCTGAGCGACTTCTATCGCACTCGACTAACCCACTCTCTAGAAGCCGCCCAAATTGGCACCGGTATTACTGCCCAACTTTGGGTGAAATTTCCAGATATTGCCTCGACGTTAGCGCTTGATCCTACGTTAATCGAAACCCTCTGCTTGGCTCACGATATTGGTCATCCCCCATTCGGCCATGGTGGTGAAATTGCGCTTAATTACATGATGCACCAATACGGCGGGTTTGAAGGAAACGGACAAACTTTTAGGATCATCACTCAGCTAGAGCCCTATACCGCCGAACACGGCATGAATTTATGCAGAAGAAGCGTGTTAGGCTTGGTTAAATATCCGAATTTTATCGATGCCCTTCATAGTAAAGGACCTACGCCAGAGCGCCCTGTTTCACTTCGTCAGGTAAAGGCCCACGACTGGCATCCGCCAAAAGGTCTGTTTCGCTGCGATGAGCCCCTATTCGACTGGCTACTTGCACCATTTAGCAATGAAGATAAAGATGGGTTTATGCAGTTTACTGCAAAACTGAATGCACACAGTAAAACGCAATTTAAATCGTTCGACTGCTCAATTATGGAGCTGTCTGACGATATCGCCTATGGCATTCACGACTTAGAAGATGCCATTGTAATGGATATGGTCGACAAGCATCACTTTGTCGAGGATGTAACCACGCCGCTAAAAGCGCTAGATGTACCGTGGCTGTCAGACAATATAGAAGTGCTAACCAATAAGCTATTTAGCGCTGCACATCACGAAAGAAAAAATGCCATAGGCGCGCTGGTGAATAGCTTTATTACAGCTATTGAAATAAAAGGCGTTGAGGGTTTCGCTCACCCGTTACTGGCGTTCAACGCCGTAATGCCTGAACATTTTGCACAAGCCTTGGAGCTTTTCAAACGCTTTGTGTTTAACAAAGTAATACGCCGCCCCGATGTGCAGCTTCTTGAATACAAAGGACAGCTGGTGGTTATGGAGCTTTTTGAAGCCTTTGCATCAGATCCTGACCGCTTACTTCCCGAAAACACCCAAGTTCGCTGGCGTAAGGCCTGTGAGAGCGGCAATGGTATGCGCGTTCTCGCTGACTATATATCGGGTATGACCGATGAATTCGCATCTCGCCTATACAGTAATATCTTTTCACCTAAACAAGGCGGTATTCAAGATAGTCTGCATATGTAGACCAATCGGCTAAATAACAAATCGTGCAGTTACTTTTTCTAAGAATGGCTCGAACTTAACTTATAAACGAGTAGACGTACTTACCAACCAAGGAATGTGTTCAATTTCAATATAGCTGTACACTCTGTTTCTTAGCGATGCCGCAGGTATTACGCCTTCATTTTCAAGTTGTTTGATCAAGCGCTTTGTACTTAACTCAAGGGATTGGGCGCGCATTTGATTATAGCCCACCGCTAAATTTCGCAATAGCAACGCAACATCAATGCGCTCATCTAATACGCTTTCGGGATAGCGTTTGTGAAAGTTAAGGATTGCGCGATGCGTTTTCGCCATAAAAATTGTTTCTCTAGTAACCATCCCATACATTTGAGCAGCTAAACTTCGCGTTAGGTGGTCTGTTTCTCTAAAGTGCCTCATTTGGACTTGATTAAAGAATTCATCATTTGCATCAACCAAAGTGTCCAACGCTTTAAGGGTATATTTAACTTTCTTATTTCCATAAAGCGTACAGCTTAAAAAATTTCGAAGTTGCGACCTATCCTTCACAAAATTTGCTTTGGCTTTTTCATACAGGTCGGATATATCTTCCAGCAAAAGTGGAGAAGTACCGTTAGCGATGTTCGCTGATAAAAATTGAAGACCGAGTGAGGCGACTACCATATCGGGCAATTGCACGTTGGGGTCAGTTAATATGTTTTCAATTACACTAAGCGTAGAAGCTTCGCTTTGATTTGGGGTGCCCGAAATAATGGAGTGATATAGGGCTGCACTTTTATCTGAACTACGCTCGATAAAAGGAAATGCATCGATGTTAGATAATTCGTTAGCCCAACTGATATTTGCCACATGCACACACAAGACAAACACGATTGCCGAAAATACTCTCATAGGGTGCTTTCCTTTGCTGTTGACATCAACTTTCCTGTTTGATTTAAACACTACTGCCATTATTACAGCATGTCAAAATCGAAGAATGGTAACAGCACCACCCTTTCATGAAATTTAATACCGATTTCTAAGGTCTAATTTAATACGTACCTAAAACTTAATTGCTGTGGTCTCGTATTAACAGCATTGGTAAGACATCAAGTAAAGCTTAATGCGCGCTAGAACATCCTCATGGCATGAAGTATACGCGGAGCAGCTTATTTAGATACGGCGTTTTTTAACGGGCAGATAAAGGTAAAGTAATGGCAAAACCATTTAAACCCTCAGTAAAATTAACAGACAACGACATAACCAATGAAGACGTTTACAAGAGTCGCCGTTCATTGCTCAAATCTATGGGCTTTATGGGAGCGTCTACGCTATTGGCGAAGTCGGCAGGCGCTGCCGGTTGGTTTTGGGAAGATGAAGAAGAGAAGGCAGCGTTTAAGGGAAAGGCGCTGGAGTATAGTCAGCCCCCTAAGTTTCAAGTAACGGAAACCCGAACGCCTGAAGATAAAGTGACCAGCTACAACAACTTCTATGAGTTTGGCACATCTAAAGATGCACCAGCCAAAAATGCGACTGAATTTCAAACTAATCCATGGACGTTAAAAGTTGACGGGATGGTTAAAAACCCCATTGAGCTTGATCACGATGCCTTAACAAAGCGTTTTCCCCTTGAAGAACGCATTTACCGCTTGCGCTGTGTGGAAGCATGGTCGATGGTGGTGCCTTGGATTGGGTTTGAGTTGGGGGCGTTGTTAAAACAAGCCGAGCCATTAATGTCAGCCAAGTATGTGGCGTTTGAAACCCTATACGACCCTGAGCAAATGCCCGGTCAACGAAGCCGCTTTACCGGTGGTGGTATTGATTACCCTTACGTAGAGGGTTTGCGTCTCGACGAAGCCATGCACCCGTTAACGCTCATGTCGGTTGGTCTTTACGGGAAGACCTTGCCACCTCAAAACGGTGCGCCTATTAGGCTTGTTGTACCGTGGAAGTATGGTTTTAAGAGCATTAAGTCTATTGTGAGAATTCGCCTTACCGATAAGAAACCGCCTACCACATGGAATCGACTGGCCGCCAACGAGTATGGCTTTTACGCCAACGTGAATCCAAACGTGTCGCACCCAAGGTGGAGCCAGGCCAGCGAGCGTAGAATAACCACAGGTGGGCTACTCGCCAGAAATCGCATCGACACCCAAATGTTCAACGGTTACAGCGAAGTCGCGCCGCTATACAAAGATATGGACTTATCCCGTTATTACTAGCTGGTACGTTTTATAGGGCTACGAGCAAATAGCTAGCCCTTCTAACCAATATCTCATGACCGAAGCTATTAAACATTATTATTAAGTTGTTCATTTAATGCCGTTAAGAAAAAAACCATTTCGACTCTCTGTTTGGCAACGCCGCAGCCTAAAAGGTCTTATTCACCTTTTCGCATTGGGCTATATCGCCTGGTTGTTTTTTGCAGGGGTAACCGATCAGCTTGGTCCAGACCCTGTAAACACGCTCATCAATGAGACTGGAACCTGGGCAATTCACTTTCTTTTACTAACGCTTACTCTTAGCCCAATTGCTAAATGGCTACCAAGCCCAGAACCGATGCAATTCAGACGTATGATTGGCGTATACACCTTTGTGTACGCCTTTGCACACCTGCTCACATACATTGTGTTTGAAATCCAGCTTGATATGGCACTAGTGGCTAGCGAGATAGTAAGCAGGCCATACATCATTGTTGGCATGGCAGCGTTACTTCTTCTTTTTGCTCTCACCGCTACGTCGTTCAAGCGTATCCAGCGCAACATGGGAAAAAAGTGGCAGAAGCTTCACAACAGCATTTACCTGATCCTGCCCCTTGCACTACTTCATTTCAGCTGGTCGCAGAAGACGTTTTGGCAAGAGCCCGTTTGGTATTGGATGATTGGACTGATATTAATGAGCCCAAGAATGAAGCTGTGGTATGTGACGTATCAGAAGAAAAGTCAAAAGAAGTCGAGAGACAAAAACGCAGTGGCGTGAGAAAACTAAAGTCGAAAACCTTTTAAACGAGCACGTAAAGCAGCGCAGCATAACGCGCTGTTTTGCTAAGCGTTACCGCAAGAATAAAAAACCAAAATGGGCTTCTAAGTACACCTGCTACTAAAGTAATAGGGTCGCCAATAATAGGTACCCAGCATAAAAACAAACTCCACTTCCCCCACTTTGTAAAGGTGTAGCTTGCACGGTTAAACGCTGCTTCGCTCACTTTTAACTTATCGGTCGCAATTTCTTTTCCGAACTTGAAGCCCAATGCATAATTAACCACCGAGCCGAGTACATTTCCTAACGAAGCAACAACAAGCAACAACACCCAGCTCAACCCACTACTGTATAAAGCACTAAGCACAATTTCAGAACTAAAAGGCAATATAGTGGCAGCCAAAAATGCCGATAAGAACATCCCCAAGTAGCCTAAATGTATTAATACGCTCAACGCTCCTCCAGCTTTATACAGTAGTTTTCTATGTAAAATTCGCGCGCATCTTACCTTAATCGGAGTATGAATACTTCCTTCAGAATTCGATAGCACAAAAAAACCATTATCTTTTATGTAGTTACTTAGAAAACACCAATTTGTGTGAAAAAAGTACAACTAAATACTTGCCAAATCCCTCCTTTGAGAATACTGTATACACATACACACTGTATAAGTAACCAGTATCAATTAATAACAATATTCCCGAAGTTCAAACTATGAACTTCAGGGCAAATGCATAAAGGGTTTTACTATGAACACATCTTCAGTTTCACGATTTAATGCTTTGCGCGCTTCGGTTTCAAATGTTGTTCAACTACCTTTGCCGATAGAAGGGTTTCCAGGCGAAAAACAAGGTAATGGAAAAGGAACTAACGACAAAGGTTGGAATTATCTGCTTTCAAATACGGTGTCGTTTTCTAAATCTGTAGATCACGCTATCCGTATTCAGAAACCTGAAAAAGAAAAAATGCCCGAATGGATCAGTAAGCTGATTACAGGTGGCCAGTGTAAAACACTGTATGTGGAAAACATTGATTTAGACCTTCAACCAACCGATAGTGAAATGATCAGAAAGCTGTGTGAGCTTTATTCTGTCAGCCTAGTGAATGTACGTGTTAACAGCATTAATGACGAACAAAACGTAGCATTAGGTCCTTGGTAATACAAAGCCTGTTTATGCTTACATCTTGCGTTTGCCCCATCTTACGTTTGCCTGAATGGCGGTGCGTAAACAAAACCTAAATATTTATTTTCATACAACTCTTTGGCGTGGAATCTCTGACATGTACCCTTTGGCATGGACCGCCAAGGAATCTTTGAATATCGGCAACATTTACGTTTAAAAAAGTTGGGGCTCACGCAACTTATACTTATACTGTAGCGCTTTGTTTTACTCTTAAACTGCGAGTTGTCTTATGCGCTGTTACTGTTGCTCATCAAAATCCTTCGACGAATGCTGCGAGCCTTTTATTAAGGGTGATAAACACCCTAGTTCTGCAGAGCAACTTATGCGCTCCCGGTTTTCAGCCTACGCCACAGCGCATTATCAATATATTCTTGAAACCTACACCAAAGAAAAGCAGCAGGGTCTCTCTGTAGAGGATTTGGCGCAAAGCGCACAAGGTGCGACATGGTTCGCACTTAAAGTACACCCCACTCTAGCGGCTAGCTCCGTAGATAACTCCGTAGATAGCTTGGTAGGTAACTCGGTCAGTAGTACTGAAGATAGTTCGATAGACAGTACTGTACATGCTGACGCTAAAGTCGAAGCAGTAACCAACGCCGAGCCAATCTCTAAGACTAATTTAAAGTCCATCTCCAAACCCATCACCAAACCCAATAATGCCATTGTTGAATTCACTGCTTACTATTTTGAAAATAAAAGCATGTATCAGCTTCACGAAACGTCGAATTTTAGTGTTGAAGACGGTAAGTGGCGTTACCACGACGGCGTATTACACGACGACTGCGGCAAAATTAAATACGGGAGAAACCTACCTTGTGTTTGCGGTAGCAACAAAAAATTCAAACAGTGCTGCGCAACTAAGAGCGGCTAACCCAATTGCAATAACTAACTGTACTCCCTTCCCTGCTCGTCTTGATTGTTCACCTTTCCTTTAATTTAAAATTAAAGGTGAATTGAATACGTATGCATGATGTTTATTATTTGTAAACAAAATGTAAGCATTGCTTTCATCTTTTATCTCGCTCCCACATAAAATAGGACACACTATGAAGATGAAGAAACATGCGGCAGGCGTTCTAATAGGCGCAGCACTGAGTACATTAAGTTATCAAAGCTATGCCGACGTTATACTACACGCATTTAACTGGACCTACGACGACGTAGCCGCAAAAGCCCAGGAAATTGCGGATCTTGGTTACACCAAAGTACTTGTTTCGCCTGCTTATAAATCGACAGGTGACCAGTGGTGGGCGCGATATCAACCACAGGACTATCGAGTTATTGATAACCCACTAGGTGACACTGCTGACTTTCAAGCGATGGTTAATGCATTAAATGCCAAAGGTGTAGAGACCTATGCGGATATTGTCTTTAATCATATGGCGAACGAAGCATGGAAACGTTCAGACTTAAACTACCCCGGAAGTGAAATACTACAGCAGTACTCTTCAAATCAGGGATACTACAATGGCATCACATTATTTGGTGATGTAAGTAGCGGCCTTTTTGGCGGTGGTGACTTCCACGGTACGTATGATCAAGGTGGTCCTAAGTGCATTAGTAACTACAGCGACGTGGGCGATGTTCAGTACAATAGATTATGCGGCGCCGCGCCAGATCCTGGCTTGCCCGACCTAGACCCCAATAATTGGGTAGTAGCCCAGCAAAAAGCGTATCTTCAGGCGTTAAAAGACATGGGTGTAACCGGTTTCCGCGTTGATGCTGCAAAGCACATGACCAACTATCATATCAACGCGGTGTTCGACAGCAATATAAAAAACGGCGTGCATGTTTTCGGAGAAATAATTACCACGGGCGGTGCAGGCTCTAGTGAGTATGATAACTTCCTTGCACCTTATTTATCAGCAACAGGTCACTCGGCCTACGACTTCCCGCTTTTCGCGCAAATACGCAGTGCATTTAGCTTCGGTGGTTCGATGAATGCCTTAGTTGACCCAGGTGCGTACGGTCAGGCTTTATCAGGCGACAAGGCCATCACATTTAGTATTACCCACGACATCCCGCTAAACGACGGCTTCCGCTACCAGTTACTTGACCCTACCGACGAACATTTGGCAAATGCCTATGTACTAGGGCGTGACGGTGGTGTTCCATTACTGTACTCAGATAACAATGAAAGTGGCGATAATCGTTGGGTAGATTTGTACAAGCGTGATGACATCAAGGGTATGGTTAAATTCCATAACGGAGTTCAGGGCAGTGGCATGCAAGTGGTAAGTCATAATGACTGCGTTATTTTCTTCAAGCGTGACCATCAAGGCGTTGTGGGTATTAATAAATGCGCAGACGGCCAAGATATATGGGTAGATACATCTACGGACAATTTGTGGTGGTATAGAAATTACCGAGATACGTTAAGTAATGATGTGCAATATATTACAACTCAGTGGCACAAGTTCTATGTACCAGGAAGAAGCGCCCGAATGTGGCTTATGGAATAACCCATTGTTAACAAGAAAAGCCTGAACATCGATTGTTCAGGCTTTTCGTTAAGTTACCTTCTTGTCAGGCTTGTAGGATCAGGGCACAAGCACCATCTTGCCTTTCACTTCCCGGTTCATTACCTTGGCCATGGCTTTCGTTGCTTGTTCTAAGGGTAATGCTTCATCTACGACCACCTTAACCTTACCTTGCACATACCAAGTTAAAAGCTCTTGCATGTTTTCAGCAAAGCCTTTTGGATCGTGCTGAGTAAACGAGCCCCAAAATACCCCCATGACTGAATAGCCTTTTACAAGCGCTAAATTAACCGGGAATTTCGGGATCTCACCGCCAGCAAAGCCAACCACAAGTAAACGACCTTCCCATGCCATACTGCGGCTGCAAGCGTGGAATGTGTCACCGCCAACGCATTCATAAACTACATCGACACCTTTGCCGCCTGTGACTTCTTTCAGCGTTTCTTTGAGATCTTTTTCTTTGTAGTTAATTAAAACGTCTGCGCCATACTCTTTAGCAAGCGCCAGCTTTTCTTCTGTTGAGCAAACTGCAATAACTTTAGCGCCCATAATCTTGCCTATTTGCACTGCTGCTAAGCCAGTACCACCCGCTGCGCCGGTTACAACCAGTGTTTCGCCTGGCTGCAGTTTTGCGCGCTGCTTTAACGCGTGATGTGCTGTCGCATGCGCAGTTACAAGAGCAGCCCCCTCATTAACATGGATGGGATCAGGTAACGGCATAACATGAGTGGCAGGGATCAGCGCTTTTTCTGCGTAACCACCTAAGTTAGACAACGCAATAACTCGTTGCCCTTCTTTTAAATGGCTTACGCCCTCACCTACTTCAGATATGGTGCCTGCCACTTCATTGCCAGGAATAAACGGGAAGTCTGGCTGCATTTGATACAGACCTTGCACCAATAGTCCGTCTGGAAAGTTCACCCCTGCGGCTTCAACATTTACGACTACATGCCCTTTTTTTACTTGCGGGTCTGCAACGTCTTTAAATTGAAGTTCTTCAAGTGGTCCAAAAGATTCGCATACAATTGCTTTCATACTGTCTCCAGTTGCTTTGTTCGACGAGCACGCTATTGATAGCATGACCTGTCATTAAATAGGTTATATGGCGTTTATTCGCTTTGGTGAATGGTTTGGTTCGCAATTTGCGCCAGAGGTCGCACCATTGCGCCTAATTGCATAGCCTTCTCGCTTGACGCATTGCCATCGTGTGCGCGTTTTACCACGCCTTGTAAAATAGCGGCTAAACGGAAAAAACTAAATGCGAGGTAAAACGTCCAATTGCTAATGGCATCAATACCTCTTCGCTCGCAATACGCATTGATATATTCTTGTTCACTTGGAATGCCTAACTGCTCTCTGTCTAAACCACCTAACCCAGCTGCGTGCGCAATGTCAGAGGGAAGGCGCAACTGCATACATTGGTAAGCCAAATCGGCATACGGATGCCCCAACGTTGATAATTCCCAATCAAGTACCGCGACTACTCTTGGGTTTTTAGGGTCAGACATATCAAACATCATGTTGTCTAAACGAAAATCGCCATGGACCAACGAGACTTGACCATCATCTTTTGGCAGGTTGGCCTCAAGATACTGAATAAGACTTTCAATTTCTTCAACATGCTCAAGTTCTGACGCTCTATACTGCTTTGTCCACCTGCTTAGCTGACGTTCAAAGTAGCTGCCAGGCTTTCCATAATCGCGTAAGCCTGCGCTTTCAATATCTACACTGTGAAGCGCTGCAAGCACCCGGTTCATTTCATCATACATGGCACCGCGAATAGCAGAAGACGCTATTTCAGGCAGTGCGCTATTCCAGAAAATGTCACCTTCAACATAGGCCATAATGTAAAACATGCTACCGATTATGCTGGTATCTTCACATAAATGGTACGCTTTGGGCACAGGCACTTCTGAGCCCTGCAACGCGTTGATAACGCGAAATTCTCGGTCAACTGCATGGGCCGATTTCAGTAATTTGCCCGGAGGTTGACGGCGTAATACATAAACGCCGTTATCCGTAGTAAGTTTAAACGTCGGGTTCGATTGCCCACCCGCAAATTTCTCAGCACTTTTGACGTGCCCAATACTCGGGCACGCAGAAGATAAATACGAATTCAGCACTGCTAAATCTATGACATGTGGGGCTTTCGCATTGTCTTTAGACACATTCACTCCTTACCCGTAATTTTTTGTATTGTTTATTTACAACACTGACTTATTCAGCGACTGCTTTTTCAGCAATAAGATTACGACCTAACTGCATCATGTGAACCTGATCAGGGCCATCTGCCAGCTTGATAGTACGCGCATAAGCATACATGGCAGACAATACGAAATCTTGGCTTGTACCTGCAGCGCCGTGCATCTGAATGGCTTGGTCGATAACGTTACAGGCCATAGTAGGTGCAACTATCTTGATAGCAGCGATAAGGTCGCGCGATATTTTGTTGCCATAGCGATCCATCTTATCAGCCGCTTTCAACGTAAGCAGACGCGCCTGTTCAATATCACAGTGCATCTGCGCAATGCTTTCTCTAACCGATTGCTGTTTTGACAACGGTTTGCCAAACGCCACTCGGCTTTCAACTCGTTCACAGGCCATATCGAGCGCGCGCTGTGCACAGCCAATAAGGCGCATACAATGGTGAATACGGCCCGGGCCTAAGCGCCCTTGTGCGATTTCAAAACCACGCCCTTCACCAAGCAGTAAGTTTTCTGCCGGTACACGTACGTTTTCAAACAAGACTTCAGCATGACCAATAGGCTCGTCGTAATAGCCCATTGCTGCCATTGGGCGAACAATAGTTACACCCTTGGTGTCCATAGGAACTAAGATTTGAGACTGCTGCTGGTGACGAGGCGCATCGAAATCAGTTTTGCCCATTACAACCATAATCTTACAGTTTTCATTCATAGCACCGCTGGTGTACCACTTACGACCGTTAATAACGTATTCATCACCATCGCGCTTAATGGAAGTTTCGATGTTTGTCGCGTCACTTGATGCCACTGCTGGCTCTGTCATAGCAAAGGCTGAGCGTATTTCCCCGTTTAAGAGAGGCTCTAACCACTGCTTTTTCTGACTCTCGTTACCGTATTTCGCAAGCACTTCCATATTGCCGGTATCTGGCGCACTACAGTTGAAGATTTCAGAGCTAAACAAAACTCTGCCCATTTCTTCACAAAGTGGTGCATACTCTGCGTTAGTCAAGCCCGCGCCATATGGCTTATATTCTTCAGGTAAAAATAGATTCCAAAGGCCCGCTTCTTTTGCACGCTTTTTCAATGTATGCATCATTTCAGGCGTTTTCCAACGGCCTTCGCCATTGTTGGCAGAGCCATTTTCTACGGCGTGAATGTATTCCTTTTCAATTGGATACACTTCTTCTTTCATAAACGCTTTTAGTTTTTCTAAAAGTGCTTGGGTCTTTTCATTATATTCAAAGTTCATAACTGCCCCATTTAGCTGTAGGTAATGGCGTGTAACCTGTCAATCACATCCAGGTGAGGTACGCTGTTGAAGTTATTAAGGTGAACGCCTCGCGCATTGGCAAAGCATTGAGAAAAACTGGCGTTTCGGATCTGCAAATTCATATTCACAACGGTGGCCGCATCGTAGCCAAGAATGTGTTTGAGCATCATGGCAATTGCACCGCCAGAACTCACAACGAGAACACGCTTCGCATCTATACTTTGAAGGTGCGTGAGCATACTGTGAACTCTGTCTTCGAACTGACCCCATGTTTCATCAAGGAGTTCATGCGCCAATTCGTCTTGCGACCAGGCAAGCATTGCTTTTTTTAGCAATCGGTAATATTCAGAAGGCGAAGCACCTTCAGGTACTTTTGCTTCTGGGTAGCGAGTTAAATAGGCGGTAGCCACTGCCTGAAAATTGAATTCATTCAGGGCGCTATTCACCGTAACTTCAGGTAGCGTATAGTCTTCAGTAGCAATACCCGAGGCAATACCGTCTTTGGTTTCGTGATGCCTTACCATGTCGCCAGAGAAAACTGCATCAAATTCAACATTGCGATGCTTGAAATAGTCACCAAGCCAAATGGCCTGTTGCCCACCCAGTTCACTAAGTTTGTCATAGTTCGCTTTGCCAAAAGACGCTTGACCATGTCGCACTAAATAGATGTCTGTCATACCGCTGCCTGATGTTATTAATATGTTAACTTTCAACCAACATACTAAGGAAAACAGCGATATAAGTTTAATTGATATTTTGAATGAGTATGCATCATGTGAAACTATTCACTGCCAAATATCTGTTCGCTTTTTGCACGTTGCGAACAAAATTTGACATGATAGCTTCAAATGCGTGCAATATATGTTCATTAGATTGTATAGTGAAAAAGCACTACACGACGTCATAGGGAAGTTGGCGTATTTAAAATGTAAAGGACTGTACGCATTTGGACGCGACCTTGTCGTGATTAATTTTGTTTAAAGCCCCCCGCTTTTGAAAAATAAAAAGAACCAAAATGAAGTCACTTACACACGCTTTGTCTTGTAATAGCTCAAGCATATCTACACCCCAAAACGCCATTACGCGTTGCCTATGTAGTTCGCCGTTTATTGCCTCTATTGTCTCGTCGACACTTGCTTTGGCTCCCCACGCTCACGCCGATGAGAATGATCTATCTACTCCGCATAACAAAAAGGCGCTGGAACACATTGTTGTACAGGCGCAAAAGACCAGTCAAAACTTGCAAGATGTGCCCGTTGCGGTCACTGCGCTTTCAGGTCAAGACCTAGTTGAAACAGTTAGCCGAGATGTGTTTGACCTGCAAAACTACGTACCTGCTTTTGGCGCGTTTCAAAATCAAAGCGTAACAAATTCAGGGTTTTCAATACGCGGCATTGGCACGTCTTCACAAAACTTCGGCTTCGAGTCTTCGGTGGGTTTATACGTAGATGGTGTGTACCGTGCACGACAAAACGCGTTAATTAACGACTTAGTCGATATTGAATCTATTGAAGTGTTGCGTGGGCCACAGGGCACACTATTCGGAAAGAATACCGCCGCTGGCGCAATGACGTTAACTACGGTCGCACCTTCACACGACGAGCGCGACGGCTTTGCCGAAGCCATCATCGGCAATGATAACTTGGTTCGTTTAAGCGCTGGCTCGTCGTTTTCGCTTATCGACGATGTACTCGCCATGCGAGTATCTGGCTTTAGTTCTCACAGTGACGGTTTCATTACCGACGAGCGCAGCGGACAAACCCTAAATAACCGTAACCGTTCTGCGATAAAAGCACAGCTGCTTTACACTCCAACAGCTGACATTAGCGTACGGCTTATCGCTGATTACGGCGAGCTAGACGAACGGTGCTGCGGCGCACTAACTTTTCAAAACAATATTCAGGCTAATGACATAGCGGGTAAATTGGGTACTGATGCGCTGCTGCTACAACCGCCGTTTAATGCAACTATTTACGGGCGCGATAACTTTTATGACTATAAAACCTCGCTGTCGCAAACTCCCCTTTCAAAAATGAAAGACAAAGGACTATCAGTTCAAGTAGATGTGGCTTTAAACAAAGCATGGGATTTAGTGAGCATAAGCGCGTACCGCGCGTTTGACAGCTTAGATACGGTAGATACCGACTTTTCTGATGCGGACCTTCTTACTGCCACTAACGACGCTAAGCAGCAGTCGTTTTCTCAAGAAATTAGATTACATTACACCAGTGAAGATGTGCGCGGTTTAATAGGTGTTTACTATTACAGCCAAAACTTAGATCTAACCTTTGATACTACCACGCAAGATGATTTTAGTGCGTTCTTTAATGCCGCCGCGCCCGATCTGCTGCCTTTGGCTAACGCCATCAACGAGCTATCTGCAGTTACATCAGGCTTTATTGCGCCTGCTGCAGCACCCGCGCCGTCCGGTACTGCTTTCGCGCACAGCGCCTATCAAGAGCAAGATAGTATTGCTTTATTCTCTCAGCTGGATTGGCTGTTAAACAGTGATTTCACCTTAACAACGGGCTTACGCTATACCCGCGAAGAAAAGTCGATTATCGGAGCCTACGATGAGCAAGGGCCTGGTATTGATGGACTAACTCAAGACCCAGCGCAATGGCCTAATGTAGGTCGTGCTGTAGTGGGGTTACAAAACATCGCTGCTGCGTTAGCGGCGGGACAAGCTCCTACAGCACAGTCCCTTAACGCAATAGCACCATTTCAACAAGCGGGCTGGGGATATTTTTTCTTGGGATCTGCAGCGGTTATGCCGCGCCCTGACTTAAACGAAGAGCTTGATGATTCACAGTTAACCGGCACGGTAAAACTGGCTTATCACCCTAATGACAACACGCTAACCTACGCCAGTTTTGCGACTGGTTACAAAGCTGGCGGTACGAATACCGACAGAATCTTACCTTCGCTTAGCCCGCTTTTTGATGCTGAAAAATCGCGAAGTGCTGAAATAGGTATAAAACACGATTTTGAAGAATACGGCGTGCGCGTAAATGCTGCGGCGCACTATACACAAATTAGCGACTTTCAGGCGACGACCTTTACCGGAACGGGGTTCAACCTGCAAAATGCGGGCGATATCATAGTCAAAGGTGTAGAACTTGAAGCAACTTGGCTAATGACTGAAAATACCGAATTACACGCTGTTGCATCGCGCACATTGGCGAACTTTGATGAGTTTAAACGCGGTACGTGTTGGGTTGCGTACACGTGGCACACGGGCATTGACGATCCGGGCCGAGTGGCGCCTAACGACCCGTTCTGTTCAAGAGACGGAGACCGCGTAGGCTTCGAGCCTCAGAACTCACTATCTCTTATGCTGAATCACTATTTCGAAGTTGGGAATTATCCAGCCTCCGCCAGTATTGACTACCAATACACGGGCGACGTATTTCTTGATGATGCGAACGACCCGTACAAATACGCTGACGACTTTTCATTATTTAACGTTCGCGTCAGTTTCACTATCCCACAATGGGATAGCGAAATTATTGCGTGGTCGCGCAACGTTTTCGACGAAGAGTACGTTGCGCGAAGTGGCTTTGATGTACCCGTACAAACCGGAAAGATCATGGCCTACCCAGGCGCGCCTAGAAGCTTTGGCGTTACCTTCAGAAAGTCTTTCTAACGCTTTAAATGTGTAGGTTTGGTATGAAACACCGCATGGCACTGAGCAATAACAGACAGTGCTATATGTTCTGGTAGCTCACCACCAATGTCGAAACCAGCGGGGCTTGCGAAATACTGAGTAAAGTTGGTATCGCCAAGCCCGGCTAAATCCATAATTTCCTGCTTACGGTGCAGTGGCCCGAGCATTGCCGTATAGGTTAACGATTGCTTGCTTAGCACCTGCAGCGCCTTTGCATCAATTTCTCGATGATGGGACATAAGCACTGCTGCTTGAACGTTATGTTCGCCCATGTGAAGACGTAAGCCTTCCGTAGACGGGTCTTCAATCAAGTAATTTACCTCGGGAAAGTGTTCAAGTCTTGCTTGTGCAGGCCTTGGATCCCAAAGACTTACTAAATAGCCCTGCAAACTAGCAAGCTTAGTCATAAAGGTAGCGTCGTACCCACCTCCAACAACAAGTAGGTGGATAGGCGGCAGCATCAAAACCGACAACATGCGCTTGCCATCAACGGTGTCTAGCACAGCTTTTCTAGGTTTAGCAGAATGGTCTTCCAATTCCGTGCAATCACCCAAAGTGCCGTCTACAGCGCAGCGCCACTCACACGCTTTTCCGTTTGATAAGCTTTTGCTAACCACATCCAACGATAAATACTGGTTACTCTCGTTAACTGGTACGAGTGCTAAGTGCACCACACCGCCGCATCCAACACCTAGCTTAAACGCGATGTCTTCTTCATCTTCGTCATCGTAAACCGCGGTACGACTTACCCCGTCTGTCATTACTCGCTGGGCTTTTTTAACGATGTCACTTTCTAAGCAGCCACCGCTTAATATACCTAACTGATGCCCTGCATCACTAAACAACATCATGGCGCCTGCTTTGCGGTAGCATGAGCCTTCGGTTTTAAAAATAAAACCTAACACCCACTTATGCTTGTTTTTAAGTGGAAGCCACTGGGCCAACAAATGGTTAACGTGATTACTCATAACTACCTCTAAACCCGTTTAACTTGCTTATTGCTGTGATGCTGCTTGGGAAATAAATGCAGCCAATGTTGCTGGCTCTTGTGCCCCGGCTACGCCCTGATTACCAATAACAAAAGTAGGTACACTCTGAATACCACGCTGCATCCAAATAGTTTCTTCCTCACGCACTGCTTGCGCGTATTTTTCACTTTTAAGCGCTTGTTCAGCTTCAGACTTATCAAGGCCAACCGTCTGTGCCAACGCTACTAGAACACCTAGATCATTAATGTTTTTACCGTCTGTGAAGTAGGCATTAAATAAGGCCAGCTTCATTTCTTCTTCAAGGCCGTTTTCTGCAGCAAAGTGAATAAGTTGGTGAGCCTTAAACGTGTTCTGCATGCGAGAGTCGTCAGTAAAGTTAAACGAAAAGCCTAATTGCTCGCCCGCTTCTACTAACCGCGCTCTGTTCTGCGCGCTTTGCTGCTCACTAATGCCGTACTTTTCCATTATGTGCTCGCGAAGGTTTTGCCCGTCTTCTGGCATATTGGGGTTTAGCTCGAACGGGTGAAACTTAATATCCACTTCAATGTTATCAAGGGTTTTAATGGCTTCTTGCAAACGCTGGTACCCAACAATACACCATGGACATACTACGTCAGAAACCATATTAACTGTTACTCTCTGCATATCGTTCGCACCTTGTACACCTTGCTCATTTGCTGCCATGATAGGCCTCGCTTTTTTTTGAATTCATGAAGATATAAGGGCTTAGATAAGGTTACAAAAAGAAACTTCAACCCCACACTGCGATTATTTCGTCGCAGTTACATCAGTTTTTGCTGTGACTTTTTTTGTCGTGCCCATTGTGGTGCTGTAAAGCGTGGAAAGTTTTTCAAGGGCTGAGTGTGCCCATATTTCATAGCCTTTAGTGGAGGGATGAAAGCCATCTTCTGCCATCAAACCACTTTGCTGAATATCCGTCATAGTTCCGCCCACATTAAGTGCACTAACATATAATATGTCTGCGTTAGCCCGGGCTGTTACGCTATCAGCCAAAGCTTGGTTTAGTAACCACGCGCGGTAACCTAATAGTGCACGCAAAGGTTGCGGAAGCGCAGGAAAGCAATGAATTGGCGGTAGCGCAGTAAACAATATTGCTTCGCACCGAAATTTATCTGACAGTAGCGTACTAATAGCATCGATGTTTTGTCGCCACCGTTTCAACGGTACAAATTTGGTCACGTCGTTAACACCAATAGAGACGAGCACCGACGAAAAGTGCTCGGCAGGCATTTCATGAAGAAGCTTGAGCACATCTTCACTTTTAAAACCTGTTTTAGCATTCAACGTCACTCGCGTTGGCCCATGCTTAACAAGGTTTGAGTACAGCAGACCTGTGAGTGCCCCCATTTGCGTCGTTGCACCAACACCAGCGGCAGCAGAATCGCCTATAACCAAAACGTTATTAGTTAATAGCAATTTACTATCGGCTGAGGTTAATACCCGCTCGCCGTCGGGCTCTGGCAGTACAGCGGTCTTCTTCCTCACCCACAATGCTTGAAGCAAAATGACTGGAAGAAGTAAAACAATTATCAGGTTTAATACCAAAACCTTGAAGTAGATCAAATCAGCCTCCTAAGCAATCCATTAAGCTTTAACCATCGAATTGAATTCGCGCCTAGATATCTACATATAAGTGCAGAGCCAATATGACTATAATTGCCGTACAACAACGTCCCGTATCAACCATTACCAAATATGCGTTGAATGCTCCTCGCTATACCTCTTACCCTACTGCACTTAAATTTGAACCGCTACAAGATGACATACTTCCACAAGCACTTGCAGTGTCAAAAGCGCCGGCAGTAAGTCTCTACGTGCACATTCCATTTTGCAAAACGCTATGCTACTACTGTGGCTGCAATAAAATGGTGACGCGTCACAATGAAAAAGCGGACGAATATTTAGATTACATAGAAAAAGAAATCCTGTCTAAGCGTTATTTAACTGACGGCAGGCGTGCAGTTTCTCTGCACTTGGGTGGCGGTTCACCCAGTTTTTTGAGCGAGACTCAGCATACTTATTTAATGTACCTGCTTAAGAAACACTTTACCTTTGAAGCAGGTGCTGAACTGTCAATTGAGTTAGATCCCAGAAATATCGATAAACACTATCTTCAAAACTTAAAATGTCTCGGCTACACACGCATTAGCTTTGGTTTACAAGATACTGATTACAATGTTCAGAAAACCATAAATCGTGTACAAAGCACGTCTCACATTGCCGATTTAGTATTCGAGGCTCGGTCGCTGGGTTTCGACTCAGTTAACTTAGATCTAATTTATGGTTTACCAAATCAGTCAATTGAAACGTTCTCATCAACCATCGCCGCGACAAAAGCCATGATGCCAGATCGTATTTCGCTTTTTAGCTATGCACACCTTCCCGAAAGGTTCGCAGCGCAGCGTAAATTTGCTGAAGAAACACTGCCAAGTAGTGAAGAAAAAGCGGCGCTTTACAAGCTTGCCGTTAACAGCTTTACAAACATAGGTTATGAAATGATTGGTCTTGATCATTTTGCCTTAAGCAAAGACTCACTGGCTATTGCGAAAAATAAAGGCGAGCTTCACCGTAACTTTCAAGGCTATACTTTACGTGGAGACACCGACCTTATAGGGTTCGGAGTATCAGCCATTAGCACGGTAGGTAACGCCTTTGCGCAAAATGCTAAGGAGCTAAAAGAATATTACAGTCGGTTAGACAACCACCTGCCCAATGCAAAGGTTGGGCTGTCATTAAGTGTCGACGACCTTATTCGCAGAGACGTGATTTCTAGCTTAATGTGCAATTTAGCGGTAGACAAGCAAGCAATTGCCGACAAGCACCACATCATTTTTGATGAATACTTTGCTTCAGCCTTAAACAACCTTGAAGAACTTAAAGAAGACGGGCTTATCGAAACGACATCTCGGTATATTCGAGTGCCAGAGTCTGCTCGCATTTACATTCGGGCTATTTGTGCGCGTTTCGACGCTTATTTGAACGCAAGTGAAATACTCAGTAGCTACTCCAAAGCCATTTAAACCTAGGGCAATTTAAACCGCGCAATCACTTGCATCCCTACATCAAGCTTAAGACGCGATAGAGAGATACAGCTAATGCTGGCATAAAGGGTTTGGTTACTGCCTAGTACATCAAGTTTTAACAACACTTTCGCGCTGTTTACGGTCGCTAGCTTTTTAGAAGTTAGCTTTGTATCTGCGAGTTTTGTATCGGCGTTATTTTCAGGCTCGTTCAGGGGACTGAGTGGATTCACCACGGGTTCGATGCTAGATATAACACATGGCAGCGCATTTAAAATACTGATTGTGCTGGCATTGCCAAAGTCAGCAGTATTGGTATCAATGCTTACATCATAGGCTTTAACTGCAAAACGAACAGAAACTTTTTCACCGCTTTGCTGAGGCAAATAGGACACTGATTCTGCAGTGACGAATATCTCTTGCCCCGCTACCTCAACGCGCTCAATTCCGTTTTCCGACTGGCACTGCTCATTGCCTTGTAAGGTTAGAGCATTTTGATCTTGTTGCGTTTGGCTACCGTGTTTGTAGCTGACAACGGCGTTTTGTGACTGGTTGCTGTCGTGTGCGTCGCTTTGCGCAGTAACTTTAAATCCCTCAAGTACGCTAGACGGTGTCGCAAATCCTTCTTTTTCGAATACTTGAGTCAATACATCGCGCGTTTTTCCACAAAGCTCGGTGCGGCCTTGGTCAATAAAAACCAACTCATCGCTGAACAAGGCAAGGTCATCTAAATCGTGAGAGATTACAAGGCATGTGAGCTTCCCCGACACACACAAATTGTTCAAAAACTGGTAAATTTTGCGACGGGTGAAGATATCAATTGCGCTTAACGACTCATCTAGCAATAACACATCTGGTCCATTGACCAACGCACGCGCAATCGCGACCCGCTGCGCTTCTCCACCAGAAAGCGCCTGAACAGGCTTATCGATTAAATGTTCGCAATAACAGCCGCGCAAGCAGGCGTCGATAGACATTGCATTAGGGCTTGCGTGACGCTGCGCCAAGGCTAAATTACCGCGCACATCGGTATGGGGAAATAGCATGGGCTGCTGAAAAACGATACCGACCTTTTGAGAGGTCCACGGCATTTGCACACTTGCGCTTTTTTCTACGCCAGCTAGGGCGCGAAACAAGCTGCTTTTTCCCGCACCTGATGGACCGGTAACCCCAATGAATCGGCTTTGCGGCTGCAATGAGATTTGTGCGTTAATGCGATTAGAAAGTTGCGCGGATATTTGCATGTTAACGCGCCTCATCACTTCGTGCGACACCGTTAAAACGATAGAGCGCCGCGAGCATCACGAATGAAAAAACCAGAAGGGCCAGCGCAAGGTTGTGTGCACTGTTATATTCCAACGCTTCTACCTGTTCATATAGCGCGATAGACAGCACCTGAGTTTCTCCAGGAATATTGCCTCCTATCATTAGTACTACGCCAAACTCGCCTATGGTATGTGCAAAGCTTAAGCCTAATGCCACCACGATGGGCGCTTTGCTTAAAGGCAGCACTATTTTTATAAAAGCTTCAAAAGCCGAAAACCCCAGCGTTTTTGCTACATCTAAATAACGGGTATCCAATTGTGAAAAGCCGCTGTACAAAGGCTGCAGAGCAAATGGTAGGGAGTAGATGACAGACCCGAACACCAAACCTTCAAAGCTAAATGCTAAATTGCTCCCGGTTAGGCTTTGCCATCCCTGCCCCAACGCACTTTGCGGCGAAAAAGCAATAAGCAAATAAAAACCCAGCACAGTTGGCGGTAACACCAAAGGCAACGCGAGTATCGACATCACCAAAGGCTTAGCTTTGCTCTGCCATTTCGCTAAAAACCACGCTAACGGCAATGCGATTAACAACAGCAAACCACTGGTTATAAAGGCCAGCTTAAAGGTAAGTAAAATAGCTTCAAGTGTCGATGCCCCGAAGAATTCTGTGAGCATACTTAGTTACCTACGCCCGATGCAATGGTAGGTTCATAGCCCCATTCAATTAAGCTGTGCTGCACCCCTTGCGACATTAAATACTGTACGAACAGGCTGGGTGATGACACTCCATTAGCGTCACTCAAACGAAATGCTCTGGTTGGCTCAACGTTGTCGTTGTGAATAGGCTCATCAACTGGCGCTGCCGCATTTTTGATTGGAAGTGGTTCGAACAGATTCGGAGATAATGTAGCTACCGTTTTACTGTTAACCACCAACGACTGAATGATGGGTTTATACAAGGTTTCAGGCACTGGGACAATAACCGTAAAAGCATCGGCGCTTTTGGTATTCACAACACTGTTAAAATTAGAAGGCAAGTTAGAAGATAAGTTTGCAGGCAAATCTAACGCCGATGAGTACGCAACGAACGCCCCTTTCACGCTGCCGGTGGTATAAAACTGCAAGGTTTGTAGCACGTTTTTACCCATCACTCTGTGAGGTAAAAACTGTTGCCATAAGGATAAGTTTTGCAACGTCTGTTGCGCAGCATCACCATAGGGAGCCAGTTTAGGATTTGCGATAGCTACCTTGTTTTGTGGATTTTCCATTAATTGAACAAGCTGCTTCGACAAGCAATCGGTAAGCTGAACGTTTATTTGTGCAGTTGTGTCTCCAGTAGATGAGCGCGCGATCTTCTCGCAATTCCTTTCACTGGATGTCTTACTAGATATTTCACTGAGCGCCTCATTTGATAATTCGCCAGCATAGACAAACGCAAGCTTGCCTTTAGCGTAATCCACCAGATTGCCGTGGTGAACTACGTTGTTATCAACCAACGCTTGCGGCCTAGCGCGATCTGCGGATAGAAAAACATCGAAGCTAGCACCATGTTGAATTTGCGCATACAAAGTACCGCTAGAAGATACCGTTACCGCGACTTCTATGCCGGTTAGCTCAGTAAACTGCTCGGCAATACTCTTTAGCGGTTTTGCAAAGTTTGCCGCAACGGCTATGTTAATTTTTTCGTCGCGCTTGAAATTTACTGACTGGTTTTGTTTTTCGGCACTACTAACACTCCCTTCATTTACAGTATTATTCGCCGCTTCAAAACTGCTCGCCTGTGCCACAGAACTTGAAAGAGCCGTAACGCCTAGGGCTACACTTGCACTTACCAAAATAAGCATGGCCAAGTTAACAAAGCTTGAAAGTCGCATTGCCAAAGAAAAAACCATTACTTTTTGCGCATCCACTTAAGTGCCGCTTTATCGTCAGATGCTTTTGCCGCAACCCATTCAGATTTATCGCCCTTAAATTCTTTTTTCCAAAGCGGTACCGACTGTTTAAGCATGTCCATTAAGTAGCAGGCAGCATCAAACGCCGCCTGGCGGTGGGGAGCGGCGGCACCTACCCATACAATTTGTTCGTTGTTGTGTATGCGCCCTACTCTGTGCAGTGCGCCAGCACTGTTAAGTGAAAAGCGTTCGCTCGCTTGTTCAACCAGAAGCATTAATGCTTTTTCAGTCATGCCCGGGTAATGCTCTAATTCGATGCCGTCTATGTCGCCAGCGTTATTAAAATCTCGCACCAGCCCGGTAAAAGTAACAATCGCGCCGGTGTTACCGCAGGCCTTCTCATCTGCCGACTGTTTTAGCCTAGCGTACAGCTCGCCTTGATCGAAATCTTCAACTTGAACTAGCGCGAACATAGCTAGCCCCCAGTCACAGGTGGAAATAGCGCCAGCTCATCACCGTCGCTAAGTTCGGTTTGGTGATCGCAGAGCTCTTGATTACAGGCAGTTAGCACACTGCCCTCTAGGGCTAATGCCCACTTGTCACTACGCGTTTTAAGCTGCGATATCACGGTCTCAATAGTGCTGTTCTCGCTTATATGAAGCGCGATATTGTCCTCTCCCGTAATCTCTCTGGTTTGTGCGAATGTTTTTACCGTTACCTGCATGCTTTGCCTGTTATCTACGTTGTTAAGGTTGCTTTGTGCGCGCTAATTAATCTTTCCAAGCCTCGGAAATACGTTGAGCCTAAAGTGCGTTGCGTCTTGAATGCTTGTTCGCTTTATACACGTTACTTTTTTAGCTCACTGGCCTTTCACTGGCCTTTGTGAAAACTAGGTGTCGGACCGCCAGTGGCCTGTCTTACCGCCTTTTTTCTCCAGTACCCGTACCCCTTCCATATGCATGCCAGGGTCGATGGCTTTGCACATATCAAACAAGGTTAACAGCGCCACATTTACACCCGTGAGCGCTTCCATTTCAACGCCGGTTTTACCGCTTAGCTTACAATAACAGGTGGCTTGAATTCGGTTCTGATCGGCCTGAATGTCAAAATTAATATCCACCTTTGACAGTGCCAATGGGTGACAAAGAGGAATAAGATCGGCGCAGCGTTTCGCCCCTTGAATACCCGCTACACGGGCAACTGCAAATACATCACCTTTTGCAATTTTTGATTCAGAGATTTGGCGAATAACGTCTTCGCTTACGTATAAAAAACCTTCTGCTGTGGCTTCTCGCTTGGAAACGTCTTTGTCGCTAACGTCGACCATATTGGCTTCACCGCCAGCGTTTAAATGGCTAAAGGTACTCATGCTTCCACCAAATGCTTCACAAAGTTACACGGTCTAAAGTCGGCATCAAGTTGGCTAGAAATAATTTTTTCCCACGCCGTACGACACGCGCCTGTTGAACCTGGCAGGCAGAAAATAACCGTATTATTAGCAAAGCCCGCTACTGCGCGAGACTGAATGGTTGATGTACCAATCTCTTCATAGCTAATTTGGCGAAATAGCTCGCCAAAGCCGTCAACTTCTTTATCAAACAATACACTGATCGCTTCTGGCGTTGAGTCGCGGTGGGTAAAACCTGTACCACCGGTAATTAAGACAGCGTGAATGTTTTTATCGGCAATCCATTTCGACACCACGGCGCGCTGCTGATAAATATCGTCTTTAACCAAATCGCGATCGTAAAGGTTATGGCCAACCGAGGTAAGCGCCTCTTTCAAGTAGTCTCCCGACTTGTCGTTTTCGAGGGTGCGCGTATCTGAAATAGTGAGTACGGCAATATTAAGGGGTTGGCTGACAACTGACATATGAAATCCTAATTTGATATGCGACATTTTGGCGGTTTTTGATAAAGTACCAGCCAAAATACTATTTGGTAATCACTTTATAAGGGTGCACGCCATGAATTCAACAACTAAGTTGGCATAAACTATGTCTAAAAGCCTAACTCATCAGCAGGCTATGCGTTATAACCGCCATATCGTGCTTCCAAAAGTGGACCTAGAAGGTCAAGAAGCGCTGCTAAACGCCAATATTTGTATCATTGGTATTGGCGGGCTTGGCACCGCGGCTGCTACTAACCTTTGCGCCAGTGGCGTGGGCTCTCTTACACTTATCGACCACGACACAGTTGAGGCCACCAACCTGCCAAGGCAAACCTTGTTTAGCGAACAAGATGTAGGCACAAATAAAGTAGAGGCGGCTATAGCGCGGCTTAGTGAAATAAACAGCGACTGCGACATTACCGTAATAGCAGAACCGTTTTCGGCGCCCAGCTCTACTCAGCTTTCACCAGTATTAAAACAAGCCATAGAGCGTGCTGACGTTGTGCTAGATTGCACCGACAATACAAACTCGCGAGATTTAATAAACCTACTGTGTTTTAAACTAAATACCCCGCTAGTATCGGGTGCAGCCATTCGCTTTGAAGGCCAGCTATTCGTAGCTATACCCGGTGAGAGCCGTTGCTATGCATGCTTGCGGACGCTATTTGAATCGCCTGACCTAAGCTGTGTTGAGGCAGGTATATTCTCGCCAGTAGTAAATATTGTTGGTACTTACCAAGCTATGCTTGCCATGCAAGTATTGATGGATTTCGATAATATTCCTAAAAACACGTTAATGACGTTTGATGCTCTGTCGCACGAGTGGCGAAACTGGAAGCTACCTAAAGGCGTAGACTGCGAGCTATGTGCTTGCTAACTATACGTGCTTTTGCAGCATGGATGATAAAAGCTGTGTTTAAAAGCAGCATATTTAAACAAAGAATAAGACAGAAAATAGGTTGATTTAAATGACAACCCAAGTAGTGAAAAAACACATGGTAGTGGCGCAAAACGCGTCTGGACGTAACATGAACGTGCCAATTTATCGTATGAAGGGCGCGCGGCCTGGCCCTACTGTGTATATTCAAAGCTCTATTCACGGCGCTGAAGTGCAAGGCAACGTGGTAATTTACCATCTCATTCAGCGCTTAAAAGACATGGATATTTGCGGCGAAATTATCCTAGTGCCCAACTGTAATCCCATTGGTACTAACATTAAAGCCGGTGAGTACACATTAGGCCGGTTCGATCCTGTGAACGGCACAAACTGGAACCGCGGCTACTTCTTCGATAAAGATGCAGTTGAACATTTCGCCAAAACAGTCACCCGCGAAGAGTCTATTGAAGGCATAAAACAACGTTTTCGTGCTCACTTATCTAACGCTATCGACAACAAACTGGCTGAACCCTGGGGCCTAGGACTAGCGCAGCAGTTGAACCTAAAGCTACAGCAAATGGCAGTAAATGCCGATTTCGTGTTAGATCTCCACAACGGCCCGGTGTCTACCCGTCACGTTTATATTCCCGAGTACGCCAAAGACAGTGCTAAGCTGTTTAACATTCCCCATTGTATTTTTATTCCAAACGTATTTGCGGGGGCGTTGGACGAAGCGACGTTCTGCCCATGGTGGACACTGCAAGAAAGCATAAAAACTAATTTAGCGCGTGAGGTAAGCTTTAACGTTGAAGCGTTTACGCTTGAAATGGGTAGCCAAGAAGTTATCGACTTTAACGAAGGTAATATAGACGCCACCAGCATTCTTAGCTACTTAAACGCCAAAGGCGTATTGCACGAATGCGATATTAAACCGACAGAAATGAAGCGTTTAGGCGTGTATTTAAAAGACTATAAAACCCTGTTTACTAACTGGGGCGGCATGGTGGAGTACATGGCGAAACCAGGCCAAACGGTGAAGAAAGGCGAACCACTGGCGCAAATTTTAAATATTGACGATCTGGATACCGACAACGGCAGCAGGACCTTAGAAGCGCCTTGCGATTTGATCCCTATTCTACACTTCCCGTCGGCTTCGGTATTGAGTGGGACGCAGCTTTACAAGGTGTTTACTAATTATCGGGAATTGTAGGTTTTATCTACAAATAGATACGATGCGAACTTGGTTGCAACAAATTGGACTAGAGTTTGTTGCAACCGCCCCAAGGGAGCGCTTATTCGCTGATTCATAAAGCAGCTACAAAGCGCACCTTTTTCACGAGAAAAATTGGCGAACTACGCAAGGGTAAATAGTCCGTTTTGCTAGATTCACTGAATATTTAGCAAGATAAAGCTTAGTTAATCCTATTTAGTACAAATTCGGCAATTTTTAAATCCTGAACTGCTAAACCCGTTAAATCTACAACCGTTGTCTCTGTTGCCATCGTTGGTCGCCTCCCCTTTGCGATTTCTGCTCCCAACTCGAACACTTGATGTTCACCAATAGCGGATGCACGAAGTGCTCTAGATACCTCACCACGTGTTAAACTTTGCTTTTTACTGTCCACAATAATTCTGGTGGCATTCACCAAAATATCTGTATCCAGCTCCTGCTTCTCGGGTGTATCGGAGCCAATTGCAATTATTAATGTTCCTGCTTGGATCATCT
Organism: Alteromonas sp. W12; assembly: GCF_001924945.1. Taxonomy (NCBI): domain Bacteria; kingdom Pseudomonadati; phylum Pseudomonadota; class Gammaproteobacteria; order Alteromonadales; family Alteromonadaceae; genus Alteromonas; species Alteromonas sp. W12. The sequence goes on from NZ_LQXH01000009.1 coordinate 111,068, forward strand.
TCTGGCTTAGTAACGGTCGGGAAGACGGGGTTGTGGTAATGATAAGGTTTGACTTCTCCGCCAACGACTCCAAGTGCTCGATAAGCTCTACACTATAACCTTCGACTTGCATGGACCGTCTAAAGCGTTCAGCAGCTTCCGTTGAACGTCCCCACACTATTATCTTCTTACATCCCGTCACTTGACTCACTCGCTTCACCTGAAGACGTGCCTGAATACCAGTGCCTACTACCCCAATGGCAGAGACCACGGCAGGAGCAAAATACTTGGCAACAATGGCGCCTGCAATTGCAGTACGATGGTCGGTTAAAATACCTTCATCTTGCAGTAAACATTTGGCTTCACCTGTTTCGGTGGAGAACAGCATCATCAAGCCGTTGCTGGACGGCAAGCCTAATACACTATTGCCATAAAAGCCTGATGCAACCTTAATCACATAATGAACTCCAGCCTTGAGGTAACCGCACTTAATATGTACTTCACCTTTCTCAAGCACTAGTTCACTTACAGGCGGGATGCACGCTAAGCCTTTGGAATAGTCAACAAATCCACTTTCAACATCAAGTAATGGGTCGAATTGCCTCAACACGGTCAGAATTTCAGATTTAGTGACAATCTTCATGTTTACACCCCATATTTGTGCTTCACATAATGACTAATTCTCTCCAACCCTTTTTCTAAATGATCGCTAGGCGCGCCTATTCCTACTCTGAAGTAACCGTCTAAGCCATACACATCACCAGGTAAAATAAGCACGCTCAATTCTTGTCTAAACTCGTGGGCAAGTTCAGTCGAGTTAACTGGTAAATCATAACGAATAAATGCCATACCTCCTGCCTTGGGCGGTACAAACGAGGCCCAGGAATTTTCATCGACCCACTCACTAATTCTATTTAGATTATCTATTAAGAATTCTTTACTGCGGGTTAATACCTGATGCCGAAAGGTTGGTTCTAGCACTATATTCGCTACATATTCGCTTACAGCACTAGTGGTGATGCTGGTATAATCCTTACACTGCCACGTTTTGTAGATGTCGTCGGGTAGCCCAACTAGCCATCCTAGGCGTAAACCAGGCATCGCCATAGCTTTTGACAAGCCGCAGGTAATAATCGCCTTTTCATATTCATCTGCAAAACTAGGTAGTTCATTTCCATCAAACTCCGCACCTTTGTATACCTCATCAGCATGGATATAAATGTCGTGCCGTTTTGCAAAGTTCACCAATTCCTGTATTTGTTCAAGAGGCAGCGTAGATCCCGTTGGGTTGTTGGGATGACAAATAGTGAGCATCTTGGTGTTAGCCGATATACTTTTTTCTAGCAGTTCAAAGTTTGGTAGCCAACCGTCTTGTTCCAATAATGGAATTTCGACGACCTTCACCCCTAACGACTTAGCCCACCCAGCTATTTGCATGTAGTTAGGAACAATAACTATTAGCTCATCGCCTTTTTCAAGTAAGCTCATTACCATTAGGAAATTTGCTTCAGCCGAGCCATTTGTAACGATTACATTGTCAGAAGTTCGATTGCTGTATAGGGCAGCAATGCGCTCTCGAAGTTGCACACTACCATTAGTCCAACCGTATCCAAGTTCAATACTCAATAGCTCTTGTTGCTGCTCCTGATTGAGCAGTTCGTTTAATCGATATGGGTGAACACCGCTATCAGATAGGTTCAGTTCAACTAAGTTTTCATAGAGTGATTGGATTCGTTCAAGTGTAAATTCATCGATTTGCATGATTTGTCTTCTGTAGGTCAATTGATACTGCTTAGTGTATGCTTGACCTACTAAGCGATGAATAACACAATAATTGAATTTCGCGCATTTAACTTTGTAAAACAAAGGAAAAGGCTGCGTTTACTTTGGAAAAATAAGATGGACAAGATTAACAGAAATATTCTACATATTTTGCAGTCTGAGGGGCGTATTTCCTTCTCGGAATTAGCGAAACGTGTCCACCTTTCCGCCCCCGCGGTTGCTGAACGCGTAAAGCGATTAGAAGAGGAAAGCGTAATTACTGGCTATACTGCAACAATCGATAGCCACAACATGGGATTACCTATTACAGCCATGGTTCAAGCCCGTGTATTTATTGGTAAGGAGCCGCAAATACTAGCATTTATGAAAGAACGGCTAGAGATCGTTGAAGGATACAATGTGACGGGTGAACGCGCCTTCATTATGAAAGTAGCGACAGATTCAATGAAAGCACTAGACGGCTTTTTGGAAGATCTATCAATAATGGCAGAGTCCAATACAATGATGATATTGTCCAGCGTGACGAGGAAGCCGCTCACAATTTAAGTACAATTTATCCCATTCAAACCAATATCATGTTTAAACTCTCCACGTCCGTTAAACACGCTAAAACCAACATCGGTTGCTTTAAGCTCTAAATCTAAAACCCAGTCTATTTGTTCAATTGGTTTTAATTCAAAACGGTGTAAAGGAAGTGGGCATTTTAAGTAAAAGTTATGATAAGCCTTTCCCAAAGCACCTTGGTCTAGGGTATGCACGTAAATAGTGTTTTTGCCTATTTCAAATTCTTTATGAAAGTAGTCTGTATTATCGGTTAACACCATATCCATTGCGACGTCAAAAAAACCTAGGTTAACCTGAATAAAAGCCACTACAGCGATAAAAATGTTAAGGATGTTAGAAACCCATTTATTTTTGAACAAAAGCTTAAGTGCACCTTTCTGCTTAAAAATCAGGTAAACACCTACACATACCGCTATCAATTTCACCCAGGCTACCATATCCCCGACCTGTGACATGAGCTTTGGGGAATGGTAGTTCATCCCCCACAAAACACTCCCATTAACGCTTTCAGCTAAAGGTATGAGAATTAGCAGTAGCCCAACAAATACAGGAATACGCCGTACCGCAGCATCCCTGTGCGGCATTGACGTTTTTTTACTACTATGGTTTTGCATCAGCAGCGTCCTTGGTAACAGCGCATTTTAAATCGGCGAACCTGGCGGTAGCGGCTCTACTTCAAAGGTACTTGGCCATGCCTTACTAGCCCAATAAGTATCGAACTGTTCTTTCAGTATTTCATACTGATTGTCGTCTGCTTTGTCGTCTAACCATTCGCTAAATTCAAGCAGAGCAAGTTCGGCTTCCATTCTTACTTCAGGCGCCAACTTATCGTTAGTTACTGCTTTCATCACTGCATTTAACGCCACTAACTGTAAGCGTTTAGCTAATGGGCTTTGTGACTTATTTTTATACCAGTGAACGTTAAGTATTTGCTTCACCAGCATAGAAACGCCTACTTTTTTGCGTCTGTCATTAGTGCTTCTTGTCTGCCACTCCAAGCGGTTTAAGCGCTCTGGGTGCAATAGTAATTCAAACGCAAAGTTAGATGCAGAAGCGGCCGCAGAAACAGGGTCTAACATTAACCCCATTTTGCCCTTAAAGTGCTCGCGAGTAATATCGTCGCCATACGCTGTCGGTGGAATAAGGGCGAGTACCGATTCAGGTATCGTCAGGTAATCAGCGGTAGTGGCCGTAATTAACTGCTGCATAGCGCGTTGCTGCACTGCAGGCGCTACAAACTGTTGGCCCTGTGCTTTGGTATAGTCACCTTTGCGTTCGTATTCATACACTAAGCCGCCGACTTGCTTTGCAACGGCTTCTAACTGATAACGGTGGAGTAAGTAAATAGGCACTAAAGCATTTTCAAGAGAGGATAAACTGCTATTTGGGCTTAAGGTGTCTAAACCTAAATTGGCTAACGCCAGTTCGCGTACTTGTGAAATTTCATCGAAAGCATCTAGCGGATTGCTACCGTTTTCCCACATATGGCCGTTTGCCGATGCATGGCGACTACTACGGGTATCGGGGTCTGACTTAAAACTTAAACCCTCATTACGGCCTTTTACGATAATTTTTGCCAAGGCTTCCGTTGCCTCTACGTCGCTGGCAAAATCTTGATAGCCATACGCGACGGCGTGAATATCCCATGCGCCTATGCCTTTATCATACGCGCCTTCCAAGCTAATTTTGCCGTTTTTAATACTAATTTTGGGGTGAGGATAATCCATTACCGACGCACGGTTATTTTCACTTGCCGCAAAGTTGTGGGCTATACCCAATGTGTGCCCTACTTCGTGGGCTGAAAGTTGCCTAATGCGGTCTAAAGCCATTTCTTGCTGTGCAGTGGTGTCGGTGCTCCCGTCCTTAAAAGGACTGGTTAGGCCAAGGGCAATTAAATAATCTTGTCTTACACGCAATGAGCCGAGCGTAACGTGACCTTTGATAATTTCACCAGTGCGCGGGTCGACAACCGACGAACCATAAGACCAACCGCGAGTTGCGCGATGTACCCAGTTGATTACGTTATAGCGCACGTCCATTGGGTCGGCACCTTCGGGCAATACTTTCACCTGAAACGCATCTTTGTAGCCTGCGGCTTCATAGGCTTGATTCCACCAGCTCGCCCCTTCTTTAAGCGCGGTCATTACGGGTTCTGGAATACCAGGATCTAGGTAATACACAATAGGCTCTACTGCTTCGCTCATTGCAGCATGCGGGGTTTTCTTGTTTAAACGATGGCGGGTAATAAAACGCTGTTCAGTAGGCTCGCTGATAGGCGTTGAATAATCAAAGTAACTGAATTTCCAGTAGCCCGAGTACGGGTGGTACTCTCTGGGCGTGTAATTATCATCAGGCAGAGCCACAAACGAATGATGCAAGTGCACCGACAAGCTTTCTGGGTCGGGCGTAACTTGCTGCACGTATTCGCCTGGCTTCTTACCTGCAAAGGTGACTAAAGCCTCTAATTCAGTATTTTTTTCAAAGCCTTTGGTTTTAGGTAAATACACGCCGCTTCGCATGTTATCTACGCTAAAACTGCCTTGGTTAGTTCCCGCTAAGCGATTGCCAATGCCATGGATATCGCTTAATAAGAACGGTGTGTAATCTATTAGACTGGCGCTGTCGTTTTTGGCTACCAGCGTAAAACCTGCGATAACCGAATCAGCAAAGGCTTCATCAATGCTCTGTTTCTCAGCGTCGCTGCCATGGGCTGCTCGGTATTTGGTGTTGTGCTGCTTTAATAAAACCTTGTTTCCAAATTTTTCAAAGCTTACTAAACGCGTATTGCCTAGCTGGCCGCGATCAAGGCCAATGTCGTTAGACCCTACGCCGTACGGCAAACTGCTTTGAAACAGGTATTCGGCGTGGTCTGTTGGCACCGCCAAGTAAACTTTGTCACTTTCATCGTCATAGTAAACAGGAATTAAACCATCTTTTTTGGTCATATTGCTGGTGAATTCACCAATGCTTGGCAGCGCTGCCAATGCGGAAGACGTAGACACGACAAATAATACCGTAATCGCAATGGCCGATTTGCCCGATGCTTTTACTTGTCGTGCCGCTTTATGAAAAATGTTCAATTGCAGCATGCAGTTAGTCCTTATTATTGTGAATTTCTAGCCTACCCTATGTGGTGGGTTTTGCCCATGGTAGTTCATCGTTTAATGCGCTCTTTTTGCTTATTATTTAGGTGTGAACGGGCTTGGTTTTTACTACCGAAGGTAATGCACTAAAAACGCAACTATATAGAATAAAACAGCTGGCATTGACTCTGCTCAATTGCCGTTTAAACATTCAAAAACATGAGCGACGCCAAATTATTTGATCTTGGTCAACACCAAGCTTTGTTTGGGTTGTAGAGGTATTTTACGGCTTATAAAATCCGCCGCCTTGTTTAAAGCGTCTAGTAGCGGTTTTTATCTATGACTTCAAAATTATCACCTAATCGCAGCTCTTCTAACCTACGTGAAGACTCAGTTTCAACATTGCCAAACCAAACCTTAATCGCGCCAGAGTTGCTTGCACCTGCGGGTAGCTTACGCAACATGCGCTACGCTTTCGCCTATGGCGCTGATGCTGTTTATGCTGGGCAGCCACGCTACTCGCTTCGCGTAAGAAACAACGAATTCAGCCTTGAGAACTTAGCGATAGGCATAGAAGAAGCACATGCTTTAGGTAAAAAGTTCTATGTAGTAAGCAACATTGCTCCGCACAACAGTAAGCTAGGTACCTACCTTAAAGATATTTCACCAGTAATTGCTATGAAGCCCGATGCGTTAATTATGTCAGACCCAGGGCTTATTATGATGGTGCGCGACGCCTTCCCTGAAATACCTATTCACTTGAGTGTACAGGCCAATGCGGTGAACTACGCCACGGTGAAGTTTTGGCAGAAACAAGGTATTGAGCGCGTTATTTTGTCTCGAGAGCTCTCTTTGGAAGAAATTGAAACTATTCGCGAACATGTTCCAGACATGGAGTTAGAAGTATTTGTGCATGGCGCGCTTTGTATGGCGTATTCGGGCCGCTGCTTATTGTCTGGATATATGAATAAACGCGACCCAAACCAGGGTACTTGCACCAATGCTTGTAGATGGTCTTACGATGTTAAGGCAGGCGAGGAAAACGAAACTGGCGACATCGTTCTAACCAGTGAGATTAATAAGGCAGTTACAGCACCTCAAGTGGTAATTCCTACCCTTGGTGAAGGCACGCCAAGCTCCCAAGTGTTTATGTTAGAAGAAAAGGAAAAGCCTGGCGAACTGATGCCAGCTTTTGAAGACGAACATGGCACCTATTTCATGAATTCTAAAGATTTGCGTGCCGTGCAACATGTTGGCAGGTTAACCCAAATGGGCGTGCATAGTTTAAAAATAGAAGGCCGCACTAAATCACATTACTACTGTGCCCGAACCGCTCAAGTCTATAGAAAAGCAATTGACGACGCGGTAGCAGGAAAGCCATTTGATAGTACATTAATGGGAAGCTTGGAAACTTTAGCTCATCGAGGTTATACCGAAGGTTTCTTGCGTCGCCATGCACACCACGCGTATCAGAACTATGAGTATGGCCACTCAGTCAGCGATAAACAACAATTTGTTGGTGAAGTGATTGATCGTTGTGAAGAGTCTGGCTATGCAATTATAAACGTTAAAAACAAATTCTGTGTAGGTGACTCGCTCGAGTTGATGACGCCAAGCGGCAACATCACCTTTATTTTGAGTGAAATGCTGGATAAGAAAAACCATTCTATTACGGATGCTAGAGGTTCAGGGCACCTAGTAAGAATACCGATACCTAGCGATGTGTCTTTAAATTTTGCCCTACTACTGCGAAATCTAGATGAAGGCGTTGATACCCGCAATCCGTTTCGAAAAGCACCTAGTGCAGTAACACCCGAAAACGCAAGCGAGACATAATGTATGGCACTGCTTATTCTTGATAGCTGCATTAACTGCGATATGTGCGAGCCCGAATGCCCTAATGCCGCTATAAGCATGGGTAATAAAGTGTATGAAATAGACCCTTTGCGCTGTACAGAATGCGTGGGGCATTACGATGCGCCTACTTGCGCAGCGGTATGCCCTATCGATGTGGTTAAGCCCGACCCGCACAATAAAGAGTCACTAGACGAGCTGGCCGAAAAGTTTGTTCGTTTAAATAGTTAGCTATGAAGTAAGTCAGCGAGTTAATTGTACTTCTCGAAGAATTCCCTTGAATCATGACCAAGAGTGATCACTAATTGCGGTACAGTTTGAATTGGCACTTACTAATAAGGGTTTTAATTTGAAGTTTGCCTCTCGCGCTACGGCGATCTCTCCGTTTCTTGCTATGGCCTATGGCGAAAAAGCCACGACACTAGAACAGCAAGGTAAAGATGTTATAAGACTTAATTTAGGCGAGCCTGATTTCGGCGCACCCGCGGCAGTACTCGCGGCAATGAAAGAAAGCTTGAGTGCCCCAGATTTTCCCTATACCTCGGCGCTGGGCATGCCTGAACTACGTGAAGCCATTGCACGCTTTTATAAAGTTAAACATGGCGTAGCGGTAAGCCCTTCTAGAGTGGTAGTGACCGCTGGGGCTTCTGGCGCTTTACTTTTGGCAAGTGCTGCCTTGGTTGAACCAGGCGACAACGTGATATTGGGAGACCCGTCTTACCCCTGTAACCGACGATTTTTAAACGCATTTGGCGCAGAGGTAACGCTGGTACCAACACGCAGTGAGGATAACTTTCAGCTAACCGCTGCAAGTGTTGCAGATAATTGGAAGCACAACACGAAAGGTGTACTTATTGCCACACCTGCCAATCCTACTGGTACGGTTATAGATGCAGAAGAGTTGACTAAAATTGGCGAGTACTGCAAATCCAAAGGTGGCTTTTTAATTGTTGACGAAATTTACTTGGATCTATCGCTTTCGGCTGATCTTGATGTACGCAATGATACATTCGCTTCCCAATCGACCTTGGGCACTGATACCAAACTTCAAACCGTACTTGCCAATGCACAGCTTGAAGAAACAATGGTCGTAATAAACAGTTTTTCCAAATATTTTGGCATGACCGGCTGGCGTCTTGGCTGGTGTGTGGTACCTGAAGCGATGACGCCCATCGTTGAAAAACTCGCGCAGAATTTGTTTATTTGCCCCTCTACCCTATCGCAAAAGGCCGCTCTTGCGTGCTTTACACCAAAAGCATTGGCGCAATGCGAGCAAAACCGCCATACGCTGGAAAAGCGTGCTTCCCTTGTTTTTAGTGCACTTGAAAATATGGGGCTTGGTTTAGATGCAAAGCCTGACGGTGCGTTTTACGCCTACATCAATATTAAGCACACAGGGCTAAGTGCAATTGAATTTTGTGATGCCCTACTTTCACAACATCATGTAGCGCTTACGCCGGGTAATGATTTTGGTGAGCACAATGCCAACCATTACGTAAGACTGTCTTTCGCCACTAGCATTGAACGCTTGGAGGAAGGGCTTTCACGGCTTGCTGAGTTTGTAGAATCATTAAGCTAACGCTTTTTTATGCTCACCATTTAATTTCGTGAATAGACAAATATTACCGAAAAAAATGATAGATATGGGTGCTTGTGCGTATATTGAGTAACGCATATTGATGACACGTGTCGAAACGAAATAAAACAGGACAAAACAATGAGTAACGAACGGGAATTTGATGTAGTTATTTTCGGTGCTACAGGTTTTACGGGTAAGTTAGTAGCTGAATATTTTCAGGCTCAGTATGGCAGCGACAGCAGCGTTAAGTGGGCGGTCGCAGGCCGAAACGAAGCTAAACTCAACGGCGTAAAAAAGGAGCTAGGCATTAGTGAAAGCGTTGCTAGCATTGTAGCCGATGGTGATGATGATGACGCGCTAAATGCGTTGACGAAGCGCACAGCCGTTGTACTTACCACTGTTGGTCCGTATCAAATTTACGGTGAAAAGTTACTTTCTGCATGTGTCGATAACGGCACCGGCTATACAGATCTTTGCGGTGAGCCAGCCTGGATGCACCAAATGATCAATAAATACGAAGCGAAAGCTAAAGAAACCGGCGCAAACATTGTGTTCTCGTGTGGCTTTGACTCTGTGCCTTTTGACCTTGGTGTGTACTACCTTCAAGAACATGCAAAAAAGCAAACTGGCGATGTCATTGAATATGTAAAAGGTCGCGTTCGTAAAATGCAGGGCACGTTCTCTGGCGGTACGGCTGCAAGTTTAAAAGCGACCATGGCGGCTGCGCACAAAGATAAGTCTGTCATGGCGGCACTTATTAACCCGCACTCATTAACCGATGGCGCGTCAAATCAGCCACAGCCCGATGGCAATAAACCTTACTTCGATGAGCAGTTAGGCACATGGGTTGCACCATTTATTATGGCGGCCATCAATACTAAAAACGTTCATCGCACGAACTACCTGGGCGGATATAGCTACGGCAAGAACTTTCAATATGATGAAATGATGATGACTGGTCCAGGTGAGAAAGGTGAAGCCATGGCGAATCACGTTGCCAAAGATAAGTCGCTTGCAAGTGATGATGGCCCTAAGCCAGGTGAAGGCCCGAGCAAAGAAGAGCGCGAAAATGGCTTTTACGATGTCATGTTTGTGGGTACCGCTACCAATGGTGATATGCTAGCCGTATCGGTAAAAGGCGACAAGGATCCAGGTTACGGCTCTACCAGTAAAATGATTTCAGAATCTGCCCTTTGCTTGTGCAAAGACGTTAGTTTATCTGGTGGTTTCTTCACACCTGCGGCAGCACTTGGTAACAAGCTTATCCGCCGTTTAGAAGAAAAAGCAGGCTTAACGTTTGCTATCGAGAAATAGCGATTCAAAAAACGAAGGCTGAACACAAATTGCGTTCAGCCTTTTCTCTCTGCGCTAGGTGTTATTGTTGTTTTTTAAGCGAGTACCGCTTTTAATGCTTTAACGCACGCGTCAGTTTCTTCAGGTGTCCCTACGCTAATACGTGACCATGAGTCGTACCCAGGCCACGTGCGCCCTACAACCTTTATACCTTGAGCTTTCATCTTTTCTGCAAATTTATCGTGCGGCATGCCCGTATCCATGTAAATAAAATTCCCTTGTGGATTTGGCGCAAACGGCTGCTTTAACTCTTTAGCTACTTTTACTAACTTTTCACGCTCAGTTTTAATGCGTGAGCGCATTGTGTTTAAGTTCTCATGATCATCCATACTTGCCATACCCGCTACTAATGCCAAGTAATTCACACCACCCATGCGCAGCATACCGCCCATTGTTTTAGCTTGCTCAGCAGGCATGATGGCGTAACCGAGACGCTGTCCCGCCATGGCGTGAATTTTAGAGAAGGTGCGGCAAATCACCACGTTGTCCCCCTCAGCTACTAGCTTCGATTGCACATTAGCGGGGTAAGCATCAGACATTTCAATGTAGGCTTCATCGATGAAAACCTGTGCTTTCTTCGATACGCGTTTTGCAAAAGCGGTAAGCTTCGCCGCATCTACCATGCTCCCTGTCGGATTATTTGGATTACATACGTACACAGCAGTCGTATCTTCGGTTACTGCAGCTTCAATTGCATCTAGGTCAAAAGTCATATCATTGGCTAACGGCACGTAGATCACGTCTGCCCCCATAAACTCAGCGCCCCGTGGTACGCCTTCGTAGGTTGCCATAGACGTTACCAGCTTATTGCCGTTTTTGGTGATCCAGTCCGCATAGCCAAAAAGAATAGGTGAAGATCCATTCGTAATTACGATTTGCTCAGCAGATACGCCTTCTTGCTCAGCAATTTTTTGCGCTAACACTTCAACCGTAGCGTCGGTATAACGCGCTAGGTTTAAAAGCTCGCTTTGCATTGCCTTTGCGGCTTTTTTTGACGGCCCAAAGGCGTTTTCATTTGACGATAAGCGAATAAGACCATCGTTTACATTGGGGGTAGCAGACGGGAAGTGTTCAGTTTGCATACCTGCGGCACGAAGGTCGCCCATAATACTGTCAACGCTGGTCGTTAGCGCTACTGCTCCTGCACCTAATCCCACAGACTTTAACCAATTACGGCGTGAAGAATTCACGGTGCTCTGTTGTTCATTTTTATTCATATTTCGCTCTGCCTTCCGTCTATATTCACTTTAGACTAAAGGCTTAATTTTGAACGCGCAATAGCATGAAAAACCTAAACCATTGACATAAATGCACTTTTTACGTGCATGTGGCGCACTAAAATTGACAACATAAGAAGTTTTAACGCGTTAAGTCGTTACATTACGGTGCAGCGTTATTTTGTCGTTTTTGGCGTTTGCGATGAATGACATTTTTTCTGATGTTAAAGGCGCAGCACTCTCTCGCTATTGGTTCTTCGCACTTGAACCCTGCCTTTTAAACGACTGTGTAATCCATCTATATAAATACAAAGTAAGAATTACGGCGAAACATTAATCGATTACTCAGTATGCAAAACAGGAGTTAAACATGGCTAAGGACCACGGCAACCAAATTAAAAACGACGACACTTACGAAGCCCTTCGCGATGAAGGCTACAGTAAAGAGAAGTCGGCACGCATTGCCAATGCGCAAGCCAATAGCGAACAAACGCCTTCTAAAGATGGTGGTAAAGGCAAAAAGTGCGAGGATCGCACTAAAGATGAACTGTATCAAAAGGCCAAGGAAGTGGGTATTGAAGGTCGCTCTAAAATGAGCAAAGACGAATTAATTGATGCTCTTCGTAATCACTAGAAATATCGCTTTGGCCGTTACGACGCACCGGTTGAGGTATACACACACGGCCAACATTAAGTTTGAGCGCTTACGTATTATCAATGTCCGACTACTGCGCCTTCCACTGTTCATATTCAAGCTGCGCTTTACGCATTTTTATCATTAACTTGGTCAGTTCAGGGTCTTTTTTAATGACCTTTTCCATATAGGCAAAAGACTCTTCTCTTTCATCAACCGTTAAGTCCTCGATATCTTTCATGGTTGGCTTAGGCATTTGCTGTCTAAGCGCCTGTTGAGTTTCCTTATACATTCGGTCGAGCGCGTACTGAGGATAGCAGACAGTCTTCTTGATTCGACTGTTTACAAATGATTCCTTTCTGCATTTTACTTTGAATTTTTTGTTGTCCGCTAGATCGTTAAAGCGTCTAAAAAAATCCAATTCCGTTCGCTGGATTTTGCGTAGGAAAAAACCACTACTCTTATTAACTTTCCCTTTTACTTCGACGACTTCTACGTCCTTGGGTTCCACAAACTCTTCTTTGTCGCTAGTTTGTGATGTAGCACTAGCCATGCCGCTAAAAAATACACCAGCCGCCAAAACTAATGAAAACCGTGAGGTAGAAGCGAAATTGATGCGGTTTAAAAGATTCACAGGATGCCTCCTTGCTTTCCTATTAGATAAAAATAAAGTTATTGGAGGTTTTAACCTCCCGTATCAAGTTTCTATTTCGAGTATTCAGTTGTGACTTAAGTAAGTCAAGTCCTCTAACTTTAGAAGTGTAAGTCTTTATGAACCTATTGCGGCTTATACTGCTTTGATGGGTAGGAAAGCCATAGAGGGGTAATGATACAGAGCTGCGATAACCCCAAGGACAGCGGGAACCGAATCATGGCTCACTCTCAGTAAGTACTCCGCCTTAAAATGAAATTAATTCATATAAAAATGAAATTAAGTCATTTTTATTCATAGTTAAATCAACGTATAACGTGTTCATAGCTTTTACAGCATTCTCACTACTCGGTTTAACTTTAGGAATAGAAGCGCATTCTCATGAACAACAACGTGAACACAGATTTCTCTTTTACTATTAACAGCGTTCAGTTTAATGAAGATTATCGCCCTTCAGACAACACACGCATCACCACCAACTTCGCCAATTTAGCTCGTGGTCAACGCCGCAAAGAAAATTTGCGCGATGCACTAAGCATGATAAACAACCGCTTTAATGCACTGGCTAGCTGGGATAATGAAAGTGGCGATCGCTATGCTGTCGAACTTGAAATTGTGTCGGTAGATATCGACGTTGAGGGTAACGGCAACACGTTCCCAACTATCGAAATCTTACAAACTAATATCATTGACAAAAAAACGGGCAAGCGTACCCAAGGTATTGTGGGAAACAACTTCTCGTCTTATGTTCGCGATTATGACTTTAGCGTTCGTCTATCTAATCACAATCGTGGCCAGTCTTCGTTCAGTGTCCCTACCGATTTTGGTGATCTGCACGGAAAGTTGTTTAAGTATTTCGTTAATTCAGAAGCCTATAAAGCACATTTTTCAAAACTGCCGGTCATTTGTTTAAGCGTTTCCGACAATAAAACCTACCGTCGAACAGAAAATCAGCACCCCGTTTTAGGTGTTGAATATCAGCCTAATGAATCATCATTAACTGAACAGTATTTCAAGAAGATGGGCTTAAACGTGCGCTATTTCATGCCACCAAACAGTGCTGCTCCTTTTGCATTTTATTTCTTTGGTGATTTGTTAAACGACTACACCAATTTAGAACTTATCAGCACAATTGCTACGATGGAGACCTTCCAGAAAATTTATCGCCCTGAGATTTATAACGCTAACGCCCAGGCAGGTTTAAGCTTCAAACCAAACTTGAAAAATAGCGATCACTCAGTGACTCGCATTGTTTATGACCGTGAAGAGCGGACTCATCTAGCCGTTGAACAAGGCAAGTTCGTAGAAGAGAACTTTATAAAGCCTTATCAACACAAGTTAGCGCAATTCACAGCAAGCTACGCCTGATCCGTTGATTTAGATACTTGCGATATTCAAACCGCATACGTTGCGACACAAAACTATGATAAGGGCAGCACGTTATGCCCTTCGCGCATCCATACAAATTATTGATTAGAAGAAAGCGAATTACATGAAAAAACTACTCCCCACTTCTATTGCAGGCAGTCTTCCAAAACCATCGTGGCTTGCACAGCCTGAAACCCTGTGGTCGCCGTGGAAGCTAGAAGGTGAAGCATTAGAGGAAGGCAAAAAAGACGCGCTTCGCGTTACGCTTCAGGAACAAGCCCTATCAGGCATAGATATTGTGTGTGACGGTGAGCAAACCCGTCAGCATTTTGTAACTACTTTTATTGAGCACCTAGACGGTGTTGATTTTGAAAACCGTAAAACCGTACGTATTCGCAATCGCTACGACGCTAGCGTACCTGTCGTTACCCAAGCTGTTACACGGCCAAAATCAGTGTTCGTTGAAGACGCAAAGTTCTTAAGGAGCCAAACCGATCAGCCCATAAAATGGGCGTTACCTGGCCCTATGACGATGGTTGATACGCTGTACGACGACCATTATAAAAGTCGCGAAAAGCTTGCGTGGGAGTTTGCCAAAATACTAAACCAAGAGGCAAAGGAGCTTGAGGCTGCTGGTGTTGACATTATCCAGTTTGATGAACCTTCGTTTAACGTATTTTTCGATGAGGTCAATGAATGGGGTATTGCCGCATTAGAAAGAGCCATTGAAGGGCTTAAATGCGAAACTGCAGTGCACATTTGCTACGGATATGGCATCAAAGCTAATACCGACTGGAAGAAGACATTGGGCTCTGAGTGGCGACAATATGAGGAGAGCTTTCCTAAGCTAGCAAAATCTAATATTGATATGGTTTCTCTGGAGTGCCATAACTCTCATGTACCCATTGAACTGATCTCGCTTCTTAAAGGCAAAAAAGTGATGGTGGGCGCTATTGATGTTGCAACTGACACAATAGAGACACCAGAAGAAGTAGCAGCTACATTACGTGAAGCATTAAAGTACGTGGATGCCGACAAACTCTACCCTTGTACAAACTGTGGTATGGCCCCCCTTTCTCGACAGGTTGCTCGAGGCAAGCTGGAGGCGCTCAGCGCTGGCGCCGAAATAGTAAGGCAGGAATTAGCCCAGAAGCTCAGTGCTTAATACGCCCCAAAACTTTTATTAAAAGAGAGTATTTTGAAAGCGCTCTAGAGCCCACATCAACGTGGGCTTTTTTTATTTCTAGCGGTTAAAAAGAGTATCAGCGTTATTCTCATCCGGTCGGCCCTTTTAAGGTTAACTCTCTTACATCATTTATAGCTTTTACAGAATAAAGATAATTAAAAACAAAACACAATAAACAGTAACGAATATTTAACTTATAAGAAACATTAGCAATTACCTTATTTAAAACAGCGACAAAACAACCATTATTCACGTTAAAAAAAGAAACTTTAATATACACGGTTTAAATTTACTCAGTTAGTGCAATATACGAGCAGAAATCTTCTAACTCAAAATTAACCAAGCATATGAAAAACAATACTAAAACCGCTTAATAAGCGCTCTAAAAAGACATTTTTCGACCACATGGTCAATATAAAAACAATTATTGAACATTATTAATACAACACTTAAAAATATTAATTAAACCTACTATTTATAAATTCTTTAAAATTAAGTTAACTCTTTCATAGCTAGAATTTAATTCACCGCAAAAAATTGATTTATTTAATACTAGATAATTAGAATGCGCGCCATTGCAACATAAGTAAAAACTACGCATGCAATTTGGCTAGCCCTTGCCTATTTACGGGGCGTTAACCAACAACAAGCACGTAAATCTAATTCACTAGGAACAATCCATGAAAAATATTGCAACTGCAGTTCAGTTAGCATTAGCAGGAAGTGTCGCGTTGACCTCAGGCAACGTTCTTGCACAGGACTCAACAAATGAAAGCGCTGACGTTGAAAAAATTCAGGTCACCGGTTCTCGTATCTCTCGTCAGGGCGCTATCGCTCCATCACCAGTAACAGCCATTTCTGGTGAGTCACTTCTTAATTCAGGTGCGATGAACATTGGTGAGGTGCTTAATGAGCTTCCTTCACTTGCAAACACATTCTCATTGGGTAATTCAGGTCAATTTATTGGAACTGCTGGTCTTAATATTCTTGACCTACGTGGTATGGGTACTGACCGCACATTAGTATTGGTAGACGGTAAACGTCACGTATCTTCTTCAGCAGGTTCTGCAGCGGTTGATACCAACACCATCCCTACTTCGTGGATTGAGCGCGTAGAAATCGTTACTGGCGGTGCTTCTGCGGTTTATGGTGCAGATGCAGTAACTGGTGTTGTTAACTTCATTCTTAAAAAGAACATTGAAGGTTTCGACGTGAGTGCGACGCAAGGCTTTGCACAGGAAAACGGTTATAAGAACGATAAATACCAAGCATCATACGGCTTTAACTTCGACAATGATCGCGGCAACATTGCTTTTGCAGCCGAATACAGCTCACAAGAAGCTTTAGAGGCCCTTGACAACCCTTGGACTGCAACGTCGTATCGTAATATGAGCTTTGAAAGCATCATGGGATACGAGCGCAGTGAAGACCAGTTAAATTCAACGGCATTTCCTGACAACTTTTACACTGCTAATGCGGGCTACTACACACTAAACAACTCTGGCGTTTTTGGCGGCAACTCTCAGACTTTCAACGCTGACGGTTCCATTCGCGAAATCTACACCGGTGACCAAGTAGACGGTGCGTTCTGCGCAAACTGTGATTCGTTTAACCTGCGCCAGTTTACGCAGCTTCAGCCTGAGTTTGATCGTACTAACCTAAATGTAAAAGGTAACTACGAGATAAACGACGACACCACAGTGTATGCACAGGCTAAGTACGCGCGTACTCGTGCAATTACAATGGGCCAGCCCGCTTTCTTCTATGGCGGCTCAGAGACAACCATTTATCGTAACAATGCCTTTCTAGATGATAGCGTTGCCGCATACATGGATGAAAACGAACTAGACAGCATTCAGCTTAACCGCATGATGACTGACCTAGGGCGCCGCACCGAAGCAGACGAGCGTGAAACTTATCGCTACGTGCTAGGTATCGAAGGCTACATTGGTGACGAGTGGAGCTACGAGGCATTTGTAAACTACGGCAAAACTGAATTAGAGCGTGAGAACCGCAACAACCTTGTTTTGCAAAACTTCGAGAATGCACTTAACGCAATAACTGACGGCGATGGAAACATTGTTTGTGCGTCAGGTAGTGATGACGGCTGTGTACCGCTGAACATTATGGGCTTTGGTCAGCCTTCACAAGAAGCAATTGACTACGTTAATACTACATCAGTTGGCACAAGCAAAATTGAACAATACAACGCTGGCGCAACCATCGCAAACTCTGGTATTTATGAATTACCTGCAGGATACGTTGGCTTTGCAGCCGGTGTTGAATATCGCAAAGAAAAAAGCGAAATTGAAGAACCTGATAATGCAGCGGGTACCTTTTTCAACACTCTAGGTGAAGATAAAGGCGATTACGATGTATCAGAAGTATTTACTGAAGTTACTATTCCACTACTTGCCGATCTCCCTGGCGTAGAAATGCTGACATTTGATACTGCGGCGCGGATTGCCAACTACTCTTCGATTGGCAACGCGAAAAGCTGGAAGCTTGGTCTAGATTGGAAAGTGTATGAAGATTTACGTCTACGTGCGACAAAATCATCTGCACTACGCGCGCCGAACATCGGTGAACTTTATGGTGAAGCAAGCCAAACCTTCTTCCGCGTAGACGATCCATGTCGTACAGACAACCTTGCTGACTTAGCCAACGCCGACCAACGCATTGCAAACTGTGCAGCGTTAGGTATCCCTGCAGATTTTAACTCTGATTACGACTCAGCAACGCTAGAAGGCGTAAACGGTGGAAACATCGACTTGCAAGCGGAGAGCTCAATATCTAAAACACTAGGTGTTGTCTATACTCCTAGCTGGTTTAAAGGCTTTACCGCTACTGTTGACTACTGGGAAATCGAGCTGACAGACGCGATTTCGTCTATTGACGGCCAAACGATTTTGGACCGCTGTGTTGACTCTGAGTCGGGTATTAACAACGTATACTGTGGCCTTATCGACCGTGATGGAACTACCGGTGAAATCACTCAGATTCGTAGCTATGCATTGAACATCGCGGGTCAAGAAGCCAAGGGTATCGACTTCGAACTAGGATATGATTTCGACGCGCTAGAAGGCGCATTCCGTACTAGCTTGATTGCGACTTACCTTAAAGACCGCAAAGAATTCCCATTCCAAGATAACCCTGAAGTATTCTATCAGTACGCAGGTACGGCAGGAGAATCTGATTGGCAGGGTGTATTAACCATCAACTATAGCCGTGGTGATTGGGAAGCAAGCTGGAAAACTCGCTACCTAGAACGTTCAAGCCTTTACGACAACCAAGAGTTAGCGCGTAACCCAAATCCGAGCAACCGTATGGAACTGCCTTCATACGCTGTGACTGACGTGACCGCGGGTTACAACTTTGCTAACGGTGTTAGCCTAACCGTGGGTATTGATAACCTGTTTAACCGTGCGCTACCGACAGGCACGACAGGCACGGGTTCAATAGACGGCGCGTACGACAACATTGGCCGCTTCGGTTACGTTACCGTAGCGTACAAAATGTAATTTACGTAATATTGAGCAATGATAAAAACGGCGCTTATTAGCGCCGTTTTTTTATTATAAAGTTAACATGACGTCATTTTATTGCTATATAAACGTCTATATGGTTGCCACTCACATAGTGCTCGAAGTCTATTGAAAACGTCCTTTCATACTCGGCACCTCCTTCTGTGAAATAGCGCCAAATATCGCTCCATGCATCAATGGCAATTTGCGGCATTTCACCTTGTCGCGAAAAAACGAGATACTTTCCTGCGGGAATAGTGATGTGCTCAACCTTTAAATGTTCGGGCACTGAGTCACCGTCAAACCCAGCCAACACGGAAAAGTCACCGGAATGATCGGATTCGTAGTTGAAATACACGCCATACACTCGCTCGCCGCCTTTATAGTCAACAGCTATCGAATTATCAAACCTTTGCCAAAGTGTGGGTATCTTTCCCAGTGGTGAGAATTCAGTGTGATTATTGGTAATCACCGAAAAGCCTTTAATATCTATCGGTGAAGAGAGGTTCCTTACGTTCATACAACGTCCTAATTGTTAAGCATACAGAAAGTTAGTCTAAGCAAACGGATTCAGACAAACCATGTTCCAGCAGAATGACTTTAACACCTTACCTTAAGTTTCACTCTTAATGGTACGTTTCTTGATTCAGTTTTTGATAAAATGATAAACGCCTCTCAAAATAAAAAACAAAATTAGGACACACCATGGCACATTCAGGAAACGTCGTTATTTCAGGTGATGGTTACGATGTTATTGACTGCGAAACGTGCGGATTCAAACATGTTACGCCACTTCCAGACAAGCTCGAAAATGAGACTCTTTATCGTGACAGCCATTATAATGACGGCGAACGAGATAGGCTAAACTACTATGAGCGAGACCGCGATTGGTGGCTCATGAGCTATCGCGACGTGCTTAACGAAATAGCTCAATTTATCTCGCCTAATGATGATAATACTCTGGTTGATATTGGCTGCGGTGCAGGCCTTTTTTTGGAAGCAGCCAAAGAGGAAGGGTGGAATACAGTTGGTGTCGAAATAAGTACAATAGCGGCAAACCATTGCCGTGATAAAGGCTTAGATATCATTAATAGCAGCTTCGATGCTGACCTAACCAGCCTTCCAGAAAACATCAAAGTGGTTCACATGCGCAATATTCTAGAACATGTTCCCGACCCATTCTCTCTTATCAATGTGGCTTTCGACAAACTTGCCAGTGGTGGTGTTTTAGTTGTGGGTGTCCCTAATGACTTCAACCCTCTGCAAGAAGGCTTAAGAAAAACACAAGACTACAAACCTTGGTGGGTTGCTGTCCCACACCACCTTAATTACTTTGATTTTGACTCGCTAGAAGCACTCGTTTCAAAATGTGGATTTAATCCTTTAAGCCGTTTTTCCAGCTTCCCGCTAGACCTGTTTCTAGCGATGGGCGACAACTACATTGAAACGCCAAGCGTGGGCCGAGAATGTCACCTGAAACGTGTCAACTTTGAATGGTTCATGGAAAATGCGGGGTTAAGCCACTTACGACAAGATATTTATCGCGCTTTTTCTAACCTAAACTTAGGAAGAGAAGCCATTGTTATCGCGCAAAAGCCTTAGGATTGTTAATGAAAATTGAATATATAACGAATGCGAGTTTTTTGTTTACTTTCAGTGACGGAACAACGGTTTTAACCGATCCTTGGTATGAAGACGGCATTTACCATGGCCTTCTTTTCAATTACCCTCCTATGCATGAAAAGCAGCGCACACGCTATCTAAATTTAAAGCCCGACTATTTATATATTAGTCACATTCACGGTGACCACTTTAATCCTTTTACGCTATCTCATTTTGATAAAGACATCCCAATATTGATCGGTAAGTTTCCGACCCCTGCCCTTCGCTTAGCTTTACAGCAATTAGGGTTTACGAATATTACGGAATGTACCTTTGACAAACCTTGGGAACTTGGCGAGCACAGTATAACCATTATAAAAGAGTTTTCAGGGTCTTCTGACGATATCGTGAATGAAACAAACATACCTGTTGATTCGTCGATATATCTTGAAGATGGAAACGGGTACAAGGTATTTTTTGCTGTAGACAACCCGATGCAAATTAGGCACGCAGAGCAAATTAAGGCGACCTTCGGTAAGCTTGATGCTGCAATTCTTGCTTACAGTGGCGCAAGTATTTACCCCTTTGTTTTTTCTCATTATAGCGATGATGAGAAACACACTCGCGTAGCACAGTTAAAAGCCTCTCGATTACAGAAGTTTTGCCAACTTGCGGAAATTATTGATGCAGATTTCAATATTCCAGCAGCTGGATCTTTTGTGATAGCAGGAACAGGTTATCAATACGCGCAGTATCAACATCAAGCATGCCCTGAGGAAATAGAATCGGCCTGGCGTAATCACAATCTTAACGAGAATAAGCTGGTCATGTTATCGACCGGTGACGCTCTGGACTTAGCTTCCCGTTCGACAGAGCACTCGCCTCTCGCGCTAGATAGGAATTTTACTCAGCAAGACAGAATAAACTACGCTGAGTCTCTCGCTGATTTTCCTTGCGAGCTTCACAAAATAACTTGGCCTGACGGGCTTATGATGCCAATCAATAGCTTAATTTTTAAGGCCAGAGCAAACGTATGGAGCGCGCAAGAAAGGTTATCTACATTCCCAAATACTGATGTGGTTTTACACATTAAGCCGGTAGGGCAACTGCAAGCTGGCTTGCAATGCCCAATCTACGCCAAGATAGACATGAAAAATGAACGCGTTCAAATAAATACATTGTTTGAGCCTACTGAAGATAAACCTTATATCAAGTTTACAATGACTACCCAGGTGCTTATAGCGCTTCTTCTAGGCGGTACATTTTGGAACGTAGCTGAGTACCACATGACAATTGAACGCGTTCCTGATCAATTCGATCCTACTCTACGAAGCTTGATGTCGTATTTTAAACTGTAGTGCGCTGAGTCATTTTGCTCATTTGGCCATCATAAATCGCACGCGTTTGCAGCGGGTAGCATAGACGGTGTTCGCGACCGCTGCCATAGCGTTTTGGTTATTAGACTTTAATTTTCAATACTTTCCCTTATCAACGAGCATTTCAGTTTTAGAACAAATATAATCCGGTTTTGTCTCATCCAGGTTGCAATATATTGTGAATCAACGTTTTTTACTTGCCATAGTCGCAGTGCTTTTGGCGATGGTAACCATACAGTCTGGTGCATCGTTTGCGAAACAACTCTTTCCTATAGTTGGCCCTGAAGGCACCAGTGCTCTTCGTGCGTTTTTCGCCGCGTTGGTGTTAACAGTAATTTTTAGACCTTGGAGAGCGCGCTTAAGCGCAAAAGGATGGCGTAACGTTATTTTCTACGGCGCTTGCTTAGGCGCAATGAATATCATCTTCTATCTTGCGATTGAGCGTATTCCCCTTGGCATAGGTGTTGCACTTGAGTTCACCGGACCATTGGCTGTGGCATTTTTTAGTGCCAGAAAAAAGAGAGACTTTGCTTGGGCTATTTTAGCCGTTGCAGGCGTTTGTTTGCTGCTTCCCGATATTGGCGGCGCGTCGGCCGAGAGCTTAGATCCCGTCGGCGTTATTCTTGCCCTTACAGCCGGAGCGTTTTGGGCCGGTTACATCGTATTTGGAAACAAAACAGGCAACGAAGGTTCTGGCGGTGTTACGGTAACATTAGGCATGCTAGTGGCCGCTATCTGTGTAGTGCCTATTGGCGTTGCAAGTCAAGGTATCGCCTTACTCTCGCCACAGGCTATTTTCATCGGGTTCGCTGTAGGCGTATTCTCGTCGGCTATCCCGTATACGTTAGAAATGAGTGCAATGCGCAATATGCCTAAGCAAACCTTCAGCATTATGATGAGTGTTGAGCCCGCCGTTGCAGCCATAGCGGCGTTCATCATTATTGATGAAACCCTCACGCTTTCACAATGGTTTGCAGTGGCTTTAGTCGTTATTGCTACCGCTGGGAGTTCAGCCACACAAAAACAATTACCCAAACAAAAACAAATTGAAACCCTTTCCTAGGGCCTGTTGACCTTTGGTGTACGAATTTTGGTCTAAATGGAAGCCTTTTAATCGCGAAACAGTCCTGCAAGCCTAGCGAGCTAAGTTAAAGGACTGTGACAAAGAGTAAAAGGCTTCCATAACGACCCCTTCGGGCAGCGCCTTTGTGCCATCTATACTGCGTTGAATGTTTTCGATTTAGAACCACTAAACCGTCAAACATCCGCCTTGTCTAGATGGCACACAGACCGCTGCAAAAATGTACAACAAAGGTCAACAGGCCCTAGGGTTTCAAACTTTCTTTACTTTTTTACCATCCTTATTTTTCCCCTTTTTGAACTCAGGTCTTATTCTTTTCGTTAAACAACTAAGTTAATAGTTGATTTAGTGGCTTAGGGAAAAATTATGAAACATTATGCGGTAAATACAGAAGTAGAATGGGAATGGGGAAACGGTAGTGCAACGGGAAATATCAGAGAAAAATTTACCAATGATGTAGAGCGCACGATTAAGGGTTCGTCGGTAAAACGAGAGGCTAGCGACAGCGACCCAGCATATCTCATTGAACAGGACGACGGTAGCAAAGTGCTAAAATCTCACAGCGAAATTACGAAGTCGTCTTAATTTGTTGATTAATAAACCTAAACGAAAAATACAGCGTTCTTTTTTCACTGATAGCGATGTCGTCAATATAGCAAAGACGCTCATTGGTAACGTCCTGTTTAGTAATGTCGACGGCGTACTAACCGGGGGAACGATAACAGAAACGGAAGCCTACCGTGGTCATCAGGATCTTGCCATGGAAAAACACCTGTTGCGGCGCCCTTCTTCGATATCAACACTTAAAAAGCAAGGCGGCGTTGCTTACATCTACACCATTTATGGTTCTCACAGTATGTTAAATATTGTTACCAATGACGCTGACCACACTGATTCAGTTCTGATCCGAAAAATTAAGCCTACAGAAGGTGTAGACAAAATGCGTGAACGTCGCGGCGTGAACACATCATTGCGTAATCTATGTGACGGTCCAGCTAAGCTGACACAAGCTCTTGCAATAACTCCTGCGCTTAATGGTGAGCCTGTAGTGAATAACACTTTGATTTGGATTGAGGAAAGTAACCATGCTATTGCTAGTAAACATATCACTAGTTCGCCTCGCATCGGCATAGACTACGCAAAAGACGATCAAACCGGTAAGCTAGGTGCACGGGATGACACAACCTTGCCTTGGCGGTTCACGCTTAAGTAGCGCACCTCAATTGAAACTACTTCGCAAAAGCGAAAGTCAGCTTGCAGTCGATGTATTTGAGCAATTTGTTTACCACCCTTGGCACGGCAATATCACCGTTAGCAATTTTTGATTCAACATAAATATCGCAGTCATCATATTGAATTTGCTGGCGAATAACGTAATCGTTGAGTTCGTCAAACAGGCTTTCTTTTAAAGGCACCATGCCAATGAACGCACCTGAGCCTTTTTCATCTACGAATTCTTCACGCTTACTAAAGTAAGCGCCTTCAATTTCTCGTTTTAGCGTATACGCCTGCATGGCATCTAATTTTGTTAAGCGAAAGTGCACGCTAGTTTGGGAGTCTGTCACTAGTTATCTCGGTTTTTCTTGAAGTTTATCTAAATGGCTACTGCTTTATTTCAACTTTCCAAGGCGGGTTCACTCTATTCTCTCCTGCCCAGTACAGCTTTATTTTGTTGCCAGATGGATCTCTTAAAATGGCCTCTTTCCAAAGGTAGCGCTGCTGCGTTGGCGGCTGCTCAAAACGAATACCTTTTTCCACAAGAGAGGTATACAACTCTTCTAGCGCCTCGTGCTCAAAATAGATCACACTGTGATTTTGAGCACTTTCGCTTTCTAAAGAGAGCGAAAATGTGGACGAGCCTTCAGGACACGTGAATCTGGCATAATGCGGTGTATCTACAATTTGAGTGAACCCAAGTGTAAGGTAAAACTCCACCGCTTCGACCATATTGGTAACGGGTAACGTAACTTGGTTCAATTCCATGAAGACCTGCTCCTTGTATTTGTATTGTTTGCGCTAGATTTAATCGTCGCGTCCTAGATAAGCGTGAATAGCTATGATTTTACCGTTTTCATTAAATTTCAAGACATCAACAACGAACAGTGTTTCAGACTTATCCACCACAATTTTGAGCTCACCAGACACCATCTTCTCATTTACCATAGTAGACAGCACATCTATTTCTATCGAGTCAGCATTCTCAAAGTTCTTACGTGTTTCATCAACGGCTAACCGTTTACCTTTTACAGAAATTTTCCAGTCCCTTAATGCAATGTCATCCGCAAACATATCGGAAACACTGTCTAGGTCCTTTTGTTCATAGGCTCTTAAGTATTGAATAAAGACTTCGACCCACTCCATTTTACGTGTTCCCTTTATCAGTTTTTTAAAAGACACCAGCCAATCGGTTTACACCCAAAAGGCCAGCGTCCAGTTAATATAACCGTTACACTATCAAAAATAACGTGGCTGCTGTGGCCGCGCCCATTGTAAGGTTAAACTGCCGTCTTCGAGTTGGCGAACTCAACCACACGCGTATTTTTGCGCCTACCGCTGCCCAAAGCGAGATGCTTGGAAAACCAATCACGGCAAAAGCGGTAACAATCGCAATACCAGATTGGGTGTAGTGCTCGCCAGGCAGTGAAAACGTGCCTACGCTGGCTAACGCCATCATCCATGCTTTAGGGTTAATTAACTGAAATAATGCCCCTTCCCACCACTTGAGCGGCCCTTGGCGTTTGGTCGACTTAATTTTGTTTTCTACTAGGCCTACTGGCTCATCTACGGGGCCAGTGGCAATTTTAAATGCTAACCATAACAGGTATGCCACGCCAAGTACTTTTAGCACGCTGTACAGTACGGGAAATATGTTGAACAGCGCACCAATGCCTAGCAGTGTGCTTATCATTAGACCTGCAACACCAATTACAATACCCAGCATGTGCGGCAGCGAACGTTTATAACCGTATTGTGCCCCAGAAGCCAATAGCATCATATTATTCGGGCCAGGCGTTACCGTACTGATGAACGCGAATGTCGCAAGCGCGATGAGTAAAGATGTTTCCATGACAGTCCTTATGTGTTGAGGTGAGCAATGCGTTTCTTTAAAAGAAAGGGGTCGGTTAACCAAACGCTTGTTTTTCACCAACACAATACAATCATATTTTTGTATGCATCATACCCAAATACGCTTAAAAACAGCCATACAGTTTAGTCATGGTAACGTCTGTATGGTAGTTATTTCACCAATCTGTATGGTTAAAAGCTCCTGTCAATTAAGATATAGTTATCTGTATGCAGATAACTTCATAAGAATAAATATTGCGATGACGCTTTACGAAACATTAGCCAATGAACTTAAAGCCCAAATCGAGCGTGGTGTTTTTGAGGTGGGGAACAAGTTACCTTCGGTTAGGCAGCTGTCAACGGAGCATAAAGTAAGTATAGCTACCGTGCAGGAAGCATATCGAGTGTTAGAAGCGCAGCAACTGGTAGAGGCAAAACCTAAATCAGGTTATTTTGTCGCCCGTAGTATATTAATAGATAACACCCCTAGCATGACGAAGCCTCCGCAACGTCCTATGGATGTGTCTCAATGGGAAGATGTACTAGACACTTTGCTGAATACCTTCAATAAAGATCATGACGCTAAAACCCTGTGCCAGTTTCAGCATGCCATGCCCAACATGACTGCCAAAACCCTTAAACCGCTTATAAAACGCCTGCATGAACTCACCAAACATCGAGCCTTGGACGGCATGATATACGGTGACGTAAAAGGTGATGAAACTCTGCGAAAACAGCTAAGCCGATTGGCCGCAGCATCTGGCTGTGTGTTGCAAAGCGACGAATTCATTGTGACTTCTGGCTGCCAGGAAGCCTTATCTGTTTGCCTTCGCGCAGTGGCGAGCGCCGGCGATGTGATAGCGGTAGAATCCCCCGGATTCTACGGTGCTATGCAAGCTATAAAAGGCGCCGAATTAAAAGCATTAGAGATCCCCACCGACTCTGCAACAGGACTGAGTTTAGAGGCATTAAAGCTAGCGCTTGATCAATGGCCGATCAAGGCCATTTTAGTCGCCCCAACGGTAAATAACCCTCAAGGATTCGTTATGCCTGAGGCGAAAAAGAAAGCGTTATATGAATTGGCCAGAGAGTACGATGTAGCCATTATTGAAGATGATATTTACGGCGATATTGCCTACGCTTACCCTCGTCCAAAAACCATTAAATCTTTCGATAAAGATGGGCGTGTTTTACTGTGCTCCTCGTTTTCAAAAACGCTAGCGCCTGGTTTTCGCGTGGGTTGGATAGCGCCGGGAAGCTATAGAAATAAAGTGCTCCACGTTAAATATGTCAGTAGCTCTATGTGTCCTACTCTACCCCAATTAGCTATAGCCAGTTTCATTGAGCAAGGCGGTTATGACAAACATATTCGGGCTATGCGTCACCATTACCTAAGTGCACGAGACGCACTACGTTCAGACATTAAGCGTTACTTTCCCGCCGACACCTGTATTAGCTACCCTCAAGGGGGCTATGTGCTTTGGGTAGAGCTAAACAGCCGTTATGACTCCGTGAAGCTGGCTGACGAAGCCAAGCAAAAAGGAATTTATGTCGCGCCAGGGCAGCTATTTTCGGCAACAGGTAAGTATCGACATTGCCTGCGTTTTAATTTCATTGATAGCACGCAGGCTGCGCGCACCGAAGCTATTCAGCGTCTTGGTGAGATGCTTGTTGCACAAGAAGCCTAATTTTTTATACAAAGTGCGTAAACCCAAGGGCAGTTGATCCACATCAACGCAGGCTAGCCGTAAGTCCACCAAAATAAGACCATCCAAACTAACCTGTGAAACTTTGTATGCTTACGTTAGTGAATAATACAGATGCGAATGATGACATTGTGCCTGAAGCACACGGACTATACCGTCTGCATTTAAAGCCTAACACACAAATGGCGATAGAGAATAAGCCCGTCTTCGGTGCGAATATTACGCTACATAGCAGCGTATTAAAGCACGATAATTTTGTGGCAACGCCAGATAATATATTAGGTTGGCTGGATCACTGCGGTTTGTCACACTTTGCAGTGAAAGCCGAGACCGACAATTCAGAAAGTGAAGACACGTCTGTACTTTTGCCTTCACAGTTTTTAAATGCCGAAGGCGGAATTTTGCGTGTAACTGTCCCCACCCGCATTTATCTAATCAGCAAAACCCCTATTGATATTAACAAACGCGGCCTGTGCCTTTTTACGCCAGTAAAATAACCACACAGAAATGTACTCTGACCCCAAAATTTTTGGGGTCAGAGTACATTTATTTCTATTCAATCTCTGGGGTGGCGTTTGATGTGCTCTCTAGGTGCAGGCTAATCGCTTCAGACAGCCCGGAATAACGCTTATCCACCCGCTGAACCATGTGGCTAAATGTAGCGGTGTCAGAGATGATTAAGCAGCCGTCTTTAGCACGGGTTAACCCTGTGTATACTAGGCCTCGATGAAATAAATTGGCGGCTTTTTCGCTATCAGGCTTAGGTAAAATAAGCACAACATGATTAAATTCAGAGCCCTGAGATTTATGTATGGTCATGGCATACACAGTTTCAAACTGCGGTACTCTTGATAGCGATATGCTGCGCAACGCTTGTTTTTGCTCTAGCGTATTGTCAGCACTGTCTCCTGCATTTGCCAAAGCTTTCTGACTTGAACCGTTTTGACCTGAAGCTTGGCTATCCTGGTAAAACCACGCATATAGCTTTCCTTTGCTGTCAGGCCAGATTACACCAACCTCACCGTTTGATAGTCGCTGAGGATGATGATTCTTGACAATCATAATGGGCTGACCTTGATAGAAATGACCTTCCCGCTTTCTGATTTTGTGCTTGATAGCATCGAACACCAAAATATTCAGGCCTTCTACGCCCATTCCGCCTTTGCGGACTGGGGTTAGCCACCTAACCACATTCAGGCGATTAAGCGCTTCTTCGGCACTGCCAGCGTCAAAAATAGGCAAGAAGCTTTCTTTGGCCAACTGTTGTAAATCACGGCCGCTAACCTGGAGTTCTGGCCATAGGTGAACGCCGGATTGTAGTCGCGATGCCGTATTTGAACCAATACCCGCACTTTCGTTATTGTCGCCAGCCTTATCGCTAATCGCGGTAAGTGCGCCGCTTGCATCACCTCGCTGTATGGCCGTTGCAACTTTTGCCACCTGCCCCTTGAAGCGCTGCGGTGCTTGCAGAGTTGCTACATAGCTTTTTGCCTGCTCATCAACCGGTAACAAGGGCAGATGCGGGCATAGCGTAGCAATGTGCTGTCTCATCAACGATGGCACGCCACCTAAAGAAAGCGCGTCGTCATGACTGTTAAAACTAAGTGAGCTATGTGTGCTGTTTGTGCCATTTGACACATTCGCGTTTTCGTCAAAACTTGCTGGCCCGGTACTAACTAGCTGCTCTAACACGTTGCCAAGCTCAACCGCAGGAAGCTGATCTGCATCACCGATAAAATAGAGCCGTGCATGGTCTGGCAATGCTCGTACTATACGTGTCATTAGCGCTAAGTCGACCATACTTGCTTCATCGACAATAAGTACATCTGCTGCCAATTGATTGTGCTGATTGAACTTGGTCGATACACCGTGCTCGCGCAATCCTAGTAATCTATGTAGCGTCACAGCATCGGTAGGCACGTTGTTAAGCACTGCGTCGTCCAACTTGCCGCGAAGTCCGTCTATGCTGTTCATGATAGACTCCGTCATACGCTGTTGCGCTTTACCTGTAGGCGCTGCCAGCACAATTTTTAAGTTTTCATCGCAAGCCTGTAGCGCCAGTAATAAGCGCAATACAGTATAGGTTTTACCTGTTCCTGGCCCACCGTTTATAACGCAAAAGCGCTGCATTAGGCTTTTCGCCACCGCTATTTGCTGCCAATCTTGCCGATCGGTTGTTTCGGTAGGAAAGATTGCTGGCCAAAGTTGCTTTACTTTTTCGCTTGCCTCATCACTTAACGGCGTAAGCGCAGCTCGTTTTACAACATTGCGCGCTACTTCTTGTTCAAATTCATAGTAGCGACGGCTGTACAGCTTGCCGTTGCTATAGACAAATAGTTGAGCCACCTGCTCGTTAACCAGTGCGCTTTTTAAAATTCTAAGTAACGGTGTTAGTTGTGGCACGTCAACACCTGCTTTGGGCGCTTTTTCCTGCTCGGTTTGTTCAACCAGCGTCAGTGAAGCAGCCGCCGCCCCATTACTGCTATGCTCATTCGTTTCAACCGCCAAGGCTGCCTCTTGTTCTGCGACTACCTCTTTAAAAAGCGTCGTACCCGCTATGTCTTTTAGATAGATACAGCTGTGGCCATTGCGCTGCATATAAGACAAGTATGCTAAGATCCCAGCCCAAATAAACTGTTCTTCTTGCTCCAGTTCATCAATAAAGCCAAATTCTTTTGCGACAAATTTGTCGATCGCCTCGATGCCAAACAAGTTATCAAAAAATGACGGTACAGAGTGTTGATTGCTTTTCATTATTTTCCTTTGCTTTAGCCTCTATGATGTTGACTACTTGTCATCGAAACTAAACTGCTGCTGACCCGAAGACGTTTGTTCCAAAGGCTGGTGAGAGCTGCCTGCATTCGAAGAACTATTGCCTTGCTGGGCATCGCCTTTGCTCGCAAATATCCCGTCTAATCGATTGAGTACAGAAGATGGAACATCAGTATAAAATACCCCTTCCCCGCGCTCGTTTTCTGGGTGCATACCGCGTAGATACAAGTAATACACTCCACCAAAATGCATATCTGGGTCGTAGTTAGGCAGCGTATTCTTTAAATAGCGATGTAGCGCCAAGCAGTAAATTAAGTACTGAAGGTCGTAAAGGTGATGCTGGTTATTGTGAAACAGCGCTGTTGGCGTGTAGCTATCAAGGGTATCGCCAAGCCAGGTTGATTTGTAGTCTGCCACATAAAACTGACCGTCATGTTCAAAAATCAAATCAATAAACCCGTGCATCATTCCCTGTAATTTAGCTGTGATTAATTGAGGCGCTGTTTCCATCTCGCCACCAATAACGTCAGCTACGTTTTGCCTATGGGTAGCGAGTACTTCACGAAGCTGAGTCCATTGCGTGTCGTTCATTGGAAAATAGAATTCGGCTTCGCGCAGGGTTTGCGCTAAGGGCAAATCACTCATACTTAGCTGCATATTGGGATACAGAGGCGTCTGTAGCGCTTCTTCTAACCATTCATAAAGTAGCGGCGTTCGCTTTTCATCTAACCCGAAGCGGTTAACCAGTTCCTTACCCGTTTCTTCCCAATCGGGCGCACTAAAGTCACTGTGCTCTAGAATATCGTGAAGTAAATTACCTGCGCTCGCACCTTTCTCTAGGGTAAAACGCAGATCACTTTTACTTACCGTACTTTCAATACCTGCCGAGGAATTGATGTCTGCATCAATTGAGCCCATCTCACCCATAAGGGGGTCGCTTGCATACACTTCTTCATCTCGAATGGTTTGAAGTACGGGCACACTAGGAAGGGTTTGACTCAAGGGCTCTGTTATTGCGCCGGACTCTGCTGCTGTGCCTGTTTCAACGCTTTGGTTAGCACCAACCGTGGTTAAACGGCTCATTGCTGAGAATGAATACAGTCGCCATTCTTCGCTTGCCGTGCCGGTAAATTGCAACGCGGTTAGCTGAGGTAACTCATCTTCTTGTTCAAAGCCATTATACACTTCCTCAAACTCATCACCGTCGATATGGCTGGCATGGGACGCATCTTCATCAGCAACGCGGTTTAACACACTCGACCAATCGTTGTTGCTGCCATCGCCGCCTACACCAAGTGCTCGTGCTAATGCACTTCTTTCATTGTTAGTTAGCGGTACAACGCCCATGTAACAGCGATGAGCAGCTCGTGTTACCGCCACATAGGCCAGTCGCATGTCTTCCGCTTCGCTCTCGCTTTGAACGCGAGCTATCGCCTGTGGCGTCTGCCCAAGCTGCATTTGCAAATCTTGTTTTTCTTCGTCGTAATAAGTAAATATTTGCGACGTAGTGTTGCCGTTTTTAGCGGCGTCTCTGTAGCCGGTGGCAAAAGGAACAAACACGATGGGGTACTCTAGCCCTTTCGAGCCGTGCTGAGTAATAAGTCGAATAAGTTGGCTGTCACTTTCAAGGCGCAAAGTAAGCTCTTCATCGCTTTCAGGCTTATGAATTTGCTTATTCAACCAGTCGAGTAGCTGCTCTGGGCGCTGGTGAGTAGTGCTAGCTTTTTCCAGCACTTCGGCCAAATGTTGATAGTTAGTAAGGGCGCGTTCCACGCTGTCAGCATGAGGTTGATAGCTATCTTGCATTAAATACAGCAGCACACTCATGCACCCTTTTTGCAGCCACATATCCCGCAGCGACAATACCTTGTCGATAGCCGCATCCCACTGCGCGTCATCTTCATGGTACAACAGTTCAATAAGTGTTTGGGCACTATAACCCCAAAGCGGTGACGCCAAGCTCGACGCCACTTTACTGGTGTCGTTAGCATGCCAAATACCGTTGAGTAACCGCAGTACATCTTTGGCTTCGGCACTGGCAAATAAGTTACTGCGATCGCTTAAATAAACGCACGCCAAGCCTTTTTGCTGCAGTACACTTTTGATAGCGCCAGCTTCGGTCCTGTCTTTCACCAAGATAGCGATATCCTGAGGCCTCACCGGCGCGGTGCCACCATTGGCGGTTTGAAAGTGCGCTTCGTTCAATAAGCGGTAAATCTCTTGCGCAATCCACTGAGCCATTTTGCGACGCATAATGTGGGCGTTTTCTTTGTCGTCCAAACACATGCTAACGTAGTTCATTGCGCTGCGTTTCGTTACAGCACTTTTCATTACACCGCTCTTCATTACAGCACTTTTCATTACATTGTCTTGTTCGGCAGGGTCGATAAGTGGCGTTTTTGCCGCGGCCGCTTTAGGCGTAAATTCGACTGGGTTGTATTTGATATCAAAACCAAACACATCGGCAGGTCTATTTGATGCCACAGGCGCGCCATAAAATAACCGATTGTAGGATTTAACCATTCCCTCAACCGAGCGCCAGTTGGTATTCATCACCCAGCGGTAATCTGCCTGCCTACCCGCCTTTAAATAGGTAAAAATATCGCCACCGCGAAAGCGATAAATCGCCTGCTTGGGGTCACCTATCATTAATAACGCACTTTCGTTAGCATTCTCAAGATTAGGATAAACTGCGTCTAAAATCGCGTACTGCTTTGCATCGGTATCTTGAAATTCGTCGATAAGCGCAACGGGAAATTTTTTGCGAAGTTCAGGCACAAGAGTATTGTTTGGCTTCACCACTTCGTCGGCGAGCATACGAATAAGATCGTCGAAGTCGATAACGCCCAGCTGTTTTTTCTGCTTTTCAACGCGGGATTTGATGAACGCAATGGCTTCAACCACCAGCTTGAATACAGGCACTTTGCCAAGCGCTTTGTCTTTTTCACCAAATGCTTTTTTTAGCGCCCCTGCAAAATCTTTTATAGGCGTTAAGATCTCTTTTACGCCAGATGAATTTCGCGCATATCGGTTACCTTTAACAAAGGCTTCCGCTTCGGGCGGCGGAAGATAATAACTTTGTTCATCCACGCAAGAACGCAACCAAGCTTTAAGTGCAGCCAATTCCTGAGGCCGCTCTTTTTTATGGGCCGGTGTTTTGATGAGCTGTTCTACCAATAGCCCTTCATTATCCTCTACGCTTTGAAGTAGAGACTTCACGTAGGCTAAAGACGTGTGCGGCGCTTCATCTAGCTGCTTTTTACACGCCGCCTCAATATCCTCTTCACTAAGCAATATTGGGGTCAGAGTACTTTTAATGCTGGCGTTAAACTCTCGCAGCAGTTTTTCAGGTGTATGCCAGCCAGACTCTGCCAGTAGCCTAAACTCGTCCTCACTTTTGCTAATTTTTCGAATGAAGTCTTCGGCAGCTTCAAGGTATAAGTCGCTGGTGTCATTGCCCAAATTAAGCGACATGGCAAAGCCGCTGTTAAATGCTAATTGGGTAATAACATGCTGACAAAAGCCGTGAATAGTAAACACCGAGGCTTCATCAAGCTCCAGCTGCGCCGCTTTTAAAAGTGCCAAACTCTCGTCAATATCACAGCTATTAAATAAATACTGATAAACCGGGTCACAGCCACTGTCTATTTCATTGCCGTTATCTTTGGCTTGCTGCCAAATAAGGAGGGCTTCTCTTAGTGTTGCCGCAATACGCCCCTTTATTTCTTCGGTTGCGGCTTTGGTGAAAGTCATCACCAATATTTCTTTGACGGTAAGCTTTTTTTCAAGCAATAGACGCAAATACAAGCGCGTAATATTAAAGGTTTTACCTGTACCAGCGCTGGCCTCAATAAGGTGGCGCCCTTTTAACGGCATAGCGACTACATCGAGTAATTGCGCTTCAGTGCCGCTGTGGTCGTCGGTTTGCGGCTGAGATTGTTCGTCTATAGGGTTATCAGAGGATGTAGGGTTGTAACTCATAGCTTCTCCTCCTGAGACGCATTGTTGACCATGGCGAGCAGCACAAAAGCACTTAAATGCGGTATATCATTCCAACTCACGCCCTGCGGAAACAACCAATTTAAGTAAGGGTTGCTTGCCATATCGGCGCTGAATTGCCCGCTACTTTGCTGCCAGTCTGTTAATGCTCGCTGTAACTCTATCGTGTTAAAAAGTGCAGCGGCTTGCTCCACCGCCTGTTTCGCTTTTTCATGTTTTTCATTTGTCGCTTCACTAGCTACAGCGTTGTCTTTATCAGTGAACGGGCACATCTCGTCAATTGCATGTTGTACTTGGCTAAGTATCGCTTTGTCGGTTTCACTAGTCCCGTCCGCACTCTCTAGTAACGCATGCAGAATGTCGGTAATCATCTCAGGCTTTATGCTTTCCACTACAGGCTTAGTGTCTGAATTTCTGGTTCCGGGCATAAAAGTACCGAACAAACTTAAATGAATAGGTGTCGGCGCCGTGTAAACTGCCATATAAAGCTGTTCAATAAACAAAAGTAAACGCACAGCAGTTTCCCGGTCGTAAGCGGGGAAGCGCTGCTTTTTCAAAATGGTTTCGCCCTTTTCCCAGGCACACGAATAGATATCCAGCGGATAGTTGCTGTAGCTGGTTTCTTCATCGCTACTTGAAAAAACTAATTGTGAAATGAAGAAACCCAAAGCGCGATGTGCGTCAATCTTGCCTGCACAAAGCTCGACTAGCGCGTCACTGCCTAATAAAGCCGATGAAGTAAAGGTGATGTATTTGCCTTGAAAGTGCGCTTTCTTAGGCTCCGCGTCGTGAGGGCCCATCGCCTGACTTAATGCCAATGCCCCTTCTTTCCACATGTCAACTTCATCTCTGGCAACGGGGTTATTGGGAATATCCCCTCTAAGCGACGCAAAAGTGATCACTTTTTCGCTATAGGAAAGAGAGGTGACATCATCTTTCTCTGGCGCAACGCGCTCTGCAGACGAAAAGATAGCGTCGAGCACCTGGTAACGTAGCAGCGCATTGGTTTCAAACGGCTCGCTATTTTCAAGTAGCGTAAACGATTGAGACAGATTTACGCCCAGCCGTTGGACAGAGAAATACTCCAGCGGATCTTTGAAAGCTCTCGCAATTTGAATACCTGATAAACGAAGCGATTGCGTTGATAGTGCATCAGGTGATGGTGCTAACGTTGCCGTATCCGCATCATTGGCAGATTCATTATCTGCTTCATCGGTATTTAATTTCGTTTTCTGTAACGCGTCAGCTAACCGTAACCACCCTGTTTCGTAGCTCGGCAAGGTTCCCGTAAAGCCTTCTTCACTGAACGGGTGAAGCGGCGCATTAACGCTGTACTTTGATAAATCCAGTGCATAGCTGTTTGCTAACATATCCATAAACTCAGCCAATACTAGACTGGGTTGCCGCTCACTGTTATTGGTAACGTCGTTCCCTTGGTAACTTAAATATAAGCTGTCTCTGGTGGAAATAATGGCTTCTAGGAATAAATACCTGTCTTCCAAACGTCGTGAGCGGTCACCTATTTGGCGGCCAGCACCTGCCATTAAATCGAGACCCAGCGGGCTTGATTTTCTGGGGAATTCACTGTCGTTCAGCCCCAAAATGCACACTTTTTTAAACGGAATGCTTCGCATGGGCAGCATTGAACACACCGTAACCTGACCGGTCATAAAGTGGTTACCGGCATCTGGCGACGAGAATCGATTGAGCAGCAGGTCGCGAACCTGACGAAGGGTGAGCTCGTGTTCATAACCTGCCTCTTCACATCGTGCAGCAAGATCGGCAGCAACTTTGGCAATAAGATCCCAACTTTGCTGCTGGTCTTTTATCGGCATAAAACACGCATCTCGAAGCGATATTAAGGCTTTAGACCACTGCGCGGCCGTCCTTGGGGCTGTTAATACTTGGGCAAACTCACCCAACAGCGCCACAACGTCAATAAGCTTGCCTAGCGTAAGCGCACTTTGTCCTTCAACGTCGGGAATAGTAAGTAGGTCACTAACAATGACTTCACTATCTGGTGCAAGCATGCCCATAAGTAATCGGCGTATTCCCCACCACCAGCTATAGGTATCGTCTAGATCAACACCTTCTGAAACGGCAGTTTTGTGGGCGCTATTAAGACCCCAATGAATATGAGCTTGTTTTAGCCAAACCACCATTTGCTCAATATCATCTTGTGACACTGAGAAACGCTTTTGCACTGAATCTAACTGCAAATAATCCATAATGTCCGACACACCAAAACGGCTATCGGGCAGTTGTAGCAGCGCCATAAATGCCGCAATCAACGGCTCTGCATCCATTGGGCTTCTATCTGCAATGGTACACGGAAGCCTAACCTGCCCCCTGCCAGCCAAAGCCTTTGTGCCTATTCTGTGAAATACAGCATCAACAAATGGCGCGTAGTTTTCGATGGCCGGGCACATCACCAGAATATCAGATGGGGTGCGCGTTTTATCTTGAGATAACCAGTGTAACAAGTGGTCGTGTAATACCTGCACTTCGCGAAGTGCGGAATGGGTACACATGATAGTAACGCTATCGTCTTTTTCTCTTAAATCATGAGTAAGTGGCTTCGGTTGAGCGGCTTGCAAGATATCGTTATGAATATACTCGAGTAGACCACGAGCATTGTCGCTGTCAGCATTATCGTTTGTCTCTTCAAAATCCGGTGAATCAAACGCACTAATCTCAAAGGTATCCAGTTCAGTGAGTAAGTTGAATAGCTCTCTGCCCTGCTTACCTAAGTTGCCAAGCAGCGGGTTTGACTGATCTTCTTCCATCCATTTCTTAAGGCCTTCTAAGCGCAATAGCTTCGCCTGTTCGCTACTGCTTTTCGCTTCACCCCAATAATTAACGCTAGGATTTAAATGAAATATATGAATATCAATGTGCTGCGCGAGGGCGTCAAAAAATGCGATAAGCTGTGGGGCCATAGTATTAATAGCAAACACTATCACACGATCAGGCAACTTGTTCGTTGGCTCGCTTGGTAAATGGCCAGCTTCCAACGCATCGAGCGTCATTTGATGCAAACGCGCAGGATGCAGCGGTTGCTCTTTGACCAATATGCGCCAAATTTCACTTTGCCATATCTCCATGTCATCAAGTACAGCGCGTTCGTTAGCTTCCCATTTAAACAACCAGTCCGGGCGGTACAACAAGTATTGCTCGTACACATCGGCCAGAGCGGTAGCTAGCTGAAGGCGCTGTAACCCCTGCTCTTGTTCACTTCCTGCATTTTGCCAATACCGGTTAACTTGCTCGAAGGCTTCTGCGCTCATCAGCGAGCCATCTTGGAGAATATTGTCGATTCGCCATGTCAGTACTTCACGACGATAGGGAGATTGCTTGGGTACTTTGTCCTGTCCAAGTACTGTACGTGCTGTATTCCACATAAAGCGCACTGGTAAAGGGTAATCAATATTCATTGCCACGCCGTGTTCAGTGGCAAGCTGCATACTGACCCAGTGCTGCATACCCGGGCTTTCAACCAAGATGGTTTCTGGTGTAAACACACCCATAGGCTGCTGACGTAAAAGCGTGGTGAGAAGAAAACTTAAGTGTTCTAATTTATTAGAGGGGTATAGCGCAAGCAATCGAAAAATCCTTTGTAGAACGTGCTTTTAGATACTGTGCAAAGACTGAACAGGTATCGTCGACCTTATAATTTAGTGTATCGCATTGTGCTCAGTAGTTAAGTTATTTCTCCAAAATTTAGATAAGCAAATGTCTTATGATAATAAAACAAATACCGGGGGCATGGCGAAAACAATATCCGGAGGGTTCTTAGCAAAGTGATAGCGAGTTCTGGCGCAGTAAATGAGTGCAAAGAAGCGTGTGTAGGCGATTTTCAGACAAAAAAAACCCACACAGACCTCAGGACACGAAAAATCTGTATGGGTAAGGTTTACGGTCTACTCAGTAACAACGTGAATAAGCGTTGCCTGGCACTCATTCACGTTAGCGCTACTGAGCAGCACTGTTAACGCTTTATGTTTTGCAGGTTGAATGCCAACTTTTTAAACCTGAAATATCAACAACTTAAACAAAAATAGAAAACATGACCAATAAGTCATAGTTTTACCGTGGTGCAAGTGCACCACAAGCAAGCAGACATTAGAGAAAGCGCTTTACTCTCGCCGTCCTAAATTTAGCAGTTTCTCCCGAAGCGTCATTCAAGTACAATTTCGCCTTTACGAAACGCAACACAATTTCACGGTCAGGAGCAACAATGTTAACCGCGCAACAACTCGCCACTATGCTTTCTCTTCAGGATAAAATGAACGCCAAAGTAAACCCAGACTGGCTAAATGCTGGTTACGGATACTTACGTGCAGCAATGGTAGAGTCAGTTGAAGCAATTGAGCATCACGGCTGGAAATGGTGGAAAGCACAGCAAAAAGACTTGCCACAGCTTCAGATGGAATTGGTGGATATCTGGCACTTTGCACTAAGTGCCTGCATTATTGAATATAAAGGCGATATCGCTGAATCTGCAAAAAGTATTGCTTCTGAATTAGCAAGTGGCAAAACGCTAGTAAGCTTCGATGGAAAGGACTACGACGCGTCAAATTTGTCGCTTCTTGATAATTTAGAGCTCATGACGGGCCTTTGCGCCGCCAAACGCTTTAGCGTGCCACTAT
This sequence comes from Alteromonas sp. W12, assembly GCF_001924945.1. Lineage (NCBI taxonomy): Bacteria > Pseudomonadati > Pseudomonadota > Gammaproteobacteria > Alteromonadales > Alteromonadaceae > Alteromonas > Alteromonas sp. W12. The sequence continues at coordinate 150,094 of NZ_LQXH01000009.1, forward strand.
TCATGTTCATCGTAAGCCAGTGTGAAATGTCAGCTGACGAACTGTATCGTCAGTATGTAGGTAAAAATGTACTCAATTTTTTCCGCCAAGATAACGGCTATAAAGAAGGCACTTACGTAAAAGTGTGGGAAGGTCGTGAAGACAACGAGCACCTGGTAGAAGTAATGGATGCCCTAGATTTAACGAAGCCAGAGTTTAGCGACTTAGTGTATGAAGGGTTACGCTCTCGCTACCCTTCTTAAAGCGACCAATGCGTTTCGTTTATCGCGATGTAGCGTCGCTGTAGTGCTTATAGCCCAACACAGTTTCAACGCTTATTGCGTCTCCTTCTGATAACAAAAAGCTCTGTCATGGACAGAGCTTTTTCAAAAATTACCAAAGCAAAAGACTCAACGACGATTTTACGCGTCAACCCAAACTAATTTGTCGCTATAGCTACCTTGGATAATATCAACAAAGCGGTCTTCTAAAACATGACGTTTTACTTTGAGCGTCGGAGTCAGCAAGTCGTTTTCGATGCTCCATTCGTTTTTCATAATGACGACGCGATCCATAACTTGATGGCTTTCCAGTTTTGCGTTGATAGCTTCGAATGTTTTCTTAAGGCTTGCTTCAATGCCTGCTTTGTCTTTTTTCTGCGCTTCTTCACTAAGCACTAGCAAAGCCACAGGTTGAGGCAAATTAGTCCCCGTTACACACACTTGCTCAACAATAGGGTTTTCCATGAATTTTGCTTCAATCGGCGCTGGCGTAACATACTTACCCTTCGCGGTTTTAAAGATGTCTTTTAAACGACCAGTAATTTTAACGTAGCCATCAGCATCAATGACCCCTTTATCGCCAGTGCGCAGATAACCATCCTCAGTAAAGACTTCAGCCGTTTTTTGTGGTTCCAAGTAGTATTCCAGCATATTGCACGGCGACTTAACTTGAATCTCACCTTCTTCTGACGTGCGAATGTCTACGCCGTCGTATGGCTTGCCGATACAGCCGATTTTATCATGACGGAAAGGTACACTGCCAGTGCCATAAGCACTGTTCTCGGTCATTCCCCATCCCTCAGAAATGTAGATACCAATTTTCGCGAACCATTCAATGACTGCTGGTGCAAGTGGCGCCGAACCGCTTGCCCACAAACGTGCGTTATTAATGCCCAAGCCATCGCGAATTTTCTTCGCAACAATTTTGTTCAAAATTGGAATTTTAAGCAGCGTATCCAGTTTCTTCTGCGGCATTTTCGCTAACACGCCCATCTGAAACTTTGTCCATAAACGCGGTACCGAAATAAATAGCGTTGGCTGACAGTGACCTACATCCCGTTGGAAGGTAGTTAAATCTTCTACAAAGTGAATTTTGCCACCACTGTAGTAGCTTGAAAGCTCGACCAGTACACGCTCTGTAATATGCGCAAGTGGTAAGTAGCTCATTGTGCGATCGTTTTGGTTAATACCCAATTGATCTAGCGAGCGACGCGCTGCCCAACAAGCCGTATTGTAACTGTGCACCACCCCTTTAGGCTGACCAGTACTGCCAGACGTATAAATGATTGTCATCAAATCATCCATATTAGGTACAGGCGAGTCTGTTATGGGCGCGATATCCATAAACGCTTTCCATTGCTGCTTAGTAGCAATGTTTGGATAAGGAAAGGCAACCGTTAAATATTCTGAAGGAATAGAGGCAACTTGTTCCGCAGTATTATCTAGTTTTCCAACGAACAATAGCTGTACGTCAGCATGTTTCAATACATACTGGACTGTGTCTGGACCGGCTGTTGAGAAAATAGGTACCGACACGTGACCTGCCATCATAATGCCCAGATCAGCGATAAACCACTCAGCACAGTTTTTTGAAAAGATACCTATACGGCTGCCTTGCGGGAAATCGAATTCACGTAAACGTGCTGCCACTTTTCTGGCTTGTTCGGCGACTTGCTTCCATGTGTAGTCGTGGTATTCACCGTTAATAGGCTGCGTAAGAAATACGTCGTTCCCACGGCTCTGTTCCCAGTGGTACAACATACTTAATGGCGATGTTATTACTTCCGTGGTATTTGCGTTTGCTGTCATGTCTAGCGGCATAAGTCACTCATATGTTGTTATAATGTAGCTCATTTTTACAATGATTTCACAGACTTCTAATAAGCCCTATTTTTTATTGAAAAACAAGCTTTTTAAACAAGCGTTTACATTCTATGCGACGAATAACAAGGCTTTAGAGGCTAAATTTAGTTTTCTTATAGATTTGGCTTTTGAATCTTTATGGTCTTATCTGTTAGAAAAACGCGGTAAATATCGACGTTTTACCACGCTTTAAATAACAGCGGTGCAACTTCCTCGGCGGTACAAGGCTTGGCGTAGAAATAGCCTTGATGGAAATAACACGCTTTTCCAATCAATTCTTCCGCTTGCGCTTTTGTTTCAACGCCTTCCGCAACACAACTCATATTCAAGTTATTCGCTAACGTAATGGTTGTTGTTACCAGCGCTTCGTTTGCATTACCCGGCGCCATTTCGTTAACGAAGCTCTTGTCGATTTTTAATACCGACAACGGATAACGCTTTAAATAGCTTAAAGACGAGTAACCTGTACCAAAATCGTCAAGGGCTAATACAAAACCTTCTTTCACAAACCGATTAATCTGTCTTAACGCATTGTCACTGTCATCCATCAATACGCCTTCGGTAATCTCGAATCGAAACGCTTCTTTGGGTAGATTGAACTCATCAAGCAGGGTTAGCACACCGGTTAAGTCGAATTCGGTTTTGAAGTGAAGTGCAGATAGATTAATAGAGACAAACCCCGTGAAGCCTTGGCTGTACCAGGACGACAAGTCCTCTGCCGCTCTTCGCATTGCCTGTCGTGTAACTTCTATTATGTACTTCAATTCTTCAAGTACCGGAATGAACTGATCGGGGAAAAGAGGCTCGTTATCCAGTTTTCCTCGCAGCAGTAACTCAACCCCAATAGTGGTATTAGTTCTGGCATCTATAATTGGCTGGTAGTGATTGAAGAAGCAGTCATCTGAATAGGCACGTTTTACTTTATTTTCAAGCTGTAAACGCGTTTTGGCACGTTCACTCATGTCTGTCGTAAAGTAGGTAAAGCCGCTTAATGCGTCCTTCTTCGCCGTATACATGGCCACATCAGCCTGCTTGATAAGCTCAGCAGGCTCAGAGGCGTCTTCTGGATAAAACGCCACGCCAATACTGCAAGAAACACGAAGCACTTCCTCTGCTAACGATATAGGCGTTTCTACTGACTCAATGATTTGGGCCACGAATGAGCTCAAGTCGTCATTGGCATTAACTTCCTCAATAACAATAACGAATTCATCGCCACCTAATCGCGCAACGGTGCCCGACTCAGCCACAAGGTTTCGCATTCGGTTGGCTACAATGCGCAGCAGTTTGTCACCGTAGTCATGCCCAAGTGAGTCGTTAATACCTTTAAATCTATCCAAGTCAACAAACATCACCGCCACACGATGCTCATGATGACGGGCAAGCCCAATAGCATGCTCCAGTCTGTCTAGCAGCAATGTTCTGTTGACCAAGCCTGTTAAGCCGTCGTAGGTCGCGATCACCGTTCAACAGCTTGTAGTAGTACTTTACTTTTCCTATGCCTGACATCGCTAATGACGAAAAATGGATTGTTAACCCATAATCTTCGTAATCGAGATCGAAATGATGTCCACTTAGGTTTTTAAGCGGCTGATTAAGCACCCTATTGTCTACGGCAACTTCCGTTATAGCAGTTTGCTTACTGAGCAAACTTCTTCCAACTTCCAAGCTTTCCAATTGCGATGCAGAGAAAACCACAGCGCCGCTCGTCGAACCGTAAGCCAGTCGACCGTCCTTAAGCTTAAGCGAAGCCCCCTGGTTAAACTCAGAAACACTTAGCTCTCGTCCGTAGATAAAGTTCTTAATTTGGCCGGTAGACGGATCGTAATTGTGTAACCCTTTGTGCGAACTAAACCAGATATTGCCTGCTTCGTCTTTTTGCAGTCCGTAAACAATGTTTGATAATAAAATATTCGATTCATTAAGGTTGTACAACGGCTCAAACGTGTCTGCGTCTATACCAACCAACCCTACGCCACTGTATGCAAGCCACAGCACACCCATATCGTCGATAACCCACGACGATATAGAGCGATCTCGGCCACGCTGTAGCTCTGAGAATCGATAGACCAATTCATGCTGAAACGTCTCTGGGTCGATTAACCACAAACCACCTTCGGTAGCAAAAAATAATCGATCATTGTGGTAATGAGACTGCCCTAAAAAACCCAATGAAAAATTTATGTCAAAAACACGAGGGTCCAGCTCTAAAGAGGAAATTTCTTTTTCGTCCACGTCATACTTTACAAAACCTTCGTTGCCAATAAAGTACAAATCCCCTTTATCTGAAAGCATCATTCCGGTGCCATACGCATCAAATATGGTGTCATCGCCACCTTTTAATACCTCTGGCCGGTTAGCCTTCCCTGTTTCCATATCAAACAACCGTATTCCGTTGTACGTATTGAGAAACAATTCGCCACTTTGCGTTGGAACAATTTTGTCTACGGCTCCTTCGCCGATAATCGCTCTTTGGCTTTTTGAATACAGATACTTCTCAGACTTTTTGGTCGTGAAATCATAGTGATTAAGCCCATTTTCTGTACCTATCCAAATTTTATTAGGCTCAGTCTCGGCAAACGACCACACCACATGGCTAGTCAAAACGCTAGCCTCACCTGCTCGTTCATTCTGGATGGCAAAAATATCCGCACTTTTCACACCGAAATACAGCGCGCCAGCATAGACTGAACTTAACCAGAGGTTGTCAGATTCATCTTTGGCAATGGCGATAATTTTTTTGTTTGAAATTTCGGTGAAACCGTTATGCGGCTCTAAGATGTGTTCGTATTCCCAACCACCTGCTTTTTTGCTCAGCTGATATAGCCCTTTATTAGTGCCCATCCAAAAAGCGTTGTCTTTGTACTGAACCAACGTCCACACGTTTCTGTCGGATACGACCTGTGTAAAGACATGTTCTTTTTCACCCTGTACCTGCTTGAGAAAGTCTTGTTTCTGAGCAACAAATACGCCCAAAACCGTCGAGATCCACACCCTGTCCTTATCGTCTAAAAGTAAAAACTTTGCATTGGCGTTATCGAGGTTTTCGGGAATATCACCCAGGTAATCAAGTCTACGTAAAGGCTGTTCAAAATTGTTGATATTTTTGACGTACACCCCCGATGTAGTGGCTACCAGTAAGGTGTCTTCAACGGTGATTGCCGCCCGGATGCTTTGGCTGTTACCCAACAGCGGCTCAGGGAGCTTTGCTATTCGCTCAAGGGTTTTAGTTTGCGTGTTAAATTTATGCACTTCTTCTGTCAGTGCAATGATAAGGTGCGTGTCATCTTGCCAATGAAAGGTTTCCGCATGTTGCACAAAACCTTCAAAGTCGTGGTAGTACGTTGGCTCTAATTGCACCACATCCTGAGTGGCTAAATCGAGATAATAAACTCCTCTGCCGTACACGCTAAACCACAACGCTTCAGTACCTTGCAGGGCAAGTCGATAAATGGATGAGTCTATAAGAGAATTGTCTGGACCTGCTACTCGTTTAGTTCTTACTCCATCCCAACGAACCAAACCACCTTCTGTGGCTATCCACACAAAGCCATCTTCGTTTATAACAATGTCGTTGACGATATCTTGCGGAAGGCCATTTTTGGTCGATAAAGACTGAAAGACGGGATTAGACAGTCGCGGTGAGGCCACCGCTTGTAGGCTTACAACTAAAACCAGCAGTAAAAGATAGTTGAAATATCTCATCAAAAATGGGTCGCACGTTTTAAATTTTTATTATAAACCCAAGTGTAACAGAATGTTTTAAACTTGGGCAGCTTCTAAAATGAGGTTTTTATAAACGTGAAGGAAACATCTATCGCATTGATAAATAAATATTAATTTTTCTAAAGCGTACAATATGAACAAAAGCAAAAGGCGCGTCCGACTAAATACACTTAGGGCTATTTCGATATTTTTATTTTACTCTTGCTGTACAGGAATGCGACCAACTGGAACAACCTGCCTGCGAATGCTTGGCTGTGGCGCTAGCCTGTACAAATCACCGTTCTGCCCTACATAGGTCTTTTTAATACCGCACGCTTTAGCAATATTTGCATGTGCTTGAAGGTGTTGATGCTCGCCGTGAACCGGAATAGCAATGGTAGGTTTTACCCAATGATACATGAGCTTTAATTCTTCTTCACAGGGGTGACCGCTGGCATGAATTGGCAGCGTGCTATCTTCACTGTGAATAACCGTTACTCCCTTTGCCTGCAGCGCTTTACTTAGTCGGCCTACACTTTCTTCATTTCCAGGAATAACTATCGAAGAAAATAGCACAGTATCCCCTTTGTCTAAACTAAGGTGAGGGTGAGTGTCTTTTGCAAAACGCGCCAGCGCGGTATTTTTCTCGCCCTGGCTGCCTGTCGCTACAGCTAAAACTTCATGGGGGGGAAGATAACCTAAATGTTGGGGATCGGTAACAGGTAAATCGTCTGGCCAAATGCCCTGTTGCTTGGCAATGCCGTACATGTTCATTAACGAACGACCGTACAGCGCCATGTAGCGTTTAGTTTTCTTCGCGACTTTAGCCAGCGAAATTAGCCGTGCTATATTGCTACCAAAGCATCCTACCACCGCTCTCCCCTTTAACGGCGCGATAGTGCTTAATAGGCCGTCGTAACAATTTCTCTCTGAAATTGAAAAGCCCGGTTTTGTTGCATTGGTAGAGTCGCCAACCATGGCAAGAATATTCTCACTGCCTAGTCGCTTGTAAAGGCTAACGTCAAAAGGTAAACCTGTTATGGGGTTGGCATCAATTTTCCAGTCTGCTGTATGCAATACTGTGCCTACTGGTGTATTGATTTTTAGTGCGAAGGGTTCTGGAAGCGAATGAGTAATGGCTAGCCAGTCAACGCTAAAAGGCCCGATTTGCTTGGTATCGCCTGCATCGACTTCAATAATGGCAATACGGTTAGCCAATTTGCTCCTTGCAAGCTTTCGCCTTAACACTTCGGCGGTAAAAGACGTAGTATAAATTGGCTTTTGGAAACGTTCCCAAAGGTAAGGAATTGCGCCTACATGATCTTCATGGGCGTGGGTAATGACAATGCCAGCCAGTGCTTCTTTTTGTTTAGCAATAAATGAAGGGTCCGGAGCCACAACGCGATGCGTAGTGGCTTTGAACGTATTCTGGTTAGACGCTTGGCTGACGCCTTTGTAGGCAGGTACGAGAGGCTCATCAAAAGAAACCCCACAGTCAACCATTAACCATTGACCATCGTGACCATACAAATTGAGGTTCATCCCAATTTCGCCCGTTCCGCCTAACGGAAGAAACCACAAATCATCAGCAGATGGGTGCAACAAAACGGCTATTACCTTCTCTCAGAGCATTGAATATTAGTTTGACGTTTAAATCTATGAGCGCAGAGCCATCATTCGTGCAATTCAGCATTAAGTTGGTCTATCACTTCGGCCCACGCAGCGTCTTCAACAATGGCATCTTTCAAAAATGCAGACTGACTTTCATTCCAATAAGGCGCTTCATGAAGATGTTGGCTCTTATTCAGCCCTCGATGTGTTTCAAAAAATTCAGCAATTTCTTCGTCTGAACTTCCTAAACCTAGTTGGCTGAATAGACTATTCATTGTGGGTTGCTCAGTAAACATAACGCCTCCTTGGGTTATCAATTAAGGGCACAATAAACGCCAGATACGTTGTACCCAACTAACTTTTTTATGCCCCATTTGCTTACTGGATAGTTACCTTTTGTCTTCCCCTTGAGATCACATCTTAAAGGTAGTCAGCGAACTCTTCTGGCGTAATCACCTCTCCTTCTTCAGCAGGTACAGGACATACAATGACCATTAATTCATCTTGCGTCATGCCCGGCACCCACTTAGTCAAAAACTCTTCGGTGCTTAATTCCATCGCTTCACAGTGTGCCCAGTCTTCGGTTGCCCACAACAGTGCTAACTCAGCATCAGGCCAAACCGGAACACCATCTTCTTCATCAGTAGTTAGCATTACGCAGCCGTGCTCATCTTTAAGAATGAAGAGTTTCTCTTCCGCTTTAATTGTTGCAAGGCTTGCTTCTAGTCGTTGAAATGCGTTTTTTTCCAATAAAGGATGTAATTGTGACATAAGTTTCTCTCTTTAATTCTGCGATTCACATGCCTTTAAATTAGGCACCGTGAGTAAATTTATTGGCAGCGGTTAACACGCTTTAGACACGCTTTCTATTATCTCTGCTAGACCCACTCGTCTGACTTGCTTCATGCTGTGCACATACACCTTAAACGATACGTTTTCTAACGTTTCAATTCTGGTCACTTTCACACTACCGGGTAACTGACTCTCAACGTTGGTCGGTAATACGGCAATACCACCTTCGCTCTGTAAATTGTTGAGCGCAAGATTCAACGAATTGGTTCTTAACTTTGCATCGCGAAGTTGAGGGTAAGCAGTAAGCAACCAGTCTCTTGCCTTAGTTCCCCAATCAATAGCCACAAAATCTGCTGCATCAATAGTCTCAGACGCTTGTCCAATTCTATATAGCGCCAAATCCTGCTCTAGCAATACATCACTGTTTACTTCTTCAGATTTCAACGGTTCAGTGGAGAATGATAAGTCTGTCACCCTTTCGTGCAATTGTCGCGAGAGGGTATCTAACGTAAGAACTTCAGCCTTTACTGACCAATCGGGAAACGAGTTGTGTAGGTGGCTGAGCATCTGAGGCAATAACAGCTCGCTCGCCAGCTGTGTTGCGCCGCAAACAACATATTCAGAGGATTGAATTTGGAGCTCTTGTTTTGCTTCGTTCAGCGTTGCGCATAATTGCCTAGCGTAAGGCAGAAGTTTCTCACCAGATTGAGTGAGCTGTATACTGTTGCGTTGCCTAATAAAAAGCGTGGTATGAAAATACTCTTCAAGTAGCTTTATGCGCGCACTGACTGCAGATTGAGTAAGGTAAAGGTTTTCAGCCGCTTTACCAAAGTGACGAGTTTTTGCCACCTCTATAAAGGTGGTGAGAAAGCGTATATCCATGCTTATTGTACAACCGAATCAAAGTGGGTCTAAATTGACACAGATAATACGGCAAGTAAACACAAAAGCACAGAAGCGCACCGCTATAAACGGTACGCTTTATTAAAATTTCACCAACTCGCTGAATTAATACTCTTCTTGGTGCAGGCGACGCTGTTTGTCACGGCGTTGCAGGTCACGCTTCTGCTTTTCCTTTACAGTACTTTGACGTTTGGGATTTGGCTTTTTAGCGTGAAAATCTTCCTCTTCTACCGAGTCCCATTCATCACGCTGGTAACGATAGTCTTTACTCATTGACTTCTCTGGGTTGTTAACACACCTCAATTATTATCTTAAGCGACAAAATAGAAAACGAATTTTAATCATCGTAGCGACAAGAATTTTTGATTATTCCCATCAGTGATTTTCATAGACTTTTAACCTCCAACTCATTTACGCTCGTCTAATAGCGACGCCCATTGCAGGGCCAATAAATAAAAACTTACATTTCACTTTAATTTCAAAAACTTAGACATATCACGCTTGAGGTTATTCCCTCGCACTTTCTGTATACTTTTCAAACGTAATCTAAAATTTAGTGTTAGATTTTATACCGTTAAAAATTTTTTATTGATAAGAGAAAAATCTTTTGTTTTATCTTCGTTTTTAATTATCTTAAAAGTGCGCTGAACAAAACATTACGTTGGGTACAACATGAAAAGTTTAGCTATTCGACAATCTGCAAAACCTTATATTGACCGTCAGAAGTTTCCATACGGTTTTCGTAAATCAGGTGACTTCAGTATTACTGAAGCCGATCTTCTAACCCACTACGGCAAAACACTGCTAGGACTTGAAAGTGGCGAATTGTCGCCTGAAAGTGATGATGAGAGACACTTCGTCGAATTCGTTACGGGTAAAGTTGAAGCTATCAATAACCTAGAAAAAGCCTGGGCGAAATACGTCAGATTAGCAAGGGGCAAAAAGCACTTCTACACCCTTCACAGCAGTGCGAGTAACCAATCAGACTATGATGAAGACTACTCTGATGAAGAATTCGATGTAGCATAATGCTACAGCATTACTAAAAAGCTCGCTCCGGCGAGCTTTTTTGTTATTGAACAAATGATCTCAATCAACTTCAGACAAGAACAAAATGAAGAAACATTAAGGACTGTCTACACTTAGTAGTAATACAGAGTGATGTGCAGTGAATTGTGCATTTCATTCTGAAAAACGAGCCCATGCAAAGGAGGCGCAACGATGATCATTAGTTCAAAACAGCTTACTCACTTTTCTATACATGCCCTTGATGACAAAGTGGGCGGCATCCGCGATATCCTTTTCGATGACGAAACCTTCACTGTTCGCTACTTGGTCGCAGATACCAATACTTGGCTACCGCTTAGCCGTAAAGTGGTGATATCACCTATATCTGTCAAACAGTTAGATGAAGATAGTGAGTCTGTTCATATCAATATGACAGTTGATACATTAAAAAACAGCCCCTCTATTGACGAACATAAGCCTGTGTCACGTGAATACGAAGAAAATCTCTTCAAATATTTTGGTTACGGATACTATTGGATTGGACCAGGAGCTTGGGGGGAGTTCGCACATCCAAATGAACTGGTCGAATTACAGCGCGCTGAAGAGTCTGAAACTGAAAACCCGAAAAAGAGCACCAACCACCTAAGAGCAGTGGGCGAAGTTGGTGGATATGAAGTTGCTACAACCACTGATAACGTTGGCCACATCAGTAACTTCGTCATTGACACCGAGAGCTGGAAGATAATCATGCTAGTGGTAGATACCAACAACTGGCTTCCGGGTGGCAAACATCTCGCACTTCTACCTAGCGATATTGAAAGTATCGACTGGGCGGCGCACAGCGTAGTAGTCAATTTAAGTCACGACGAATTGGTTGATAGACCTGAAGTGGAAAGTGAAAAAATATCTGAAGAAGGCTATGTGCCTATGCTTTGCGAGCAATTGAATAAAAACGGAAATTAATAACCGAAGAATGTCACTGTTGGCGATTTTTAGTTAGGAACTTTACAATGTCCGTTGTTGAAGGCGGACATTGTAGCTTAGGATACAAAAAGAAGATTACTCGCAAAAAAATTCGTACATCAAAGCAATCAAACGCTTGACGCGCTCGTCTGCTAAGCGGTAGTAAATAGTTTGACCTTCCCTTCTTGTGGCCACCATCTTTGATTCTCGCAATAAAGCAAGATGCTGAGAAATCACTGGCTGCGAGACGCTAACAACTTCGAGAAGTTCGGTTACCGATTTTTCCTCTTTCAGCAACGAACAAAGCACCATAAGGCGTGTTTTATTCGCGAATTGCTTTAGGAAGATCTCGGCTTCCGCAGCGTGTTCCATTATATCATCTGAACCTATTACCATATCCTCGGACATAAGCACTCTCTATCTGTAAAGTATTTCGGCACCAATTTAGCCATTTACTATACTAAAGTATAAGACATTTTGCCGACCTGCCAATTTATGCGACGAATCCCTGTATTTTACATTGTTTTATTACGCTGACATCAATATATTAGATTTTACTTATTTTAACCAAGTTTAGGCAAAAAGGAAAAGTATGCTTATAGACATGAAGACTCGGATAGAAAACATAGACGATAACTTACGCACTGTATCTGCGGAGCAAGCGGCCAGTGAGTGCCGAAACAATAGCGGTATACTGATTGATGTACGGGAGAGTGCCGAAGTCGCCAATCAGCCCGTACCTTCTGCGCTTCACATACCACGCGGCGTGCTCGAAATGAAGGCACTGGAACAGTTTAAAGATGCTTCAGCGCCACTTTATATTCACTGTGCATCGGGCATTCGAGCAAAACTAGCAGCAGAGCAACTTATAAAAATGGGCTATGAGAACGTTTCGGTGGTGACATGCCCTGTACCCACGATAAACCAAGCAAACCGAAAATGACTTCTTAACCACGTGTATGCTATAAGTATCGTTAATTAAGAGTTTTAAGGCGCTGTATGCTGAAATCTACGTTAGAACAATGGCGAATGTTCAAAGCCGTCGTCGATGCAGGCGGCTTTAATCAAGCTGCTGCTGAAGTTCACAAAAGTCAATCGAGCGTTCACCACGCGGTTCAAAAGCTTGAAAACGCTATTGGTGTGTCGTTGTTTGAGAATATTGGACGTAAAGTCCAGCTTTCTCCGCAAGGCGAACTTATGTATCGCCGTGCCTCTTTTTTGCTGAGCGAAGCGCACAAGCTCGAGGCCGTTGCCAATAGCCTTCAATCTGGCACAGAAACAACTTTACGCATAGCGGTGGATATTATTTTTCCGTCTGAATTGCTTTATAACGTGCTAGCGAAAGTTTCTGCTGAGTTCCCGCTGCTTCGTATCGAGATAGAAGAAACTGTGCTCAGTGGCGCAAATTCACTTTTGAGCAATGGTAAAGTTGATTTAGGCATCTCTCCTTTCGTATTTCCAAATGGCTTTAGCGAAGACTTGTGCGAAATTGAGTTTGCAGCTGTCGCTCACGCCGACCATCCACTACACCAATTAGATAGAACGCTCACACTGGAAGACTTAAAAGCGCATCGTCAAATTGTGGTAAGGGATTCATCTGCGGAGCGTAAAGCTGATGTGGGCTGGTTAGGTGCAGAGCAACGCTGGACCGTAAGCCACGTTAGAACGTCATTAGATATTATTGCTCAGGGGTTGGGTTTTGCGTGGCTGCCTATAGCAATAATTAAAGATGAGCTTGAAGACGGTACACTCGTTCCCCTTCCCCTGGATAATAATGCAGCATTGCGTAAGGCGCTCCTTTATCTGTCTTTTGAAGACGGCGATACGTTGGGGCCAGCTGCCCGTGCTTTTATTGGCGAGCTACGATATCAAACAATGAACCTTCCATCGTCAGATTTTATGCTCGATTCGTGTACTGAGTAGTTTGACCATCAGCTTAGAGCGACTGCAAGGCGTTCAAATCCAAGTATAAAGCCAAATAGCGACAATGAAACACCAACTAACGCCACAGCACCATCGTCTGTGGCCATGCCTATTGCCATAATAAAAACAGCAAAAGCGGGAATAAGGCCCATAAAGGGAATAAGCTCCAGAGGAATCATTACAAGTCCGCAACCTGCACAACATAATGCGATGAGTGATCTGAACACAGGCTGGCGCATGAAAAAACACCGAGGAACTAAAAAGCGGTCTACGCGTACTGCATACGGTTTAACCTTTTCGACAATGTAGCGAAGCTGATCGGCGTCACAGTTTAGTTGCATCACTTTTTGCGGTAACCAAGGATGCCTACGACCGAGTAAAATTTGCAACGCGATGAGTAAAATTGTCCCACCCGCTAAAGATGGGATCCCAGGGATGGCCCCAATCGGTGTGCAAGCGATAAAAGATGGCAGCGCCAACATTGGTCCAAAGCCTCTTTTCTCCATCACATCCCAAAATTCAGCAAACTCGAACGTATCTTGTCTTGCTCGCGGCTGCATTTTCCCCAACAACTCGTACAAGGTCATTGATCTTACAGCTGTTTTTCCCCACATCTTCAATTCCTTTGATATCACATTACCAGCGAACGTCGCGCTAATCAGACGGGCTCCTCGCCTAATTAATATACATTTCTTGCACCTACTCGATTTACCATAGTGAGATTGCAAGTAACCTTAGACAGGCAAATCGTGCGAAAAATATGCCATCGATTGCATGTGACGGTGTGTTGAAGACAGGAATACTTTTTGCAAATGCCCCTGATAAGTAAAGTAAAACCACCTAATAAAACAAAGACAGATATAGACATTCTGTACTTTAGTGCGATCTGCACCGCTGGTCGCAAAGAGTTGATAAATTAGAAGAAGGTAGCGCAACCGACTATCTCCGGCATCAAGGCAAGTGTTCAAGATTTCCGGGTTGCTTGAAGCGCTTAGATATTTTTCGATGCGCTTACGCTTTATCGATTAAAACCAGCGTATAAATAAACTTTAAATATGCGCTTTAGCATTCAGTTGTTAATAGCGTATGATAAAACTATAACATTGATTCTATTCCATATTTTTTCTGAATAGGAAACGAAAGAAGAGAGGGACATCCACGTGCTTACCGTACTTTTAGTTGATGACGACGCCGAGTTCACAGAAGTAGCTTGTACTATCATCGAATTTCTTGGCCACGAAGTACTTACCGCTGCCACACTCAAAGAAGCCCGCGATTGGTTAGAGAAAGAAACCTTTGACCATGTACTGCTTGATTTCATGCTACCCGATGGAAGCGGCGCGCACTTGTTCAATGAGTTAGATGCACTTCCTAAGCGCCCTCGCGTTACTTTGATAACGGGTCACCCTTCTGTGAAAAGCGTGATAAAGGGTCTGTGTGGCCCCACTGTCGACTATCTCGTTAAGCCAATTCAACGGGAGGAAATAGAGGCTGTATTAAGTCAAAAGCCAAAAGAAAAAGCACCTGCGCAAGAAAAAATAGAGAAACATTTTGACCTACTGATTGGTGAATCGCCAATTATGAAAGAGCTCTACAAGCTGATTTCTAGAGTGAGTAAAACCAGCGCAAACGTAATGCTGCTTGGTGAAAGCGGTGTAGGTAAAGAAGTGGTGGCTGCCGCAATTCATCGTGCTTCAGAAAGTGAAGGTCCCTATATTGCAACCAACTGTGGTGCATTCTCAAAAGAACTAATAGGTAGCGAACTTTTCGGTCACGAAAAAGGAGCATTTACCGGCGCTGTAGGACGTAAGGAAGGTGTTTTCGAACAAGCTGAGGGCGGCACGCTCTTTTTGGACGAAATCACAGAAATGCCCATTGATATGCAGCCCAACTTACTCCGCGTTTTAGAAAACAAGGTTGTTATTCGTGTGGGCGGAACGAAGACCATCCCGGTGAGCTGCCGCGTTGTATCTGCCACGAACCGAACAATGGAAGAGATTGCGCAAAGCAAAGTACTGCGCGAGGACATCTACTTCAGACTTGCAGTGTTCCCAATCACCATTCCTCCGCTACGTGAAAGAAAGGAAGATATTCCATTACTAGCAAAAACCTTTATTGCTGAATTCAATAAAGATAATGGCTCGCAATTTAAGTGGGAAGATAGTCAACTCGATACGTTACAAGCCTACGACTGGCCCGGTAACGTGCGTGAACTAAGACACTTTGTGCATCGCGCTGCCATTATGAGCGCCCCTGAAAAGAGTGAGATTGAATTACCAAAAACCATTGAGTCGCCTTTCGCTCAAAAACAGAGCACGACACCGGCACTCCAAGCCGGTAGAACCATTGAAGACGTGGAAAAAGAGCTAATTTATGCCACGTTGGAAAAAGTGAATGGCAATAAGACCACCGCAGCAGAAATGCTGGGAATTAGCACAAAAACGCTTTACAACCATCTTCATGCATATGGTGACTTAAGTAAAGACGACTAAGTAAGAGGTATTCGGCATGACTAGCGAAGAATTTTCTCGACTAAGTGTTTATGTGCATGATGCACGCAAACCATTAAACAGAATATCAATGCAAGCTGAGCTAGTAAAAATGGCATTAAACGGTGACGTTCCACCTGAAAAGGCATTGGTGGCGTTGGATAAAATAATAAGCAGTGCTAAAGACTGCAGCCATACTCTTGCTGAAATGACATCAGAGTTAAGTGGCAATGTTTCGGATTAAGTAAATGATTACTAAAGTATTGTCTTCACTATACAGTTGGATAATTTTAGTTGTTCTGGTCATTATTGTAATAACTGCTAATTCATTTTACGTAGTTAGTACATTGAATGACCTTTCTGCTCTGGAAGCGCGGCTGTTCACTACGAACCGTGTTATCAATGCAGTTAACCGCCTTCACGTTGCTGTACTTCGCGTGGAGTCTGGTCAGCGCGGCTATATGCTAACTGGCGATGAAGAATATCTTACCGACTACACCGAAACGTTAAGCGTAATCGGCGAATTAATGGATGAGGTAGAAGTAAGCTCCTTCTCTTCAGATATTAACGACCAGTCCATCCGCATCGAAGAACTTTTGTCGTTAACCAAAGCAAAAATCAATGAAGTCATTGAAGTAGTTGAGCTGTATAAAGAAGGCAAAGAGCAACAAGCTGTCATTTTAGTGAATAGCGATAAGGGTATAAAACTCTACAAACAGTTTGAAACCTTATTTAGAGAAATCGACGGTTCAGAACGAGATATGCAAGGCACGCATTTAGCCAACTTAATGAGCCTTAGAAGGGACTCTGTTAATACGCTGATCATTTCCTCTGCAACGACTCTACTACTGATTATTACGGTATTTTTACTGCTCAAAATAAATTCCCGTGAGCATGAGAAATACCAAGCTGACCTAGAGTCTGTTAACGAAGATCTAGAATCTCGGATAGCAGATAGAACGCAAGAGTTAAGTGTTTATTCCGACGAATTAGCACGAAGTAATAGAGAGTTGGAAGATTTTGCCTTTGTGGCGTCACACGATCTTCAAGAACCATTAAGAAAAATTCGGGCATTTGGTAACCGCTTAGAATCGGGCTACAACGACGTGATAGACGAACGAGGCAAAGATTACCTTGCGCGCATGCTCAATGCAGCAGAGCGGATGTCCATGCTTATTTCAGACCTTCTCGCCTTTTCTCGCGTTTCCACACGAGGTAAAGAGTTTGACGACGTTAATCTAGGCACCGTAGTGGATAGCATCATGGGCGATTTGGAAATCGCTATCGATGAAAAGTCTGCGCAAATAAATGTTAGCGATATGCCGACTATTCGAGGTGACAAATCGCAATTAGAGCAGCTGTTTTTAAACTTAGTGTCTAACGCACTGAAATTTCAGAGCGAGGGCGTGAGACCAGAAGTAACGATATCTGCAAGGGACGCGACGGAAGAAGAAACGAAAGACATTCTGCTTGCTGAAGAATACGACTGGACAAAAATAACCGTATCAGACAACGGTATAGGGTTCGAGCAATCGTTTGCTGAAAAAATATTTGCCCCTTTCCAACGCCTTCACGGTAGAAGTGAATACAAAGGTACGGGTATTGGGCTTGCCGTTTGTCGTCGTATTGTAGAACGGCACAACGGTCAAATAACCGCAGTTAGTTCTCCCGGAAAAGGGGCAACGTTCTCGATAATAATACCCAAAAATAGTGAACCGTTTGGTTCTAACAACAATAATGGAGAAACACACAATGACGCGTAAACAAACTCAGCCTATCAATATACTTATGGCGGACGATGACGAAGACGACCGCTTACTTACGGTTGACGCGCTCAAAGAGAGCCGCGTTCTAAACAATCTGTTTTGTGTTGAAGATGGCGTTGAATTATTAGAGTTTCTTCGACATGAAGGTAAATATACAGATCCTGCATCGGCACCGCGACCTAGTCTTATTTTGCTTGATCTAAATATGCCAAGAAAAGACGGTAGAGAGGCGCTGCAAGAACTGAAAAATGACCCCAAGCTTCGCAGTATCCCGGTGGTAATTCTCACTACCTCTAAAGAAGAGGAAGATATGCTTCGCGGTTATGATCTAGGTTGCGCATCTTACATTACAAAACCAGTGAACTTTGAAGGATTGGTTGAACTAATGCGCGCGCTCGGACGTTACTGGATAGAGTTCGTAGAATTACCACACGAGTAAAAGAGGTACTAGATGACAGAGGTAATAAAAATTCTGTTGGTAGAGGATGATGAAGATGATTACTTCTTAACCTCTGATTATCTAGCGCAGTGCGAGTCACCTACGTTTGAGTTGACGTGGGTGACGAATAGTTTAGACGCAGTAGAGGCATTAAAGACACAAAGTTTCGACCTGTGTTTGTTAGATTACTTACTGGGTGCTGAGAACGCGATTGATGTACTGGGTGTTTTAAAATCTAACCAGTTCAATCTACCCGTGGTAATACTTACCGGACAGTCGGATGCTACCGTCGATGAAATGGTGATGCGAGCAGGTGCCGCAGACTATTTGCAAAAATCGGAAATTGAATCACCGCGGTTTATGCGCACGATTAGATACGCCATGGTTCGCCGTGACATCGAGAACGAGCGAATTGAGCGGAACAAAGTAGAGCAAAAGAACAAGGCCAAAGATAAGTTCCTTGCGCATTTAGGGCATGAGCTGCGCACCCCCCTCACCTCTATTCTTGGCTACACCGAACTGCTTATAGACGATGCGAGAAACAGCCCTTTTCAACAAGAGTTATCTATTATCCACTCTAATGGCAAGCACCTGTTAAGCCTACTCAATGATTTGCTAGACATGTCGCGGATAATGGCAGAGAAACTTGAACTCAACATTAAGGAAGTGAACTTAAGCGCGTTTTTGACAGACATTCACTCATTAATGCGTTTGAATGCCAAAGACAAAGGACTAAGCCTTAACGTTGTTTCAAAAACAAAAATACCAGAGTTTATACACACAGATCCTACCCGCCTGCGTCAGGTATTGTTGAACCTTATTTCGAATGCCGTGAAATTTACTGATAAGGGCAGTATCACGCTTACCATCTCTCTCGACGAGCCATCTGAAAACGATTCGAGTCAAACACTGCTGCGGTTTTCTGTAGATGATACAGGTATCGGCATGCCGCCTGATAAGCTCATCAATATTTTTCAGCCTTTCGAACAAATAGAAGATGTAATGCGCGCCAATCATGGCGGAGCAGGACTTGGACTTGCCATTTGCAAAGAGCTTGTCACTAAACTGGGCGGCGACATTGATGTTAAATCTCGTCTAGGAGAAGGCAGCACATTTACATTTGATATAAACCCTGGCGATGTTTCTGAACAGCCTCGTGTAGATCTTGAATTAGGCCAAATTCAACCTGTCGAGTCTAGTAGCATCAATTTAAACGTGACTGGACGCGTATTAATTGTTGATGACTTGCGAGAAATTCGACGGCTAACTGGTCACCTTGTGAGTCAATCTCAAGCTGATATTAGCTACGCTGAAAATGGCGTAAAAGCACTGGAAGCCGTGTTGCAGGCGGATGAACACAACCAGCCCTTCGACCTCGTTTTAATGGATATTCATATGCCAGTGATGAATGGCATAGAAGCCCTGCATGCGATTAGACGACATGGGCAGGATATCCCAGTGATTGCTGTGACAGCAGCAAGCCGCAAAGGCTTAAGAGAATCATTGATTCGCGAAGGGTTTAACGACGTAATTGGAAAGCCCATTGACCGGTTTGCACTGGCTAACTTGCTTTCGCAATACCTTCCGCCAGGTAATCACGTAACATTTACCAACGTGGAAGCCCAAGTTGCAGACATGCCAATGAACAAGCCGTATGCTCCAGAGGACGAGACCGCTTATCGAGGGCTTGCAAACCCTGGGCAAGCAGAGCAGAAAATCCAGTCTACTGATTCAAATGGTAATTCAGATCAGCCTGCCAATAAGCACATACTTGTGATTGAAGACGATGAGGATGCGGCGGAGTTACTGCAATTGTTTCTTTCCCACTTAGGTCATACGGTCACTACTCAGTACAGCGGTGCTGAAGCATTACAGGCTGCAGAAAATCAAAGTTTCGATCACATTCTTATGGACCTCACCCTTCCCGATTATAACGGTTACGACTTAGCGAGTGAGCTCAAGCAAAAGCTACCAGATGCCATCCTTACTATTGTAAGCGGTCACGAAGCGGACTCCGAAGCGATGACAACCATAGGGATCAACAGTGCATTGCTCAAACCTGTCACCAAAGACGATTTAGCCTCGGTAGTGGGCTGAAAAGTTAATTTTATCGCTGCCAACCTGTACCGAATGTCGGAGGTTGAGCAGCGCATCATCAAGACCAAGAAAATATTACAGACGTAAGACACAACAGTGTGTGAGACTTGCACATAAGCACCTCACGCAACAATAGAAAAATAAAAATAAGCCATATAAAACAGTAAGATAATAGTTTGGTATACCAGTTGCAGCTATCTATGTGAACCCAAAATATTAAGGAGAGTATTATGGCTACACAAGCTTCAGCTAAATCGCAAACAGTTAAACGTAACGGTACAAACGGCGTGGCTGAGCCGAGTCACCCAGTAACGGATCAACTGAAAGATTCTCTTCATGCGTCAGTAGACAAGTTAGCAGACAGTGCAGGGATTGCAGAGGAAAACATTCGTCGCACTGCGACATCGTCTGCAGAGAACATGTCAGCGAGAAAGCGTCTGGCACAGCAAAAATGGCAGGCGTCGAAAGTACGTAGATATGCCATTGAGAACCCAGTAGCGACAGCGGGTATCGCTTTCGCAGCAGGAATGTTAGTGACGTCACTTTTACGTAAGAAGTAATACGATGACTGTACCAGATTTTCGAAGAGCAAATTTCAATTTGTGCACAGAAAATCCTTTTCGCCTGACGCCGCCCGCGGCGCAGGCGAATCCTAATGTTACGAGCAACGGTGACAATGCTAACGCTGCATCAGCAACCTCTGAACACTCTGCACAATACAAGTCAACAAAACAGAATTACCCTGACCCATCGTTTTCGGATATCTTCTCGGCTTTCTCAGAAGCATTGACCCAGCGAAAAGCGCAGGGTTTGGCGTTTTTAGAGCTCACTAACAGTGAATTGATGCTCATTAAAAAGAGTTTCTTTGTTACCGTCTTTGCATGTCTAGCGGCATTTGCAGTGGGCACAGTATGTTGGCTCATTTTAAACATCGCCATTGGCACTATACTTCATAGTGTGGGCGTTAGTTATGTGGTAGTTCCACTCCTGTTATTGGTGCTCAACAGCGTTGCGGCCTTTTGTTTATTTAAGCTTGCACAAAATGCATTCAATTACCTGAGCTTTAGCAGACTCATACAAACGTGGCGACGGGTTTTCGGATAGTGAAAATGCTTACCATTGCGTAAAAAGCCACCGCCAATAGTGAGGAAAAGCGATGAACATTTTTTTAAAATCGAATATGAAAGATATAGCACAGAAAGAGCATGCTTATTTTTCGCAAAAACATCATGCAGATGTTGCACTTACACAAGCAAAGAGGCAATGTAAACTGATGATGGGAAAGCCTGAAACGTTGCTTGGCATCGCAACCCTTGGCGCATACAAGGGTGCGGTAGATGCAAAACCCAAAGCAAAACGCAATCAAGCCCTAATGGCAATAAGTAGAACTGCGCTATTGTCGTTATTTCAATGATCACAGTATTAAGGAATATGTGAGATGAACAACAAAAAAAATATGAAGAAAAGTCGTTTGACGCTTGCCTGTGTTGGTGTGGCGTTTAGCCTTGCAATAGTAGGTTGTTCATCGACCCCTGTAGCAGCCCCTACCCCTTATAAGTCAGCGAGTTCCAAAGCTGCCTATGGCTATTCGAGCGAAAAAATTTCTGAGAACGAATACAAGGTTCTTTTTAAGGCAACAGACAAAACTCCTGCTGATAAAGTACAGCAATATGCCCTTTACAGAGCAGCGGAAATTGCTCAAAAGCAAGGCTTTACCTATTTAGCTATTGTTAAAACCAACGTGGATAAAAAGCCAGTTGTTGCGCGAGAAGTTATGGCGAACAAGGAAGAGCCCGTGGCATTTCAAACAGACAGGCAGTGCACTATGTCAGGCTGCGATGAAGTGGCACAGCCTATGGCCGTCCCAAGCTCAAGCGACATTGTGAAAACTCAAATTAACGACATCTACTTTACTATTGATGTAATGATGGCGAATGATAAAACGCGTCTAGGTAAAAATGCTTTTACTGTCTTAGAGGTACTATCAGAGCCTCTGGAGCCAAAAAATGGCAACTAGCTGAGCGTTTTGCCGCTCACTAATGCTCTGAAACATCAGTTTTAATAGAAATGCTTTTCAGGCCCTAGTTGCAGTTACTGAAAAGCATCGCTCAAACACATAAGCAAAACCGTAATGTGTTTTAAAGCCAACAACCTGTGCACTAGTCTTTATTACTTTTCTGTTGTGGCTAACAGACCACTGGCTAACTGCATTCTTCACTTTTCTACAAACTTGACCAGTGTCATATTCGTTTCTTCTTGAAAAAGTCGATGACACTGCTGCTATCACAGCCCTTTTCTCTAATTTATAGCTGTTATCCATTCTCCTGAAGTGCTTCCTGGATTTTTAATGGCCCGTTAATCTTCTATTAATGTTGTACAAAAGTCTCCGTCATCATAGCTAGCTATCATTAAACCCATGAACTGTAGAGCAGATTTATAAACCTCTAGCAACAACGTTGTAGCGGTACTGCTCTAAGCAATTGAATCAGGTAATAGCACATATTTATTTTGCAAATGACTAAGGAGTCAGGCGATGAGAAAGCTAAGCACGTTAATGACAAAAACTACTCTTGTAGCAGCTACAGTAATGTTGGTGACTGGTTGCAGTGCAGTGGCAAAACCGCAGATGGAGCATTCAGCTAGTTCGAATGTTCCGGCGTTAAAAGCTAAAGCACTCGACAACGCATTACTTTATTCCGACGAATGTATTACTGAGCGAGAAGTGGTAACGGCACAAAAGATGTGGGGCGACGGCATAGTGCGAATTGGTGCAGTATTTAGCAATGATGGTGATTACTCTGGCGAAGCCGCAGATTTCATCCAAGCTATGTATGGTTACGATTTAAGCAGCGTACTGTTTAAACCAACGCTTGCAGCTAACGACCAGTTCCGTTCAAGCTTCGATGCTGCGCTTTCATACTTTGTTGGCGGTAATGACGCTTACGAAGAGGACAAAGGCTTTGCTATAAAGCCATACACAAATGTGAAATTCGATAATGTGGGTATTATCAACAACAGCTGTCGCATGGCCGTGGCGATGGGCAACTACTTCTTTACCGATACAAAAGGTGGCGAAACGAAGGTGGAATACACGTTTGCCTATGTCAAAGATAGTGACGGCGACCTGCGTATTGTTGCTCACCAATCTTCGTTACCTTACAACCCAAACGGTAACTAAATAGGCCATTGCCCCTCCATTCTTAGGAAGTGTGAGGGGCGAAACACTCTCCCTTTACAGGCAAGGCGTTCCTTCCCTTTCGCTTTGCCTCTTTTTTATTTTCAACGAGAAAAACTATGTGCGCAAAACGAATTATGACGCGTTGCGTCTTACTACTTGCGATGGCGATGACAGCCGTCGTTAAGTCACACGCCGAGTCAGATTTTCAATCTTGGAACGCTCTCGCACTCACTGGAGATGCCGATGATAAAGGTAAATGGCAATTTTGGTTTGACGGTCATTTACGCTTTAAAGACGACGCATCTCGCCTAGGCGTTTCTATCGTTCGTCCCGGTGTCGGCTACCAACTATCAAGCGATACGACCTTGTGGCTGGGTGTTGCAAGAGTAACGATAGACTCAGACAGCGGTTCAATTGAAGAAGACAGGGTGTGGCAGCAAGCCACGTATTCATTAAGCAAATTTATGGGCGGTACCATTTCAGGTAGAAGTCGTTTGGAGCAGCGATTCAGGAGCGATGAAGGCGATGATACAGGCTATAGGTTTAGACAATTTATACGGTGGTCGAAACCTTTAAATGAGCAATGGTCAATAGTCGTGTGGGACGAGGTATTTTGGGCTTTGAACGACACAGACTGGGGCCAAAATAGCGGGTTTGATCAAAATAGACTTTACTTGGGACCGGCCTATCACCTCAACAAGAAATGGCGCGTCGAGATGGGATACTTACATAATCATATTGCGTCGCCAGGCGCCAATTCAGACGCCATAACAAACCACAACCTTGCTCTCACATTCTTCGGAAGCTGGTAAGGATCAAAGAATCCCCCCAGCCAAAGGCCCTTAACACACAAAGAGTAAAGTTGGGTGACTAGGGCCTTACTCAATCATGTAAAAAATGCATTCGTACGTGTAATCGTGACGTTAATTGCCTGCAGATACGGCCTGACAACCAGAGAAAAATTAAATTATATCAATATATTTCAATAACTTAAAAAACAGGCACAAAGATAGCATTAGTTAAAGTGAAAGTAACGGAAGCAATACGAGGATTTAGTTATGTTAGGTTGGGCAATCACATTTTTTATCATCGCCATTATTGCAGCAGTTTTTGGTTTTGGGGGCATCGCAGGTGCAGCAACAGGTATCGCACAGTTTCTTTTCTTTGTGTTTATCGCGTTGCTCGTAATCTCACTTATCGCAAATGCGTTACGTGGTAGAGCACCAAGAGCCTAAGAGTTAGAAGTATTTTAATAGGAAAAAGGAGTAAGGATATGTTTTCATTTAAAAACTTATCAAAGGTACTAGTAGCATCAGCATTTGCACTATCACTAGCAGCTTGCGGTGACGGTGAAGCGGAAGACGCAGGCGAAGAGCTAGACGAAATTGTTACCGATGCAGGTAATGCCGTTGAAGACGCTTGTGAAGATGTGAAAGAAGGCGTAGACGCTGAAGATAAAGACTGTTAATCACGTTTTTATCAAAAAAGGGCCAGACAATTGTCTGGCCCTTTTTGTATTTACAGTCGACGTGGTTTGACCTAACTGGTTAGTTAAGACACTTCTTCACCACCTAATTCACGAGCAAGATCGTCTAGTGTAGATAGCGTCGAATCAAATTCACCTACGCCGTAACGGTATTTTACACTCACGTGATGATCCGTACGCCCGAACTTCACTCTTAACCCTTCTGCGTCAATATGCTTCACGGTATTCAAAAAGCGATAGGCAGACATTTCTGTTTCAAATTGAAACTCAACACTGTTTTCCATTTAGGCTTTCCGTTTAAGCAACAATTTCAGGATGAGTATCAATAACTGAAACAACTCGTTGCAGCAAATGGTTATCTTCTTCGCTTATCGAGTCGTATGATAACCAGTCAGCAAGAATGTCGGGAGCTGTTGCCGCTTCGCCTTGTTCCAACTTAGATGTCATCATTTGTAGCTGTACGCTAGAGCGTATAGATGCGTCTGCATCTGGGCTTGGCATACCAGTTGCGACCTCTAATGCTACCGTTAACCATTGTCTATCGTGCTGAGTTGTTTTATTTCCAGTTGACTGACCCAATACGCTTGACCAACGCTTCCCTAACGTTTCCGCTAGAGATTGCTCATCACCACTTCCCTCACCTACACTTAGCTGTAGTAAAGAAATCAGAGCCTGAGCTCGCGCCAATCGGGCTTGAGATTGTGCATTTTTCGCTTGCGCCGCGCGCTTACTTTCAAGTGAATCAATCTTTTTATCTACTTTCGTACGTTGCGCTCTAGGCAAGTCGGTTAACTGAGCGCGAACGTCGCTTATTGATTGACTGAACGTTGCATCATCGCTGTTGATGTCAACAGCTTCCACTTGCTTGAGTAGCGAATCTACTAACGCGTTAAATGCATTATTCTGTACTTTCCGCTCGGCTTTTAAACGTTCAAATACGGTGTCATTGGCAGCCTTAAATTCTGCCCACAACTTACTCTCTTCACGTTTACCTGCATGGCCTACTTGCTTCCATTGGCTTTGCAATTGCTGAGCCTTGTCGGCAGCGCCAGCGACATCTTCTTCCGTAGCAAGTTGACAAGCTTGGGTGACTAACGCACGCTTTTGGGCTTGGTTGTCACTTTGCCATTGATTTACTTTAGCCTGAATGGGCGATGATACCGCCTTCCATTCTTGCTTCAGCTGTTCATAAATTTCACGTTCAACCTGACCTGCAGCGTGCCACTGTTTAGACACTCTATCGAAAACTTTCACTAACTCGGCTTCCGGCATGTTAATGTCCATTGCCTTAACGGTAGCGATAATCGACATACGCTGTTCACGCGCAGCAGCCCGCTGTGCATCTAACTTCGCGTAATGCGCTCTACAAGGCTCGAAGGCCTTTTCAAGTGCATCATCAAATTGCTGCTGTAACAACGCGTCATCACTACTTTCTTCACTCGTTGACGATGACGGTGTTAGTGATAACCATTGCTTACGCAGATACTTAATGGCCTCACTTCTTTGCTTAATATTTTCTGCATCAGCGCTGGCTAACGCTTTTGCTTCTTCTACAAGAGCGGGTTTGCGCGGCGCCGCAAGGTAATCCTGCCATCCTTCTAAGCGCGACACATCACCAGCGGTCTTTTCAAAACGCTTCTCTACATACTTTTTCGCTGAACCAGGAAGCGCAGCATAACTTTCCTGAAGCTTTGCAAATTTTGAAATAGCAACGCGGAATTTACCCTGAGCAATTAAGTTATCGATAACGCTAATGTGCTTTCTAATGTGTTTTACTTGCTCATTTTCTTTGGATTTTTGAGCACGCTCTTTGGCATTTACACTGCTTGTCGCTGCGTTGAAACGTTTAGACAACGCCTTAGGAATGGCATCGATTTCGCGACTAAGCGCTTTATACGCTTGACGTGCTTCGTCAAACTCCGCTTTAAGAGCCACTACACTACTGCTTTGTAATGCGTAGCCACCATTTACCTGACTCAAATCCTCAGTCGATGCGCTAGCTTCTTCAACGCTCACATCACGGGTATCTTTGTCCGACTCGCTATCGCTTGCCGAAACGATCTTAGCGGCAATGTCTTCGAGCGACTGAAGTTTTATCAGTAGCTTTTGGCCGTATTGCTGCTGCATAGAGAAGCGATCAAGCTGCTCGTTTAGTTCGTCGACAGAGCGCTTAATCTGTGTAATTCGCTTATCAGTTGCAGATTCATCATCGAGACGTGCTAGCTGTTCGAGCGTTGCTTCAACACCGCGCACGCTTTCATTAACCGTAGCAACATCAGCAAGCGTCGCTTCACAAAGCCTGTTATTGTACAACCAAGCTACCTGCTCCTTGGCATAAGTAAGCTGCTGTTCGCACAATGCTCTGGTATTAGCACGTTGCGACGCTTGTTGCTTTTCTTCCCATGCTGGGCGGATACGGCTTAAATATCGCTCGAGCTGCTCACCAATACGCGCGCGCTTTTCTTCATAATCAACGCGTTCTTCTGAAGTGAGTAAGTCAATTTGAGCAAACAGCCCTGTCAATTCGCTCTCAAGTTCATTGCGCTTTTCATCAATGGTTTCTACATCTGATTTGTCGAGTAAAGCCTGATATTTTGAAAGTCCCAGAGTGAGCTGCTTTTTAAGCTCCACTGGGCGCTTTGCAGCCTCTTTGATAGCATCTATCCGCGCATTAATTTGCGTAACAAGGGCATCTTCTGACACTTTCTTAGCAAGCTTTTGCAGATCTGATACGTCTGAATGTGCGTTGACTAGTTGAGTCTGCAGTTGGGGACTTGCGCCTTCTAAAAAAACAAACTGGGTGAAAGATGGCTTCGCTACTTTTTCGATTAGCGCGTTAGCTAGCGCATCATCTTGTAAGAGCATAGGCTCTTTCTTCAACATTTGCGGTACTAACTGCACTACCAAATCGGCGTTGGCTGTTTCAGTTAAAAAAGAGAATATCTCTTGGCGGGAGAGTGTGACATTCCCCTCGCCTAACAAAGCGGCGTTTACCTTTTTCTCCGCCGCTTTTTTAACGCGAGACTGCTTGGCAATTTGTGACATTTTAAGCCACAGCACAAAGCTATTAAGCTTTTCGAGTGCTGCTAAACTGACATTTGCATCTTCGTCATTAAATGCCAGTTCGTGAAGAATTGTTTTTTCCTGTGCCTTTTCGGGAGAGAGACTCTCGATTGCCTGCATCCGTTTTTCAGGCTTTGGGCTTTGGTGTGAAGGCGCAAATATACGACTAAATATCATCCTGTTTAAACCGCGCTATTGTATTATTATCATCCTGCTCATCGCGTAACGAGCGTTTAAAGTCGGCTTTACTCTTATGTACGATTTCGCCGCTTTCACCTACTGTCATATGCTCAGAGGACTTTTCTATTTTTGCTTGATACAGCATAACAGCCTGCATGCTGCTTGCTTTTTGCTCTTCGTTTAAAGGCGTGCCATCTGGCCACTTACCTGTTTCAACAGCCTGACGCAGACGCTCGTAAATCTCCGGCGTCATGCTGGCTAAAAGTGCTTCTATATTCATTTAGGAAAAACGCTTTATGTAAACAATACGCGCGCGGTTTACTAAGTACCAAACAAAGCCAACCACTGCGCCCAAAATAGCTAAATTATGTTGCAAATCACCTGGGCGTGTTCCGCCCCAATACATGAAGCCAAAACTCGCAACGAATATCAGCATAGCAAGAAGGGATTGGTTCTGGATACTGGCTAACTTTTTAAATCTCTGTAAGCTTTGTTTGCGCTCTATATCTTCAGAGGTCGCATCACCGATTTTAAAGTCACAGTGAGGACACGTCTTCGCTTTGTCAGACGTTTTTTTGTTACACGAAGGACAGTCAACTAATGCCATATGTTGCTCCTGTTTATTGGGTGCGAAATGGAAATGCGCAACTCGCTATTGAGCGAATACGCATTTATACGCGGATGGGTATCATACTTAAGTTCATCACAACAATGAAGTCGATTCTGTGGATTAACCTTATCGCCATAAAACAAAAATGCGCAGGGTGTTAACTTTTATACAAAGTTCACCGCTACGCATTTTTACCTGATAGCCAAGTTGCATTTCCCTTCAGTGAAACTCAAGAGGGGGCGATGCTTTAGGCAATACTCACCTTATTTTTTATGTCGAGACCAGTAGTCGTTAACCGTTTCTTTCATCTCTTTGCAAAGCAACATGATGCCGAACAAGTTTGGCAAGGTCATTACCACGATAGCCACAGCTGAAAGTGCCCAAACTAATGTGGTGTCAGAGAATGCAGCCCAAACGAAACCGGCGACGTAGATGACGCGATACGGCATTACGGAGCGAGGACCGAACAAATATGTCATAGCGCGATCACCATAATATGACCAAGCGATGGCGGTTGAGAACGCAAACAGCATAAGCCCAATTGACACGATATATTGACCGAAATCGCCAAAGAAACCGCGAGTAAAGGCAATGGTGGTGAGCGCTGCCGAGTGAACCAGTGACTTACCGCTTACTTCAAGGTTCTCTTTAACCGGCTTTCCGTCAACAATCTTAAGCGTGCCAGTAAACAAGTCTTCACTACCTACTGCATACTTCACGTCTTCTGCTACAGACCTAGCGTTAAGCAGTGTAAAACCATCGCTTACCGCCGTGCCGTTAACAACGGTAATTGAGCCATTATAAGGCTGTACATTGTTACCTTCAATTTCATTCAAGTAACCATATAGTTTGTTTACGTCATCCTGATTCGAGTCGTCGTATTGACCTGCAACAAAGTACATGTCTGAACGATCGAAGACGTTTTCGTGTTTTTCTTTCCACACGCCAGATGACAAAATAACCAAACCCGTTACGGTACAAATTAGAATAGTGTCGATAAAGGGTTCAAGCAGTGACACCATACCTTCAGACGCTGGCTCTTTCGTTTTTGCTGCTGCGTGAGCTATAGGTGCAGAGCCTTGACCCGCTTCGTTTGAAAACAAGCCTCGGTTAACCCCACGGTTAAACGCATAAGCTAACGACGCCCCCAAGAAACCACCTGCGGCAGCTGAACCAGTAAACGCATCACCGATAACTGCGGCAAACGAAGGCCCAATGTTGTCTAGATTAGCGAAAATAACCGCTAGTGCACCGATAAGGTAGATAACAGCCATAACTGGAACAACACGCGCTGTAAACGCGGCAATGCGTTGGATACCACCAAGAATTACCAAGGCTAGAAGAATACCCAGTACACTACCTACCATCCAAGGTTCGAAGCCAAACGTTGCTTCGATACTTTGCGCGATACCATTACTTTGAGGAAGGTTTCCGGTACCAAATGAGCTGACTACCGTTGCAACAGCAAATGCAACCGCTAACCACTTCATGTTTAGGCGACGGTCCATGTAATACATAGGGCCACCGGCCATGGTGCCGTCTTCTGTCTTTACGCGATATTTGTGCGACAGAGTAACTTCAACGAATTTTGTAGTCATACCCAAAAAGGCGGTTACCCACATCCAAAATAGTGCAGCGGGGCCACCAAGGAAAATAGCGAATGCAACACCTGAGATGTTACCTGTACCTACGGTACCAGACAGTGCGGTAGTTAGCGCGCGAAAGTGCGTGGTGTCGCCTGGATCGCTTTCTTTATCAAACTTACCGGTAACAACCTGCCAAGCATGTTTAAAGAAACGAATTTGCGGAAATTTAAGATAAACCGTAAAGAAAAGACCTACGCCTAACAGTACATAAGGAAACCAGAACGCGCCTCCTAAGAATCCATCGAGCATAGTTAGAAAACCATATAACCCTTCCAACGTTATTCCCCTTTTTTATTATGTTTAATTGTTGTTTTATTTTAATAATTAAAAGGCCTCTTTTTGTCGAGGCCTTTTTGCGGAAACTTTCGCTTCCTTATTTTTATTTTATTGCTCTGATGCTTTTAGCTTTTTAACAACTGCATTCACACCAATAAGTAAATCTTCACCTAATTGACGGCTACGCTGTACCGACCAACCGTAGATATCGTCCGGTACATCTGCATTGTCTTTAAATGGCATTTCCACCGTATATGCCATACATTTGAATTTCTCGCCCACCGCATTTGACGCTACGGTTAAATTAGCCTTGCCTGGCTCATCTTTATCGTAACCAAATTCATCTTGAAACTCTGGCGTAGCGTTCAACAGCGCATCTTTAAACGTATTTTCAAGCATTTTGATGGTGTCATTGTAGCTAGGGTTACCTTCACTTCCTGCGACAAAGTTGTACGGCAATGCCTCATCACCGTGCAAATCAAGATACATGTCTACACCAATTTCGCTCATTGCATTCAGTACGTAAAGTACTTCTGGGCTTTTTTCTTTCGATGGTGTCGCCCACTCACGGTTTAGATTGGTTCCTACAGCGTTGGTACGCAGATGACCGCGTGCGCTGCCGTCTGGGTTCATATTTGGCACAATGTAGAAAACAGCATTATCAAGCAACTGTCGCGCCAAACCATCTTGCTCGTCGAGCAGACGATAAATAATACCTTCGGCACACCACTCGGCCATGGTTTCGCCAGGGTGTTGACGTGCCGTGATCCAGACTTTTTTCTTTTCTGGTGTTTCTTCACCGATAACCAGCATAGACATATCACGGCCATCAAGGGTAAGGCCTAGGAATTTGTGCTCGCACAGTAGTGACATCTGCGCGTCGTGCACAAGATCAAGGTGACGTTCGTAGCTAAAAGGAATGAAATACGCGAAGTACACGCTTGGCTGTTCTAGCGTTAGTGAGAACGTAAGATTGTCACCGTCAAATTCGCTAGGAATTCTAAACCAAGTTTGACGGTCGTAAGACGCTAGAACGTTATATCCCTTCCAACCTTCTGGATACGCTGACTTAGCCAGATTACCAATCGTCATTGTGTGAGTTACAAAAGTTTCGCCCACTAAACGAAAATGGAACCACTGAGCAAATTCAGATTGGTTGTCGTTGGGAATGGTTAGACGGATATCGTCTGGTGATTGTGCGCTAACAACTTCAATGTTACCGCTGTCGAATTGACTGGAAATATGCATAGACTGTCGTTTTCCTCATTATTTGAGCGCTAATTTAGCATAGACGTAAACACAAATTCCACGCACACAGCGGGTTTTGTACTATCGAAAGTATACAAAATGTTTACACCATCAAAAAACCGACCACTTAGGTCGGTTTTTTATACAGTTAATTAAACTGCGTGTTGCTTAAAGCGGCAACGTAGGGAAACTAAGCCCTGCCATATCACGAACTACACGCAGTACCTGACAGCTGTAACCAAACTCGTTGTCATACCACACGTATAGTGTCAGGCGGTTATCTGCGGCGATGGTCGCCTGAGAGTCAACCACAGACGCAGCGCGAGAGCCGACTAAGTCTGTTGATACAATCTCTTTACTTGCCGTGTAGTCAATTTGGTGTTGAAGCTTTGAGAACAACGCGGTATCGCGCAAGAACTCGTTAACTGCAATGCGATCCACCGGCGTTTTAAGATTTAGGTTCAAAATCGCTAGCGATACATTAGGTGTAGGTACGCGGATAGCATTACCGGTAAGTTTACCTGCCAGTTTCGGGTACGCTTTGGCAACGGCTTTCGCAGCGCCCGTTTCGGTAATAACCATATTAAGTGGCGCACTACGTCCACGACGATCACCTTTGTGGTAGTTATCGATAAGGTTTTGGTCGTTAGTGTAAGAGTGAACGGTTTCAACGTGACCGTTTTCAATGCCATATTCTTCGTCTAGCGCTTTAAGTACCGGCGTTATTGCATTAGTCGTACAGCTTGCAGCAGATACAATTGTATCTTCAGGTGTTACTTCTTCGTCATTTACACCGTGTACGATGTTCTTGATGTCACCTTTACCCGGGGCAGTAAGGATAGCTTTCGCTGCACCCTTAGCTTTAAGGTGTAGGCCAAGGCCATCGCGGTCACGCCAAATACCCGTGTTGTCTACGATGATAGCGTTATCGATACCATATTGCGTGTAATCCACTTCATCTGGGCTGTTGGCATAAATGACTTGAATGTATGAACCGTTTGCTTTTAGCGCGTTACGCTCGTGGTCAACTGTGATGCTGCCGTTGAATGGCCCATGCACTGAATCGCGGCGCAGTAAGCTTGCGCGTTTTTCTAGGTCGCCATCGCGCCCGCCACGAACCACAATGGCACGTAAGCGAAGCTTATTGTTTTTACCCTGGCGTTCAATAAGCAAGCGAGCAAGTAAACGACCTATACGGCCAAAACCATATAGTACAACGTCCTGAGGTTTCTGGTCGTCCTCTTTATCGGCAACGTCGTTTAGTTTTTCGTTAAGGTAGGCCGTAAGGTCGTTGTTGTCGACCGCAGAACCGTAGTGAAAATCAAAAGCCAATTTACCAATATCAATTTGTGCAGGAGCAAGCTTCATGTTGCTCAAGGCTTCTAAGATTGGATAGCTTTCGCGTAGGCGTAGCTTAATACCTTCGTGCAGACGCACTTTGCGGTGCGCTTTAATAACATCAATAGCACTGGCGTTCAGTAGCGAGCGTCCATAAACCGAAATTTCAACTGCCTTATTGCGATACAATTTACCAATAAGGGGCAACATCATTTCTGCGTATTCCTGACGCTCTTGCCAGCTGCTTTGTAATTCCTGCTCAAACTGTTGATTCATGCTTCTGCCTTCATCGATATTAATTTAACGGTGTTGTCATTGTTGTATGCGCGGCCAATTTTTTTTGGCACAAACACACATAACTAATCCTAATTACGCGTCAGCTTTTTATTATTTTTAGGGTACACTAGGTGAGTTTTCGCCTGACGGTGACGAGCAGTATCTTAAATAAACAAGCAAGGAAGACCAAATTGTTGATAAGTTTCAAAACCTCTATGAAAACTCGTATAACAGAGAGTTTATTTAGTAAGTTTCCAACAAAAGGTTATGTAACGACGGTGTGGCTGGCAGCAGCGACAACACTGACGGGTTGTGGCGATCTTTTTGAACCTACTATCAGTGAAATTTGTGAATCTCACAGCGAGATTTGCTTAGATTTGAGTTTGGATGCCCGTTGTCGCGGCGAGCGAGCTGAGATTATTCGCTTGCGTTACTACAATCAAGATTCAAAAGACGACGCTTACAAGTACCCGCTCCTTCTGAACTTCGAAGAGTATCTAACCTGCGTTGAAGAAGTGCAGCATATCGAACACGTTAAACGCAAAGGCAAGGAAGCGACACGGCTAAAAGGCGTTATTACTGCTCAGCGTGAAATTAAACGCCTAAGCCGCGAGACGAAAGACTCCCTTGATCCTTACCTTTCTTACTATCATTGGACACGATATAACGACAAAGAGGCTTTTCATCGCTTTGAGCGCTACGCTGCCAGCAACCGTGTAAGCGATCCAAAGCTACTGGTCGCACTGGCCTCTGTTCAAATTAAAACAGACCAAAAGCGTACTATTGAAACCTTATATCGCGCGCTAAGTTTATATACAGATAGCGACGACATTGATGTCAGTATTTTCTACTCGCTTGCTTCAATGGGAATGGATATGGACAACTATCGCCTTGCCTATGTTTGGTATGGTGTGGCTGAAGCCTTCGATGAGAGACTTAACGACACTCAGCGTGTTCAACTTGGAGAACGCTATGCCCTTCCAGTAGGCATTCTAGATAACATTGTTGATGAAATAGTCAGTAATTTGAATAGCGCGACCTTCAACGCAGATTCATTGAAACTGGATAAGCTCTAATTTTTTGAAACTCAATTACACAATTTCATTGGTAAATAATTAAAAAAACCGCCGTTTATGGGCGGTTTTTTATGATTGGATCTCTCTACTTTCCACATGAGGTCAAAATTTAATCAGATGTTTACCTTAATCAAGCGCTCACCTAGGGCTTTTTAACCTTTAATTTGTGTATCATCTTCGCCTTTAAAGGTCATAGATAGCGAATTTACGCAGTAGCGTTGACCCGTTGGCGCAGGACCATCTGGAAATACATGGCCTAAGTGCGAGCCACACTGCTTACAAAAAATCTCAACCCTACGCATACCGTGACTCAAGTCTTCTCTGTAATCTACATTACCGTCATCAAGCTGCTTATAGAAAGAAGGCCATCCACAACCAGCATCAAATTTAGTATCTGAGGGGAAAAGTGGCGCTTCGCAGCACTTACACACGTACAATCCATCTCGCTGCTCGTCTAGCAATACTCCAGTGAAAGGTCGCTCAGTACCCGCTTCGCGGCATACATAATATTCCTCGTCAGTGAGCTCAGTTTTCCAGTCTTTTTTAGCTATTGATGCGTTTGCTTTTTCATCTGTCGACATAACTTACCTCTTAAAACAAAAAAGGTGTATTTGAAAACAAATACACCTTTTAATAGTTTACGCTCAATTATGAGCGCGTGTAACACTATTTAGCTCATACTATTTTTTGATAGCCGTTTGCGGACGTGCAGGATCACTCCACTCGATGTGATACTTTTTACCTGCTGGCTTATCTACACGCTGATAAGTATGTGCGCCAAAATAATCGCGCTGGCCTTGCAGCAAATTAGCAGGTAACACAGCTGTGCGATATGAATCGTAATAGCTTAGCGCCGACATCATGGCAGGGCAAGGCACGCCAGCCAGTGTCGCTTGGGCGATAGACTCGCGCCAATCAGATTGGTACTGTGTAATTTGTTCCGCAAAGAATGGGTCCATAAGCAAGTTGGCTAAGTCTTCGTTATTCTCGTAAGCCTGAGAAATAGACTGAAGAAATACGGCGCGAATAATACAGCCCGCACGCCATATTTTAGCTATTTCACCAAACTCCAGTGTCCAGCCGTGCTCTTTGCCTGCCATAGCCATTAACTGGAAGCCCTGAGCGTACGCACAGATTTTAGAGCAATAAAGCGCTTGCTCTAGCTTGTTGATGATCGACATTTTCTCATTATCGCTGAACGATGGCGCATCAGGGCCAGCAAGAACCTTGCTCGCAGCTACACGCTCGTCTTTCAAACTAGAAATACTGCGCGCGAATACCGCAGAAGTGATGGTCTGTGCCGGACTACCTACCTGTAATGCGCTTACTGCAGTCCAAAGGCCTGTACCTTTTTGACCTGCTCTATCTAAAATCACATCAACCAACGGCTGCTGTGTTTCTGGATCCATTTGCTCAAGAACTTCAGCACTAATTTCCATCAGGTAGCTATTCAGCTTGCCTTCGTTCCAGCGACGAAACACCTCTGCTATTTCAGCTGGCGCCATATGTAGCGCTTCGCGCATAACATGGTAAGTTTCGCAGATAAGCTGCATGTCGGCGTATTCGATACCGTTGTGCACCATTTTTACATAGTGCCCGGCTCCAACCGGACCGATGTAGGTCGCACATGGTTCGCCTTCTAACACTGGTTGACCTGGCGTATGGCTTTCTAATGGTTTACCTGTTTCTGGGTCAACCTTTGCAGCAATAGCTTTAAGAACAGGCTCAATGCGTGTCCATGCATAAGGGTTGCCTGAAGGCATAAGAGATGGCCCGAAACGAGCGCCTACTTCACCACCTGACACGGCGGTAGAGAAGAAGATAAATTTACCTTTGTACTGCTCTTCACGTGCTACAGAGTCTGTCCACAAACTGTTGCCAGTATCAACCACGATATCGTCAGCGTGAATTCCGGCGTCAATAAGATGATTGCAAACGTGGTCAACAGGATCGCCAGCAGGCACAGAGATAATAATAAGATGCGGGGCTTTTAACTTGCTTAAAAGCTCGGTGTAAGAACTGCAGCCTTCAACACGAGGCTCAGTATTTTCAGCTCTTTCGCTTGCGTCTTTGGCAAGAATAGACTCAACTTTGTTTTGGTCTAAATCGAAACACGCTACACGATAGCCATGGTCCACTAGGTTCATGGTTAGGTTACTACCCATCACCCCTAAACCGATAAAACCAATATCACACGACTTGTCTTCGTGCGAATTACCACCTTTCTTTTGCATAGGAACACCCTCACATTTCAGATGGCTGCGCATGATACCACCTGAAAGAATAAAGAACAGTCTAAGCTAACAATTTAGTGCGCAGTGGTGTAATTGTCACCAGCGGTAAACATTAACGGGTTTTGTAAGCTAGTTTAGCCGAGATTTTGGCACGCATTCAGCACCTGCGTTACGCGCTTTCGCCCATGCTGTATGAAATTCACACAAAGGTAAAGACTCTGTTTCTTATTCAGCTAACGTGTACTGAGTTTAGAGCCGTTTAGCGGTACTCTTAAATTCTTTAAAGGCATCCTTAACCAAGTATAAAGTCGTATTGTAAGCCATTATTCTATCCAGAGAACTGAGAAAAACTGAACAACGTTAGCGATTTGCTGGCCTGTAAAAACACCTTCTGAATGCAAATTGAAGGCTGTTCTTCAAGAGAGCTGTAGCGCGTATCCAAGTGCATGGTCCACCCTCCCCTGGGTATGACAGAAGGTAGGTGAAAACGCACGTCGCTTTCACTTGCATTAACACACAAGAACCAGTGCTCTGGCTTCTGGTCGCCCGTTACACAACCTTTTATTTCCACACCAAACGCTTTGTTATGATGCGCATTCCAGTCTTCAGACGCTTTGTCAGAACCATCAGGCTTATACCAATTTATTTCTTTTACATTTCGTGAGAGCGTAAAAGTATCATCGTGCAGCTTTAGTTCGCTTAACAGTGAAGAGGACTGGCGCAAACGGATCACATATTGGCAGAAGCTAAGAAAATCTTGCTTGCGCTTGTTTAATTCCCAATTCATCCAGCTAATAGGATTATCCTGGCAATAGGCATTATTATTGCCATTTTGGGTGCGGCTTAATTCATCGCCACCAAGAATATGCGGTGTACCTTGCGAGAAAATCAGCGTTGCAAAGAGATTGCGCTTTTGACGCTCACGCATAGCGAGTATCTGCTCGTCATTCGTTTCCCCCTCAATACCATAATTGGCAGACAGGTTGTGTCCATGGCCATCTCGATTTTCTTCTAAGTTATCGAGATTGTGACGTTCGGCGTAGGTCACCATATCGTGCAGCGTGAACCCATCGTGATATGTCACGTTGTTTACCGACGTACTGATATGTCGATGGCCTTTGTGAAATATATCTCGTGAGCCCATTAAACGGGTAGCAAAGTCCGCGGTAACGCCATCGTCTCCACGCCAGAAGGCGCGCACCGTATCGCGGTATTTATCATTCACCTCTAACCACGGAGACGGAAAGTTACCCACTTGGTAGCCGCCAGGCCCAATATCCCAGGGTTCGGCAAGCAATACCCTCTCTTTTAGAACAGGGTCGCTACTAATGGCTCTCAGCAGCCCAGATTTTTTACTATATTCTTGTGGCTCTCTTCCCAAGCATACTGCTAAATCGAAACGAAAGCCGTCAACGCCAATTACGGATACCCAGTGGCGCATGGCATCTAAAATAAGTCCCATCATAAATGGCTGCGCGGTATTTACCGTGTTACCACAGCCAGAGTGGTTGGAATAAACCAATTCTCCGTTTTTCGTTTGCTCTAATAAGTACGCTTGGTAAGGGCAAAACCCCTTATAAGAAAGAATAGGACCGCCATTGCCTGCCTCTGCTGTATGGTTAAATACCACATCAACAATAACCTCAAGTCCGGCAGTATGATAAGCATCTACCATAGACTTCAGTTCAGCAAGCGCATCTGACACACCGTAGCGTGGTTCAGGTGCAAAGAAGTTAACCGGGTTATATCCCCAATAATTGGTTAAGCCTTTCTCTGTAATAAATGGTTCAGGCATGAATGAACACAACGGCATAAATTGCACCGTGGTTATGCCTAATGCTTTGAGATGCTTGATGACACTCGGATGGGCAGCACCGATAAATTTGCCACGGTGTTCTTTAGGTACATCGGGATGGAGTTTTGTGAGCCCTTTAATATGTGCTTCGTAAACTACTCGCTTGTGTTTCGGTATAACAGGCGCGCTAACATGACTCAGCGCATAGTCATTTTGATCAATTACTATGCACTTGGGGATCATAAACTGAGAGTCGTGTTTGTATTGCCTAGCGTCCCATTTTATTGCGCGACTAATTTTCTTGGCGTAAGGGTCGATTAGCAGTTTGTCGGTGGGTACCGCATGTAACCCTCTCTCACCACGTTCTACGCGATAACCATAGTATTGTCCTGCGCTAACGCCGCTGTAACGACCGTGCCAAACATCACCAGTTTTCTCAGGCAAAGGATGCTCACTCACCGCCTCTTCTGTGTCACTATTGAAAAAACACAACACGACCGCCTTCGCATCGGGCGCGTATACGGCAAAATTACAACCATCTTGTGTAACTGTTGCGCCAAGTGGATATGCCTTCCCCATTCCACTTTCTACAATTAGTGCGGTGTCTCGAATTTCGTTCACTTCGTTCTCAATTTATCTCTTCACTAGGGCGTGTCGCCCTAGTCGGATTAATCCACATTGGCAACATAAAATACCGTGGCTAGCGGCGGTAACGTGATTTCTGCAGAGTGAGTACGCTCATTCCAAGGTATGGGTTGCGTATTTACAGTAGAAGCAACGTCGTAGTCACTACCCCAATATGCACCATCATCAGTGTTTAGTGCTAGCGTTAGCGTGCATGCATCATCTACGCCTATTCTGAAGTTCTGACGTGGCACAGGCGTAAAATTAGATACCACATATACTTTTTGCTTCGCATCTTTTGACATGCGAACAAATGAAACCACGCTTTGGTCTGCATTATTGTGGTCCAGCCAAGCAAAGCCCCCTGGTTCGTGGTCTTGCTCGTAAAGCGCTGGCGTAGACGTATAGAGGTGGTTGAGCGCCTTATAAAGCGCTTGAATGCCTTTGTGTTTTTCGTAATCGAGCAAGTGCCAGTCTAAACTACTGTCATGGTTCCATTCTCGTGCCTGCGCAAGCTCGTTCCCCATAAAGTTAAGCTTCTTGCCGGGGTGACCGTACATAAAGCCCGCGTAACAACGCAGGTTAGCGGCTTGCTGCCATTCATCGCCAGGCATTTTGTGCAGCATACTGCCTTTGCCGTGTACCACTTCATCGTGCGAGATAGGCAACACAAAGTTTTCGTCAAACGCGTAAACCATGCTGAAGGTAATATCGCCATGGTGGTAATTGCGGTATGCTGGGTCTTTAGCAATGTAATGTAATGAGTCGTGCATCCACCCCATGTTCCACTTAAAGCCAAAGCCCAAACCGCCATCAAATACTGGACGAGAAACCTTAGGAAACGACGTTGATTCTTCGGCAATTGTCATGGCGTCAGGGAAGTGCTTGTACACTTCTTCATTCATCCATTTCAGTAAACTAATGGCTTCGTAATTTTCGTTTCCCCCATCCACATTCGGGATCCACTCGCCGTCATTACGTGAGTAATCGAGATAAAGCATGGATGCCACTGCATCAACCCTGAGTCCATCAACGTGAAATTTGTCTAGCCAAAACAGTGCGTTTGCAACTAAAAATTGACGAACTGTGTCTTTGCCGAAATCGTAAATGCAAGAATTCCAATCCGGATGCCAACCTTTCCTCGGATCTTCATATTCATAAACACAAGAACCATCAAATCGCGCCAAGCCATGGCCGTCTTCCGGGAAATGTGCAGGTACCCAGTCGATAATTACACCTATACCTGCTTGGTGAGCCTTATCAACAAAGTATTTAAATTCATCTGGGTTTCCAAATCTACTCGTTGGTGCGAACATTCCCACGGGCTGATAGCCCCACGAACCGTCGAAAGGAAACTCGGAAATAGGCAGCAATTCAACGTGAGTGTAACCCATATCGCTGACGTAGCTTATTAAGTCATCGGCCAGCGCTTTATAAGTAAGATAGCGCGCATCAGTTTCAATACCCGGGCGCTTCCAAGAGCCAAGGTGCACCTCATAAATGCTCATTGGGCTGTTGTATTTATTCCCCTTTCGCTTTTTCATCCATGCACTATCATTCCACTCATAGTTATTGTGGTTGTAAGTTTTCGAAGCATGAGAAGGATACTGCTCTGCACTGAAGCCAAGTGGGTCAGCCTTGTGCGGTAGGTCGTGGCCGTGTGCATCTTTAATGTGGTACTTGTAGCGCTCTCCCTCTGCGAGTTCTGGCACAAACAGTACCCAGTATCCCATAGAGGTCTTTTCCATAGGATGCGTGCGGCCATCCCACTGATTGAAATCGCCAATGAGCGACACCGTGCTTGCATTGGGCGCGAAAACGCAGAACCTGACACCTTTTATCGCATCGCCTTTTGAAGAAGCGAGTGTTAAAAGTTGCGCGCCCGCTTGCTCATACAAGTTTGAAGGCTTGCTATCGATGTAGTGTACCGCATGATACGCCTGCTCGGAGAATTGATAAGGATCGATATAGCCCTTATCGTCATTCAAGCCTTCGGCGATAACGCGATAAACCTCACCCTGATATTCTTTAGGCAGCGGTGTTTCAAAAAGTCCATTTTTGGAGGTAACGGTTACATTTGCGAGCGCTGCATTCTCCCATTCAATCGTTATCTCGCTGACATTAGGACGCCAAACGCGAAGTACCGACTTCTGCTGATTTTTAACTACACCTAAATGGGAAAACGGCTGAGAACATAATACCTGTTCAAACTGCTGCGCTAATTGCATTCGCTACTCCTAGTAAAAACCCGCATGGCAGCGGGTTGAATTGTGAGCTTAAATGCGTTGTATACATTTAAGCTCTATCAAGTACCGTCTTGGTACTTTATCTTACTCGTTTAAGTTACCCAGGCAACCGCCTATTATCATTTCTTTGATAATGGCAATTAACCCTGGCTTGCTTGCTTTCTGGCATGAGTAAGTTTAGACGCCAACTCATTTATATCATGTCTATCGAACATCGACTCGATATTCTCTGTGAGTTTTCTTCGCCAGTTTGGATATTCGTCAAAAGTACCAGGAATATTGACCGGCTTATCCATTTCTAACCAGTCTTCCAATTGCAGGCTCAATAATGCGCTTGAGCCACCTGCCATATGCACCTGCATACCGTTATTCAGTTCGCGATTCATACCCGTATGATTAACATCGCGGCCTACATTATCGCCAATTGAACCGTGGCCGTGCAACGTATCAAGTATTGCCTGTTTATTTTCATGACGATCCGCATAAAGCGTTTGAAGGATTTCTTCTGTTGGATAAAGCCCTATTTCTTTGCCTAGCTCTAAATCTAAACAGTGCCAGTAACCAATCAGCGTTGGCATATCGTGAGTAGTCAACGTTGACATAGACTGAACAGGGTAATGGCTAGGTGAGAAGAAACCACCGTCTTCCGCTTGTTCGAAGAAAAATACGCGGTATGAGTACACGCCATTATCAGCAAGCTTGCTGCGAATTTCTTCGGGTACAGTACCCAAGTCTTCACCGATAACCAGGCTCTGATTGCGGTGACTTTCTAGCGCTAGAATACCGAGTAAATCGTCTACAGGATAATAAACATAGCCGCCATCTTTAGCGTTATCACCTTTCACAACCCACCATAAACGCAGCAACGCCATGACGTGATCGATACGCAATGAGCCTGACGACGCCATGTTAGACGCAAACAGGTCAATAATGGGCTGGTAACCCTGTTCATACAGCTTACGAGGGTCCATAGGCGGCAACCCCCAGTTCTGGCCTAGTGGGCCCAAGATATCCGGTGGAGCACCTACACTTGCGCCTGTGCAGTATAGGTCTTTGTTACCCCAAATTTCCGCACTGCCTTCACTAACGCCTACCGCCAAGTCGCGATAAAGACCAATGGTCATGCCTGCATCAGTAGCTTTGTTGCTTGCAAGCTCAAGCTGTTGGGCGGCAATCCACTGTAGGAACAAGTAAAATTTGACGTCTTGTTCGTTTGTACTCTTAAACTTAGCCACGGCTGGGTTGTAATAGTCTTTGTATTCTTGTGGGAATACCGGCCATCCCCAGCTGTCTTTACCTTCAGCTTTTAGGTGCGATTGCAAAGCGTCGTACACCGCTAACATATCTAAGCTTTCACCGCCCGCTTCTACGAAGGCTTTAAACGCTTTATTTTGCTTGGTGCTTTTACGAAGGTATTTGGCATCGTAAACATCAAATACTGTTTTAAGCGCAGCCAATTTCACATGGGCGACTGCCTCGTAGTCTACATGTTCTACGTTACGTGCATGTTCAAGCGTGGCTTTAAATTCATCGCTATTAACTACGGTTTGTACTGATGCATCGTCATAGCCGTCAATGGCAGTCACATCGATATACAAATAATTAAGCCAACGACGTGAGCTTGGCCCATAAGGCGAGCACGCGTTAGGGTTTGCAGGGTAGAGCGCATGAATAGGATTAAGTCCGATAAAGTCTGCGCCAACGCCAGCGGCTTTTTCAATAAGCAGAGCTAAATCAGAAAAATCACCAATCCCCCAGTTCTTTTCACTGCGAACGCAGTAAAGTTGAACGCTTAAGCCCCATATTTTTTTGCCTTCTTTAATTTCGTTTGGCGTGTAGCACGCTTCTGGTGCCACAATTAAGCGAGAACGCGCAAACTCATCGTCATCAGCGCTTAAGGCTACATCGTGATAACCAAGGGGCAAATCCAAAGGCAGTGTTACTACGTATTCATGAAACTCTACATCGTCGATATGCGCCATCGTCGTCATTTCTTGGTCAACTGGCGTAAATTGATGAGTGAGCACGTCACCATTTTCACAGGTGACCGTGAGCGTGTGATCATCGTTCACTAACTCGATAGGCAAACGAACAGCTAGATTAATTTCTTGGGTATTGCGAACCACTTGAACAGGATTTAACGGCGACAACCATACCGACTTTATATCTTGTGTAATTTGTGACTGAATTTTTTCATCACTGCTGGTGTCATAGCCAAGTGTGTTAAGCAGTTTTGCTTTACTTGATTCTGCGATGGTTGCTGGCTTTCCCCATGCGTCGACGTATTGGGTTTCAATTCCCCGCATTTCAACCAGTTGTTGCAGAAGTTGTTGTGTCATGGTGTGTCATTCCTGTTATTCGGTAAAAGACGCAAAGCAAATTAAGCATAGTGCGTCTACAAACAAATTTTTAACATTATTCTAGAAACAAGGGCTTGGCGATATCTGAATACGATTGCAATAGCACTTATTCGTAATTTTGCAACACTTTGGCTTTTTATTTTGCTAATTATGGCATTTTGATCCATACTTTACGTAATTTATTTTCATTTTATTTAAATAATCGGGGTACGTTATGACAATTCGCATCGGTATCAATGGTTTTGGCCGTATTGGACGCCTAGTAATGCGCGCAGCAGCAGAGCGCAACGACATCGAAGTTGTTGCAATAAACGACTTACTAGACACGGACTACATTGCTTATCTATTGAAATACGACTCGACTCACGGTTTATTCGACGGTGAAGTTACAGTAGATAACAATAGCCTAGTTGTAAACGGCAAAACTATCCGCATTACATCTGAAAGAGATCCAGCTGCACTTAAGTGGGATGAAGTAGACGTTGACGTAGTTGTTGAATCAACAGGTTTGTTCCTGACTAAAGAAACTGCCGCGAAGCATATCGAAGCTGGCGCGAAGAAAGTTGTTATGTCTGCACCTTCTAAAGATGACACGCCTATGTTCGTTATGGGTGTTAACCAAGAAAGCTACGCTGGCGAAACTATTGTTTCAAACGCGTCTTGTACAACTAACTGTCTTGCTCCACTTGCCAAAGTGCTTAACGATAAATTTGGCATTGTAGACGGTTTGATGACAACGGTTCACGCAACAACTGCAACACAGAAAACGGTAGACGGTCCTTCAATGAAAGACTGGCGTGGTGGTCGTGGTGCTGGTCAGAACATCATTCCATCATCAACCGGTGCAGCAAAAGCAGTAGGTAAAGTTATCCCTGAGCTTAACGGCAAGTTAACAGGTATGGCTTTCCGTGTACCTACGCCAAACGTTTCAGTAGTAGACCTTACTGTAAACCTTGCGAAGCCTGCTAGCTACGATGAAATTTGTGCAGCAATGAAAGAAGCTTCAGAAGGCGAGCTTAAAGGTATCATGGGTTACACAGAAGATGCGGTTGTGTCTAACGACTTCCTTGGCGACGCTCGCACATCGGTATTTGACGCCACTGCAGGTATCGCACTTACTGATACATTCGTTAAACTCGTTTCTTGGTACGACAACGAATGGGGCTACTCAAACAAGGTTCTAGACCTTGTGGCTCACATTTCTAAGTAATTAACGGTATTAAGCTAAAATAGTTA
The DNA here is from genome assembly GCF_001924945.1 of Alteromonas sp. W12. NCBI lineage: Bacteria > Pseudomonadati > Pseudomonadota > Gammaproteobacteria > Alteromonadales > Alteromonadaceae > Alteromonas > Alteromonas sp. W12. The sequence continues at coordinate 194,785 of NZ_LQXH01000009.1, forward strand.
AACTATTCACGCTAAAGTTGAGTTAATCTAAAGGTGTAAACACGGCGTTTGCACCTTTTTTGTTTTTCGTGGTCGTAAACACGCATAATAACGATATTCCAGCGACATACGCTTTCCCGTCGCTTACCCTTTGTTGTTTTCTTATTAGTCCAAGGAGGGCTTATGCCACCTGTGAGTTCAGTTACCGTTAGTGAGTCTAATGGACTTACCTTTTTAGACGTAGATAATGCGTTTGCCTCTGCGCGTATTAGCCTATTTGGCGGTCATATCTTGTCATATGTGCCTAAAAGCGATGGCAGAGAGCGTCTTTGGGTAAGCCCCCATGCTTACTTGAACGGAGAGCGACCTATTCGCGGTGGTATTCCGGTATGCTGGCCTTGGTTTAGCGATGATCACGGTCGAGAAAAAGGTGCCCTCCCCGCTCACGGCTTTTTGAGAACACAAGTGTGGAAGCTGATTCATTCAGAAGATACAGAAAGCGGAACAACGATTACGCTTTCGCCAAGCTTTACCCGAGCAGAAGGGTTTGAGAATGATTGTAACGTGACCATGGTAATTACAGTTGGTGAGACGATGGACGTTGCGTTAACTACAGAAAATACGGGTGTTGTACCATTCGAATTTAACTGTGCGCTACATACATATTTCCACGTTGATCACATTCAACATACCCAAATAACTGGAATTGAAGGTCAATATAAAGACAAACTTGACGACTGGGGACTTAAGACGACACCGAGTCCTTACACCATCACAGGGGAAACGGATCGCATTCATGTTGCGCCGATTAAAACAGCAGAAATTGAAGTCGAAGGCAACACGTTTACGGAAGTGGTATCCGACGGCAATGACTCTATGGTAGTGTGGAACCCGTGGTTAGGCGCAGCGTCTATTTCAGACATGGACCCATTTGGCTATAAGCATATGTTGTGCGTAGAAACATCGCTAACTCAGGGAAAGACACTGTCCCCCGGTGCTAGCCACACACTGAAACAAACTATTGTTCCGAAGTAAATTATTTGAAGTGCAAGCGCAATTTCGCTGACACTTTGGAAGGTAGACAGTCGCAGTTCACGATCAAGAGATATAAAAAAACCTGCCAATGAGCAGGTTTTTTCATTTAAAGGTTCAGCAAATTACTGTTTAGCACCCGCAACAGCTTCTTTTGCTAGCTGCGTAATACGCGCCCAGTCACCTGATTCAATTGCGTCGTCAGGGGCAAGCCACGAACCACCTACACATTTAACGTTGTTAAGCGCTAAATAGTCATTGTAGTTGTTTGGACCAATGCCACCCGTTGGGCAAAACGTCACATCAGGGAAAGGACCACTGATTGACTTAATGGCTTTAACGCCACCTGAAGCCTCTGCTGGGAAGAATTTCATGTGGGTATAACCCGCATCTTTACCCTTCATCAAATCAGAAGTTGAAGAGATACCAGGGATAAGTGGAATTTCTGAGTCCATACCCGCTTTTAGCAAATCAGCCGTCATACCTGGGCTAATTGCGAACTTAGCGCCAGCTTCAACTACCGCTTTAAGCTGCTGGGCGTTAGTCACGGTTCCAGCACCAATTAGCGAGTCAGGCACTTCTTGTGCAATTCGCTTAATCACGTCAATAGCAGCAGGGGTACGTAGCGTTACTTCCAGTACTTTAATACCACCTTCCATCAGCGCTTTTGCCAGAGGAACCGCTTTTTCTACGTCATTGATTACCAAAACAGGTACAACTGGACCGGCCGCAAAAATTTCCTCTGGAGAGTATTTCCATTTCGTTGTCATAATTTAGCTCGCTGTATTTTGATTCAGATATGCAGCCGCACCCAATAAACCATGATCAGGTTCTGCAATTAAATAGGTGGGAATGTCTTTCACGTAGTGCTTCATTTGCCCTTTCGCTTCAAAACGCGCTCTAAAATCGCTATTTTGAATAAATTCAGGGAAACGGTTAGCAATACCACCACCAATGAAGATGCCGCCCGTGGTCGCCATGTTAAGTGCTAAATTACCCGCAAAGCTTCCCATAATTCGGCAGAATTGGGTAAGCGTCGCTTCAGCAATTTTACAGGTACCGTTCAGCGCAGCGTCAGTGATTTGAGCCGGCTCGGTAAATACAACTGGTGCTGATGCGTGGTTTGCTAGCGCGGTGTAAATATTATGCAGACCGCGTCCAGACATTACTTCTTCAGCAGAAGCACGTCCTAAGGTAGATTGAAGGTGACGCCATACGACAACATCGGTTTCATCTACCGGTGCAAAGTCTACATGACCACCTTCACCGTCCAGCGTCTGCCAGCCAGTTGAGGTCATTGTAATATGCTCAACACCCAATCCTGTACCAGGTCCAAAAACAGCGATATTGCCATTTTCTTTCGCAGTGCCTTCGCCAATTTGTACCACTTGCTCTTCGCCCAATACAGGCAAAGAGTGCGCTACGGCAGTGAAGTCATTGATAACGAACAACGCGTCTAGTTTAAGCTGAGAGCGAAGTGCATTTTGAGAAAATGCCCAGCTGTGATTCGTCATCTCGACTTGATCGCCCAATACTGGACATGCAATTGCAATACAACCTTGCGAAAAGCTGTATTCCGGCATGTCGCTAAAGTATTGTGCAATAGCAAGGTCTATGCTGGCGAAATCATTACACATATATTTTTTGATGTCGGCTACACCTGACTCGGTTACCCTTGCAACACGAATATTCGTACCGCCAACATCAGCCACAAACTTCTGGCTCATTATGCTTGCTCCTGCGTGTAAAACAGTGAACATGCACCCTCTTCTGCACCCGTCAGAATAGCGCGCATACCCGCAAACATTTCACGTCCCATTCCAACGTGATGCTTAGCTAGGTTCGCTGGCGCTGCTTCACGTGCAGCCAGTGTTTCATCGTCCACATGCAGTGTTAGTGCACCAGTTTGTGTGTTTAGCTCAATAATGTCGCCCTCTTGCACTTTAGCAAGTAGACCGCCTTTATAAGCTTCTGGAGTCACGTGGATAGCTGCAGGAACTTTACCTGATGCACCAGACATACGACCGTCAGTAACTAGCGCCACTTTAAAGCCGCGATCTTGAAGCACCCCAAGAGGTGGCGTTAAGCGGTGAAGTTCTGGCATACCAATCGCTGAAGGACCTTGGAAGCGAACAACTACAATGCAGTCTTTGTCTAACTTGCCAGACTTAAACGCGTCATCGAGTTCAAACTGGTCTTCAAACACAACCGCTGGTGCTTTGATATTACAGTGAGGCGTGCGAAGTGCTGAGGTTTTAATAACACCACGACCAAGATTGCCGTCAAGCACACTCAAACCACCATCTGGCTTAAACGGTGCGTCAACAGTTGCTAGTACTTCTTTATCAAGGGATTCAGTTGGGCCGTCTCGCCATTCTAATTCGCCGTCTTTAAGCACAGGCTCTTTAGTGTAGAAGTCTAAGCCTTCACCACAAATAGTCTTAACGTCGTTATGTAGTAGACCCGCATCAAGCAACTGTCTAATTAGCAATGACATACCACCTGCTGCAACAAAGTGGTTAATGTCAGCTGAGCCATTCGGGTAAATGCGAGTAAGAAGAGGCACAGCATTAGAGATGTCTGAGAAGTCGTCCCAATTTACGATGTAACCTGCAGCGCGTGCTACCGCAATAAGGTGCATGGTGTGGTTAGTAGAACCACCCGTAGCAAGAAGACCTACAAGGCCGTTCACAATGGCTTTTGCATCTACAATGTGACCAATTGGCGTATAGTTGTCGCCAAGGTCAGTTAAGCGTGTTGCTTGAACCGCAGCCGCTTTAGTTAACGCGTCGCGCAAAGGTGTGCCCGGATTAACAAACGACGAACCCGGAAGGTGCAAGCCCATCATTTCAACCACTAGCTGATTCGAGTTTGCCGTTCCATAGAACGTACAGGTACCCGCAGAGTGGTAAGATTGAGATTCAGCTTCAAGCAACGCGTCACGCCCTACCTTACCTTCGGCAAATTCTTGACGAACACGGGCTTTTTCTTTGTTTGGAAGACCCGATGGCATTGGACCGGCTGGCACAAAAACGGTTGGCAAATGACCAAACGTTAGTGCGCCCATTAGTAGCCCAGGAACGATTTTGTCGCAGATACCTAGCATCAGTGCGCTATCGAACATGTTGTGAGAAAGCGCAATGGCAGCCCCCTGAGCAATGTTATCACGGCTCATTAGGCTTAAGTCCATGCCAGACTGGCCTTGTGTAACACCATCACACATAGCGGGTACGCCACCTGCGAACTGGGCTACGCTGCCTACCTCTTTCACTGCATCCTTAATGAGCGCAGGATACGTCTCGTAAGGCTGGTGCGCTGAAAGCATATCGTTATACGCAGACACAATTGCCACGTTGGCTTTGGTCATTGAACGAAGATCTGATTTTTCGCTTGTTCCACATGCTGCAAAGCCGTGAGCAAGGTTACCGCATGACAACACACCACGGTGTGGTCCTTGACGTCGTGCACTCTCAATTTTTTCTAGATACGCCTTACGCGTTTCTTTACTACGCTCGATAATTCGTTGCGTAACTTCAGCAATTTTTGGATTCATGTTTGTCTCCTATGGCGCCCACATCAAAGTAACCGGCGCGCGGTTAACTACGGCGGTGATGGGCTTTTGCGCTTCGGTGGCATTTTCAATAGCATCAAGTAAGACTTGTTTTTTCTTCTCGCCTGTTAAATGCAAAAAGATATTACGGCTATTGAGTAACGCTGGTAGCGTTAATGAAATACGTTGATGAGGTGCTGTTGTAGGTTGAACAGCGATGCAGGTTCTGCCGCTGCTCATATCTAAGCCGTCAAGTACTTGTTCAGAGCAAGGGAAAAGTGATGCAGTGTGACCATCTTCCCCCATGCCAAGAATCAATGCATCAAAAGGTTGTGACATGCTAGCCAGATTTGACTCTGCGGCATTTACGCCTTCGTTTGCATCATTAGCATCGCTTTTCAATTCGATAAAACGAGCTGCTGCGGCTTTATTTTGAATTAGATTATTTTTGACTAGGCTGGTGTTGCTGGCCTCGTGGCCCTCTTCAACCCAGCGCTCGTCGGCAAGGGTGATATCAACCTTATCCCACTCAAGTTCGGTTTCACTTAGTTGTTTAAAAAGCGCCAGCGGTGTACGACCACCACTAACGACAAGCGAAGCTCGACCGCGAGTTTTAATACCTGTTTTTAAAATGCTGACTAAGTCTTGCGCAAATGCATCAGTCAGCGCATCAGGTGTTTCAAATGATAGAGTTGTTAACGCCATATTACTTTTTCTTCCCTGTTTTACTCTCGTACCAGCTGCGATTTTCGCGAGCAAGAAGACCTATAGAGTCTACCGGCCCCCACGTACCTGCTTGATACGGTTCTGGCGGCTCGCTCGATTGCTTCCACGCTTCAAGAATTGAGTCTACCCACGTCCAAGCTTGCTCAATTTCGTCACGACGAACGAATAGCGCCTGATTACCCAACATAACTTCAAGAAGGAGTTTTTCGTATGCGTCAGGAATACGCTCATCGGCAAACGCTTCAGAGAAACTTAGGTTTAACTTGGATTTTTGTAGATCCATAGAGCCTGAGCTGGTTAAGCCAGGTACTTTATTCATTACGGTGATTTCTACACCTTCGTCTGGCTGTAGACGAATAACGAGCTTATTGGGTGGGAGATTCTTGAAGCTGTCACCGAACAAGTTGTGTGGCTGACGCTTGAAGTAAATAACAACTTCACTCACCTTAGTTGGCATGCGCTTACCTGTGCGTAGGTAGAACGGCACACCAGCCCAACGCCAGTTGTCAATTTCCGCTTTAATAGCGACAAAGGTTTCGGTTTTACTTTGCGTATTAGCACCTTCTTCTTCAAGGTATCCAGGCACTTCTTCGCCCTTCACGAAACCAGAGGTATACTGACCGCGTACTGTGCTGTCATTAATATTAAACGAGTTAATCGGACGAAGCGCTTTAAGCACTTTCAATTTTTCGTCACGAATGCTGTCAGCGTCGAGCGTTGTCGGAGGCTCCATCGCTACCAAACTTAAAATTTGTAGCAAGTGGTTTTGCACCATATCTCGCATTTGACCCGCGTCGTCAAAGTAACCCCAACGCCCTTCAATACCCACTGACTCTGCAACTGAGATTTGAACATGGTCAATGCAGTTGTGGTCCCAGTTAGTAGCAAAAATAGAATTGGCAAAACGCAGTGATACTAGGTTTAGTACTGTCTCTTTACCAAGGTAATGGTCAATGCGGTAAATTTGCTTTTCGTCGAAGTATTCTGCAACTTGCTCATTGATCACTTTAGACGATGCCAAATCGTGACCAATTGGCTTTTCTAGCACAACGCGAACGCTTGAGTCGATAATTTTGCAGCTATGCAGGCCACGACAGATATCACCGTATATCGCCGGTGGCGTCGCTAAATAACAAACCATGGTGCGGCTTGGGTCAACGTGGTCGTCTAATACGCAATAGCTTTCAACGTCCTTCATGTCTACGCATGCATAGTGCAAACGCGCTTTCATTTTTTCCCAAGTGGCTTCACACAAGTTCTTCTCGCCAAACTTGATTAGGTTGGCATGAACTTCTTCAATATAGGCATCCAGCTCCATTTCTTGACGCGCAACACCCACAATAGTGGTGTCTGGGTGCATCAAGTTTGCTTTTTCAAGCTGATATAAAGAAGGCAACAACTTGCGTCGTGAAAGATCTCCCAGTGTACCGAAAAGTACAAAATCACAGGGTTCGTAGGAATTATCCAATACCATATTCGTCGACCTTTTAAATGTATGTGTCCGCGGCGTATTGTACAGTTATTTACAACACTAACGACTATTTTTACCGTATAGTTAACACCAAATGTAGTAAAATTACAACTTGTACCAACTATAGGATCTGAATCTTTACTATTTCCCTCAGTTTACCCTCATTTAACCCGATTGAAATAACAAAAATTGTCAAAAAATTACATTTTTCTTGTCACAGACTTCACATTGGGTACTATTACGGGTGTACCTTACAATAAATTGTGCTAACTAATTGCTATATCTGTATGAACATTTTAGAAAAAATCACACAAAACCAAGCGGCATTCAGTAAATCTGAGAAAAAGGTAGCTGAAGTAATTCTAGCTAACCCACAAACGGCCATTCATTCGAGTATAGCAACCCTCGCTAAGATGTCGGATGTTAGTGAGCCTACCGTAAACCGTTTCTGCCGAAGACTTGATACTAAAGGCTTCCCAGACTTTAAACTGCATTTAGCGCAGAGCCTGGCTAACGGCACGCCTTATGTAAACCGCCATGTTGATGAAAACGACAGCCCAGACGAATATACCAATAAGATATTCGAATCGACCATGGCGTCCCTGGAAGTGGCGCGCCAATCTGTGGATGTGAACGTGGTAAATCGCGTTGTTGATTTACTTACACAGGCACAGAAAATTTCATTTTTCGGCTTAGGCGCTTCAGCTTCAGTGGCACACGATGCACTAAATAAGTTTTTCCGCTTCAATGTTCCAGTGGTCTACTTTGAAGATATTCTAATGCAGCGCATGAGCTGCATGAACTGTTCAGATGGCGATGTTGTTGTATTGATTAGCCATACGGGCCGAACTAAAAGCTTAGTAGAAATAGCGCAAATTGCCCGCATGAACGACGCTACTGTGGTAGGAATTACCTCAGCAGATAGCCCGCTGGCACAAGAGTGCAGTTACGTGTTATCGCTGGAAGTGCCGGAAGATACTGATATGTATATGCCTATGGCCTCTCGCATCGCGCAGCTCACGCTAATTGATGTACTGGCAACCGGCTTTACATTGCGCCGAGGCAACAAGTTTAGAGAGAATCTGAAGCGAGTAAAAGATACGCTGCGTGGTTCACGTTATGAAAAGCGTGGTGAGTAATTTTCTTCCCACGTGATCATATAAGAACCACTTACCGTAACAATATTGGTTCAATAAATCAGCGAAAACGCCTAACTGGTCGAGCCAGTTAGGCGTTTTTGTTTATTTCATTCACATTTTTGTCAAATTCAACTATTATTCTGTAATAAAATTACGTAAAGCGATTACAGGCATACCGTATAAACGCGTAGCCTATCACTCTTTGTCTTTTCTAACTTAGAAACAGCGACGGAATCACATGACCAGAAGAACGAAAATTCTTGCCACCCTAGGACCTGCAACCGACTCACTTGAAAAGATTCAGGCACTTATTGCCGCAGGCGCAAACACTGTGCGCATGAACTTTTCACACGGACAAGCCGAAGACCACATTGAACGTGCAAAGCGCGTTCGTCAGGCGGCAAAGAACCTAGGTAAATACGTAGCGATTTTAGGTGATCTTCAAGGTCCTAAAATCCGTGTTGCTCGTTTTGCCGATGGTGCAGTTCGTTTAGAGGTTGGCGCAAAATTCATTCTAGACGCTGAATTAGGCCGCGACGAAGGTGATATTAATCAAGTAGGTATTGATTACAAAGCGCTTCCTGATGATGTATCAGCAGGCGATATTCTGCTTCTTGATGACGGTCGTATTCAGCTTCGAGTAACTGGCGTTGAAGGCCGCAAAGTGATTACTGAAGTAACAGTAGGCGGCAAGCTTTCAAACAATAAAGGCATTAACCGTCAAGGCGGTGGTCTTTCTGCAGATGCACTTACCGAAAAAGACAAAGAAGACATTAAAACCGCCGCGAAAATTGGTGTTGATTACCTTGCAGTGTCATTTCCTCGCAGCGGCGCAGACTTGAACTACGCGCGAGAACTTGCCGAAGCAGCTGGCTGCTACGCAAAAATTTGTGCAAAGGTCGAGCGTGCTGAAACGGTGGCGTCTGACGAAGCCATGACGGATATCATCAGCGCTTCAGATGCGGTAATGGTTGCTCGTGGTGACTTGGGTGTAGAAATTGGCGATGCGGAACTTGTTGGTGTTCAAAAGAAACTGATTGCCCGTTCTCGCCAGCTCAACAAGGTTGTGATCACCGCGACGCAAATGATGGAGTCGATGATTGACAGCCCTATGCCTACACGTGCAGAAGTAATGGACGTTGCGAACGCTGTACTAGACGGCACTGACGCGGTAATGCTTTCAGCTGAAACAGCGGCGGGTAATTTCCCTATTGAAACAGTTGCAGCTATGGCTCGTGTTTGTGAAGGCGCGGAAACACATCCAAGCGTTAAAATTTCCAAGCACCGCATGGATCAGCAGTTTTCTTCTACTAGCGAGTCAATTGCTCTGTCAGCGGTTTACGCTGCGAACCACTTGCCAAGTGTTAAAGCGATTGTAGGTTTGACTGAAAGTGGAACTACACCAACGTTAATGTCTCGCATTACTACATCTCTGCCAATTATTGCGATGTCTCGTCACGAATCAACGCTTAACACAATGGCGCTTTGCCGCGGCGTTAAGCCGGTTTTCTTTGACTCTTCAAACAGTGAACCTGGCAAATTGAAGTACGATGTTATTGCATCACTTAAAGAGAAAGGATTAGTGAAAAGCGGCGACAGTATCATCCTGACTTACGGCGATGAAATGGAAAAAGTGGGCGCGACCAATACCCTCAAAATCGTAGAAGTCGAATAGCGACGAATACACTATTAAAGCGAAGCAAATGCTTCGCTTTTTTTTGCCTGTAATTTACTAAAGCAGTGGTAAGCTGACGCTTATAATAAGAACACTCATCTAAGTCAGTATCAAAATTACAAAAAACATATTCAACAAAACAACGAGAATTCGTTAACACTCCTCGGGACAACAACGACAAAAATAAGGATAGATATGCAGCTCATTTTCAATCGCTACACACGTTTTTCAGCAATTATAACGCTCTTGGCACTTTTCACTCATAGCGTATGGGCAAATACACAGCACGTACACACCATGAAGCGTGTAGAAGTAGCTTCACAGAATGCACCATTACAGCCAATAATGATTCAAGGCCCCATGCCCATTGAAGCTGAATACTTTGCTGCGCTTTTGGATAACACTACAACAGAGTATTCAGGTAATGCCGTATTCTATAAAGGGACACTAAACGGGTACCCCATTGTGGTAGCTAAAACCGGTAAGGGTTTAGAAAATACTGCGGCCGCCACCGCTATTGGCATAGAGAGATACCACCCTCGCCTTATCATCAATCAGGGAACATCAGGTGGCCACGATCCTTCCTTAAAAGTTGGTGATATTGTTCTTGGCGAACGCAGTATTAATGCATCCAATTTTAAAACGCCCAAGCTGGCTCAAGGAGAAGGTTCTCAACCGTTTAATTGGCTGCCGATGGATCTTATGGCGTCAGAAGGCAGCGCGGGAGAAGGAAGTAGCGCTAAGGACGCAGAAAAGTTGCGTTTTTATTTAGGAGACAAACAGCTCATCAACCTAGCTCTATCGCTATCCAAGCAGTACAAACGCGGGAACGTCGTTAAAGGAACGATTGGCAGTGGTAACTTTTGGAATAATGAGTTAGATCGAATAGCATGGCTCCATAAGAATATGGGAACGAGTGTGGAAGAAATGGAAACCGCTTCTGCAGCGCAGATTGCACATGCCTACCACGTTCCCTTTTTAGGTATTCGCGTATTGTCGAACAACATTACCAACCATGGTGAATATGACCCAACCACGGCCAAAGATTGTCAGGCCTTTGTTGAAAAAGTGGTAAGAGCTTATATTTCTGCGCTGTCGGAATAAATGTGGAAAACACTCAACCGAAAAACGCGCCCTACATTGTAAGAATGTAGGGCGCGTTTTCATGAATAGCCTTTGTATTAGATTGCTTGAGCGGTATAAGTTTCCGCATCTTGACTAACATCATTCGCGTATTGAGTAAGATGGTGATTTAGAATATTTTCGGCGCGCTCAACAAACTCATCACGCTTAAATTTCCAACCTCTTAAATCGGCTTGTTTAGCCTGTGCAATGTAGTGCTCTAGACGCGTTTTTCTCAATAGATGTGCCTTTTTCGACAAATCAAATTCTACCAATGAGAAGTTGCGCTGTACTTTTTGAATATCCATGTGAACGGGGCGCTGTTCGTCATCAGCTGATGCCTGGCTTACGGATAGCTTTCCTTGCCCAATTACACCGACTATAACAATGATTGCTGATACCACTAAGCCTGAATAAACCCACTTTAAAAAGTTCATGCCCCACTCCTTGAACGATTTTGCACTTGTATCGATAAGCTCGCTACAATCCACTTAATTAAAAGTATTTATCACCAATGTATTGAGTCATTCGACTATTTAAGTTTCTAGCTTTCACGTTGCAGCAGATGTTTTCTGCCTGACAATACAAACTTTCGTCTATTCAATACATCAAGTAATTCACTCATATCCACTTAACCATATGCACCTTCCGCACCATATAGTTAATCTTTATTTTTCAGCAGCTTAGACCAACCCAAAACTTATACTAAAGTTGTATAAGGTACTTTCTACACACAGCAAGATAAAATTTTCCTTTCAAATTTAATAAACTCACTCCCCTTAATGCTGTACACTTATACAGTATTGAGATATACCACAACAAGCAAAGTACTGGTATGGAATCTTGTTTTTTTTCAGACCGTCTACCACGTACATTTGCCTAGAGAAAGTGACCATTTGCAATGCATGACAAACTCATTCAAAAACTCGAAATTCTTTCAGATGCCGCTAAGTATGACGCTTCTTGCGCAAGTGGCTCCGCCGGTAAACGAAAAGCAGGTAAAACTGACAAAACAGGAATAGGTTCGCTCACAGGAGGGTCAGGGATATGTCACAGCTTTACCCCTGATGGTCGATGCGTATCATTACTAAAGATCCTAATGACCAACTATTGCATATACGATTGCCATTACTGCATCAATAGGGTGTCTAGCGACGTTCAACGAGCGCGTTTTACCGTTAAAGAAACAGTTGATTTAACGCTTAATTTTTATAAGCGTAACTACATTGAGGGATTATTTTTAAGTTCTGGTATTGTCGGCTCTCCTGACCTGACTATGGAGAGCATGGTACGCATCGCGAAGTCTCTTCGCATTGATCACGGATTTAAAGGATACATTCATCTTAAGACCATTCCGAATGCATCTCCTGAACTACAGGCTGAAGCTGGCTTATATGCCGATAGGCTAAGTATAAACATCGAAATGCCGACGCAAAATTCGTTGAACAAATACGCCCCGGAAAAAGACCTTGGTGAAATTCACGGTTCAATGAATACATTGAAAGACAAAATAAATGAACACAAAGTAGATAAAACCTACTCGGGCAAACGCCCACCTCGCTTTGCTCCTGGCGGACAGTCCACTCAGATGATCATAGGAGCCGATGACTCAAATGATAAAGTTATCCTTGGCACGAGTGTCAAACTGTATGGTCAACAAAAATTGCGGCGCGTTTACTATTCTGCATTTTCGCCCATCCCAGATGCGTCTGAAGTCTTGCCTCTTAAACCGGCGCCACTTATCCGTGAACACCGACTTTATCAGGCCGATTGGCTCCTGCGCTTTTATGGATTTGGTTTAGATGAAATCGTACACAACGACATGCTAGATATGGAGCACGACCCCAAGCTTGCGTGGGCGCTACGCAATCGCCACATATTTCCCATCGATTTAAATAAAGCTGACAAGCTACTTTTATTGCGAGTTCCTGGACTGGGAGCACGCACAGTACAAAAAATTTTGGCTATTCGACGTTACACAAAGCTTAGCTGGTTCGATCTCACAAAAATGCGTTTACCCTTACAAAAATTAAAACCGTTCATTACTGTTAGTGATTATTCCCCCGCTATACATTTGCTCGATAGCAGTAACTTTGAACAGCAATTTAAACAACCAAAACAGTTTGAATTGTTCAGCGCCTAATCTAATTGGTACCGCAATGAAAAAAGTAACAATTTCATCAGTGCCCGGATACGACGAATGGCGAAAAGCATCGAGAGAATGTCTAGCCCAACACATACCTCCGGAGAACGTTACATGGCAAACTTCGCAATCTAACCAAGACGACTTGTTTGCCGTGACCGATTCGGCCAACGCTATTGGTGAAAGCCAAACGAATTACAGAATTCCCCGATCAGTTTTAACGCTGTTGAAGTATGCGTTATGCCACCAAGCCCCCGATCGTTTCGCTTTATGTTACCGCGTTTTATGGCGAGTAGTTTTCGAAAACAGAAACCTTATTCACTTAAAAACTGACGAAGATGTGTTGCGTCTCAACGTGCTGGCTAAAGCAGTAAAACGCGATGCATATAAGATAAGTGCTTTTTTGAGATTTCGAGAAGTTGTACTTGACGGACAAGAGCATTTTATTGCGTGGTATGAACCAGAACACTTCAGCTTGGAATTGAAGCTCGATTTTTTTCAGACTCGTTTTAAAAATATGTGTTGGTCAATACTTACCCCTTATCGAGCTGCGCATTGGAATACTAAAACACTTGTTTTGGAAGATAATCCTGATCCAAGTATCATTCCAAATGATGACAGAATTGAAAAATACTGGCTCACGTATTATGCAAATATATTTAATCCTGCCCGCGTAAAAACAAAGGCAATGTTAAGTTCAATGCCCAAAAAATACTGGAAGAATATGCCTGAGACGTCGCTTATTAACGATATGATACGCCAATCGGATGCTAGAGCACGTAAGATGATACTAAATGGTAAAAAAGTGGAGAATGGTGAATGAGTTCTCCTGACAAATATTAGCATCTGTGCTTCCCTTGTTTTTTGCGATTTGGAAAGCTCTGTAAATCGTGACCAGAAAAAAAGGGGCCGAGGCCCCTTTTTTGTGTAAAGCAACAATGATATTAGTTCATCGCAGTTTCAGTAACTACACGAAGGTTGCTTTCAACATCTTTCACGTCAGACGCATTCTTAGCAATTTCCACAGCTAGGTCACGCTCAGCATCAGAATCAACGTCGCCAGTCAGTGTTACTACACCGTTTTCTACGTCAACATCGATGTCGAAACCTGAAATATCGGTATCCATAAGAAGACGAGTTTTGATTACTGTGGCGATTTTGGCGTCAGTTAACTCGCTTGTGCCTTCGTCAACAGTATCTTCCATGTCATCTGACATGTCGCCTTCCATATCTTTGTCAGAGACAACCGTTAGCTTGTTGTCTACAGACGTTACACCGTCAATATTCGCAACTAGCTCTTCCGCTAGCTTTTTATCAACAGAGTTCTCAACCTTACCAGTAAGAACGACATTACCGTTTTTAACGTCAGTATTAATGTCGAATGAATCAAGGTTACCATTGAACAACAGCGTTGCTTCTGCTTTGCCATCAATCCATGCGTCTTTGGCACCTTTCTCCCATTTGTTGTCTGTGTCCATGTCACCTGCATATGCAGCTGTAGTCAAAGTTGTAGCAACAATCATAGAAATAAGTGAACGTTTCATAACATTTCTCCTTTGTCGAAACTCGTAGATAGTCATGCCAATTCCTTGCCAACAAAATAAGACATTGTTTTATATGATAAATATTAATATCCAGGGCTAGTTAAGTAAGTTTTGTTTTGCAAACTTTGCCTTTGTTTGAGAACTTTTTACTTAATTTTGTTAATGCCCAAAACTCGTCAACTTCACTTAAGAAAAGCACCTATCAATTGTACTAGGGGATAACTTTTCGTCGTTGGCCGCCGCTAAGTTGCAGTGATACTTAGGTTAAACTTATTTCACAAAGCTGCCGTAGTTATAACGATTTGTGTCGCTTCACTAGAATTTAGTTTTGCAGACAGAAGCAACAGGTGGAGTGTTTTTCGTTAATTAAACTCAAGGACCAACTAGACATGGATACTGCACTTACTGCTGTTTCAGTCTTATTTATAGCCGTAAGCTGGGCCCCTTTGCTTCCTTCTTCTCATTGGTTAGTAAGAGTGTGGGAATTTCCGCGACTACAAATAGCAGCTATCATTTCTTTGTTAATTGCTGGGCATATTTTTGAATCAACCTATTACGCACAGATAGATAGCCTAGCAGTAATTATTGTCGCTGGATTAACAGTTAGCCTTATTTATCAGGTTATCTGGATCATTCCTTATACCCCTCTGTATAAAAGAGAAGTTAGGCACGTCGAGGTTGAGAGTGCGAGCCAAAAGCTAAGTGTTTTATCAAGCAATGTGTATATGCCTAATGACGATTTTCGCAAGCTCATTGAACATGTACGTAATAAGCAACCTGATTTTCTCGTAACGTTGGAATCTAATGAGAAGTGGCAGAAAGGCATCAGTGAAATTGAATCTGAATACCCATATCGTAAATTTTGCCCACTTGAAAATCTCTACGGTATGCATCTTTATAGTAAGCTTCCCTTTGAAGAGGTCTCATTGCGATTTCTAATAGAAGAAGATGTGCCGTCTATGAAAGTTAAAATCAATCACCACGGACAAGATGTCACGCTATATTTTCTTCATCCAAAACCACCAAGCCCAACAGAAAACACGTATGCAAAGCCCAGAGACGTAGAACTTACTGTTGTGGGGGAAGAAATAGCTGAAACAGAGGGCCCAATTGTCGTCGCTGGCGATCTTAACGATGTGGCTTGGTCACCTACTACCAGAAAGTTCAAGAAAATAAGCGGACTTTTAGACCCACGAGAGGGGCGCGGTTTTTTCAATACATTTCACGCGAAATATCCTTTAGTGAAATGGCCGTTAGACCACGTATTTCACTCGGAACATTTTGCATTGGTCAATATAGAGAAGCTTGAAAGCATAGGCTCAGACCACTACCCGCTTTATACCGAACTAGCGCTAATCACGGACAAGGAGTAATACTCAAGACTGTAAATCTAATGAGAGCTACGGTGTTTGACACACCACATGAGGCTATCACACGCCTCTTCACGCTTTTTAAAATGGGCTAGCCCTATTAGCTTGTTATCCCGAGGCCAAACCGCTTGGTTTAGCACCTCTTGATCTTCTGCCGATAGTTGTTCGCTATCTAACACAATCTCAACCGCTTTTTTGTTGGGTTTTATTAATGTGGGGTTAGCTTCTTTGACCAGAGCAGAGTTCACACAAATATACTCTCTCTTAACAGGGTCTCTCACCACGCCGATGTAGTTGTTGTCACAAATTATAGCTGGCCAGCCTTCCGTTATTCTGCTCTGTCCAAACATTACGAGTGTAAAAGCAACAAGAACGAAAAGTGTTAAACCGATAAATTGAGCGCTCAAATCTGGTGCTACACTTACAATAACGCCGACAACAGCTGCGAAAAATATCCAGCCGCCAAATACTCTGCGCATAGCATTTGGTGAGATACCAGATATAACATCAACCACCTTTAATGATTGTTTGTCATAGTGTCGAATGAATACAGACGATTGTGATTCCACAGCCTTTGTCCACCAGAAAAAATACGAAATTCAGAAATTAATACGTTACAAGTAAGGCTGAAGATTTACCTACACTCTGAGTGAGTAAAAACCAATAATATGAGATTAGTTCTACTCGAAAGAAAACGTGTTAAGCAATATTTGTAGGAATATTTAAACTATTGAATTGTAATGTTTAACCTACTGACCAAGCATATCAAAATATGTGGGAACGGCAAAGCAATTACGCGCTAGATGCACAGTAAAACAAGACTTATGAAAAGAAGCGTCATGTTAATCTGCAAATTAGAACAGACCACCAAAAATTAACATAAAAAACTGCTGTTGGCCTCCATACATTCGTTTGTAAATTTTTCTCTCACTTTGCACCTCTTGCTTGCCTTGGCGCTCAACCATTGCTGAAAATTCTCGAAAACAGAACTTCAAAATAAAACTTTTAGCTGATAATCAACAATTTACAAAACAGGAACACTCTTTGCTTCTACGAAAGTATAACGTTCAACGTTTCATGTCGTCGTTATTACAGGTTCAACAACTTAGAAAGGGAGGAAGAGTATGCGTTCACCAATAAGTGCAGTAACTATTGTTAAGAGCAGAACTGAGAAGCTGACCAATTTGATAACTCAGTTTGAGCAATGCTCTCCTACGCCAGATGAGCTAGTCATTGTTTGGATGGCACCTCCTTCTGATTTGTCACTCGTACGCAGTGACAAATTCGACATTGTTCACAAGTTTGTGACTCAAGATGCTCTTCCGATAGCGAAAGCGCGCAACAAGGGTTTGTCAGCAGCCAAGCACGCGAATTTAGTTTACCTAAACGTAGACGCAGTTATTGCCCCATCGCTTTTTAGAGATGGCTTACTTGCGCTTCGTGACAACACCGTAGTGTTTACATCAGTGGTGTTTTTACCCAATGAGCGCTGTTGTAAGCCCTACCGACAAATTTCAAAAGATGAAAAAGAAATCGGTTATTTAGCAAGTAATGACGACACGTTACCCGAAGACGACAATAACGAAATACCTTCAAGAGATCAGGAAATTAATCATGGAAAGTTTAGTGACGATAGTATTTGTTCTACAGTGTTTTTTATTCGTAAGGCAGACTTTCAGAAAACCGGCGGCTTCGATGAAGGCTACGCGGGTTTCGGACTAAACGACGAAGATTTCTTCACTAACTGTAGAGCATTAGGGTTTTCGTTAGAGCAATTGCCCACGCGAACATTTGCACCACACCGCCCTAATTATCAATGCCCGATAAATCACCTTTTAGACTTTGTTCATAATGCGCAGCGTTTTCACTCGAAATGGGGATTTTACCCATGTATCAATGTATTGAACGCGTATGCAGACCAAGGTTTTATTAATGCTGACTTCAAGCAAAACGGCATTAAGATCAAGCACCTCCCCCAGCAAGTAGAGGAAGACTCACCAGGAGCTCCGGCCGAGAAGCCAATGGTAACGAACGCTCAGAACAATATCGCGTTCACATCTTTTCATTCCCCAGAGAAAGAGTCTGGTCTTCTGAGCACTTCAGCTTAAGCGATCTTGCATGGTGGCGGGAAAGCACTCGAATTAGATGCTCGCGAGCAATAGAAAGCTCGCGAGTGCAGTAATTGTTAGATATCAAACTTTGCGCCTGAAGGCATCTACTACTGGTTACTGTTGACGCGCTTCTGCGATGGCGCTTGGCTTTTCTTGTTGCCAGTTAAGTCGCATATCCCACTTGAAACGATGTTCAGGCTTAAGCGGTGGCTGTTCGGCATCAATAGTGCTTAACACATTAGTCGCCTTAGTCAGCGTTGCGTCGCGACCGAACAAATAGCTTTGCTCTTTCACTATGGTCAAATACGCTTTGTTCAACGCATACGCGCGCTCTGGTGAAGGAGTAATGATGTCGTACACTGACTTGGCACGTTGCACTTCTTCTACCTTGACCATGCCTTTTTCATCAAACCATTTGGCCAGCATTTCTCCGTTTTGACGGAACTCATCGCCACCGCCCACGCGCTCCATATAAGTAAGGAACTCGCCTTTTTCCTCGTTAATATTTGGCACATCTTCAATTTCACGCAGGTCTATATAGCCCCACCCTGCTTGTCCGGGAACTTTCCGTGCAAATGAAAATGTTTGGTCGAAGGTTGACCCTACTGTTTTGTGACAGCCGTTACAAAACGCAAGCTCTTGATCGTGCTGTGCACGAAGTTCGCCCTGCTCATTTTCAATGAAGCCATTAATTGTCCAGCCAAAGCCGTTGTCTATCCCTTTTTCACCTAGGTAGCGGGTTTGGGGCAGCTTTTCAAAATGCTTATCTTTTGCTTCCGCATAATAGGCAGACGCTAAGCTTTCTCTGCTTCTGAACATATGCTTTTTCATGTAGCGCACTTCCTTCATACGCGGCGCGTTATAAATATTCCCGTTTTCATCCACGCCAATGTAGCGCACGGTATGTAAGAATTCTGTACCTTCGGGGTAAAGCATGTGCGCTAGCGGAACATCGCTTGCGTCGCCAACATAATGCGACAAACGAGCGATTTCAGTCACTGAATTGGTAAGTTTTCCGTCTTGGTTTACGTCAAGGTTCAACGCTAATTCGTTGACCGGCGCCACAGTTAACGTATCCAGCTCTTTAAGTGCCATTTCAACCAAGCTTAGGTTCAATGTGTAGATAGCCTTATTATACTTGCCTTTTAGCGTTTGAAAGCTTTCAGGTAGCCTGATCATAGCATCGCCGGTTGACCCGTTAGTCGGCCAAAAAGTACTTGGGAAAGGCTTGTAATTATACGACACCCATCCACTGCCATCTTTAGCAAAACCGTCGCCATCAAATGCCTTGTCAGCGGCGCTCAAATTTTCAATACGCATGTAGTCTGGCATGGCGTCATTGTTAAGCGAAGCGGTGTAGTTGTCTTGCGCTATATATTTTTTAATCGTGGCATCATCAATGCCCGCAATCAGTGATGTACGGTCAATAAACAGGTTTTTCCAGCTGTTTGTTAACCCTACGTCAGAAAATTCGTAGTTGCCCTGTAACGTGCCATCGCCCATTTGATTTGGACGCTTTTCCATTGAATCGTAGCTTTGGTGGCATGCATAACATGGGTTGTTAACACCTTCTGTTTTGGTATAACACTGGGGAGGAATTACCGATTCAGGGTTATACACTTCATCGTGTTCAATATATGCCAGAGCGGGAATAGCATCGCCTTCTTGATAAGGATAAGCGTGGGTGCTGTCGGTCTTTTCGTGAGTAGAAGGAGGCAGTTGCGTGTCAACTGTAAAGCTTGTTGAGTTTTGCTCATAGTTTGACTGATTGTTCACGTCAGTATCCGTGTTATCAGTGCATCCTGCACTGATAAGTAGTGAAAGCAGAATGCTTACACCTGAAGTTATTTTTAACATTTTCATAATCGTCACAACGGAAAAATCCGGGTGTATAAACACCCGGCAAATTTTAAATTAAACGGAAAACTTACTTATCTGCTGGCTCATACATCCACAGCGTATTGTTTTCTTGGAAACCGTCTTCACCGATAAGAATACGGCCGTCGTTCATCACCACTACG
This sequence comes from Alteromonas sp. W12, assembly GCF_001924945.1. NCBI lineage: Bacteria > Pseudomonadati > Pseudomonadota > Gammaproteobacteria > Alteromonadales > Alteromonadaceae > Alteromonas > Alteromonas sp. W12. Next base: position 214,668 of record NZ_LQXH01000009.1, read on the forward strand.
TTATCTGGTTGAGAAAGCTGTTCAACGTCACAACGCTCGGCGCCAGTTAGGCTTGAACGGTACGTACCGCCCATCACCACAGGTTCAATACGAGAGATGTTATAGCCTTCTTCAAGCTTGGCACGATAAACACCACCACAGTCTTTAACGCGGGCTGAAAGCTGCATATCGCCTTCACCGTCAATCATTGTGTTGTCGATATCAGCGATGCCGATGTAAAGGTATGCATTCTGTACCACTTCACCTTCGATAGTATCTACACCTTCAACCGCTTCCTTTGCGCGTTTCTGGTTGATTGAGATACCTTCCAGTTTTCTCCACTCTGCGGTAGCCCCTTTAAGACGGGCCGCTGCACGACTCTCTAAGAACGCTACGCGGTTATCCATTGGCTGTCCTGCTGTTACGCTAGAGCCACCTTCCTCTACCGTTGGATAGGTCGCATCGCCATCAGCCCATGCTTGAACGTCGGCCATAGTAATGTAAGAACTTTGTCCATCCACGTAATCGTCGGTACCAATACCATTGTATTCATCAATCCACGCGCGAATAGTCAGGTTATCACCGCTAGCTAATTCCACCCATTCAACCGCAAAACCAGTTGTCGCAGGATCATTCTGACCTGCGTCCTGAGTGAGCTTAGCGCCGTAAAGTGTACCTGCCGATAAGTCTTCAGCTGTGTCTGCGACAAACTTAAACAGTACGCCCCCCGTATCATCTTGAGAAAGGTAAACCGTTTTGCCGTCAGGCATGACCGTTGAGTTCTCATGCTCGTAACGGCCCATGGCGAAATGCTTAACAATAACCGGCTCATCAGCCAACGGCTCTGTTACTTCCGCAATGTAGCCATAGTTGTACGGGTTTGGCGCATCTGGCGCCGTCATTTGCCACATACGACCTAAGCGCGCATCTGTAGAAACGGCCTCTGGGTTATTCCAGCTTGGTGATGTTGTCGTATCCACCGCCGAATCAACCACCCACTCTTCTGAAGTAAGCGGTGTACCCCAAGGTGACATTGAACCAAAGCAGTTTGCCGCCGTTCCCCACACTGGCGAGAAATCCAGCATCATGGCTTCAGTTACTTCCCACATACCAAACTCGTCTTTTTCAACTTTCATGCGGCTCATACCGCCAGGAAGCTCTTCCCAGTTCGAGAAAAGGTAACCTTCGCCTTCGGCGGTTGAGATGAAGCCGTTAAAATCAGGCATGTCATTTTCAAGAACCAACTCTTCGCCATCCAACGTGTAGATGTGACCTAAGCCTTCTGGTAGGTCAGTACCGAAAGTGTCGCCCGTTTGTCCAAGTACTTGATATTGACCAATGGCAGAAACCACCAGCTCTTTTTCTTCATCTGAGCTTGGTACAGGTGAATTTGGTAATGTTACTGGCAGATTGTTGAAGTTAGCACCTGCAAGCACGCCCACTGTACCGGTGTTGATAGGCATTGCATTTACACTGGTTGTCGCCGCATTAGTGCCAGACGGGTGCTGAACGTTAAAAAATAAATCGCCTTCGTCTGTTAAGAATATACCGGTCACTTCTGCACCAAGTGGAACCGTAGCAATACGTGTTAGCGTACCTGCACTATCACCTTGAGGACCTTGATCCCCCACCGGGCCCTGATCTCCTACTGGGCCTTGCTCACCTACAGGGCCTTGTACACCGTCTTCGCCATCGTCACCTTCCAGTGAACAGGCAGTCATCCCTAGTGTTACAGCCAGTGCTATCGCTGAATACTTAATTCCACGAAGAGTTTCGCTTTTCATTATAGTTCCTTGCTTATACTTGTTTTCGATGTTGAGTGGAGGTAAGCAGAAGACTCACCTCAGTAAACGGTCTTAGCGGGCGAAAGTCTGGAGGACATTTGTGACATTCCGGTGACAGTGAATTGACACCAAAATGAAGCTTTATTGACACAAGGGTATGAAAAAACGAATAAAACAAATGCGAAGATTTACGAAGGCGCTGTAATCATTGGGATTATTGAATACTCAATCAAGAAAACCTAAACCACTCAGTCAGTTTATGAATTATTTGTTTCACAATACTGGTCAGAGCTTTGTGCCCGTGAACACAACAGCACATAACTGCTTGAAAGTTGGATGGGCTAAAATGGAAAAAGTGGGTAGTTGAAGAAGGCAATTAGAGAAAGGCATAATATAAGCTAACGGGCTACGCATTTCGCTACAGCCCGCTAGCCTGGTCGCTAAGTAATACTTAGTTTAAGACGGTAAGAGGATGATTATACATCTTTAATTTATTAACCAGATAATCTTCGAACTGCTTTGCAGTTTGTACATCGCTGCTGCGCTTAGGCCAAACCGCGAGAATTTTATAATCTAAAGCGGTTAAAGGTTTGAACAATACAAGGTGGTCATGTTCACCCTCGAATACCTTTTCGACCTGATCTAATCGATAAACAACGGCTAATCCTAAGTTGTCATTATCTGCCAAGATACTTTGCGTTCCCCAAGTCGCTACAACGCCCCACTCTCCACGCTCGGCTTTAATCACCTGCATTCCATCATGCGCCACTAAACCTGCGACAATATTATCCGATGGCTCTGATACAAAAACGCTGATGTGGGTTGTGGGGTCAAACGCATCAATTCGATAGTGCGTGGTAACGTCGATGCTGTCCGCTTTCGCATCAGACGATGACCACCCTTCGTAGCCAACCTCGAACTCAGCCCGCAACTGAGAATTCGAGACTAATTGGTATTGCGTATTCTCTACATGCTGAAAGTGCATAACTGTCTGCGTTGAGGAGTCTTGGGTTTCTTGTTCTGTTAATCGACCTAGCGCACCCACGCCCAACGATTTACCAACTTTAAGCGCGTCTCCACCCCACGAAGATAAATTATGATAGCTATCGTAGCCGTCTTGCCCCACCTCAGGTAATACTACACTGTCGTTCGCTTTAACAAAGACATCAATAGCGTTACGCCAATCAAGATAAAGGCGATAGCCCATTTGATCAGACTCCCAGCCTGGTCCTTCGTAACGCAAAAAGTAAGAATGATCGGTCAATTGCGGAGGCGATGTGAATGAAGTAACTTCTTCAAAAGAAAAACCCTCAGCGCTATATACTGCGTCTTGCCATTCTCCTCCTGTTCTTACGGAAAGTTCAGCGTGCGCTCGGTCTTGGAGGTTAACATTCGTAGCTTGCTCAGGTGGCATAAGTTCCAATGACGCACTACTTCCTGGCGCAATGGATGCTGCACCTAGTAACACCGCTTTCCCTTCGCTATTCTCAATCCATTCTGACGGATATTGCTTTAACTTCCACCCCGAATATTGCGGGGGCAGAGATACTTCAAAAATTTGATCGCCGCTACCACCGTCTGCCGAATTTTTCACCTTAACAGACAAAGCCGAATTTATATCCCCTTGTGAGCAACTTGCCAATAATGGCACCAAAATTAGACCTATCTTACTAAATTTCATCACTTTTATGCTCTCCATCGGTTGTTAACGCATTTAACTAATTAACGATATTTATAAACAATATATTGACAAATGCCACCGGTGGCAATTATTTTAAATTTTGTTAACGAGATTTTTCAATTTAGTATGTCGATAAAATTCGTCATACCCATGAACCATTTAGTGAAAGGTAAATTACATGGTCAACTTTAGCCTAGAAGGTAAAACCGCATTAGTGACCGGAGCAAGTCGAGGTATAGGCCAAGCGCTTGCTTTAGCACTCGCCACTTCTGGCGCCTTCGTCATCTGCGCCAGTTCTCGACCAGGTGGATGTGACGAGACACTACGTAAAATTCAAAGTGAAGGTGGTCAAGCCATGGCATTAGATGCCGACCTCGCTGATGCCGACGCGGTAGTTAAACTTGCTGAAGATGCGTTAAGCATTAAAGGACACATCGACATCCTGCTGAATAACGGCGGCACTATTTTCAGAGCACCAGCAACCGACTTTCCTTTTGACGAGTGGAGAAACGTGCTTGCTGTCAACATCGATTCAGCTTTCCTACTTAGCCAAACTATTGGCAAGACGATGGTAGAACGGGGACAAGGCAAAATCATCAATATTGCATCAATGTTAAGTTATACAGGAGGCATCACCGTTCCTGCCTACACGGCGAGTAAACACGCCATTGCGGGCCTTACGAAAGCGCTAGCAAACGAATGGGGCCAATACAATGTGCAGGTGAACGCAATTGCGCCAGGTTACATCAAAACCGATAACACCCAAGCACTGCAAGATGATGAAACGCGCAGTGCTGAAATTTGTGCCCGCATTCCAGCTAATCGCTGGGGGGAAAGTGATGATTTAGCAGGTGCGGCGGTATTTCTTGCGAGCGCAGCAAGCAATTACGTAAACGGCCATATCCTTGCTGTCGACGGCGGCTTTCTAGCACGTTAATTAACGAATGGGGGATACAGCCATGAGTAAGAAAATAGACACCCGATATGCTATCGGTCGTAAAGAGGCCAATGCTTACAACACGCAAGAATTGCGTGACGCGTTTTTAGTCGACACCCTAATGACACAAGGTGAAGTCGTATGGATATACACCCACTACGAACGCTTTATGCTTGGAAGTGCCGTACCGACAACGTCAGCGCTAACACTAGAAACCATTGAAGATCAGTTAAAGATGCCGTTCTTTACCGCCCGTCGCGAAGTCGGTGTAATTAATATCGGCGGGCCCGGAACCATTACTGTTTCAGGCACCACTTATCACCTAGATAATGAAGAGGCCTTGTACATCGGACAAGGCAATGAAGAAGTCATTTTTGAGTCGGACAATGCGTCCAATCCTGCCAAATATTACTTAAACTCGGCGCCGGCTCACCACGCCTATCCCTGCAAAAAAATAGGCAGCACAGATGCAAACATCCTTCACTTAGGCAGTCAGGAAACCTCCAACAAGCGTGATATCAAACAGTTACTTATCAATACTGTTGTCGATACTTGTCAGCTTCAAATGGGACTAACGCGTCTGCACACAGGCTCCGTCTGGAACACCATGCCAGCTCATCAACATGACCGACGCAATGAAGTGTACTTCTACTTTGATATGGATAGCGAAAGCCGCGTATGTCACTTCATGGGCGAACCTCACGAAACTCGCCATATTTTTGTAGCGAATGAAGAAGCCGTGGTATCGCCACCTTGGTCCATTCATTGTGGTGTAGGTACTGGAAGCTATGCATTTATCTGGGGAATGGCAGGTGAAAACCTGGATTACGATGATATGGATAAGTTTCCGCCTTCACAGTTGCGTTAAGCAGCCCTGCTCTAATTAGGTGTAATGATTATGTTGCGGTATATAAAACTCACACTGTCAGCCACGGCCCTGTTGCTAACCTCGGCGTGTTCGCAAAATGAACTGCAAGGCGAAGTCACCGTATTGCGTTTGGGGCATACATTGGACACTCAACACTCAGTACATAAAGCAATGGAATATCTTGGAGAGCGCCTAGATTACTATTCTGACGGTACAATGAGTGTGGTTATTTACCCGAGCAGCCAACTGGGAACCGAAAGGGAGATGGTAGAACTGCTGCAGATTGGCTCACTCGCCATGACTAAGGTGTCGGCAAGTCCTTTGGAAGGGTTTGCTCCCGAAATGAAGATTTTTAGCATTCCTTACATTTTCCGCGATAACGAACACTTCTGGCGTGTATTAAACAGCGATTTAGGCGATGAGTTGTTATCTGGTGTTGAAGACTTCCGACTTAAAGGTCTCGGCTATTACGATGCGGGAAGCCGTAGTTTTTACACCAACGATAAACCAATAGAAACACCAAGCGATCTGAACGGGCTCAAAATTCGCGTATTGAACAGCCCTACTGCAGTAGCAACAGTTCGCGCACTCGGAGGAGCTGCAACCCCCGTTGCCTGGGGAGAACTGTACACTGCGCTTCAGCAAGGCGTTGTAGACGGCGCAGAGAATAACCCGCCCAGCTACTACCTTTCACGTCATTATGAAATTGCCCGTTACTACAGCCTTGACGAGCATACCAGTGTTCCAGACGTCATGCTGGCATCGCTGCCGGTATGGGAAAGTTTGAATGAACAGCAGCGAACGTGGCTAACCAAAGCAATGGAAGACTCTGTTGAATACCAACGCGAACTTTGGAAAACATCTACGCAAGCCTCTTTAGAAAAGGTAAAAGCCGAAGGCGTCACAGTTATTACGCCTGATAAAGCGCCTTTCGTTGAAGCGGTAAAGCCTTTTCATAAGAGCTTTGAAGACACGCCAATTGGCGACTTAATTACGCAAATAAAAGCGATGTAACAATGACAATAATACGCCTCATCGATAAAGCCTTAGCCGGCACCCTTATTATTGCCATGGTAAGTATTTTACTTACCGTAATTTGGCAAGTGGTCTCACGTTACGTACTTAAAGACCCTGCTTCGGTCACCGAAGAGTTGTCTAGGTTCATACTTATTTGGATTGGCATCTTAGGTGCGGCCTACGCCTATCGCCAAAACGCGCATTTGGGGTTCAACTTAATTGTTGAGCGTCAGTCTCGTAAAGTGAAACGCCTTCTACTTACCTGCGTTGAAGTCATTGTCATTATCTTCTGTGTTTTGGTGATGGTTTACGGCGGCGCTGAACTAGTGTCTCTTACATTAGAGCTAGAGCAAATCTCAGCCGCGCTAGGTGTAAAAATGGGCTTTATCTATAGCGTGCTTCCCTTATCTGGAGGCCTTATCATTGCCTATGCACTGGTTAACATTACTGCACTTTGGCGAAACAACAATAAGGAGTCAGCGTAATGGAACTGACCGGTATTATCTTAGTCGTCGCCTTTTTTGTACTCCTTCTTTTAAATGTTCCTATTTCAATCAGCATTGGTGTAGCCACGCTGCTTGCTATGGTAATGAGCATGGACATTGCTCCGGCAACCATTACTATTGCCCAGCGTATGGCAGGTGGTCTTAATAGCTTTGCGCTCTTGGCAATCCCATTTTTTGTTTTATCTGGCCTTATCATGGGACGCGGCGGGATAGCCAAGCGATTAATTGAATGTGCAATGGCGCTTATTGGTGCCCTTCCCGGTGGTTTAGCCTTAGTAAATGTTGTTTCCTGCATGCTGTTTGGTGCAATTTCAGGGTCTGCAGTAGCGACTACGTCTGCTATTGGCAGCTTCATGTTGCCCGAAATGAAGAAAGCTGGCTACGAGCCGAATTTTAGCGCAGCGGTCACTGCCGCTGCATCAACTACGGGAATGTTAATTCCGCCAAGTAATATCTTAATTGTATACGCAATCGCTAGCGGTGGCGTGTCCATCGCCGCCCTCTTTATGGCTGGCTATATTCCAGGCATTATGGTGGGTCTAGCGCTCATGCTGGTGTGCTTTATCTACGCAAAAATGAAGGGATACCCGCTATCGCCGCGACTTCCTATTAAAGTAGTTGTCGAAAAAACTATCGCAGCACTCCCTTCCCTATTCCTCATATTCTTAGTGATTGGCGGCATTGTGGGCGGCGTTTTTACCGCTACTGAAGCAGGTGCCATTGCGGTGGTTTACTCATTGCTGTTAGCTGTGGTGTTTTATAAAGAAGTGGATGTGAAAGCCCTACCTGATATTTTCTTGAAGGCGGCAGAAACGACGGCAATTGTAATGCTGCTTATCGCGGCCTCAACAGCGATGTCTTGGCTATTGTCGTTTGAGAACATTCCGCAAACCTTAAGTAACGCACTGTTGTCGATAAGCGATAACCCATTACTTATTCTTCTCTTAATCAACCTATTGCTTATCGTAGTTGGTGCATTCTTGGATATGACACCTGCCGTCCTTATTTTTACGCCCATATTTTTGCCGGTGGCCTTAGAACTTGGAATGAGCGAACTGCAATTCGGCATCATGCTCGTGCTCAACCTGTCTATTGGATTGTGCTCACCGCCCGTCGGCGCCGTACTTTTCATTACCTGTGCCATTGCTAAAACCAAACTTGAGAACATCATTCGACCGCTAATACCTTTATATGTGGCTATGTTTGTCGTTCTTATGCTAGTTACGTATGTCGCATGGTTCAGCGAAGCGCTACCGCGTGCACTAGGATTTTAGTAAGGTAGAATCATCAAAACTGAAGGTGTGGTCAGGCGGAGTTTGATCACACGAACTTTCACTTTTGAGTAACAAAAACATATTGCCCGTATTTGTGTGGTAATATCGGAAGTAACGACATAATAGCGCGGAAAAACAGAGAATTATGAACAAGCGCCCGACTATCAATGATGTTGCAGCCCTAGCAGGTGTTTCAAAGCGTACCGTGTCACGCGTCATTAACGGTGCGACCAATGTGGGAAAAGCAACACGTGAGCGCATTGAAGCGGTCATTCAAGAAACGGGGTTTGCCCCTGACAAGCAAGCGCGTGGTTTAAGTACTAGCCGCTCATACTTGATAGGCCTAATTTACGACAACCCCGATGCCTTGTATATCGACCAAGTGCAAAGAGGCGTGTTAAGCATATGTTCTCAAAAGGGTTATGAGTTAGTTGTACACCCTTGTAGTTATAATGCCGAAGGTTTTGTAGAAGACTGTATTAACTTTGTACGTCGTTCAAACATAGACGGTGTCATCATATTGCCACCGGTATCCGAATCAAAGTTATTAGCCGACGCGCTGCAACAAAAGAGCATTAACTATGTGCGAATGGCGTCAGTAGATTTAGATGACCATCAAAATATCGTAGTGAGTGACGACAGAGCTGCTTTAAGTGATTTAGCGCGCTATATGGTTTCACTAGGTCATAAAGACATTGGTATCATCAGCGGTCCGCAACAGTATTATTCCTCAAAAGAGCGTTTGGAAGGCTTTGTTGAAACGCTTAACGGCCTGGGTGTCGATGTACCTAAAAACAGGGTAATTGAGGGTAAAAACAGCTTCGAAAGCGGTATAGAATGCGCGCGTCAATTGCTTATTCAGTCACCTCGAGTTAAAGCTATTTTTGCAAACAACGATGAAATGGCAGCAGGCGTATTGAAAGTGGCTCATGAAATGGGAATAACCGTACCTGACGAACTATCCGTCGCGGGGTTCGATGACAACCTACTTGCTGCCCGTGTAATCCCTGCCCTTACTACTGTTCAACGTCCCGTTGGCGATATGGCAGCTATTGCAGCGCGTAAAATCATCGCGCACATCGAAGGCAGTGAAGTTAGCGAAACCGAAACGTATCTGGTCAAACCTCACCTAATTATTCGCGATTCAATCAAAAAAGTGTGATTTTTTACAATCAAGTGTTGCTAACACTTCTTTTTCGACCTATTATGCCACCGGTGGCACGGCAATAAAAAAGAATGTTAAAAATAAACAATTTGTAAACAGAGCGTAAAAAGCAACGTTTTCTAATCTATCGCTCTTTTTAAATACACAGTGCTTATTTAACAACGCTTAGCGGTTAAATAAGCCGTAAAGATAAAGCAGGACTTGTAATGGACGTTAAAACACAACTAGTTAAAGTGCATAATAACGATAACGTTGCGGTTGCAACCTGCCCTATCGTGGCTGGCACTTACATCGCTGAATATGACATTACAGTTAGCCAAGACATTCCTGCTGGCCATAAAGTTGCCTTAGTTACCCTGTCAGACGGTGGCGACATCGTAAAATATGGTTTCAGCATTGGTGCTGCAACAAGCCAAATTAACCCCGGCGAACATGTTCACAGCCATAACGCAAAGACTAAGTTAAAAGGCACTGAACAATACGTTTACGCGCCGTCAAATACCGCTTCAAAACAAAACCATCTTACTTCTGGGTTACAGTTCATGGGCTACAGAAGAGAAAATGGAAAAGTGGGTATTCGCAATGAAGTATGGATCATCAATACCGTAGGCTGCGTAAATCGAACAGCAGACCGTATTGCCAACGAATGTAATCGTCGTTTCGCTAGCGAGTGCGACGGGTTCCGCGCATTTACCCACCCTTTTGGCTGTTCTCAGCTGGGCGATGATTTAGATGACACGCGCACTATCTTAGCCTCTCTCGCATCTCACCCGAACGCTGGTGCGGTGTTAATTGTAGGCTTGGGTTGCGAAAACAATCAGCTTAAGAGTTTACTGCCTCACGTTGATAAACCGGCAAATCGGGTTCGCTTCTACAACGCACAAGAAGTGGTAGATGAGTTAGAAGAAGGCGTAAACGCAGTTTATGACTTGTTAAAAGTAATGGCTAATGACAAACGTGAGCCTATCGACGCTAGCGAATTAACCTTAGGCATGAAGTGTGGTGGTAGCGACGCTTTTAGCGGTATTACTGCCAACCCAACAGTAGGGCGTGTTACCGATTTAATGTGTAATCTAGGTGGCTCGGTCATTTTAACCGAAACGCCAGAAATGTTTGGTGCCGAACAGCTCTTAATGAATCGCGCTAAAAACAAAGACGTATTTGAGGCATTTAACTCGCTGATTGATGAGTTTAAGAACTACTTTATCGCCCACAACCAACCTATTTACGAAAACCCGTCTCCAGGCAATAAAGCTGGCGGATTAACCACGCTAGAAGAAAAGTCACTCGGCGCGGTTCAAAAAGGTGGAACCTCTATTATTCAGTCCATCTTGCAGTATGGCGAGCCAAAGCAAGACAAAGGCTTAAGTTTATTACAAGCACCTGGTAACGATGCCGTTAGTTCAACGGCGTTGGCAGCATCGGGGGCACATATCGTTTTATTCACCACAGGCCGAGGCACGCCCCTTGGTTTTCCTGTACCCACAGTCAAGATATCGTCAAATTCAGATATCGCTAATAAGAAGCCACATTGGATAGATTTTAACGCTGGACAAGTTCTAGAAGGCGTCTCTATCGATAAGTGTGCCGAAGCGCTACTCCAACATTGTTTGGCAGTGGCATCTGGTCAACAAACCTGCAACGAGAAGAATGGCAGCCATGAGATTGCTATTTGGAAACGTGGCGTCACCCTCTAAAAGAGAGCGTTATGGAATCGATATTATTACATGAAGATAGACTTTTTCCTGCCGATGAAGCAACCCGAAGTGTTGCAAAGGCGCTGTATAAGGAAATTCGAGATCTCCCTATCATAAGTCCACATGGCCATACTGACCCACGTTGGTTTGCACAAAACAATAATTTCACCAATGCAACCGAGTTGTTTATCACCCCTGATCACTATGTGTTCAGAATGCTGTATAGCCAAGGTATTAAATTAACCGATATTGGTGTGCCACGTTGGGACGGCGGCGAAACGGAAAAGGATCCACGTAAAATCTGGAAACTTCTGGCAGATAACTATCATCTATTTGCTGCCACACCATCGCGTTTGTGGTTAGACACTGTATTTCACGATGTATTTGGTTTGCGAGAGATGTTGTGTAGCGACAACGCAACGCATTATTACGACCACATCACTGCGCAGCTTCAAGGGGATGACTTTAAACCCCGTGCACTGATGGACCGCTTCAATATTGAAGTGATTGCTACCACCGAAGGCGCCCTTGATGCCCTTCCTCATCACGCAGCGATTAAAGATACACCGTGGGCAAAGCGGGTTATCACCACCTTTAGACCTGATGATGTAGTCGATGCTTCACGCGAAGATATTGTTTCAAACATTGAGAAACTTGGTGAACTCACCGGTGAAGACACTGCAACCTGGCAGGGCTACCTGAACGCAATTCGTGCACGACGTGCCGTCTTTAGAGAACACGGTGCAACAGCAACGGATCACGGACACCCAACGGCGAACACAGCTGATTTAAGTGAAGCTGAGTGTATTGCTTTATTCGATAAAGTAAGAAGTGGAAACAGTAACGCTGAAGAGCAAGAGCTATTTAGAGCGCAAATGCTTACCGAATTAGCGGGAATGAGTGTAGAAGACGGCATGGTGATGCAAATTCACCCTGGTTCGTTTAGAAACCACAACAGTCAGCTCTTTACACAGTTTGGTCGCGATAAAGGCCACGACATTCCAATGCAAACAGATTTTGTTAAAGCGCTTCGCCCGTTACTCGGTAAATACGGTAACGAGCCTAACCTCGACATTATTCTATTTACATTAGATGAAACCACGTACAGCCGTGAATTAGCACCACTTGCAGGCCACTACCCTTGCCTGAAACTTGGTCCTTCTTGGTGGTTCCACGATAGCCCTGAAGGCATGTTGCGCTTTAGACATCAAGTGACAGAAACCGCAGGTTTCTTCAATACTGTTGGTTTTAATGACGATACGCGCGCGTTCTTGTCTATTCCTGCACGTCATGATGTTGCCAGACGCATTGATTGTCGCTTCCTTGCACAGCTAGTTGTGGAGCACCGCATCAGTGAAACAGAAGCGGCCAGCATTGCAAGAAAACTCACTTATGATTTTGCTAAACAAGCGTACAAACTGGGGTAATCATGACAAAGCCGTTATCAATTTCAACGCTACCTCTTTTAAGTGACAGCGTAAGTAAACCAAATTACGATCTGGAAGCAACCGGTTGTGGCATTGTGCATATTGGTCCAGGTGCCTTTCACCGTGCGCACCAAGCGTATTATACCGAAAAGGCGCTGGCTTATGGCGGTGACTGGCGCATTCACGGTGTGTCAATGCGCAGCGCATCTCTTAAAGAAGCGTTGAGTACACAAGACAATCTCTATGCGTTGTGTATTGTTGATAACGAGCCTGAAACCCACATTATCGGCGCAATTAAAACCCTTTCTACATTAGCACATGATCGTGAAGACATTGTTGCTGCACTGGTAAACAAGCAAACTAAAATTGTGACGCTTACCGTGACAGAAAAGGGCTATTGCCTTAATGCGCAAGGTCATCTAGATACTGATCATCCGGATATTAAAGCTGATTTAGTCACGCCAGAAACACCGGTAAGTGCAGTTGGCCTAATTGTGCAAGCGCTAGCACAACGTAAGCAGGCAGGCTATGCAGATATTACCATTATCAGCTGTGACAACGTGTCAGACAACGGTAAAAAGCTGCAAAAAGCGGTGACCGAGTTCGCCAATAAAACGGACGAATCACTCGGCCAATGGATCAGCGAGAACATCGCCTTCCCCTGCACTATGGTTGACAGTATTACGCCAGCAACTGAAGACAGCTTTAAAGCCAACGTTGCCGCTGAGCTGGGTTTAACTGATAACTGGCCTATTCAGCGAGAGGCATTTACTCAATGGGTGGTTGAAGATAATTTTTCTGGCCCACGACCCGCTTGGGATAAAGTTGGCGTTACTTTTACTCATGATGTGAGCTTCTTTGAAAAAGCTAAGCTTCGCATTCTAAACGGCACACATTCAACACTGGCCTACATAGGGTTATTGCTTGGCAAGGAAACCGTATTCGACGCAATGCGTACCCCAGCCATAAAGCAACTGATTCAAACCATGTTGAAAGAAGAAATTGTTCCGTCTCTATCCAGTGATAACGAGAATGCCGATAGCGGAACACAAGACTTCGATCTGAACGCTTACGCACAAGACATTGTTAAGCGCTATGAGAATAAGCATATTCGCCACTTGTTGTCGCAAATTGCTTGGGATGGGTCACAGAAAATCCCATTTCGAATTCTCGACACAGTACGCGATAACCTAAAAGCAAAACGAAATATTGATTTGCTCTGCAGTGCCGTTGCGGCCTGGTGCCTATTTGTAAACAACAAGGCACGTTTAAACGAAACTATCACCGACCCGCTAGATAGTATGTTAAGGGCCACAGCAAAATCGGTAGACTTTCAGGCAATAGAACTTGCTAAAAAATTGCTATCTCTTGAAACCATGTTCGCTGAACTGTCGGTAAACACTACGTTCAAAGAAAAAGTGCTCGAAAAAGTTAATCAGCTGCTTAGCATTTTATCGCACGTAAACAGCAACGAAGGTCAGCAAGGTTCTGCTCCCACTACGTTAACAGAAAGTTCGCTAGATTCACTAAAAGGAACCGCGTGATGAAAAGTACCTTTTCCATGCTTAAAGGCGCCCCATTACTCCCTATTATTCAGCCTAAATCTGTTGACGAGGGGCTTCACCTAGCAGAAGCAATTGCAAATAGCGGCCTGTGCAACATAGAAGTAGTGAAACGCAGCGACGCAGCATTTGAAGCCCTGTCAGCGATTAGAAAACAGTTTCCTGAACTCGTTGTGGGCATGGGCACATTGTTAAATCGCAACCACGTATTTGAAGCGTTGGATGCAGGCGCGCAATTTTTGATAACGCCCACAAGCTCAGAGACATTGCTCGATACACTGATTGCGTCTAATGCACCCTTTTTGCCAGGTGTCGCTACGCCTGCCGATATTCTTTTGGCGCACCAAAAAGGCATTCGCGAGATGAAGTTCTTTCCTGCGAGTCTTAGCGGCGGAACACCTTTTCTTAAAGCGATTTCAAGCGTATTTAGCGATGTTTGCTTCTGCCCTACCGGCGGCATTAATGGCGACAACGCCAATGAGTATCTCTCGCTTGGCAATGTAAGAGCAGTAGGCGGTACATGGATGATGCCGAAGGCAGCCATTGAAGCGAAAAATTGGCAAGCTATAACTTTGGCATGTCAACAAAGCCTAACATTGTTTGATGAGGCTGCGGCATGAGCATAGTTGATACCAACCAAAGAATGGTTATTTTTGGCGAGTGCATGGTAGAGCTTCGAAGCACTCAGCGTGAGTCATCAGTTAGTACGCGCGATGAAAACACAGATAATAATCTGATGGCGAAAAGCTTTGCTGGCGACACGTACAACACTGCGGTTTATTTAAAACGCTGCTTGCCTTCATCTTCCATTAGTTACTTAACGGCGATCGGCGCAGACTTTTTAAGCGATGAGCTGCTGTTTAAAATGGGTGAGCACGAAATTAACACTGATTTAGTGTTTCGCTCGTCGTCGCGTAACCTTGGCCTGTATATGATCCGCAACGACAACGAAGGTGAAAGAACCTTTGCATATTGGCGTAACCAATCTGCAGCAACACAGACGCTCAACATTATGAAGGGCGCTGAATTTGCTTGTGATTGGTTTTATTTGAGCGGTATCTCTATTGCCATTTTGGATGACGAACAGCGCGCTACACTTTTCGAACTAATTTCGTCCCTCAAGGCCAAAGGAAGTAAGATTGCCTTTGATCCTAATTATCGAGCTCGCCTTTGGTCATCTCAAGAAGATGCCAAATACTGGATGGGTAAGGCATATGCTGAAGCAGACTTGGCGTTCCCAGGTGCAGACGACCATTTAATGCTGTTTGGCCACACTAATGCTGATGAAATATTTAGCTATTTAGCCGACAAACAGATTGAAGAAATCGTGATGAAAAACGGGGCGGTTGGCGTCCATATACTCCGTCAACAAGAACAATGTATTGTACCTGTTGAGCGTGTTGAACAGGTGGTTGATACAACGGCTGCTGGCGATGCATTTAATGGCGGTTATATGGCCGCTCGACTTGCAGGTAGAAAGCCTGTTGAGAGCGCGAGCTATGGGGCAAAAGTGGCAGCGACTGTGATTACCTACCCCGGTGCCATTATATCAAGCGATGCCTTCACTAATCACATACCGTCGCTATAGTCGGTATGTGACATTCCTCTTTCTTTTCTCTTCTATTTCCTGCCATTGTAACCATAAACAAGCACGCTAATTAAGATAAAGGCGATCCCCCACTAAAGAACGCGGCACGCCCGCAATAACGCGCCACTTCATTTTTATGTGAGCTTACAACGTGTCTCGATATACGTATTTTGCCAGTGGGTGCGCTGTCGCTTTTAGCTCTCGCACGAATATTTGCGCCATTTTCGCCGCGCCCACAACGTTCAAGTGAGTGTCATCCGTTTTGCCTTCAGGGTAGCGCGCATAAAGGTCGGCGGGCACCTTAATGAAGTAATGGTTGCTGTTAGGCTCGCCTACCTGTGCAAGAAAATTGCAAGTTAAAGCGTTCATAGGAATAAATGGCACGTTATTTTGTGCTGCCACTTTCTTCGCTGCATCGGCATACGCCAGCAACGTCCGTTTTAATACACCTTCCTCAGTGAAATGACGCCTGCAAATACTACTTGCGATAATCACTGATGCCCCTTTTGCTTCAACATCCTGAACAAACTGATTCAAGTAAGCTGGATAAGCATTTTCCGGGTCGGCATAGCGAGCAGGATCCGACTGTTTTTGATCGTTATGACCAAACTGAATAGCCACAAAATCACCTTCAGACAGATCGGATAACAGAAGCTGCCAGCGTCCCTCATCTACAAATCGCTTTGTGCTTCTGCCGTTAGCCGCGTGGTTTTTAATATTAAGATTAGGCAGCATGAATTCAGAAAGCAATTGCCCCCACCCACGCTCTGGATATGACAACATAGGCTTGTCTGACATGGTTGAATCGCCGACCAGATGTAGGGTAACTGGCTTTTTGTAGGGTGGAGCTTTTACAGCCTCTTCACTGCCTTTATTAGTAGCGCTTTGGATTGAAGCACTTTGGGAACCCGAACTGGTAAGCGCATAAGCGCTAGATTGCGCCGCGTAACTAATGTGAAGTGTACTCGTGCCTTGCTGGTCTGCCACTGCAAAAGTACTCGATACAACGAAAACGCTTGCAAGACTGTAGCGCAGCGCGTTGAATATTTTCCCTGTGGTGGGTTTACTTGAATTTTTCACACCTTTTCTCCTTTTCAATATTTCTATTGTTGCGATGCAAATTGCTCGAAAAGTGAGGTAGAGGCGTGCTGAACTCCTCCCGGCCTACACTTTTTGCACATAAAAAAGGCCATCATTACGATGGCCAAACACACCCGTCTTCACGGAACACAACATTTAATTATTATCTCAGGCCGGCCAACATAATTGGCCGGCCTGTTTTTTTACATAGTATAACGAGCGCCAAGGAAGAACTGACGGCCCGTGTGGTTGTACTCACGTACCAAGTTCAAAGAGCCATCACCCGTGGTAAACAAGCGCTCGTACTCATCGGTAAGGTTAATGACTTCAAAGGTCAACGTTAGCTCGTCGTTTACGTTATAAAATGACGAGAAATCTACCTGCGTAGGTCCTGTCGTACCGTGCGCAACGTTACCATTGCTGCCAGTAAAGTCTGTCAGGTAATCGTCGCGTTTGTTAACTGACACACGCGCACCGTATTGGTCTGTTTCGTAATACACCGTAAAGTTGTACGATGTTTCACTCATACCTTCGATGTCGTCAGCGTTAACGTGCGTATAGTTCGACACGATACCCATGTTTTCGAACAGGCCTGGTAAGAAACTTAGCGGTTGCTGATAAATTAGCTCATAACCGCTTACACTTCTGTCTTCAGCGTTAATTGGACTGCTATGCTCGTATGGAATAGTGCGAGGGTCTAGCGCAATTACAGGGTCAAACTGTGCATCGTTGTCGATAAAGTCGTAGTAAGCACTGTCGACTAAACGCTCTTCTGATGCGCGAACAATCCAGTTATCAATGTCTTTGTAGAACACTGTTGCTGCTAGTAGCGCTTCGTCATCGAAGTACCATTCAACACCAAAGTCAACGTTGTTCGACGTAAACGGATCAAGGAATGGGTTCCCCACGCTCACCGAGCCGTTAATATAATCAAAGCTTGGGTTACCAGGGTTTAATGAGTTCAGGCTTGGGCGAGTCATAGACTGTGTTAAGCCAAGACGAACAACTACGTCATCAGTTGCTTCAAGTGCTAAGTTAACTGCTGGTAAAAAGTTATTGTACTCGTTTTCGATTTGTACCGTTTCGCCTTGAATAAAGCCTTCAGAGGTTGTGGTTGTTTTCACATAACGCACACCGTAATTAGCGCGAAGTAACATGTCGGCAATCTCATAGCTCGTATCAAGCTCAAGGTACATAGCTGATGTTTCTTCGCCTACTTGCCAGCTTTGTGCAGAACGCGGTGTCCAAACAACATCTAACAATTGGCTATTAATAGCGTCAAAGTCGGCAACAAGGAACGGGTCAAGAGGGCCATCAAAACCACTTCCGAAATCGTCTACCGGCATAATTTCAGCAAAACCTACTGCCGAGTCTTGATCTGGGAAGCCATTTATTTGCTCTTCACTGTAGGTTACAACACGGTCATTGTAGGCAAAGCCAGCCTTAATAGTGACTTCATCACCTAAGTATGTCGCATCAAATTTGACCGTGTCGTTTTCACGCAATACATCAGTAGCACGTAATCGGCCATCGCTTAGATTATAGTTGCTTGCATCGTTAACATCGTAACCGTAAGTCACTTCTGGCGCGTTGCTGTTATTGCTAAAGTCAAAGCCGTAGCTGGTTTCTTCCAGCAGCGTCATATTGTAACGATATTGCTCTGAACGAGCGTCAGACTCTGCAGTACCGGCCATCATATCAAGTTTAAGGTTTTCACCAATAAACCACTCGCCAGAAATTACAAATTGGCTAAAGTCAGTGGTTGATTCCTGTAAACGGCTTTCAATACGCGATTTGATACCGTCGTACGTACCAGCCAGCACCTGTTGACCATTAGGATGAACAGTAATGGAGGTAGGTGTAATTTCTTCGAATGTACTTCTGAACATGTGGAAGAAGTTATACATGGTACGGGTGTTATCAAGCTTGGACACTAAACCGTCTAGCGTTAGTGTGAAATTATCTGTTGCAGCCCACTGAATTGAACCGGTGAAGCCTACACGCTCTTGATCATTACCAAAGTAGTCAGGTCTAGGTAAACGAGGAGTCCATAAACAGTTAATCGGGTCTACCGACTCACCTTCATACTGGCAATCATCTACGTCAGGTGTGCCGTTAACAACCGTGTTTGATGTATCGCCAAAGATGCCACCACCATCGCGAACTGGAGTAGTCCAACGAACTGTACCAAAACCTTCCTGTCTTACTGTACGCTCTGAGAACGCGGCCGAGAAAAGCACACCGACTTTGTCGTCAGCGAAACGGTTGCTGATCATGAAAGCGGCGCGAGGATCGGTCTCTTCTGTAATGCTGTTATAGCCGCCTTGAAGAGATGAAACGAATTTAAAACCGTCGTAATCAAACGGCTTTGCCGAGTACAGATCAACCGTACCTGCAATGCCGCCTTCTTCCATAGAGGCGGTAGGAGATTTTTGAATATCTACGCGGTTGAACAATTCAGAAGCGAAAATGTTAAAGTCAAAGCCACGTCCACCGTTTACACCGCCACCTGAATCTGTGCCATCTGTACTTGCTGGCACCTCCATGCCATTAAGTGTTGTGCGGGTAAATGAAGGGCTCAAACCACGCAAAGTAATTTGGCGCCCTTCTCCACCTTCACGAGAAATGGCTACGCCGGGTACACGTTGAATTGACTCAGCAATATTTAAGTCCGGGAATTTACCAATGTCTTGCGCAACAATTGATTCTTTACTGTTAACTGATGTTCGCTTTTCCATCAGTGATTTATTAAGTGATCCACGAAAGCCTGATACTTCAATGACTTCCATATTTTGCGCTTCGGTTTCACTGGCTTGTTCGTCTGTGGCTTCTTGCGCATGAATATGTGCGCCTGACAACGCTAGCGTAACAAGAACAGCGAGTTGCTTTTTCTTTGGTAACATTGTTGTTTCTCCGGTTTTTATATTTATAAGAGACGCGCATACTGACAAAAGGTGAAGATGCTTTTGAAACGTGTGTGAACCATTCAAATTTACACAAATTCAACATTTATCGTATTTAACCATTTCACTTCCCTTTATGCCACCGGATAACATTTTGGTGATTAATACCGTCAATGCTTTACATTTATCCGATAGCACGTCTTGGCTGTTAAGGAAGCGAAAACGCGTCAATTCTAATTCATTCTCTATAGTGGTCTCGTAAACCACCAAAACCTTGAATGAGAAGAGTTGCAGGGTACAGCTATGTTTTCTAATTAACGCAAAACTTCTCTTCGGCAATAATGTAAACCTCGAAAACAACACTCAAGCTTTACATTTGATTTACATCCTAAACAGTTATGCTACCGGTGGCAACAATTTTGTTGAAAAAATTTACAATAAGTAGAAATTTGATATGCAATGATGAAAGAAGAAGAGACTATAGAAACTAACCAAAGCAGGATGAGCGCTTTAATTAAAACATTTAAATACAGTTATTTATGTACCATTTAACACTTTTTAAACGCGTAAAATAAAAGTTAAAAAATGTAAATAATTCCGTTGACATATGAGCAAATAAAAACCATTATGCTACCGGTAGCACAGAGTGTATTTACAATGTTATAAAAATAAGGGTTTGTTATGCTAAAAGGTATTCTACGCGCAGCTTCCGTTGTAGCTTGCACGGCGTTTGTTTCTTCCGCTGCTAATGCAAATGATTGGGTACAAATGCCTCTCGACAACACACAATCATGGTCTATGAGAATGATAGAGTCTGAGATGGTGCGTTTCCCAGAAGCTTGGCAAATCGATTGGGATGAAAAGCCACAATGGGATTACGTTCACGGTCTCAACCTTCTTGCCATAACAGAAGTCTATCAAGAGACTAAAGATCCCCGTCTCCTGTCTTATGTAAAAGGTTACTACGACATGTTGGTTCAACAAGACGGAAGTATCAAAACCTATGATATCAATAAGTTTAATATTGATATGGTTAACCCTGGTAAAGTGCTGTTTTTCCTCTATGAAGAAACCGGCAACCCTAAATACAAAAAAGCCGCTGACCTACTTAGAACGCAGCTTACTACTCACCCACGTACCGAGCAAGGTGGCTTTTGGCATAAGAAACGCTATCCAAACCAAATGTGGCTTGATGGCCTATACATGGGGGCCCCCTTCTACGCTGAATACATTGTTAAGTACGGCGATATGAAAGAGCTAGACGACGTATTTTTGCAATTTGAACTCATTGAAGAGCACCTTTACGACGAAAAAACAGGCCTCCCCTTACATGGCTGGGACGCATCTAAAAAGCAAAAGTGGGCTGATAAAGAAACAGGTCTTTCTCAACATCACTGGTCACGTTCGCTAGGTTGGTATGCTATGGCAATGGTGGATGTGCTAGAAGTTGTTCCTGCCGAACACCCAAAGACACCGTGGCTAAAAGCGCGCTTTAAAGCGTTTATCGACGCTACGCTTACCTATCAACATAATTCAGGCACATGGTATCAGGTTACTGACTTGGGAAGCCGTGAAGGAAACTACCTTGAAGCATCAGGTACAGCAATGTTGACCTACGCTATGGCCAAAGGTGCAAGCCTTAAGTTTCTTCCTGAGGAATACAAAGCTCACGCAGAAAAAGGGTTTGCTGGACTTCTTGATCAAATGATTTCGGTTAATCCAGATACTAACGTTATCAGCCTTGAGCAAGTTTGCGCCGTTGCTGGTCTTGGTGGAAATCCATATAGAGATGGTTCATTCGACTACTACATGAGTGAGCCAATCAGAGCAAACGATGCGAAAGGTGTAGGCCCATTCATTCTGGCTGCACATTATTTGAATAAGTAAAAAGCGCTAAATTGTAAATAAAAGGGGTATATGATGGTCCGACCTAACTCACCGAATGCCAGACGTCACTTCTTAAAGTCTGGTCTCGCCACCACTGTTGCAGCTTCTGGGATGGCTGTAGGTGTTCCTACATTCCTATCCGGATGTGCAAATGTGACCGAAACGGGAAGGACTCAACGCCAGTGGGACGCCGAAGCAAACCTTATTAAAGGGATGATAAAGCGCCCCACCTTTGCAAAGCGCGAAGCTAATGTTACCGACTTTTTAAATGAAAATGGCAGTGACTTTAAGCAAGCGTTACATGCAGCTATCGACCAAGTCGCACGCCAAGGTGGCGGCAAAGTGGTTGTGCCAAAAGGCGACTGGCTATGCAGCGGCCCAATTCACTTACAGTCGAATATAAACTTGCATATTGAGGCAGGCGCAACAATTCGATTTTCTACCAATCCTGATGATTACAAACCATATGTTTTTACTCGCTGGGAAGGTATGGAGTTAATGGGTTACTCCCCTCTTATTTATGCTTTTGAGCAAAGTAATATCGCAATCACCGGCAAAGGTACGCTTGACGGTAGCGCGGCGAAAGACAACTGGTGGCCATGGAAAGGTAAGTGGAAGGCTTCAACATGGGGTGACGATCCGGTTGAGAACCAAAAATATACCAGAGACACGCTGCAAGAAATGGTAGAAAACGGGACACCCGTTAGTGACCGCGTTTTTGAAAATAATTACCTGCGCCCTCCGTTTATACAACCTTACCGCTGTGAAAATGTACTTATCGAGGGTGTTACCATCCTGCGCTCTCCATTTTGGTTAGTTAACCCTGTGCTTTGCAAGAACGTCACCGTTAACGACGTGTACTGTAAAAGTTTCGGCCCAAATTCGGACGGGTGCGACCCTGAAAGCTGCACGAACGTTCTTATCTCTAACTGTACATTTGATACAGGGGACGATTGCATTGCCATTAAATCTGGACGCAATGCAGACGGCAGAAGGGTCAATGTTCCCTGCAGTAATATCGTCATAGAACATTGCGAGATGAAGGCTGGCCATGGCGGTGTTGTAATCGGCAGTGAAATATCCGGCGGTGTAGAGAATCTCTATGCTCAGCATTGCACCATGAGTAGCCCTGATTTAGACCGCGGCATTAGAATTAAAACCAACAGTATTCGGGGTGGTCACCTAAAAAATCTAAACTATCGCAATATCGATATTGGGACGGTGAAAGACGCTGTTGTCGTGAATTTCTTCTACGAAGAAGGTGATGCCGGTAACTTCCCTCCACTACTGGAAGATATCACTATAGAGAACTTGAACGTTGCGTCAGCTAACCGGGCCTTTGTGCTTCGCGGGTATGACCATACGCCTATTTCTGGGTTGACGTTGAATAACATAACGATAAAACGTGCGCTTAAAGATGCCGTTATCGAAAACGTAGCGCATCTTTCAATAAACAATGTGTTTATTAATAGCCAACCATTTAACAAGCACGGGCTGTAGAAGAATAAATACTATGGAATTTAATAAAGCACGTGTCAGTCTTAGTTTAGCCTTTGTGTTGCTGGCAGGTATACTTTTCAGTGGATTAAGCGCGGCAATGCCAGCAACGACGGATGTAGTGGTAGCTAAATCACATGACAGTGACGATGACAGTGACGTAACTAAGGACGCTTTACCTCATTTTAACTCTGTGTCCCAAGCTGTTGCTTATATCGCGTCTCACAAGCCACAAAAAGATAAAGTATGGACCGTCTTTATTAACGAAGGCATTTATCGAGAGCGTGTCGTCATAAACGTTGATAATGTTCACTTTGTGGGCCAGTCGCAAGAAACAACGACTATCGTTTTCAATCGGTATGCAGGTCAACAAGTCGCAGAGAATTCTCAAGAAAAATGGGGAACTCGTCGCACTGCCACTGTGGAGATTTTAGGTGATAATATCACTCTGGAAAATATCACTATCACCAATGATTTTGATTATCCCGGTAACGAGGTCAAAGCAAAAGACGATCCTACTCGATTATCAGGTACGCAGGCAGTAGCGCTTAAAACCGATGTGAACTCAGATCGCACTTACCTTAAAAATGTCGCACTTTGGGGTTACCAAGATACCCTCTATTTAAAAGGTGACCGCGCTCTGATTGAAGGCGGAACAATAGCAGGACATATTGACTTTATTTTTGGTGAGGGCACCGCGTTTTTTGAAAGCGTTTCTATTGTTTCCCGTACACGTTACTCTGGCGGTGATAGCGAAGGACTAACAGGCTACATTACCGCCCCAAGCACTCATTTACAGCGTCCTTATGGGTTAACGTTCAATAACTGTAGGCTTGAAAGAGAACAAGGCGTTCCAGATGAAAGCGTGGCACTGGGAAGGCCTTGGCATCCTACAACCACCTTTTCAGATGGCCGATATGCAAACCCTTACGCTGTAGGTAAAACCACGTTTATCAACACCTATATGGCAGGTCATATCATCCAAAAGCGCTGGACTACTATGGGTGGAACTACGCCATCAGGTACAAAGAGACCATTTAATCCCCACACAGAAGCAAGATTTTCCGAGTACCAATCTCATGGAGAAGGTGCACCTAAAGCAGTCTCCTCACCAGCAATAAACTCTCATTTTCTGAATGATAAAAACGCGGCTTTTTACACTAAAGAGGCGGTATTGCGAGGCTGGGTGCCTAATAACATCCCGAACGATATTAAATAGAGCAACATAAGCGTAAGTAATTTGCTCGGCACATTGCGTAACCACTTGGTATCTATTATCTTTTAGTTATCACTGTGCCACTACTACCCTTATGTCTATACGTGTTCGTTATATCGTTGCGTTATTGCTAACCGCTACACTCGTCACTCTTTCTTTTATTGTTCTGTACGAATTAATCAGTGATCAGAAGAAAGATGCTGAAATTATCAATATCGCGGGTCAGCAACGCATGCTTTCACAGCGTATTGCGTTGCTCACCTCTACACCAAACATTTGCGAAGACAGTGAAGAGCAAAGGTATTTGGCGCAATCGTTAGCACGTTTCAAACAAAATCATCAACAGCTTGTGTCACTCGATAACCTTCCCGCCTCTATCTCTAATACTTACTTTAACGAAGGCCAGCTCGACAACAAAGTAAACCGATACATAAAAAGCGCCGATCAAATTTTAGATGCAGCACAGTGTCAGCCCACTACGCTTTTAGATATTCAAGCGCTGACATCGCTATTACAACAGCTTGATTATGTCGTCGCGCGGTTCGAGCAAGACGCCACTGCTAGAGTAGATGTGGTTCTTTCGATTGAAGTTTACTTATGGCTAGCCACACTCGCTCTATTATGTATCGAGGCAGCATTCATCTTTTCCCCTATGGAGCGCACCGTTAAACGGTCATTTGCCAAACTAACGAGCTTGAAAGAGCAAGCGGAAAGTTCGGCTGATGAGGCTCGTAGAGCAAGCAAAGCAAAATCAGAGTTTCTTTCAAGCATGAGTCACGAACTTCGCACACCAATGAACGGCCTGTTTGGCATGATCGAGTTGGCCATAGACAACCCTGACAAAAGCAACATTTACCTTAAAAAAGCCAAAACTGCTGGTAGGCAACTCCTTGTGTTAATCAACGATATTCTCGATATATCAAAAATTGAAGCAGGCAAAATCAAAATTGAACAGGCGCCAGTCGACCTATTACAAGTCTTGGACGATGTGGTGTCGTTACAGCGGGTTTACTGCCAAAGAAAAGGTCTTGAATTTCATTACTTAAAAGACCCTGACTTACCTCACGTCATTAAAGGCGATATCACTCGTATTTCGCAAATTCTGCACAACTTGTTAAGTAATGCAATTAAGTTTACTGAACAAGGTTCTGTCACGTTAAAGGTCACCTATACCAAACGCCCAAACGGCAATTATTTAAGCTTCGATGTTATTGATACCGGCATTGGTATCGAGTCATCTAAGCTTGATAATATCTTTAAGAAATTTGAGCAAGCCGACCAATCCACCACCCGTGAGTACGGGGGCACAGGGCTAGGGTTAAGTATTGCGAAGCAGTTGGCGAAACTCATGCTCGGCGACATCAATGTAACCTCATTTGTAGGCCAAGGAAGCACCTTCAGTTTTACTATGGCAGCGGAAGAATCTCAGCTGCCTGACATTAACGTTGAACCCAGTGCTAATTTGCGCTGTGCGATAGTTGATGACTTACAAACCAGCCGCGAATATTTTGAGCATGTCGTTACCTCCATGTCGATTGTGCCCCAAAGTTATGATAGTGCAAAAGCCTACCTATCAGACAGCCCACTGGCTTTCGACGTTATTATTCTTGATTTGTCTATGCCAGAGATGAGCGGGGTCGATTTGCTAGAACAGTTGAAGGCGATGAACCCAGATAAATTTCCTAAAATCATTCTTATCTCTGCTGAACTGGAACGACTAGAAGATGAAAATGATGTTTCTGAACTTATCTGGCGTACGCATGCTAAGCCTATTAATCGTCGAGAACTTGAGCATGATTTAGGAAGGTTAATTGAGACAAAACCCGTATCTCATAATGATGTTAAAGAAGGCAATAAGAAGAAACGCATACTGCTAGCTGAAGACAACGAAATCAATGCCGAAATCGTGAAGACTATATTGCAGTCAGAAGGCTATAAGTTCCTACATGTTAAGAACGGAAAAGATGCCGTAGACGTGGGCAAGCGACATCAATTCGACCTTATTTTGATGGACTGCAATATGCCCGTCATGGGAGGAATTGAGGCATCAACAATATTACGCAAGGCACTGGAGGTTGACACACCAATTGTTGCGCTCACTGCAAACGCCTTCGCAGAAGACAAAGAAGAGTGCTTGGCTGCCGGCATGACTGACTTTTTAGCCAAGCCTTTAGACAAAGACACGCTACTGGTTTGTATCAAGAAATATATCGGTTAGCTGCATGTACTAACACTCAACAAGGAGCTCTTTGGCAGGCCACTTCCACATTTTATACGGTATAGAGTTCTTGCTCTGCAATGTACCCTGGCGCGATGGCTAAATTGTCGGTATTCGCAAGGCTCTGCTGATTCCTAAGCCAAAGTTGATACTCTCCGGTACGTAAGCTTGCATGTTTTGTACAATCAACATTCCAACGTCTAAGCAGGTATCCCGCCATGGCAGCCCGTACTTCCAATGTAAGCACGCCTTCTTCCATGGCGTAATCAAGCTCTATTGCGGTGGCATATTTTATATTCTTAGGATGCGGCACAATTTCAAGTGAGATAAGTCGCCCCCACTCTTCATCACAATCTATGCATTCATGGGTTTCAGGTTCTGCTTTAACCGTTACCTTACTAATTCGAGTTAGCACAAAATCTCTAAAACTTTGTGATTTTCTGTCGAATGCGCGAACATGCCAGCGTTGACCGTTGTCAACAATACTGTGAGGCACTAACTCTCTTGCGCCACTGCCGCTTGAAAGCGACGTATAGATTACACTCATCGCCTTTTTGTTCACGATGGCTTGTACCACTTTCGCCACCACAAAAATATCAGGAACATTAAGTGAAGATGCACTTTCAACAGGGAAATGTATGTCACCGATCGCATCAAATCCATCTGATATGTCGTTGGCAAGCTTCACAAGGGTTCGCTTTGCATCGTGTTCAAAAACCGGAATAAAGCTTTCTGTTTGAAAGTAACGTTTTTCCCTTGGATCGTAGACCAAGTTATCAGGGGCGAGCTTTTTGTATAGTGTAAAGTCACGAGAACCAGCCGATAGTCCCACTTCAAAGCGATTTATTAAGTCTTGGCGATGAATAGCCCCTTTAAACAAAAGGCAGAAGTCGATATACGCCAGTCGTTGGCGTTGAGAAAAAGAAATGGTTTCTAACATGGTGCGCACTTATTGTATTTTTATTCAGTGTGGTTTATTTAAAGCCGTATGTAAATAGCAATAGAAATAAAAAAGCCCAGCACGTGGCTGGGCTTAAACTTTTAGCCATTTAGGTTTATGACTTCACACGTTTGCGAGCGAAAAACATACCACCTAAAGCCAGAAGCGAAAGCGCGAAGGTACCTGGTGCAGGTACTTGAGCGATTTCAAAGCTTGTGCCTTGAGGAGTATCGATAAATAAATTAGACCCTATGTTATTTGACAATTCAGCTTCAGAGAATGAAAGGTCGACCATTCCGCTTTCTAGTGCAACTAAAACGAAAGAGAAAATATCTACCTCAGTTTTGCCCTCTTGAAAAAATTTAACAGGCGCAATAGTAGCACTGCTTAATGACGCTGAATTAGCAGAACTATCGTTGAGAGGCTCAAACGGTGGAATCCCAATAGCACCTAGGTCCGTTACTGTAGTTGGGTCAAAACTCACAAACAACGAATCAAACAAAACTGCTATATCATACCCGAAGAAGTATGTCTGAACCCCATTTAATGACAACTCTGAAGCTCTCACTGTTGCTGTAATTGTCTCGCCAACGTTATAAATATCCTTATCTGTTGTAATCGAGATGTAAGCTGCATTTGCATTAAAAGTGGCGGCAGCCATTAATAGTAAAAAGAATTTTTTCATTGTTATTTTCCTAAAATTAAATTGCACAGTTAGCGCGTGTACACATCGCCATTAATGCCTGAATATCGAAGAAGCTTATTTGGCCGTCGCCGTTGAAATCGTAGTTTTCACCCGTTGCTTGCCCTTGTAAAAACAGTTGATAGAAGGCCATGATATCGTTGTAATCCACATCGTTATCACCATCAAAATCTCCAACTGTTACTTCTTCTGGGAAGTTAAGCACTACCACTACTGGGTCGTGATCTGACGAGCGATACGCATCAGCGCCGTAGTAACTAGAAAGCTGGTTTTCAGTCTTATATTCAACGTTATAGTCGAACACACGAGGTTCATCGGCATTAATGTGCCATACCGTTGCATCTACCACATATTCAGTTAATGAAGGGCTTGATAAGGCATGATCGAGATAACCTACTTCGCCGCCGAAGCTATACGAATAAGCGCTGTCGCCATCGAAGAAGTTAACCAAGTTACTGTAGCCAGCCTCTTCAAGCGCAAGGATAGGTTCCTCTTTCGCATAGGCATTCAAATCACCCATTACGATAACGCGGTCAGACAATACATCACTATTTTGCTCAACAAGAGAAATTAGGCCTTGTGCTGCTTGGGTACGCAGTTCGTTCCAACAGCCTTGACCGTCACCTAAATCAGCATTATTGCCTGTAGCACTGCCACAGCTCCCTTTTGACTTAAAGTGGTTTATCGCTAAGGTAAAGTCTTCGCCGTTACTGTTTACGTTAAAGCTTTGTAGTAAAGGTTGACGGTTACCATAGTCAAATGGGGCTTCAGATGAAGTCACAGGGTTGCCCTGTAACGAAACTACAGCAGGCTTATAGATAATACCTACCGCTATTTCATCGCCGCCTAGCTGTGATTCTAATGCAACATAGCTGTATGCATCTCTACCCAGTTCAGCGTTAACGCTGTCAACTAATGTCGCAATTGCAGAGTCACTGCTATAACCATCGTTTTCAATTTCAACAAGGCCAAGTACATCGGCATTCATCGCTACAATAGCTGCAATAGTTTTCGCTTTCTGACGTTCAAATTCAGCAATTGAATCTGCGCCGCGAGAGGTTGGGAATTCTGGACCGTTGAAGTAGTTAAGCACATTAAAGCTAGCCACTTTTACATCACCGATAGCATTTAGCTGTGGTGCAGCAGTTCGTGGGTTAGTGCCTAGAGTTTGAATATCACCAACAGGGATGAGGTTGTAAGCACCAAAGGCGTAATGTAAAACACCTTCCAAAGCTTCGATACTGTTGCCCAAACGCAGTGGATTGTTGTGGGATAAACCACCTACAGGGAAAGGAATATCATCCAAATTCTGTGATGTTTCTCCGTCGTCAACCAATAAGGTATTTCGTGCATTAATTTCGGCTAGTGCCAACGCTTCTTGTGAACCCGCTACAAACTGATTAGTAGGAATGAATAAGCGTTCTGAAGACACGTTGAATTGACCATAACGTCCAAGATTGTAGATATCAGAAACTTTAAGCGTTTGCTCAAAACTAACATGCATGCCCTCTAGTGCTTCTAAATCAGTTTCAAGGCTAAATGGCATAGCAACAGGTGTGTAAAGCACATTACTACCTACACCCGTAATCTCGAGTTCTGCAGACAGAGTTAATTGAGTTACACCAAAGCGCTCGCCTACTGTACCTTGCAAACGCACCGCATCCCCTGCTTCCGGCAGGTTGAATGAACCTGCGTAAACGAACACACCTTCAGAAGTTGCCTGATTATCGTCTGAATCACTTGCTTCTTCCTGAACAAAGAAACCGCTCATGGCTGGTACAACTTTTGTTACTACAGCCTCCACAATGACGTCAGCGCCAACCATTGCTGACTCATCGTCTTCCCCTTGGATAGCGCTAATTAGTACTACTTCACCAACGGGGTCTGTAGG
This sequence comes from Alteromonas sp. W12, assembly GCF_001924945.1. NCBI lineage: Bacteria > Pseudomonadati > Pseudomonadota > Gammaproteobacteria > Alteromonadales > Alteromonadaceae > Alteromonas > Alteromonas sp. W12. The sequence continues at coordinate 244,488 of NZ_LQXH01000009.1, forward strand.
ATCTGTTGGGTCAGTAGGATCCGTCGGGTCGGTTGGGTCTGTTGGCTCACTTACTGAACCGTTGTGCGAACCAAAATTGTTAAGCGTATCTTTTGGTAGGCTATCCCATTCATCAGTGGTAAACGCTGGATTGCGGTTAGGGTTGCCTGCCGTTACTGAACTCTTGCGTACCAAAGTAACGTCTTTACCCCAGTTAGTTTTAACGCCGTACGTACCTAGAGCATCAACAACCTGACCGTTAGCGACGAGCTCTATGTAGTCATCGCCATTGAAATTAATCACGAAGTTGCTAATCGTTGAGCCGGCAGTTAACAGTGCATCTGCACTTCCGTGAGCGAATGTTGCTACGCCACCTGCTGGGATTGTGCCTTCAAGTGCTAACACTTTACGGTCAGCATCTGCGGTCTCACCATTGGAGAGTAAAACTAACTCATAACCCGCTAGACTTACCGGTTGTGTCGAGCTATTGAAAAGCTCTATACCTTTATTGAAACCGCCACCTTCGATGTATTCTGAAATGTAAATACTGCTGGTAGAAGGTGTTGTGTCACCGCCGGTATCACCACCTGTGTCGCCGCCGGTATCACCACCCGTGTCACCGCCAGTATCACCACCTGTACCATCACAACTCTCGTTGAAGATAAGTGAAGCAAGTTCAGGTTTGTCAATAAACGGATTTCGGTTTCCTTGGAATTCATAAACGCGCTCGTTACGACGACGTTCGAAATCATCCACTGGATCACTTTCATGCCATTGAAGCAATACGCAAAGCTTACCAAACGCGGCTTCGCTAGTAGAGGTAAGGCGATTTACTAACACTAAGTCGTCTTCGGTATCACCAGCTGTATTGCCATCGTAACGCACGTCCATGTATAGCATTGAGCGTGCTACATCACCTTTTACTGCGTCACGAGGCTCAAAAGAGTCACCATCAACTCGGTTTAACGGAGCTTCAGAAAGCGTGCTATCACTAAAATCAAAATCTAAGTTGCCGCGTGAGCTATTTACAGAAATATCGGTAGGACGCAGGTGCAGAATATCGCTGTATGCCGTTAGGCTTGAGCTAGGAAAACCATGGCTCTTAGCCCAAACATGTTCGCGATTCCAATTGTCTGGGTTGGTGCTTTGACTACCGCTACCGTTGGTAAACTTGCCTTGTGATATGCCTTTGTAGAACAAGATAACGTTATCGGTGTTAGCAGGATCTTCATCAGTGTAAGTGAGTGCTGTCCACACTTCTGAGTAAGAAAGCGTACGATGACCATTTTCAATGATGTTATGCGCCGTGTCTTTTAACGTTTGCGCACTTTCACCGTTTGCAATAGCTGTGTCGAGAGCTGCGTAATAGTCAGATGCAACAAAGTCACTGGCTAGGTTAACTGCTTCCAAATCAGGGCAGTTAAAACAAGTACCACTTAAGAAAAGAAGTTCATTTGAAGGTTCACCGCCGTCATCAGGGTTACCGCCAGTATCCCCACCATCGGTAGTTCCATTTCCACTTACTGAAATACTCTCTAAATTAAGGTATTCAGCGGCAGCATTATTGGCCATGGCTACCTTTAATATTAACGTGCTTCCGCTACCTATCGTTTCGTTCAGTGTTGCTGAGCCAAAGTCTTCCTGAACCGTATTCGTTGCCCCTTCTGAAAGCGTAATAAGCTCGAACGCGCCACCATCTACTGAGTAAAATACATCGATGTAGTCTGTCGACTCAAAATTTCCACTTTGAGAAAGCACGGCATTTATGGTGATATCACCGGCACCAGATATATCGATAGACTCGCTCAACCAGACTACTTCACCGTCAGTATCACGTGCTTGCATTGCGCCGCTTTCAACACGGAACCAATCTGAAGAGGCACTAAGGTCACTCGCTGACACGTCTATTGACCAACGATCAACACCTTCAAGATCAACAATTGCTCCCGCTGGGTCTGAGCCAGTTGCGCCCTTACCTTGCAGTTCATTTGCTTCGAAGTCCTCTTGCCATACTGTATCTGCAGAGGCATTAATTGAAACAACGCCTAATGACAATGCACCCGCCAACAATGCATTAACTACTTTAGCTGACTTCCTCAGCTTATACTTTTGTGTGTTACCCTCATGAATCATTTTGCTTTCCGCTTTTGTGTATAAGGAAGGTATAAATTCTTATACATACGTATACGCAGCAAGCACTTAATAAAAATAATAATATAAACGTAACACACGTTAAGAATCAGAAGCTTAGGCGTTTAAAATAAACTTACTTATCGGTTAACTCTGCTGAACTTTGGTACAGGGAAAGTTGATTTGTCACAATGCGTAAATGTTTCAGCTTTGAAATATTTCAGTGACTCGCCGTGGTGCATATTACAGTTTTATGCACAAAAAAAGAGCGCCTTGTGGGCGCTCTTCAAATCATAACTTTATGACAAAAAGCGCTGAGTAAACGCCTTTTCGTTGTTGTCTATAACTGCTCGTTTAAGAAGGCGTTAAAGTCTGCCTGAAATGCAGATTTCAGCCGCATACACTGTTGAGACTCGTCCTGCATAATTTCGACACCGCGTGCCATTCCTTGATAGGTCTCGCTAATTGGCGCGTAGAACGCATTGGCCATTTCTAAGTTTTCAGCCGAACAGGTTGTTGAAACAAATTCCGGCATTCTGCTTACATGGTAATCAGGCATTTTTGCTAGTAGCGCGTCTTTATTCTTACTAAGCCACTCGTACAATAGCGTATGATCGTCTAAGTTACGTGCCACTCTCACCACCATATACATGGTATTTGCAGGCGTAATATCATCGGTAAGCGCTAAATCTAACATTTTAAAGACGGTCGCTTTGTCTTCAAAGTACATCGAATACACCAGCGTGCTTTTCACATTTGGCAACTGTGCTTTTTTAAAAGCCTCTACAATTATATTAAACCATGTGCCCTGCTCGCCTTGTTCACTATTTCGCGTAGCAATTTCAATTGCTGTACCGGCAATACCGGAAGGAACACTGCTAGTATCTGCAAGGTACCGTTTCGCTATTTTAACGCTTTGTTCAACAAGTTGATCATTGTTCGAATGAGTACCCAGCAAGCTGTATAGCTGGTTACGCAGGCGGATGACATCTGCGTTATCCTGCTCACTTTGAGACAAGGTTAGCTTGTTTAACAAAGGCATATAATTTTGATTTAGAAGTTTTGCATATGCGGCTTTATTGTTTTCATTTACTAAATAACTAAACTCAGCTAACACCCCAACAGCCGCACGAATGACCGCAGGGTCATCATCTTTTGCCAAGCTATTAAGAACCTTCATCACGCTGTCTACACCTACTTGATCTGCGTTTAACAGCGCCTGGTAGTTGTATAGCACATTTTTCTTTTCACGCTTATTTAGCGCGTCAATGTTATTTAGCAGTGCGTTTAGCTGAGCTGGTTCAATTGACCAACGGAAGTAACCTGTTGCATTGTCATTAGGGTACACCCAGTCTGCTTCAGCAAGCTGAGGTAAAACTGTGGTTTCTTTGTCAATAAAAACCACTTCGTTTAGTATTTTTCCGTTTGATTGATAAGTCAGCTTTAAAGGAACTGCCCATGTCTTATCTTCCACGGTCGCGCCAGCAAGGTGAAAACGGGACTGGGTTAATTTGCCATCTTTTGAGATATGAATAAGTGGGTAGCCCGGCTGTTCCAAGTAGGCTTTCATCATGGCGCTTAAGTTGAAATCGGACACTTCATCGAGGGCGCGCCACAAATCATCTGCTACGGTATTACCCCAAGCATGGGTATTCATGTAGTTTTGAACGCCTTCACGAAACTTTTCTGTACCAATTAGCGATTCAATCATTTGTAAAATTGACTCACCTTTTGAGTAGTTCAAGCCCAACCCATCCATCACATCTGGCTGACTTTTCACTACCTTTTTAACAGGTTTCACCGTGGGACTAGCATCTGCACCAAATGCTCCCTCTTGTACTATGCGATCGGCGTAGTTCAACTCTGGATACAAGGTTTTCATGGTATGGCTTGCAGCCCAAGACGCAAACGCTTCGTTCAGCCATAGGTCATCCCACCACGCCATTGTTACCAAGTTGCCAAACCATTGGTGAGCAAGTTCATGCGCAATAACATTTAGCGGTCGTGAACGCTCTGTGACGCTTGGGTTATCTTCTAGCAGTAACAAACTATCGCGATAGGTAATTAAACCTACGTTTTCCATTGCACCGTGGGTAAAGTTGGGTACGGCAACGAAATCCATTTTTTTATAGGGGTACTTGATACCAAAAAAATCTTCTAGCGAGGCTAGGATTTCTGGGATGTGTTTGATAACAAATTTGGTTTTATCGGCATACCCTTTTGGAACGTATATTTTTCCTGGCACCGACAGCCCAGAAATTTCAGCACTATCAAAGGGCCCTACGGTATAGGCAATAAGATAAGTCGGCATGGGCTTAGTTTTTTCAAACACTACGGTTTTTATGCCGTTTTCCACTGTCACCTTTTCAACAGGTGTATTACCCACTATTTCCTGATGTTCAGGAGAACTGATGGTCATTTGATAAGGAATTTTGAAGTTTGGCTCATCAAAACTTGGAAACGCTTTTCGCGCATGCATATCTTCAAACTGGGTAAATATATAGTTGGTCTCTTCAAAACGTGACAGATACATGCCATCTGAAGACGTGTTCACTTTCCCTTCAAACGTAATCTCTAACGTATACTTCCCAGGCGCAATCTCATTTTGCGATTCGCCCCAATTGATGTCGTATTCTCCAATCGTAACATTTAGAGGAAAGCTGCTGCTTCCAGACACTAAACGCGCAGAGGTTACGGTCAAATCTTGCTGATAAAAGCCCACTTTCTTAGTTGGGGTTTTAACCGTTACATCAATATTCGTTTTTCCAGAATATGTAGGGTTATCAGGGTCTATATTTAAGTGAATGCGTTGAAAAGTGGGAGCGATTGTTGACGGTAAGCGGTATTCAACATCAGCAAGTGTCTTTTTCGCGGGTGATACGACTGCAGATGCAGTTTGCGCTTCTTGCGCCACTACTGCCGTTGTCGATAGCGATGTGAATGCAAAAACACTCGCAACCACACCAGCTAGTGTAGATAGTTGTTTCATTATGGTTTATCCATGTTATGGGAAAATCCCTATATTCATCCATGGGTAAGAATAAATATCAAAAAGGGCCTTAGCAATCTAAAGCCCTTTTGGCATTGGTTCAAATTGTTACTATTCATGTCAACCGCAAGAATTGTGCATTTCAGCGTACATTGACTCTGGCGATTTATCTTGTTTCTGCTTCGCTGCCTGCTGACAGCTAAGTCGATTGAATAAGCCAGTAACTCTAGAAATGGTATCGTCGCAACTGCATTTGCATTTGCTTAACTTGCTGAACTAAGGCTTCACAGTTATCTACCACTTCTTTTGCATAGGTAGTATTGGCATTGCCCACCTGTTGAATACTGCTTACCCCTTTATTAACATCGTTAGCAACCTCTGTTTGTCCTTCAGCCATTGTGGCAGCGTCTCGGTTTAACGTTGTGATGCGTGCAACAGCGTCAAGCGCCTGCTTTAACGAATCGCCAGCATGTTTTGTGGTGTCCACGGTTTTATAGGCGGTTTCTTTATTTTGCTGCATTTTTTCAGAAGCCACGCGGCTACCTTGCTGAAGGCGTTCAATCATATTGCGAATTTCTTCCGTGGAAGACTGCGTTCTGCTTGCTAGCGAGCGGACTTCGTCAGCGACAACGGCAAAGCCACGTCCCTGCTCACCAGCGCGAGCCGCTTCAATAGCTGCATTGAGCGCAAGTAGATTCGTTTGCTCTGCGATATTCCTGATAACTTCCATTACACCGCTAATTTCTTCACTTGCCTGAGCCAACTCAGTGATAACCTGTACTGACGCGTCCACATCGCTTGCCTGAGACTGGATGTCTTTAATGGTTTGCGCCAGAACGCTTACGCTGTTTCGCGTATCTTGATCGGCAGCGTGTGCCGCTTCACTTGAACTGCGAATGGTTGACGACACCGTTTGTGCATTCTGCTGCATTAACGAAATGGCGTTATTAATTGACTCCGTTTCTCGGCTAAGTTGTGAAACGGTATCTTTGGATTGCAACGCTGTTGCATTTAACCTTTCTGACTTTGCTAGCATGTGGTCGGTGGCTTCGTCCACACTCTGCAACGTGTCTTGTAACTGGCTAAGAAGCCCATTAAACGCTCTTGCCATGGTGCCAAACTCGTCGCTTCTTGATGCCTGAAAACGGAACGTTAAATCTCCCTCACCAGAAGACAAGTTGTTTACTACCCCAATGAATTCTTCAAGTGGCTTGCCAACAATATACTTAACGAGCAACCAAATGGTGATCAAAATTCCCACGCTCGCCAATACGATTTTAAGTACAACAACCAACACTGAGCTTCGAACCATTGCCGATTTTTCTGACGTCGACGCCACTAATATAATATCGTAACCCCAAGGCGAAAACGGTACCACTTCTACAACCCAGTCATCATTAGGTTGAAGGACGTCGGCCACCTGCCGATCATTCACATGTGCGGAATGCATGCGAATGTTACCTTTTGCATCACGAAGGGCAACAAAGCCTTCTTTTAGCACGTGACTTTGCTTAATGGCTTGCTCTAACACGTTAAGGTCGGCTGAGTATCCCACATACCAGATGCCCACAACGTCACCACTGCTGTTAAACATTGGCTCGTAACCTGTTAAATAAGGGCTACCCAAAATATCAACCGCACCGTAATACGCTTCCTGCTGATTAATCTTTTTGATCGCCTTGCCATCAGGGGCCAACTTAGTGCCAATCGCCCTCTCGCCATTTTTAATGACATTGGTACTCACGCGAATATAGTCGTCTCCTGTTTTACTAAAAAGCGTGGCTGTGCCTCCCATTACGCTTGTCAGGTTATCGACCAAATCGAATGTGTTGGCTTGCTCCGCATTGCCCAACCTTAGCTGCCGAGCCTGCGTACTTTTAACGGTAACAATATCGGTTTGATTAGGTTCACCGATTGCCTCACCTCGTTGTTTAAGCAACGCCATACTGCTTTTGACGCGTTCAAGCATGATAGAGTCAGTCACAGTAAGAATATTCACTAAACGATCGGCGGTGTTCTTCTTTTGCTCTTGAACAAGGGTTGAAACATTTGAGGAAGTGGTGATAACCGTTGCCACGGCAACAATTAAAGCGAACAAAGCGATAACAGCAGAAATAGAAAATAGAAACTTTCTTTGAATGGACATTTATCATCTCGATATGTAGACGTTTAATACAAAGCCATTCCGTTGAGCTTTCTAACCTCGGCCTTAAATTTTTTTACCAAACAGCACAACGGCTTGAGGCAGCAATCCCTTTATATTAATTTAGGCAAAAATTACGTAAGAGCAAATTATCCAAACGTTTATATTTTAAAAAAGTTGTCCAATTAACAACCGATTATCAGTCTGTGCTACTTCATGGTCACCTTTGTGCCAACAATTTTCAGTGCCGGTGCACCTCGAATTAAGGCATTCCTTGCAAACTGTCCGTGACAAGAAGGACATATTCCTTCTTCATGAGTAAAGTCCTCAACTATTCTCTCTTTAAAGCATTTAACCAACGCGCCTTTGCCGCCTTTTCGATATTTAAATAGCTGGAATTTGCACTTGGAGCAATAAATTTGCACGGTTCTGACCGGCCCTTTTGCATTAGGTTTTGCCATAATTTCTCTTTGTATGTTTTAGGATCCTTCAAATTTCACCTTTTGTCGAAATGCGACAAATTGTAAATCTCGGTTATACTTTCGTGAGGGCGCGTCGCCCTTGGGTACAAACCACTAGCATGCTTGCCTCGATGTTAGCGAGTTAAGAACGAAGGTAATATCAATGAAGATAGTTGCAGCCCTGTGCTTTTTAATGTCTGCGCCGATTTATGCCGGTACAGCCGTGATAATAAATGCCAACAACAATTCTGGGATCGATATCGATACCGTCAAGAAAATATATTTGGGAAAAGTAAAAGCATTTCCCGATGGAAGTCGCGCAATTCCCCTTACCTTCGAACAAGGTAATAATATCAGAGACGCTTTTAATAATAATGTGCTTGGAAAATCTGAATCACAATACTCTGCATTCTGGTCGAAGCTTGTGTTTACTGGCAGAGGCACACCACCTGAAATGATAGCAACTGAGGATGAGATGTTAAATCTTGTCGCGACCAACCCCAATACCATAGGTTTTGTGGATGAAGGTAAAATTGATGGCACGGTAAAAGTTGTTGGTACATTTTAGGGCCTGCTGTTGTTTAATATTCAGCAAAGACCAACAAGCCCTGGTTATTTAAACTAGGAACAATTGGCGACGCCTTGTCTAAATGCGTCGCCCTTTTTAGGCGTCTAGCTTCAATCCGGAAGTGTCGAAAGATAGTTAATGTTTGCAAAAGCCATTATGACATCTTTGGCGAAGTCGACCCTAGGATGACGAAGCGCTCCCTTTTTCCACACTAAATAAACATCATTTTCTGGGCCTGGCTTGCCCAGCGCGACCAATTCGCCTTTTGCAATACCTTCTTTACATAAGTAGTCAGGCAAAACGGAATAACCAATTCCCGCTTTGATAATACTACTTATTGCTCTTATATCGGGGCAAACAGCCGCGACAGGCGACTCACACGCGGCATTAAATACCTCCGAAAAGTATCGCCGAACAAGCGGTAACTGTTCATCATACGTCACTACTTTATGTTGGTTGAGTAGCGCTGCCGATATTTCTCTTTCTCCCAGCAACTTTCCCTGCACACGATTCATCACTAAGATTAAGCGCTCTTTATCTAACTTCTGATATTCATACACCGCGTCAGTGGGCTCAGAGGCCGTAATGGCAAGCTCCGCTACATCGTTCTCCAACAAATGATAAATATTACTTTTGTTGCCGGTATGGATCACTAAATTCACTTTATCGGCCTGAAGCAAGTTAGCGAGTGCCGGACCTGCCACCAGACTGAGGTACTCCGCAGGGCCTGCTAGGTGTAACGTGCCGTGATCGGTGGAAGCACGACTGCGAATAGAAGCCACTTTCTGCTCTAACGTATCAATGTGACTGGCGACCTGCAGCGCCAAGTCATCAGCGATAGCCGTTGGCTCAACGCCTCTCGCTTTTCTTATGAACAATTCTTTACCGACAATATTCTCCATGGCTTGTATGTGAGAAGTGACCGCTGGCTGAGACATATGAAGGCGAGCTGCAGCACGTGTAATGTTGCCGCTTCGATAAACTTCTACAAAGGTTTTTAACTGTGTTAAGTAAGACATAATCCCTACCCATCAGATTTTTGATGACTCGTCACAATTTATCTGACTTCTCGATGTAAGCCAACCTCTCTAAGATACACGCACTTTCAAATGCGACAGGAGCTGCACATGAAATCAGCATCATCAATTTTATCGCTCGCCATTATTGCGGGTTTATCACAGTCGGCCTATGCGGCAGACGTTAAAGCTGCGAATGCCAGTAAAGGCGAAATACTTGTACTACTTTCAAGTGAAAATGTAATGCAACTTGCAGATGGCAAAACAGAGCCTACAGGCTATTACCTTAACGAGTTTGGTGTGCCGGCAAAAGCATTGGTAGACGCAGGCTACAAACTGGTATTGGCCACGCCAAAAGGCAATGCGCCATCTGTAGATAAAAAGTCAGTAATACCGCAATACTTTGATGGCGGCGAATCGCAAATGCGAGACATTCAAACGTTTGTAGCGTCAATAGAAGGCATTGATGACACGCTGTCATTGAGCGAAGTGATTGGACAAGGGCTAGAAGAGTTTGAAGGCGTATTCATTCCAGGCGGTCATGCACCGCTTATCGACCTGGCAAACAATCCTCAAGTGGGTGAAATTTTGTCTCACTTTCACAGTGAAGGAAAACCTACTGCCGCTATCTGCCATGGCCCAATCGCCTTACTTTCTGGGCAATCTAACCCGCAGGCATTTGAACTGGCATTGAAATCCGGTGAGCAAGCCTCATCTGAGAGTTGGATTTATGATGGCTACAAAATGACAATCTTCTCCACACCGGAAGAGGCCTATTTTGAAAGCACGTTAAACGACGCAACGTTATTGTACTACCCAGCAGACGCCATGGCGCAAGCGGGTGGCAAGATGGAATTCAAGGAAATGTGGGCGCCCAATGTAGTAGTAGACCGTGAGCTTATTACAGGCCAAAACCCGTTTTCTGATGAACTGTTAGCTGAAAAGCTTTTACAACAGTTAAATTCACAATCTAATTAAGGACAGGCAACACTATGCTTAATTTTACGTTTAAGAATCAAACCGAAATTTTGTTCGGCAAAGGGCAACTAAGTGAAGTGTCTTCACGTTTGCCGAAACAAGCAAAAGTCCTCTTCCTCTACGGTGGCGGCTCAATTAAGAAAAATGGTATTTACGATAAAGTAACGACTGCACTAGCAGGTGCTGAAGTCATTGAATTTCAGGGTGTTGAACCAAACCCAGAATTTGAAACACTGATGAAAGCTGTGAATGTCGCACGTGAAAATGACGTGAACTTCATTCTTGCGGTTGGCGGTGGAAGTGTTATTGATGGCGCGAAATTCGTAGCTGCTGCCGTTAACTTTGCAGGCGATCCGTGGGACATACTTGTTAAAGGTGCTGCATTTGAAAATCCATTACCTATTGGCGCAGTACTTACTTTACCTGCGACAGGGTCTGAGAGTAACGGTAACTCGGTAGTAAACAGAAAAGAAACCTCGCAAAAACGCGCGTTTTCTTCTGAAACAGTTCAGCCTGTTTTTGCCGTACTCGATCCTGAGTTCACCTATTCACTACCACCACGTCAAGTATCGAACGGCGTGGTTGATGCTTTTGTTCACGTGATTGAGCAATACCTTACCTACCCTGTAAACGCACCGCTTCAAGACCGCTTTGCAGAAGGAATCTTACAAACCTTAGTTCAAGAAGGTCCTAAAGCGTTAGCGACGCCTGAGGATTACGATGTGCGTGCAAACGTAATGTGGTCAGCAACAATGGCGCTTAACGGATTAATCGGCAAAGGTGTACCGCAAGACTGGGGCACACATATGATAGGTCACGAACTTACGGCGTTACACGGTTTAGATCACGCCGTGACCCTAGCAATTGTTCTACCGTCGTTAATGTTCGTGCAGCGTGACAAAAAGCAGGAAAAAATTCTGCAGCTAGGTGAGCGTGTGTTTGGCATTCAGGAAGATGACAAAGAAAAGGCCATCGACTTAACCATAAAAGCGGTTCAGGACTTTTTTGAAACTATGCAGGTTAAAACCCGCCTGTCAGACCACAACATTGAAAAGTCTGCCATTGATGGGCTAATCGAGAACCTTGAACGCAACGGCTTAACAGCGCTTGGCGAGCATGGTGACATCGACCTTGCTAAAGCCCGTGAAATTCTAACTCTTGCGGCATAACCCCTAGATTTTAAAGCACTCAGCCTTCGCTGAGTGCTTTTGTGTTTATTTAAAAAGAGAGAAATATGACTGCATTATTTGAACAATTTTCGTTAAAAGACGTGACGCTTCGCAATCGTATTGCTGTGCCTCCTATGTGCCAATACTCTGCAGAAGATGGGTTTACAAACCAGTGGCATGAAGCAAACTACCAGTCATTTGCCCGAGGCGGTGCTGGATTGGTTATCGTTGAGGCAACCGCCGTCTCGCCAGAAGGACGCATCACGCCAAATTGCTTAGGTATTTGGAAAGATGAACACGTTAGTGGCTTAAAAAATGTTGCTGATCGTATAAAAAGCCAAGGCGCTGTTGCTGGAATTCAAATTGCACATGCCGGGCGCAAAGCGAGTGCTAACCGCCCTTGGGAAGGTGATGACCACATTCAGCCAAGTGAAGAAAAAGGGTGGCAGCCTATTGGACCTTCGGCAGAAGCCTTTGGGGCACACTTACCTGTTACGCCTACAGAAATGACCAAAGCCGATATTGAGCGCGTTAAGAGTGACTTTGTGAAAGGTGCCCAGCGCGCGCTTGAAGCTGGATTCGAGTGGCTTGAACTGCATTTTGCCCACGGTTATTTGGCTCAAAGCTTTTTCTCGAAGCACGCCAATAAGCGTACCGACGAATACGGTGGTGATGCGCAAGGCCGTGGTCGATTCTTACTTGAAACACTGAGCGCAGTGCGTGCGGTTTGGCCTGAAAACCTACCGCTTACCGTACGCTTTGGCGTTATCGAATACGATGGTGATGACGAACAGACGTTGAGCGAGTCTATCGAACTTGTAAAACAGTTCAAAGAAATTGGTACTGATTTCGTTAGCGTTAGCGTTGGCTTTAACACACCTGATGCGAATATTCCTTGGGGCCCGGCTTTCCTTGCTCCAATTGCTAAAAAGGTACGTGATGAAGCCGGGATCCCGGTTGCTACAGCTTGGGGAGTAGACACACCAGAGCTCGCCAACGATACCATTGAAAACCAACAACTTGACGTTGTTATGGTAGGTAGAATGCATCTTACTAACCCACATTGGTCTTACTTTGCAGCGAAAAAGCTAGGCGTTGAAAAACCATCTTGGGTAATGCCTGCACCATATGCACACTGGTTGGAGCGTTACGCACCATCAGACGAAAGGTAATTATTGACTTTACAGGCAGCAGTGTTTTCGAGCACTGCTGTGTTTTTCCTCGTTTTTTGCCAATAACGTATAACGTCGCGTCTCTGCACTTGCTTTTTTCCAAGTTAGGTTTAAGGTTGCTATAAACCTCCTTCAAGATTTGGAAGAATGCAGGTTAAAGATTTTTTTTCCTCATCAGCAAAGCTTGCTGATCTAACGTCACTCCGAAGGCGCCGTGTCATTCAAATAAGCGCGGTAACAGGCTTCGGGCTTTTCGCTTCGTCTCTGGTCGCGAGAGGCATAACTTTTGATATCTTTTTACTGGGCTTGTTCTCATTAATCGTCACTGGCTCGCTCGCATACAAGTATTACGTTACCACCAGCAGTTACCTACTTTTAGGCGCTATGTCGTCAATGCTGTTTGCCCTATCCGCAACAGGTGCAGGCGTATTTGATATCGCCATGATTGGCTATCCTGGCGTCATCATATTTGCGGCTTTATTAGGTGGAATTGCCCTATTTGGCACCGTATTATCTTTAGTGCTTCTTCAGTGCATTACGCTTACGTGGTTGATTATGCACGATGTAGTAACACCAAACCCGCCTATTTTGAGCTGGTCTCACGTGCTCTTCATCATGGTTATTTACGTTATTACGGGCTTCAGCGTTTTTATTTTGATACAGGATATTCGTCGGCTTATGCAGTCACTGCAGCAAGAGGTGTCTAAAGTTGAGCAAAATAGAGCACATATCCAGCACTTAGCACATCACGATCCGCTCACAAACTTGCCAAATAGGATTTTGGGCGAGCGACTTTTCAACGAAAAGCTACGAGAGAGTGAAGAAAAAGGGCTTCAGCTCGCGCTGCTGTTCATAGACTTAGACAACTTTAAACCCGTGAATGACGCTCTTGGTCATGCTGCGGGCGATCGGTTTCTTCAAAAAATATCTCAAACCATCACCGACCACCTATCCACAAAGCAAAGTTTAATACGCTTCGGTGGCGATGAGTTTATTGTGTTGGCGCCAGAAATATCAGACAAATCTGAAATCGATGATTTATGTAAGAACTTAATTACGTGGTGTTCGAACGAATTCGAAGTGCTGCAAACCAAAGTGGTAGTATCGGGTTCAATTGGTGTAGCACAAGCGCCTTATGACGGAATTAAATTTAAACAGCTGTGCCGAAAAGCTGATATTGCCATGTACGAAGCGAAACGCAACGGTAGAAATAGATACGAATACTATGACGTTCGCTTTGACGAAGAAAACGATGAAAAATTCACACTTATTCAGCGTTTGCGCCCGGCTGTACAGGCCAATGAATTCGAGGTGTACTACCAACCGTTGATAGACCTTGCCTCTGACGAGGTTCAAGCAGTAGAGGCGCTTTTGAGATGGCCTCAGAAAGACGGATCAATGATATTCCCCGACAAGTTCATACCTTTAGCGGAAAGCAGTGGCCTGATCATCCCTCTTGGTGCGTGGGTGTTAAACCAGGCTTGTGAATTTTGCGCTAAACAGCATGAAAACGGTCATACTAATCTTACGGTTGCCGTAAACTTATCCTTCGCACAATTCAAAGATGGTACGCTCCCTGCGGTCGTTGAGCAGGCCTTGCAAAATTCACAATTAGCACCGCAATTTTTAGAGCTGGAGCTAACTGAAACCATCCTCGCGGATGAAAATGGCACCACTGGCGAACAACTCGAAGCCATTAAATCGTTAGGCGTGCACTTTGCTATTGATGATTTTGGTACCGGTTACTCTAATTTAAATTATCTACAGACATTTAGCGCTCGCAAACTCAAAATAGACCGCATTTTTATCAACACCTTGGGCATTGGGGAAAACGACGCACCTTTAGTTGCAGCAATTATCAGCATTGCCGACAGCCTTGGCATGAAAGCGGTAGCTGAAGGTATTGAAAGTAAACCCGCGTTAGAAAAGCTAATAAAAATGGGATGTGACTTGGGGCAAGGCTATTATTGGAGCAAGCCACTCCCCGCGCCCGAGATAGAACGATTTTTAAGTAATCATCTAACAAAGTAACCACTTACACTAAAAATTCGGAAATGTTCCGTTGTGAAGGCGCTGTTTTAGAAGCTCATGATATTTCAAACGGACATTTTCATGCCGATGGCTTAACGCAGCATTGGGTTACTGAAAAAATAACAATCTGCCTAAATCGAAAAACGCTAAAATCCGTGATACGTCACAAACTCTTCATTGTCGGCGCGAGTTGATCGAACCTCGTTTGCAGCGAACTCTGGGTCTGGATAGCCCAAGGCTATGCAAATCATAATGGCCTCATCATCAGGGATGTTAGCGTGCTTGTGTACCACATCGGACTGCATAATGCCCTGACCATTGATAACACAACCAAGCCCTAAGTCCCATGCAGCTAGCACGATGCCATACGCCAGCGACCCTAAACCAAACTGCGTGATCCCTGCTGGCTCTAAAGCCTTGTCATAGGTAAGCACCAAAGAAACGGGCGCATCAAACTGCCTAAAGCCGCGCATCATCCAATCCATACGCTTTTCCTTGTCTTCTCGGGTTATTCCCATTACGTCGAACAGCTGTATGGCTACATCAATTTGACGCTGACGGTGAATCCCCTCGTAGTCCTCTTTGTAGGGAAAGTCTCGAACGTGCGGTTTACCTTCAAGTGTATTTTTGGTGTTGCCTTCACGAATTTTATCAAGCACGTCGCCTGTTACTGCATGAATTTTCCAGGTTTGCGTGTTATAGGACGATGGCGCCCACTTCGCTGCGTTGATAATCGCGTCTACTGTTTCCTTAGTAACAGGCTGTTTAGTGAACCCTCTAACACTCTTTCTTGATGCTGCAAACTCGGCAAAATTCATACACTTCCTTAAACGCGGTAATTGAACTTGTTAAGTTAGAGTAAACACGACGAGTTTGCTCTTCAATAGGTGGCAAACCTAATTCAGATTGTTTGTTTTTATAGATATATATAGAAGTTTGTAAACCCTTTCATTTAGCAGTGCGTAGCAAAAGCATGTCATGAGTCAGGCACACATGATGTTTATGGAAGTTTGGCTTTCAAAAAAAGCATACGAAAGGAGTTTTATAATGGCTAAGAAACCGCAATTAACCACGTCGGCAGGCGCCCCCGTAGTAAGTAACGAAACCACTAAAACAGCAGGAGAGCGCGGCCCCGCCCTCTTACAAGATTATCAACTCATTGAAAAGTTAGCGCATCAAAACCGCGAACGAATTCCAGAACGTGTCGTTCACGCGAAAGGCTGGGGTGCACAGGGCACATTTACGGTCACGCACGACATTACCGATTACACATGCGCTGACCTATTCTCGGAAGTGGGTAAACAAACTGAAGTATTAAGCCGGTGGTCTACGGTAGCGGGAGAATCAGGCGCAGCTGATACCGAGCGTGACGTACGAGGCTTTAGCTTGAAGTTTTACACACAACAAGGCAACTGGGATATGGTAGGTAATAATACTCCTATCTTCTTCATTCGTGATGGATACAAGTTCCCTGACTTTATTCGTACGCAAAAGCGTCATCCGAAAACTAACCTGCGCTCACCAGAAGCCATGTTCGACTTTTGGGCTGCACAGCCAGAAAGCGTGCATCAAGTTACCATTTTAATGTCGGACCGTGGTATTCCGGTGTCACCTATGCACATGAACGGCTATGGCAGCCACACTTTCAGCATGTGGAATAAAGAAGGCAAGCGTCATTGGGTGAAGTTCCATTTCAAAACTCAACAAGGCATTAAAAACTACACCAATGAAACGTCTGAAAAAATCATTGGAAGCACTCGGGAAAAATATCAAGAAGAGCTATATAACGCCATTGAAGAAGGCAATTTCCCAAAATGGACAATGTACATTCAGGCCATGCCAGAAGAGGAAGCAGGACAGCAAAGCTATAACCCGTTCGACCTAACCAAGGTGTGGCCGCACGATGACTATCCGCTTATTGAAGTTGGCGAACTGGAAATGAACAGAAATCCAGAAAACTACTTTCAAATGATAGAAAACGCAGCATTCAGTCCGTCAAATGTTGTCCCTGGTATTGGCTTTAGCCCTGACAAAATGCTTCAGGCTCGCATATTTTCTTATGCTGATGCCCATCGCTATCGTTTGGGCACACACTATGAAGCACTCCCCGCAAACGCGCCGAAAAATAGCAAGGTAAACCACTATCACAAAGACGGCGCGATGCGCTTCTTTACCAATGATTTTGGTAACCCTGACGCCTACTATGAGCCCAATCAATACGAAGGTCCGGTGGCTGACTTTTCAGTGAAAGAGCCTCCGCTTCGCATTGATGGAGACGCTGATAGATATCATCAAGATGAAGCAGATGTGGATTACGTGCAGCCGCGAAAACTGTATGAGATGTTTTCTGATGATCAAAAAGAACGGCTATACAAAAACTACGCTGCCGCTATGGGCCCGTGCTCAGATAGCGTAAAAGAGCGTTGGTACGCCGTGCTAGAAAAGGTACACCCAGATTACGCCGCAGGCGTAAGAAATGCGGTAGAAAGCTTAGATACCGACGTAAATACGGTACCGATTACTGAAAATACCCCTATCGAAGATAGCTAAACGCTATTGTTGTAAGGTATCGCGGCCCAGCAGTTTTCTCTTACTGGAATCTGCTGGGCTCCACAATTTAACAAACATGGCATATTTTTAATACTTGCCTAAAACACATCTAACTGATGATAAAGAGACTTCTGTCATCAAAATATGCTCATTGAACTTTAGAACAAAACTTGTCGAGTAAGTTTGCGAGATTGAAAATTGTGGCTTACGTTTAATGTATCTAAACGTTTATAGCGCTATGTATGTCGTTATTTAAGAAGTCAAAAACAGAACAATCCACCTCTCGCCAAGCTCCATGGAAAATAGCCATAATCGATGATGAAGAAGGCGTACATGAGGTCACTAAACTCACTCTGCGGAAATTTAATTTCGAAAAACGCGGGGTTGAATTTCTATCAGCTCACAGTGGCGCTGAAGGCCTAGCACTTTTCAAAGCAAATCCAGACATCGCTCTCGCTTTCGTTGATGTGGTGATGGAAACTGACGATGCGGGTTTGAATTTGGTTGATGCCATTCGCAACCAGCTCAATAACCATACCGCCCGCCTTATTCTGCGAACAGGTCAACCTGGTCAGGCGCCGGAAGAAGAGGTAATCAGGCGTTACGACATAAACGACTACAAAGCCAAAACTGAATTATCATCGCTTAAACTTAAGTCTTGTGTGTACACAGCAATAAGGTCGTATCGGGATATTCAGACTATTGAGCAAGGTAAGCGCGGTATGGAAGACGTTTTAAAATCCTCGTCTTCCGTTTTAGCAAGCCAGTCTTTAGCCCAATTTGGCACCGCAGTGTTGAAACAGACACTTACACTGCTTAACCTAAACAACTCTGTACTCTACTTGTCTACTCAGCACACCGACTTATATGGCGATACGACCATGACGGTGCTAGGTGCCAGCGGCGATCTAGTTGGATTATGCGAACCAGGAATTTCTAGCCGAATTCCTGAAACCATCGAAGAAGAAATCAAACAAGTCTTAGAAAGCAAAAGTCACTATCAGTCTAAAGATTTATTCATCGGCTACTACCCTACTGGAGAAGATAGCCACAACATCTTGTATGTTAAGTTAGATCATCCACTGGATGCTCTGCAGCGCAAGACCTTAGAGATGTTTGCCTCTAATGTGGCGGTAATATTCCAAAATCTCACGCAAAAAGAAGACATACAAAAAACCCAAAAAGAACTCATTATGGTGCTTAGCGACGCAATCGAAATGCGGAGTAAAGAGACCGGTGGCCATGTGAGAAGGGTCATTCTTATGACCGAATTTCTCTCTGAAAAGCTTCACATGAGCCGAGAGTTTATTGAGACCATACGGTATTCAGCCGCACTTCATGACGTGGGTAAAATTAGCATTCCTGAAACTATTTTACATAAGCCGGGCAAACTCGACCCAGAAGAATGGGAGATCATGAAGACCCATGCACAAAAAGGCTACGAGCTACTTGCGGGATCTGATCGCATCGTTGCTAAAATGGGCGCCATCATTGCGAAAACGCATCATGAGCGGTGGGATGGTCAAGGTTACCCTGAAGGATTAGCTGGAGACGACATTCCCGTGGAGGGTCGTATTATGGCAATTGTCGACGTTGTCGACGCATTGCTATCTAAGCGCTGCTATAAACCGGCATGGAGTCCTGAGGAAGTAAAAGCCTATCTTCATGAGAATTCCGGGAAACAATTCGATCCGCTAATCACCCACATTATGATAGAGCACTTCGACAGGATCCTTGAAATTCGAGCCACAGAACCGGACGAAGATGAATGAAAGAATCGCTAGAACTAATCTTATTACGCGTTAGCCAAAGCGCAGATATTGATAAAGGTGAATTAGACGTTGCTTCTAGACTTATTATCAACTCGGTGTGTGAGGGTTTGCAAATTACTCGAGCTGGCATTTGGCTTTATGATGAAATGCAAACACTGGTACAGTGCACATTGCTCATTGATAAGGGTAATGACCTAGACCACGAAAGCTTAGTGCTTACCCGGAAAGACTTTCCTCATTATTTCGAGGCGCTAGATTCAGAGAGAACCATTGCGGCCCACGACGCATTAACAGATGTTGCAACATTTGAATTTGCAGAAGTGTATTTAACGCCGCTTGGGATTAGCTCTATGCTTGATGTCCCTATTCGCCACCGCGGCAAAATGATTGGGATAATTTGCTGTGAACACCAAGGCAAAGCCCGTGAATGGCATGCCGATGAAGTTGTATTTGCGGCGTCACTGGCAGACCTTTACGGGCGTGCAGTGAGTGCAAATGAGCGCGCAGATTACGAGCAGAGGCTAATTGAGGCCAACCAAACCCTTGAGCAAAAAGTAATAGACCGCACGGCTGAACTCGAGGCCGCACAAGAAAAGCTCGTCGAGTCAGAAAAAATGGCGGCGTTAGGAAATCTAGTCGCAGGCATTGCTCACGAAGTTAATACGCCGTTAGGCATTGCACTCACCTCCGTCAGTAACTGCAAAGAAGAACTAAAAGACATCTATCGAGACTTCGAAAACGATGAATTAACCGAGCAGGGTTTTAAAGACTTTGAAGCTATTTGCTCTGAAGGGCTAAACTTGGCTGAAACGAGCCTGATGCGGGCAGCGAATTTAGTACAAGACTTTAAGCGCACTTCTGCTGACCAAACGTCATTAGAAATAGAAGAAATTGCATTAGACGAATATATCCCTAGAGTCTGTAACCCTTTAAAGCCCATGCTTCGCAAAGAACAAGTTGAGCTAAGCATAGACGTTACGCCCAATTTAGTAATAACCACCTGCCCCGGTATTATTGCCCAATTGCTAACAAATTTAATCTCGAATGCTCAGCGTCACGCTTTTGGTCCATCTGTAAATAACGACGTAAATAGAGTGAGTGTGAGCTGCAGTAAAAATGCCAAAGGCATTGTGATTAGCGTACAAGACAATGGCAAAGGTATACCAGAGGCACTTCACAAGAAGGTATTCGAGCCATTTTACACCACGGCTCGTGATAAAGGCGGTACAGGGCTGGGCCTAAATATTTTATACAACTTAGTACGACAAAAATTTAACGGTGAGATTGACTTAACATCAACCCCAGGAGAGGGTACGAAAGTAACCGTGTGTATTCCGGTTGAAGCCTAGCGTGCCTCTCATTTTCCACAACCTATACCCTGCGTTATAAATTCCCTGTGCAGCGCGCGACATTATTAAAATGTCGCCCTCACGACAGACCTAACATCAAAGGCTGGGCAAGCTAAATACAAAAGCATAACAAGGCATGTAGAAATGCAACTTTCACAATGGCGAAGTTCCGGCCACTTTTTAAACGTCGACGGTCAGCAAGTTTTTTATAAAACAGAAGGCACGGGACCAGTACTATTACTCATTCACGGATACCCCACCGCAAGTTTTGATTGGGCTAAAATATGGCCAGCACTTACAAACAAGTATCAATGCGTGACGCTCGATATGCCGGGGTTTGGTTTTAGCGATAAGTCACCAAAAAAATACTTAATTAAAGAGCAAGCCGACACGATAAGTGAGGTAATAAGGCATTTGGGTATTACAAGTGCCCATGTTCTATCTCACGATTACGGTGATACGGTTGCGCAAGAAATGATGGCGCGGCAATTGGAAGACGACCTCGCCTTTCGCATCGAATCGCTGCACTTACTTAACGGTGGGCTTTTTCCTGAGACACATCGTGCTCTGCCCATTCAAAAGCTGCTGCTCTCTCCAATTGGTGGTTTACTCATTCGCTTTTTAAACAAAAATGCAATTCGAAAAAGCATGCACAACATATTTGGCCCAAACACACCTCCTTCAGATCAAGACATCAATGATTTTTGGATACTTATCAGTACAAATAATGGTCACCAACACATGCACTTGCTTTTGGACTATATGAAGCAACGTAAACAATACCGAGAGCGCTGGGTAAGTGCACTGCAAAATGCCAATGCCCCTCTTCGACTAACCGCAGGCATGGCTGATCCAATCTCTGGCGCGCATATGGTGGCGCGGTACAAACAACTCATTCCTAATGCAGACGTAATTGAACTCGATCAAATTGGGCACTATCCGCAAATTGAAAGTGCTGAAGCCGTGGTGAACTCTATAGCAAGCTTTTTAGGTCGCTACGCTAACTAAACGTGAAACTTTGTCTTGATACGGCACGCGACAGGGGTAATATAACGCTTCACTGATTTAACTCTAGACTCGCAACCAACGTTTATGGACGCTTCAACCAACAACGAAATTATTCCTGCCGCTAGCTTTAAGCAGATTGATATTGGTTTCGTGACCCCTGCTGCTTCCATAAAACGGTTTGTACAATGCATATGGGTGATTGATAACCCAGAAGGCTCAGCTACAACGCTAAACGAAAAATTTTATCCCGATGCAGGTTCTAGTTTGACTTTTTATCTCGATCAAACTAACTGTGAAGCACAATTGTTTTACCATACTCAGGTCTGCGCCATGCCGTGGGAACTGGCTTGCAGACAAATAAGTGTAAGATTTAGGCCCGGTGCCTTGAAATACTTGTTCGGTTTAACCTTTGATGACAGTAAAAACCAACAAATCGACATCGCGTTGGCTATGGTTAAGCAGCGTGATTCCTATCAACGACTGCAAGCCTATCTTATTGGAAAAACTATTAGCCAGCAGTGCTTAGCAATACAGCACTGGTTGATTGAGCTAGCAGAAAATACTGATGGAGCCTTTCAGAAATGGGAGCGCATGCTTTATCAGTCGATGAATTTACTGGTGCCCCCACAACATCTTGCCGATCAGTTCGGCGTCAGCCGAAGAACGCTGGAGCGCCAATTTCGCACTAACTTTGGTTTCTCGCCAAACAAACTGTATCAATTTGCTCAAATACGCCATGCTCGATCGTTATTAACCTCAAATTCTGAAGCGCTGAGCCACATCGCATTGGCATGTGGTTACTTCGACCAAGCGCACTTTACGCATTCGTTTAGTGATTTCGCGCTGGAAACGCCCCTTCAGTATAGAAAGCGAAAGTTGTCGCAAATTTACAATTAAGCGTTTTGCTTAGACTTTATAGTTCTCCGCAGTTTAAAGGAGATCACTATGAAAAAACGTATTACACAATCTGAGCTATATTCTGAATATCCTCATATTCTTGAACACCTCACAGGCTTGGTTAAGCCTTCAGTCAAAAGTACTTTAAGTCATAAACTCATACATTTAGTTAAGCTTCGTGCGTCACAAATTAATCAGTGCGGCTTCTGCCAACACATGCACGCCGAAGAAGCGAGAGAGTCTGATGAAAATCAGTCAAGGCTTGATGTATTGTCTGCATGGAGAGAGCTAGACTGTTTCAGTTTTGAAGAGAGAACAGCATTAGCGTGGACGGAAGCGTTAACGCTTATCCACTCTTCCACTATTACTGAAGAAATGTATAACAGTGTAGAAAGCACCTTCGGAAAAGAAGGGCTGATAGAACTCACGTCTATTATTCTACAAATTAATAGCTGGAACCGTATTTCAGTAAGCCTTCAGTTTCAACCTTCTATATAGTAGTAAGGAAGACGTGAAAATGACTATCATGAAACAAGTACAAAATAACAAATTGGGTGTAGCCGCCTGCTTGTGCTTTTTTTGGGGAAGTACCCTTTTCTTGCCAGCCTTCAGCAAATTTGCAACCGCTGGAGTATGGTTATTTATGGCGGGTTCTCTATTGATGCTTTTCGACATCTTGAGCATTAAAACCAACTAGGCTTTGCGCTAATAATGTTTAAGAGTGTATATACAAGTATGCACTCTTTTATTGAGCTAAATTTACTGCTGTATATTGGTACAAGAAAAGTGAGTTTCGATTTTACTTTGATATATATGGCATAAGCCATTGAATGGGGAGAGAGAAGTTGGTCGGTGTGAGAGGATTTGAACCTCCGACCCCTGACACCCCATGACAGTGCGCTACCAGGCTGCGCTACACACCGACCGAAAGAGCCGACAAGTCTACTCAATTTCAACGACTTTGCAATGTAAAAAAACCAAATAACCGCCTAAACGATTATTTGGTAAACAAAACCCATCTAAAACGAAGCTTATTACAAGTCGTCTGCACTTACATCTTTGATTTCTGGCCATTCTTCATTCGCCTCATCTATATGAGTAGGAATGTTCTTAGCCCATGCTTTGTATACACTTTCGTCTTTATTCACATAAAGTACGCCATCAACAATTTCAAACGCTTTGCCGTTTATTTCAAATTTCTTACCAAAAGTTGCGCCGTAGGCACAAAAGCCGCCGTAAGCTGGTGTGTATTTGTCTGGGTTGCTTACAAACATGTCTCTATTTTTCTGCGATGAAAATCGGTAAATAGCGTCGTTGTGGACAGCCGTTATAGTCGCTTTACCCAGCACTGGCTTACCTTCAGTAAAATAAGCTACAGCGTCGTGCCCGGCTAAAATAATTCCGTTTTCGTCGGTCTCTGTATCAACGCCAGCGAATACCGCGCCACTAGCAATTAGTGAAACTGCAAATAAACTACCTTTTAAGAATACTCTCATGCTATTTCTTCTCCACATTGGTGTTTCGAGTGTTTTCACACTATCTCTGTATAAGTTCGAAGAATATGGTACGTACTTCGGTCTTATACAAACATGCTCCAAACGCTTAAATACTTGTCCAAAACACCATGAAAAATTTAGAAAGCCTTTTTGACCAACTTCAAATAACCACCAATGTATTTCACAACGGACAATATTGCGGTAACTGGCAAATTGACACTTCTGGCACCGGCTTTATTAATTTTCACGCCGTAACTCACGGTCAATGCTACTTACACCGTAACGACGACGGCCCAGTTCTGTTAGAAAAAGGCGACATGGTTTTACTGCCTGTTGATAGCCCACACCTTTTAAGCCCTACAAAAACTCACACTTACAAAAATGTTAGCGCAAGCTCTATTCCTCTTAGCGAGAAACTAAGAGCTGAAGGCCCGGTGCTACTTTGCGGTTACTTCGAGTATCAGCACCCTTTAATGAGAGTAATAACAAAAGAACTGCCAGAATTTTGGATAATTAAAAAAGCATCAAAAGAAAGTAGAGTGCTACATGAAAGTCTGCAGTTACTTATCAGCGCGTCGTTAGAAGTGTCGGACTCAACCTTCACTTCGTCGGTTCTGCTAAACAAAATCGCTGAGGTTGTATTCCTTTTGATTGTGAAGCATTTAATGAGCAAGTACTCATCAACCTTAGGGGCTCTACTGCATCCGGCCATAGCAAATAGCCTTCAAGCGCTGCATAACGCGCCTGAACAACATTGGAACGTAGAAATACTGGCGAGTATTGCGAATATGTCTAAATCTAACTACGCAGCAAAGTTCAAAGCCTGTGCAGGCGTAACTCCAATTAAATACCTAACGCAATGGCGCCTGCGTTGTGCCTGCACAGAAATAATCCAAAGCAACAAGCCGTTAATTACCATTGCAAACCAATATGGTTACGAAACGGAAGCTTCTTTTTCAAAGGCTTTTAAAAGAGAGATTGGCGTATCTCCTTCACAAAAGCGCGTTCAAGCTAGGCCAGCGTAACGTAACACACCCCAGTGACTACCAGTGCAACTAACACGTTTAGCACCACACCCTCTCTGGCCATAGTTTTTATGTCGAACTTTTCCGTTGAGTATGCAATGGCGTTAGGCGCTGTAGCTACTGGCAGCATAAAAGCGCAACTTGCGCTAATTGCCGCGGGGATCATCAACAACTTAGGATCTACGCCCACAGCCATACCCGCGGCCGCTAGAATTGGCATTAGTAGTGTAGATGTTGCCGTGTTAGAGGTAATTTCCGTCAAGAAGGTAACGAACAAGCAAATTCCAAGTACCAACAGAAGAACAGGAAGCGTAGAAAGTCCCGTTAACCATGTTCCCATAAGAACACTTAAGCCCGATGACATAAATGCTTTGGCAATACAAATACCGCCAGCAAACAATAACAACATGCCCCACGGAATATCGTTTGCGGTTTTCCAATCAAGCAGTTTGTCGTTGTTTCCTTTTTCGTCTACTTCACCGCTATCGTTTCCGCTGTTTGTAAAGAACATAGCAGCAACACCCGCTACGGCAATAGTACTGTCACTTATTGTGCTTATGCCTATCCAAGCAGTCCAAAAAGGTCTGAAAATCCAAGCTAAAGCGACAGTGCCAAAAATAGCAAGAACACGCTTCTCGGCTTTTGTCCATGTGCCTGGGACAGGTAAATCGATGTTCCCCACTTGTTTAATACCGCGCGCTAACCATAAGGCCATAATAGGTACGCCTAGTATTACGATTGGTACGCCTGTTTTCATCCAGTCGATAAAGCTGTATTCAATACCTTGAGTCTCTTCATACACGCTCATAAAGATAATATTAGGTGGCGTCCCAATCGGTGTCCCCACCCCACCTAAGCTTGCCGAATAAGCGATACCAAGTATAAGCGCCACGCCAAATCGGGGATTGTCTACTGCGTTGATAATAGCGATAGCCATTGGCAACATCATTAGGATTGTTGCCGTATTACTAATCCACATACTGAGTACTGCGGTTGTTAACATGAAGCCCAGTACCAGTTTGAGCGGGCTGCCGCTGCCCGTTATACGCAACATGTAAATGGCGAAACGCTTGTGTAAGTTAGCGCGCTCCAACCCTTTTGAAAGCATGAAAGCAGCCATTAATAGAATGATAACGTGGCTTCCGAGAGCAGAGGCAGCTTCGCTGTGAGACAACACACCAAATAGCGGGAATAGCGCGAAGGGTAAAAGTGAGGTAGCGGGAATGGGGAGCGCTTCAGTCACCCAGAGCACAGCGACAAACAGCGTAATTGCTGCGGTAAAAATGATCTCACTGGGCTGATCAATGGCCCACAATCCCAAGCCACATAGTACTGAAGCGATAAAGGCAAATAGAATTATACTGTTTTTACGTGTTGGCTTTCGTTGTAGAGTTTCTGAAGAAGGTTCAGAGTTTGTGTGCATTGCGCTTCCCGTTACTAATAGCTTTATTATAAGTGCTAGTTATTGCTCTTATATTTTCTATCAGTAATTAGCGGGAAACGCACTACGCTTTTGCGAAAAAAAACGTGTTTTTAAAACGGTTTCTTTTATTTACTCTCGTCGTCTGACGAGATTCGGCTTGCAACAGCGCCTGCTTGGCCTTTGTATTTAGCGTCCACTCGTGCGTTGTACGGCTTTTCGGCTGGCGCCGATAAAACCTCAAAGCTAAGTGCCCCTATTTTCATTTTAGGGCGAAGCGCTAGCGGTAACTTACCACTGTTGTAAAACTCAAGAACGATGTTGCCCGACCAGCCTGGATCTATTCGATGCGCGGTCACGTGAACCATTAAGCCCAAACGCGCAAGCGAAGAACGCCCGTCTAACCAACCTACGATGTTGTCGGGCAAGGTTACTGACTCGTGGGTAATGGCAAGCGCTAGCTCCCCAGGGTGTAGAAAGAAGGCTTTACCCTCTTCTAGTTCAATTTCATCGCTCATAACATGGTCGAGCGCTTCTTGAACCTGTGCTTTCGGCCCACTTAAATCGATAAACGGCGCTTGGTGATCTTCAAACACGCGAAATTTATTACCTAGGCGGATATCTACCGTTACACCACTTATTTGATCGTAGCTGGGTGTAGGGTCAATTTTAATTTTTCCATCTTGCAGATGTTGGTAGATATCGCGGTCGCACAAGCGCATGGTGTATTCCTCATTTCGTTAGGCCGCTATTATGCGTATGTCGCCGCATGCATTCAACTGCTCAAAGGCTTGTTTTATCTGCTTTTGCGCAATTTTCGTATAGTTTTATCAAATTTTAAATTTAAGCAATCGAACCTGGCTATAATTCACCTTTACTACACCTGTCTGAATTTACCTATCCATCGGGCATTCCTGATATTTGTTACCTAGATATTTCAAGCTAGTTACTCTTTACCAACAATGCCAATAGGGTTGCCCTTAATGTGTTTTACTGCCCCTTTGCGTGGCGCAACAGTAAGGGCCAATTGCATAGACAGGGCGCGAGCAGCCTCGCGATAACTTTCACTCAATGCACTTTCGGGCGAGGTAATTAACAAAGGCGTGCCGGCATCGCCATGCTCGCGAATATGGATATCAAGCGGTAGCTGACCTAAAAGCGGCAGTCCGTGGCGTTCGGCAAGCGCCTCGCCACCGTCTTTTGAAAACACATAATCTTTGGTACCACAGGCTCTACACTGGTAGTAACTCATATTTTCAATAAGCCCTAATACTGGCACGTTCACTTTTTCAAACATGCTTATACCTTTTTGAGCGTCGGCTAGTGCTAAGTCCTGCGGCGTTGTAACTACCACTGAAGCAGTCAACGGTACTTGTTGCGCCATCGTCAGTTGGATATCGCCGGTACCCGGTGGCATATCTACAATTAAGTAGTCCAGCACGGGCCATAGGGTTTCATCTAGCAACTGCTTTAACGCCCTGCTTGCCATCGGCCCTCGCCATACCGCCGCATCTTCTTGAGGCACTAAATAACCAATTGAGTTCGCCACCAGCCCATGTGCCATAAGGGGCTGCATGTGCTTATTATCTTCGCTTTCAGGGTGCGCATCGGGGTTGCCCAACATAATGGGAATAGACGGCCCATAAATATCGGCATCTAAAATCCCAACTTTCGCGCCTTCTTGCATAAGCGCGAACGCTAAATTAATACTGGTTGTCGACTTACCTACACCGCCCTTGCCAGAGGCCACCGCTATGATGTTTTTGATGTTAGTAACAGGTGCGACTTCTGTTTCTCCACTTGCTACGTTTTGTTTAAACGTAAGCTGGTCATCGCCAAGCTTCCCTTTTAGCTGGTTAAGCACTTCTTGTTTAAGCGCGTCTAGCTGTGTAGCTATACAAAATGGCAAGGTAACTGTTACACCGGCATCTTCATTTTCTGGCTGGCTAAAAGCACACCATGGCAAGGTATCTTCAACATCTAAAGAAAAATACTTGGCCAAAATTACAGCAACTTTTTGAGTTACCGGCTCTGCTTTGCGAGAAAAGAACATAAAATGCCTTACTAGTAGTAGAATTGTGTGAATTACGTAATGCAAAAAACGCGGTTTTCCGCTAGTATTTGCAGCCATTTTGAAACGCAAAGAATCAATAACGTCATTATGTCAGAAAAACGCCGAATTCTGGTAACCAGTGCGTTGCCATACGCAAATGGCTCTATTCACTTAGGTCATTTGCTAGAACACATTCAAACCGACATCTGGACTCGTTTTCAGCGCCTTCGCGGAAACGAATGTTACAGTGTTTGCGCCGACGATGCACACGGTACGCCGGTTATGCTTAAGGCCCAAGAGCTTGGCATTACACCAGAAGAAATGGTGGCAAGAACGCGTGCTGAACATCACCAAGACCTTGTTGATTTTCATGTAGATTACGACAACTACTATGTAACCCATTCGCCAGAAAACAAGGCGCTGTGTGAAGAAATTTACACCCGTTTAGATAATGCGGGCTACATCAGCAAACGCACCATTAATCAGCTGTTCGACCCTGAAAAAGAAATGTTCTTGCCGGATCGTTTCGTTAAGGGTACCTGCCCTAGCTGTGGCGCAGAAGATCAAAACGGCGACAGCTGTGACGTATGTGGCGCAACGTATAGCCCAACAGAAGTGAAAAACCCTCGCAGCGTAGTATCGGGGGCTACACCAGTGCTACGTGAGTCTGAGCACTTCTTCTTTGACCTGCCAAAATTTGAAGGCATGTTAAAAGAGTGGATCCGCTCAGGTGCCCTGCAGGAAGAAATGGCTAACAAGCTGCAAGAATGGTTTACTGAAGGTCTTCAACAGTGGGACATCAGCCGTGATGCGCCTTACTTCGGTTTTGAAATTCCAGGTGCGCCGAACAAGTTCTTCTACGTGTGGGTAGATGCGCCGGTTGGCTATATGGCTAGTTTCAAAAACTTCTGCGACCAAAACAATCTAGAGTTTGATGACTTCTGGAAAGCAGACTCAGAGGCTGAGCTTTATCACTTTATTGGTAAAGATATAACCTACTTCCACTGCCTGTTCTGGCCTGCCATGCTAGAAGGCGCGGGATACCGTAAGCCCACTGGTGTAAACATTCACGGTTTCGTCACCGTAAACGGTGCGAAAATGTCAAAGTCGCGCGGTACCTTTATAAAAGGCCGTACTTACCTTGACCACCTGAACCCAGAGTATCTGCGTTACTACTTTGCGTCTAAGTTAGGCGACGGTGTTACCGACATCGACCTAAACTTTACTGACTTCGCACAAAAAGTGAATTCAGACTTGGTAGGTAAAGTGGTTAACATTGCAAGCCGCTGTGCAAGCTTTATCACTAAGCGTTTCGACGGCAAATTGTCTGACAATGTGATTGAGCCAGAGCTTATTGCAGAGTTCCAAAACGCGTCAGAGAGCATTGCTGCACTTTTCGAGAAGCGTAAATACCACCAAGCCGTGCGCGAAATCATGGCCCTTGCTGACAAAGCAAACCAGTTCATTGATAACAACGCACCTTGGGTAACCATTAAAGACGAGACTAAGCAGCAGTTCACACACGATGTGTGCTCGCTAGGTATCAACATGTTCCGTCTGTTGGTGATTTACTTAAAGCCTGTACTGCCAGTACTTGCAGAAAAAGCAGAAGAATTCCTAAACGACAAGTTCGACTGGAATTCACTGCAAACCCTATTGAAAGGCCACGCCATCAACAAATTTAAGCCGATGATGCAGCGTGTAGAAATGGATAAAATTGACGCCATGGTTGAAGATTCAAAAGAAAGCCTAGCGCCAGCAGCACCGGCAATCGACCCAGACAGCCCGCTTGCTAAAGACCCTATTAGCGACACTATCTCGTTTGATGAGTTCGCCAAGGTAGATTTACGTATTGCGCGTATCGCTAAAGCTGAACACGTAGAAAAAGCCGATAAGCTTCTGCGCTTAGAGCTAGATTTAGGCGGCGAAACCAAGCAAGTTTTTGCAGGTATTAAGTCGGCCTACTCGCCTGAAGCCCTAATTGGTAAGCACACGGTAATGGTGGCGAACCTCGCTCCTCGTAAAATGCGTTTTGGCATGAGTGAAGGCATGGTATTAGCCGCGGGCCCTGGTGGCGACGAGCTATACATTCTTGAGCCGCACGAAGGTGCAAAGCCGGGTATGCGTGTTAAGTAAGCTGTAAAGCGCCCCCTTAAAAGTAAGGTGACATTCAGCGCTATTGAGCGACGGGATGTCACCTTTTTTATTGGGCGGTCAAAGCGGCGCTTAGATTTATAAAGCAAAAATCATATAACCAGAATCAAGGTGCAAGCACGTAACTTGGTATGCTAATAAGCCTTATCATCCTACACTCCTCCCTCACTAATTACTTACCCACTCACTAACCTTATCTGCCTAAGGCAAATCGGCTAGAAAATTCTTGTCAAAAAACAGCGCAGCTCCGTTCGGTTTGAATCAAGGCGATCTAACCCTCTTTTTTTAACGTAATCAACGTGGTTAATTAATAAAAGAGGTATTTATGGAAGATTTCTTCGGGACTAATATCGATTTATCGGAATTAACCGAAAAAGCTATTTCACTGGTGATGACTTACACCCCCAAATTATTATTGGCTATTCTTACTTTGGTGGTGGGTCTTTGGTTAGTGAATCGTTTTGTAAACCTATTAGATCATCGGCTAGGTAAAAAGGATCCCACGTTAAATAAGTTTCTGTGCGGACTTATCAGTGCGGTGCTAAAAGTAATGCTGTTGATTTCAGTTGCCTCAATGATAGGTATTGAAACCACCTCATTTATTGCCGTCGTGGGTGCTGCAGGTTTAGCTATTGGTCTGGCATTACAAGGCAGCCTGGCGAACTTTGCTGGCGGTGTGCTAATACTGATTTTTAAACCCTTTAAAGTGGGTGACACCATTGAAGCAGAGGGTCATTTAGGCTCAGTGTCAGAGATACAAATTCTTTATACTGTACTTAACACTTTTGACAATAAGCGCATTGTTATTCCCAATGGCAGCCTATCTAATGCCACGTTAATTAACGTTAGCGTATATGATAAACGCCGTTGCGACATGACATTTGGTATAGGCTACGATGACGATATCGATAAAGCGAAGAAGGTGTTGCAGCGTCTATTTGAAGAAGATGAGCGCTCGTTGACCGACCCTGCACCAAGAATTTGTGTAGGCGGATTAGGCGATAACTCAGTCGATTTAATGTTTAGACCGTGGGTCGCCACAGATGACTTGTGGCCTTACTACTGGGATATGCAGGAAAAAGTTAAAAAAGCCTTTGATGAAGAAGGCATTAGCATCCCATATCCACAGCGAGATGTTCACCTCTATAAAACGAGTGACGACTAGCGTCTCAGTTGGGAGATAGCAGTCTATGCTATCTCCTATTCCCCTTTCAAACTTGTGTAAAAAAGCGAAAGCCATCCGTTTTAGTACAACATCTTGGTAAATTTAGAAGGTGGTTAGCGCCTGTCACCGCTTCTAAGTTAAGAGCGTGGCGTGCTCTCTTTGCACATGGCATACACATTAACAATATTAGCGCAGCGTGCGATTCATCGTAGAAGTCCTTACACTTGCCCCTACCGCGGAAAAACGCGGCTTTAAATTGCGTTTAGGTTTTATGGCCGTCATGGGGATTACCCGCTTTTTCGCGAGTATTACGTACACCGCACTGCACCATGGAAAATAAGATGCTAAATAGTCTTGAAGCTTAACCGCCCCTTTCCATTTTTGTTGAAAAAAGAGCGTTGAAAACATCACTTGACGTTGTTCAACAATTTCAAATCCCAGCAGCTGAAGCCAATCTTTAATGCGATAGGACGTAAAAAAGCGTGCATCGTGTAGGATATTTCCGCGCTTAACAGGTAGAAATTTGGCAATTCCGGCGAGGCTTAAGGGGTTAAAGCCACTTATGATCACATAACCGTTTTGTGTAATAACGCGGTCTACTTCTCTTAATATTTCGTGAGGGTCTTGCGCAAAATCTAATTCATTAGCAAGTAGAAAGCCATCAATGCTGTTTTCGGCGAAGGGTAAGCAGTGCGACTGCCCCACTACCGTGTTTTCTCTACTTATTTTCGGTTCGCGTTTATCACCGCCTAACGATATACCCGATGCATTGTGATTGGGAAAGCCCTCTTTCGCTTCATTGTGGTGTGGCTGCTCGCTAGCTAGGTCATTAAACGGAACGTGATTGATGTGGTGTCGAATTGGGCTGGTATCGAGATTTATATCGGCACTTAGCGAGCCTAGTTTGGCAAAGTGATACCCAAAAATTCGCTCAGCATAATCGCTACAAACTGCATTGACCGCATGTCGAATGTGCTCTCCCGCGGGGAAATCATTCCAATTTGTAGGGTAGCGTGGCGGTTTGGCTTTAAACGCCGATCTCATTAACACTGCGCGCTCTTAGGTTGCTCTGCTCTTCACAAGTCCCTATAGTAACGCATAATTCTACCTACACAAGCAGGTACTCTTATGACGGCAGAAACACTTCCTTCAGGCGTAGCCATTCATCCTATTCCCGCTTTTACCGACAATTACATTTGGTGTATTTATAACGAGAGTAGCGCTATTGTTGTCGACCCAGGTGATGCTGAGCCAGTGCTGGCCTTTATTAAAGCTAAAGGCTTAACGCTAAGTGCAGTTCTCATCACTCATCACCACAGAGACCACACAGGTGGTATTGCTAAATTAGTATCTGCAGTACCAGATTTGCCAGTTATTGGCCCAAGAGGCAATCACATAAGAGGAATAACTAAATCTGTTTCTCAAGGCGATACTGTCTCGCTACCTGTTTTTAAAATGGCGCTGCAAGTAATGGAAGTGCCAGGTCATACCCTTGATCACATTGCTTTCTTCGGGCATGGCGCATTGTTTTGCGGCGACACGTTATTTTCAGCAGGTTGCGGACGATTGTTTGAAGGTTCGCCAGAGCAAATGCATCATTCACTGAATAAGTTAAAGCGACTGCCCGACACCACGAAAGTGTTCTGTACACATGAGTATACTCAGGCTAATGTCCAGTTTGCTTTAGCCGTAGAGCCAGACAATAAGGCGCTGTGTGACTACGCACAGTGGGTGGCAGAAAAACGCGCTCAAGGTCAGCCTACACTACCTAGTAATCTCAAAGAGCAAAAAAACATAAACCCATTTTTACGGGCTCATGAACTTTCTGTGAAAACTGCTGCCGAAGCCTATTGCGAAAATAACCTGGCTGACGATGTAGCGGTATTTGCTGCAGTTCGCCGCTGGAAAGATGAGTTTTGATGCAAAAGTAAGCCGATTATCGTAACATGGTCGGTTTGCAGTGCTCCACGAGGTTTCTTCATATATGCAGTTGAAGTTTTTCCCACTGTCGCCACTGATATTGGCGCTAGGTTTAACGGGTTGTCAGTTAACCGATAATAATAACGACAATGCACAATTAGAAAGTAACGAAACCGCTTCGCTAGAAGCGTGCAGTGAAATTCATAACAACGAAGAAGCCATTTCTGATTGTGAAATTGCAAGAGACGGCGTTATTGATGTTGTTCACCCCAATGATGATACGCTAGAAGAAGGCGCTGAGCTTACCGATACACCGGATATGCATACGCAGGCGGTCGTTACTGACGTATGGGAACGTGCAAGTGCGAATTTCGCCTTACCTATCCCTGACGACAAACGCATTAGCGCACAGCGTAAATGGTACCTGAAGCACCCAGAGTATATGGCTCGCGTTGTAAAACGCGCCAAGCCTTTTCTTTATTACATTACCGAAGAAATTGAAAAGCGCGACATGCCGATGGAGCTTGTGCTTTTACCAATAGTAGAAAGTGCTTTTGATCCCTTTGCTTATTCCCATGGCCGAGCGGCTGGTATGTGGCAGTTTATTCCTGGCACAGGTAAGCGCTTTGGTATGCAACAGAATTGGTGGTATGACGGACGTCGAGACGTTGTTGCGTCTACTCAAGGTGCACTTGACTATCTAACCTATCTAAACGAAATGTTTGATGGTAATTGGCTGCACGCACTTGCCGCCTATAATAGTGGCGAAGGCCGCGTTCAAAGGGCTATTAAAGCTAACAAACGCGCGGGTAAACCTACCGACTTTTGGAACTTAAATTTACCCAAAGAGACACGTGCTTACGTGCCTAAATTGCTTGCGCTGGCTGATATTCTAAAAAATAAAGATGAATATGCGTATGCGTGGCCTGAAGTTGAGAATGTAGCGGTTATCGAAGTGGTTGATATCGGCTCACAGGTCGATTTAGCGTTTGCCGCCGAACTTGCTGGTATGTCTTTAAAAGAACTACACGGGTTAAACCCAGGGTTCAATCGTTGGGCAACGTCACCAGAAGGACCACATAGATTAATACTTCCCCTTGATAAGGCTGCTGCGTTCTCTCAAGCACTGGCTAAAATTGATCAAAAAGAGCGATTGAACTGGGTACGCCACTCGGTGAAGCCCGGCGACAGCTTAGGTAAAATCGCTAAGCAATATCACACCACCGTGAAAGTTCTTAAAAAAGTGAATGAGCTAGACTCGTCCATGATCCGCGTGGGTCAAGCGATAATGGTACCAGTAGCACTTCAAGAACTGGACAGCTACACATTATCTCAGGAACAGCGTCTAGCCAGCTTGCAGAACGGCAACACGTCTAAGCAAAAAGTACGTCATACCGTACAATCTGGTGATACGCTTTGGGATATTGCCCGTAAGTACAATATAGGCACTAAACAATTAGCTAAATGGAACGGTATGGCCCCTGGCGATATGCTTCACCCTGGCAAAACCTTAGTTATCTGGCAGGAAGGTAAAGCGCAAGACGGTGTTACCAAAAAAGTGACCTACACAGTAAGAAATGGCGATTCGTTGTCTCGTATCGCCGGCAAGTTCAATGTTAGAGTAAGCGACATAGGCAAGTGGAACTCACTTAATACTAAGCGCTATCTACAACCTGGTCAGAAGCTAAAACTTTATGTAGACGTAACAAGGTTGAACGCATCAAGCTAACCTTTAATACTTAAAGTTCAATATTGTTCATGCCTAACTGCATTTACGTTACGCTTTAAGTCAGAATACAGGATAAGGAAATGCTAAGAATTAACCGAGAAAATTTGCGAAACAGTCATGAAACGCCTTGGTTAATCTTAGATTTAGTCATGTTAGGTATACTTTTTGTGAACCTAACATGGCTCATTTTCGATGCCTTATACGCCACCGACTTTGTCTATGGTCTATTGGGCACGTATTTTCCCGCTTTTCTTAGTGCTTACGATCCCGTTCACAACAACTTTCTGTTGGTCGACTTGGTGTTTATCGCCATTTTCTTCAGCGAATTTTGCTTCCGGTGGGTTGTAGCTATTGTGCGTAAAGAACACTTACGCTGGTACTTTTTTCCGTTTTTGCATTGGTACGATATCATAGGTCTAATCCCTACTGGACCTACCCGCCTATTTCGTTTCTTGCGCATATTTTCTATTTTGCACCGCCTGCACAAATTCGAAATCATCGACTTAAATCAAACCGCGGTCTTTCGCTTTTTTGCGTTTTACTACGATGTATTTGTCGAAGAGTTAAGCGACCGAATTGTTGTAAAAGTGCTCAGCGATGCGCAAAAAGACATCTCAGCAGGTTCGCCTTTGTTAGACGATATCAACGCACAGGTACTGGCCCCCCGCCGTCCTGTCATTACCCAATGGATGGCTGGCGTTATCAACCATTTAGGCCAGTCAATTCAAAGCGAAGAGCACGGCGAGGTGATACGGGAGCACGTGCGCAAGAGCGTGGGTAAAGCGGTGAGAAGTAATGCACAAGTTTCTTCCCTGCATTACCTACCTGTTATCGGCAAAACCATTGAGAATACGTTGGAAGAGTCAGTCACCGATATCGTGACCACATCGCTAGTTAACCTGTTAAGCGACTTAGACGCAGAGCGCATCGACCATTTCATTTCAGTCGGCATGCACGACTATACCCCTACCGCCGATGCACTTGATAAAGAAGTACTTAACGTTGTAAACGAATGCTTAGAACTGGTGAAAGCGCACGTTGCACAGCAGCGTTGGAAGTCACATCTCACCGAAAAAGAATCGGCAATCCCCACTGGCAAGCCCGAAATTTAATTAATTTGCAAAGCGATAGAGTCAAGGTGAACGCTAGCAGTATTCTGTTCAGCCACTGTTCATACAAATAAGCTAATATAAAGTCCTTACGAATATAATTATAACGATTAGAGGGACTTATGATGAAAATTAAACGCTGCAGAATGTTCAGCCGCTCATTTAACCACGCAATACTTGCAAGTTGTATAACGGCGTTTGCTTCAGGCTGCATGGTGATCTTGCCGACCTCTTCTATTTCCACCAACCAAGAACCTGAAAAAATAGTTGAGCGCATTGAATACAATGCAAACCGATGCTGGTCCACACTGCATCAGCCAATCCATAGCGATATAGTCGTAAACACGTATACAATACAAAACGGCTACAAACTCACGGCCAGTCGTAAAGAAGGGAGCACCCCGCAATATCCTTTTTTACACGTCACCGTTACCCACTCAACCTACGGCAGCGAGGTATCTGTTCGAGAAGGTGAGTTTAACTTGGGCACAGACTTAAATTTAAGTGATGATGTAAATCGATGGATAAATGGCGACAATAGCTGCTAAGACTGATAAGGCGTACACACTATTTTTCAGTAGTAGACAGAATAATACTCGTCTCACTATTAAGCACGCCTTTAACGCCGCGCACTTCTTTTAAAATGCCATCTAAGTGCGCGAGACTTTCGGCGGTTATAACAATAAGTAAATCCCAATTTCCGTTTGTAGTATGAAACCGCTCAACACCATTCACCTGCCTAAGCTTACTAATAAGCTGTGTTGTACTAAGCCCTTCAAGCTCGACTGACATAAGAGCTTTTATTTTGTCTGGTTGCAGCTGCTCGTTAACACGAATAGTAAAACCGTCGATCACCCCCGAATTTACTAACCTGTCGATTCGTTTTTGCACCGTATTTCGCGATAACGAGAGGACTTCAGCTAGCACGGTTACAGGTGTTCGCGCATCGCGCTTCAATATATCGAGAAGCTCGCGATCTTTCGCATCTAAATCTACATACATGGTCGTTTCCCCAATAGATAAACAAATCGTCGAGTCATTAACGCATTATCCAAGACTAATTAGCGAAAAAGCATAATGATAAAACAATTGAGCATTATGCTTAAACTAAATAACAACTTGCAACACCTTGAGCATGGTTAAGTGAATTCGCCAGAGAATAAAATACACGCTCTTTTCAGTGGAAATATTTCAGCTAAGGGCTGTAGGACGTTATATGCAAGCCAGTCACATCAAAAACTCACGATTAACTACACCAAATTCCGTTTTAATGGTACGCCCCTGTGCCTTTCGCCCCAACGAACAAACAGCCAAAGACAATAGTTTTCAGAAGCCCCTTGTATCGACGGGAAAAAATAGAGCGGAAATATCAAAAAATGCGTGTGCGGAATTTGATGAGATGGTTCGCACTTTACGTATGAACCACATAACGGTAGAGGTGTTTGAAACAGAAGGGGAAAACACGCCCGATGCCGTATTTCCAAATAATTGGTTAAGTACACATCCCAACGGTTTGCTTGTCACCTACCCTATGTACTGTGAAAACCGCCGAGCGGAGCGTCGTGACGATATTGTCAGTTATCTGCAGCAACACTATATCGTACAGCAAGCTAAAGATTTATCTTTCCTTGAAGAAGACGGAGATATTGTTGAAGGTACAGGGGCTATGGTGATCGACCATGTAAACGCGCTAGCCTATGTTTGCCTATCCCAACGAGCCAATAAGAGAGCTGTAATGTCGGCGTGTAAAGCTATTGGTTTAACGCCTATATGTTTTAGCGCCTTTGATACTGCTGGTACGGCGATTTACCACACCAACGTAATGATGTGTGTGGGCAGTGATTTTGCCATTGTTGCTACTAGCATGATAGAAGAAAGCGACAAAAATGTGGTGCTTTCAACACTTAAGGAGACGGGTAAAAACGTCATCGAAATTAGCGAAGAACAAGTGAATAGTTTTGCCGGAAACTGCCTAGAGCTTTTGAATAGCAATGGAAAACGTTTATTACTTATATCAGACACTGCTTTTAGTTCAATGAACGAAGAGCAACTAGCTTTACTACCCAGCGATCTTACTTTACTTCCCATCGCAGTGCCTACTATTGAAATGGGAGGAGGCTCCGTCCGCTGCATGGTCGCGGGTATTCACCTTGAGTGTAAAACGATTGGCGCTAAACAAACTACGACTAATAACATCAGCTTTGACACCCGCGTGAGGCTAGCAAAAGGTGATGACTTGGAAGGCTTGCTTGCGTTAGCTGAAGCTGCATCGCCAGGTATGACAACCTTCCCACCGGATAGAGCAACGCTTGATAACAAATTAAAGCGTTCCATTAGAGAAGAACAAAAACTTATGCGTCAAGAGCGTCCAGACTACCTTTTGTTTGTATTGGAGGACCTTCGAACTGGCAAGCTTATTGGTACATCTGCAATTTTTGGTGAATTAGGAAAAGAAGACAGTTTTTATAGTTACAAACGAGAAAAAGTCGCACAGCGAAATAAATCACTAGGCGCACACTACATCCATGACATACTGCACCTAAGTCACCATTTTGAGGGTTTCGCGGAAGTGGCATCGCTCTACTTACTGCCCGAATACAGAAAACACTTCAACGGAAAACTACTTTCAAAAGTCCGCTACCTTTTTATGGGCTTACATCAGCATGTATTTCCAAAGCAGGTCATGGCCGATCTACGAGGCTATGTAAATAAGGATGGGGAATCGCCTTTCTGGAATGCCGTCGGACGTCACTTTTTTCCTATGACATACGCTGAAGCGGATTTATATGGTGCCGTAAACGGAAATCAATTTATTGCTGATTTAATGCCTAAACTTCCGCTGTATGTAAATATGTTACCCAAAGAGGCTCAGTTGGCTATTGGTAAACCACATAACGACGGCCAACCCGCTTTGGCAATGCTTGAAAAAGAAGGGTTTAAATTCACGAACTACATCGATATTTTTGATGGTGCGCCAAGTATGGAAGCTGAAGTTTTAAGCCTAAAAACTGTCAAATCAACAAGGCAAGTAAGAATAAAAGTTGGCGAAGGTACTAAGCGTGTCACCGAGAGTAAAATGACGCTTGTCGCCACGTTGAGCCAGCCTTTTTATGCAATGATGGCAGAAACCGAAGAACAAGACGAAATAGCTGTTATCTCTCGCAAAACAGCACAAGCATTAAACGTTAGCTCGGGAGATACCATCTTACTTTCAGATGTTTAGCCTCGCGCGTATATCCAAAAACCGCTGTTCAATGACGAAAGCTCGGTGTGCGCTTTACGCTTAACTAAAAAGAAAGCCCGCAAATGCGGGCCTTCATTCTGTTAAAAAGTATTGGCTGCTAATTACGCTTTACGCCACGTAGTACCGCTTGGGCCGTCTTCTAACACTACGCCTTTTGCGTTTAACGCATCGCGCGCGGCATCTGCCGCTGCCCAGTCCTTGGAGGCACGGGCATCGTTACGCTGTTTAATTAACGCTTCAATTTCAGCCGCTTCGTCGTCATTGCCTTCACCGCCTTTAAGGTAAGTATCTGGGTCACTTTGAAGCATACCTAAAATTGCACCTAGACCTTTAAGAACCGCGGCCAATTTACCCGCTTCGTCAGCATTGTCTTTTTGGCGGTTAAGCTCACGTGCCACGTCGAATAACACCGAAAAAGCTTCAGGTACGTTTAAGTCGTCGTTCATTGCTGCTTCGAAACGCTTCAGATAGCCACCGTAGCTCAGATCAGTGCTTTCATCTACTTCAACACCACGAAGGGCTGTATACAAACGCTCTAGGGCGGCCTTCGCTTGAGTAATATTGTCTTGAGAGTAACTTAACTGGCTACGGTAATGCGCCGACATCAGGAAGAAACGCAATGTTTCTGAGTCGTGCTCTTTAAGCACATCGCGCAAGGTAAAAAAGTTACCCAATGACTTAGACATTTTTTCGTCATTAACCTGTACCATACCCGCGTGCATCCACACGTTTACGTAAGGTGTGTCATACGCACAGCACGACTGAGCCACTTCGTTTTCGTGATGTGGGAACGTTAAATCTGAGCCACCGCCGTGAATATCAAAGTGCGCACCAAGATGCTTATGATTCATTGCAGAACATTCAATGTGCCATCCCGGACGTCCCTCGCCCCATGGCGATTGCCATGCCGGCTCACCAGGCTTGGTGGTTTTCCACAGTACGAAGTCTAGCGGGTCGTCTTTTCCTGCCGCCACTTCAACACGAGCACCCGCTTTAAGCTGATCTAAGTCTTGTTTGCTTAACTTGCCATAATCTTCGTACTTGCTTACGTCGAATAGTACATCGCCGCTTTTGGCTTGATAGGCGTAGCCTTTGTCCATTAGTCGCTGGATAATTTCAATGATCTCATCCATATGTCCACTTACTGTCGGCTCGACGTCTGGCTCTAGTAAGTTAATCGCCGCAAAGTCTTCGTGCATCATGGCAATAGTGCGTGCAGTTAGCGCCTCAAAGCTTTCGCCATTTTCATTGGCGCGAGCAATAATCTTATCGTCGATATCGGTGATATTGCGCACGTACTTCACATCTAAACCAAGGTGGCGCATGTAGCGTACTAAGACATCGAAACTCAGGTAAGTACGGGCATGACCCATATGACTTAGGTCATAAACGGTAATACCACAAACATACAAACCCACTTTCCCTTCTTGAAGCGGTACAAACTTCGCTTTTTCACGGGTTCGGGTGTTGTAAAGATGTAGCATGTCTATATTTCCTATATGTCATAATTTTTCGGCCGCAAAGTTTAGCACTGTCACGATTTAAATGGTACAAGCCTTTTGCAACGATATTGCTGGGTTTTGCGATAACCGTCTCTTTGCGCTAACGACTCGTTTTGCGCTAAAATGCCGCCACTTTATATGTATGCTAACACACAGGACAAACCACAATGGTTACGTTAAAAACAAATTTCGGTGACATCACCCTAGAGCTTTTTGAAGATAAAGCGCCTAAAACGGTAGCTAACTTCATTTCTTACGTTGAAGACGGTTTTTTTGATAACACTATTTTTCACCGTGTAATCAACAACTTCATGATCCAAGGTGGTGGTTTTACGCCAGATATGGATCAGAAAGACACAAAAGACCCTATTGAAAACGAAGCGGACAACGGCGTAGCAAACGAAGTGGGTACAATCGCGATGGCGCGTACCCAAGATCCACACTCTGCGACGGCTCAGTTTTTTATTAATGTAAATAACAACGACTTCCTTAACCACTCTAGCAAGTCTGTCAATGGTTGGGGCTACTGTGCATTCGGTAAAGTAACTGAAGGTATGGATGTTGTTGAAAAAATTAAAGCCGTTAAAACCGGTAACAGCGGCTATCACCAGGATGTTCCTGTTGAGCCTGTTATCATTGAAAAAGCGACTATTTCTTAAATAGCCGCTGACATCTATGCTTGAATAGCTGTCTCAATAACGCCTTGGCCAATATGATTTTCAAGACATACTAAGGCCTTGAGTTAAGAACAAGCCGCGTTACTTTAACGCGGTTTTTTAAACCACAATAAGAAGATTTATGTCGTTCACCTACTTCATTGCCGACTTGCACCTAAGTGCCGACCGCCCTGACATTACAGAATGCTTAATGCGCTTTTTAAAAGAAGACGCGATTAATGCTGATGCACTTTACGTTCTTGGTGACTTGTTTGAAGTTTGGATTGGCGACGACAACGTTACTCCATTTAACACTGCCATAGCATCAGCTTTCAAGGCAGTGAGTCAGCATTGCCCTATTTACTTTATTCACGGTAATCGCGATTTCGCCATACGTGAAAAGTGGCTATCAAAAGCCGGCATGACGTTATTAAACGAACAAGAAGTTGTAGACTTATACGGCACACCTACCCTGCTTACTCATGGTGACGAACTATGCACTCGCGATGTTGCTTATCAAAAGTTTCGCAAGAAATCCCGCGGTTGGTGGTGGCCACGTTTAATGCTTGCGCTTCCTTTATGGTATCGACAGCGTGTTGCCGATAACGGTCGCAAGGAAAGTAAGGCTAAGCAGCAAAATCTTAAGCCAGATATTATGGATGTCACGCCTGAAGAAGTGGTGAAAGTCATGGAAAAATGGGGCGTGCAGCGCATGATACATGGCCACACACACAGACCCAACATTCATAGCCTTACAGCAAACGGCAAGCCTGCAACTCGTATTGTACTTGGCGATTGGTATGATCAAGGCAGTGTATTGAAGGTTACTGAAAATGATGTGATGCTGCAGAAACATAACTTCAGTTAGTCCCCATCATTATTTGTTACAAACTAGCCGAAAGTACATGTGTCAGACGCTGGCTTAATTTTTGTTCTGTGGTATAAAGAATAAAAGCAAGTTAGTCATCATGGATGGTGTAAATGACAGATGTTCTTCTTTCCCCTACAAACTTCTGGTTTAGCATTTCGCTTATAGCCGTTTTCTTTATTTTCATACTAGAACTTGTTAGCACTATTTTTGGTATAAGCCTGTTGGGGTTAGGCGATGATTTTGCAGAGTTTGATGGCGATGGGTTTCTGAATACCTCGTTTGCCAACTGGCTTAATATCAATAAAGTTCCCTTTCTTATTTACCTGGTAGTACTTCTTACTCTATTCGGTTTAGTTGGCTTGATGGTTAACGGCTTAACAGCGAGTGCACTCGGCTATACCTTGCCAGCTTTCCTATCCGTTCCTCTTGCATTTGTTATTGGCGCATTCGTAACAGCTAAAACCGTAAAGGTAATTTCAGGCTTGTTGCCTAGTGTAGAGTCTAGCGCGGTTAACAGCGATGACTTCATTGGGTCTGTGGCCGAAATCACGATTGGAAAAGCAAGCCGAGGCAACCCAGCTGAAGCAAAGTTTACCGACCATTATTCACAGCCTCATTTTGTGTTAGTAGAACCTTTCGAAGATGAAGAGTTGTTCGCACAGGGAGAGCGCGTCATTTTAGTTCAGAAAAAACAACACAGCTGGTTAGCAACCCGCTACCTATAACCTAAAAGAGATAAAAGTATGGATACAATTCAACCATCTAGCTTGCCGTCAATACTCTTTATTGCCGGTGCTATTGTTGTAGGGCTTATCGTTATTGGCCTTATCTTTGCCAAACTTTACACCCGCGCGACGAAAGAAACAGCGTTCGTAAGAACCGGTTTAGGCGGTGAAAAAGTCATTAAGGACGGTGGCGCTATCGTGCTTCCTGTCGTTCACGAAATAATTCCAGTAAATATGAACACC
Source organism: Alteromonas sp. W12 (assembly GCF_001924945.1). NCBI lineage: Bacteria > Pseudomonadati > Pseudomonadota > Gammaproteobacteria > Alteromonadales > Alteromonadaceae > Alteromonas > Alteromonas sp. W12. The sequence goes on from NZ_LQXH01000009.1 coordinate 288,012, forward strand.
CTTCGTATAGAAGTGGAAAAAATTCAAAAAGACGCGCTTATTACCAAAGATCGCATGCGTGTTGATGTTAAGGCAGACTTTTATTTACGCGTGGCCCCCAATGCCAATGGCATATCAATGGCTGCGCAAACGCTAGGAACGCGCACCACTCGCGCTGAAGAAGTTAAAAAGCTAATGGAGTCTAAGTTTGTTGACGTACTACGTGCCGTAGCTGCTGAAATGAGCATGACCGAAATGCATGAGCAGCGTGCTGACTTTGTACAAAAAGTTCAGCAAAGCGTGGCTAACGATCTTGAAAAGAACGGTCTTGAGTTAGAATCGGTGAGCTTGACTGGTTTTGACCAAACCGACCTACAGTTTTTCAATGAAAACAACGCTTTCGATGCCGAGGGGCGTGCACGCTTAACGAAGATCATTGAAGAAAAGCGCAAAGAAACCAACGATATTCAACAAGAAAACCGCATTTTCATTGAACAGCGTAATTTGGCTGCTGAGAAACAATCACTAGAAGTGAAACGAGATGAAGAAGAAGCTCGCTTAGCCCAAGAGCAAATTCTTGCCTTTAAACGTCAGGAACAAAAAGCAGAAATTGCTAAGCAGCGCGAAATGAAAGAACGGGAAGAGCGCGAAGCAGAGATCGCGAAAAACCGTGCTATCGAGGCTGCGGAAATTGAAAAATCACGGGAAATTGAAACCCAAGAAATTGCTAAGCGTCAGGCATTAGAGCAAGCGCGCATTCGTCAGCAGCAAGAAGTTGAGGTTTCTGAGCAAATTAAACAAATTGCCGTTGCGACAAAATCTGAGGAAGAGTCGGCCGCGCGTGCTAAAGCTGCTGAAGCGGAAAAGGCTAAAGTGGAAAAAGTGGAAGCAGTAACTACAGCGAAAATGGTGGCAGAAGCTGAGCGTAAGAAACAAATTGAAGTTATAGACGCGCGCAAAGAGGCAGAGCGTGAGGCTGTGGGCATTACCGTAGAAGCACAAGCTAAGAAAGAAGCAGCTGAAAACTCTGCTGCCGCCATTCTTACGGAAGCTAAGGCCGCTGCCGATGCAAAAATGCTTCAGGCTGAAGCTGATGAGAAAGTGCTTGCTGTTGAAGCTCAAGGTAAACAAGCGCTTTATGAGGCTGAAAATACGCTTAAGACCGAGCAAATTGAGCTGCAAAAAGCCCTTGCCATGCTCAAAATATTGCCTGAGCTTGTGGCACACGCCGTTAAACCACTTGAAAACATAGAAGGTATTAAAATTCTTCAAGGCTACGGCCAAGGGAGTGGCGTGAAAGGCGATCACACCGTTGCTACTGCTGGTAGTGGTTTAGCTGAACAAGTAACGCAAGCCGCACTAAGCTATCGTGCTAACGCCCCACTGGTAGACTCTATGTTGCGTGAAGTGGGCTTGGTCGATGCGGAAAAAGGCACATTAGATGATTTGGTAACAGGCAACAGCGACATACTGACCAAGGCCAATGCCGTAAAACCTAAACCTATCGTGGCAGCACCAGAAAACCTAAATGGTAATAAAGCGTCGGAAGAACTTCCAGCTGATTAATGCTCATTGAGCTAGTATCTAGCTAGCTAACACGACACAACACCCAAAGCCCTGTAATTCAACAGGGCTTTTTGTTTTCACGTAATTTATCAACTAACCATTCTGAAAATACTTTTAACCGAAGTGGCATTTGTCTTCTAGAGGGGTACAGAAGATTTACCGGCATCGCCTGGGCCTCGAATTCAGGAAGCACACGAATTAGTTTTCCTTCTTTCAGCTCTGACTCAACCCCCACACTTGGAATTTGCGCAATACCTAATCCACTTGCGCACGCCGCGAAGTAGGCCTGGGTACTGTTAACACTTAACAAGCTTTGCATTTCGACAGTTTGGAGTTCTTCACCTTTCATAAATTCAAATTCTGGTGTTTTGTGACTTAGGGTATGGGAATAATCAATAAGCTTGTGATTAGCTAAATCTTCCAGCGACTGCGGTACGCCCCACTTCGTCGCATAATCAGGACTTACACAGTTATAAATTGGATAAGTTAAAAGGCGACGGGCAACCAAACTGCTATCCGCTAATGCACCAACCCTAATCACACAGTCAAACCCTTCTTTAATAAGGTCAACTTTGCGATCGACACTGCTTACTCGCAACGTAATCTTGGGGTAAGTAGAGATAAACTCACCTAAAATGGGAAGCAGAATATTGGTTGCAAATCGGCTTGGCATATCGATACGAAGCTCGCCACTTACGCTGTCTGCTGACGTTATGAATTGTGATTGTAAGGCGTCCCATTCACTCAATAAGGCAATACTTTGCGGCAAAAACGTTTCTCCATCAGAGGTGAGAGAAACGCTTCGCGTACTTCGGTTAAAAAGGCGCGTGCCCAACTGCTTTTCAAGATTTGTTACCGCTTGAGAAATACTCGATTTCGGTAAACCAAGAAGTGCGGCCGCCGCACTGAAGCTTCCCAATCTCGCGGTTTCTACAAACCGTGTAAGCATATCGAACCTGTCCATCTTTCGCCTATTGTTCACCAAATAAGAACAATGTTATCGCTTTAGGTAGGTTTTTCATACCAATTTTAGTCAATATAATCGTCTACGAATTAACCAACAAAGAGAGATAACAATGGCGATTGCATTAATAACAGGTGGAAGTCGAGGTCTTGGGCGCGCTGGCGCATTAGCACTGGCGAAAAAAGGGATAGACGTTGTTATCACGTATAACACTAACGAAGCAGCGGCCGATGAGGTTGTTAAAGAGATTCAGAGCATTGGAAGAAAAGCCTGTGCCCTGCCCCTTAACACTGCCTCCTCGCATTATTCGTTCCCGGAATTTCTGGTTACGCTTAAAGACGTCCTGAAAAATCAATTTGGCAAACAGGCTATTACCTATCTGGTAAATAACGCCGGCGTTGGTCTAAATGCTTCTTTTACAGCAACAAGTATAAAACAGTTCGATACGCTATTTGATATGCATGTGAAGGGACCATATTTTTTAACCCAAACACTGTTACCTATTATTGAGGATGGCGGAGCAATACTGAATGTTTCCTCTGGTTTGGCAAGATTTTGCTTCCCAGGATACAGCGCCTACGGTATGGCTAAAGGAGCCATAGAGGTCATGAGTCGTTACCTGGCTGCAGAGTTAGGAGACCGTAAAATTAGAGTAAACACCCTGGCTCCAGGTGCCATTGAGACTGACTTTAGCGGTGGCTATGTTCGCGATAATAGCGAAGTCAATAATGCTATAGCCTCTCAGACCGCTTTGGGCCGCGTTGGCCAACCCGAAGATATAGGTGGCGTTATGGCAGCGCTATTAAGTAACGATAGTTATTGGATTAACGGCCAAAGGATTGAGGCATCTGGTGGTATGAAGTTGTAACACCATTAGCATGATGGCGTTGATGTCAGCTTTCACTTATTAACGAAAATAGGTTAAACGCCTTTGTAACCTTTCAAGCTGCAAAGGCGTATCATAAGGAGTAACATACACAGGCAAAGTTGTATTCCCTGCGCTTAAACATTAGGTTTGGACGTGAGGATATTGTTAAGCCTTGAAAATATTATCTGAGATTTAGATATTTTTAAGGAAGAAAGTCGAGGATAAGTGCTATGAAGTCGCTACCCGAAGAACCAGAGAAACCTTTAAGAGACGATTGTTGCGGCGGAGGTTCGTGTTGCCCATGTATTTGGGACGTATACTACGAGAAGCTCGCTAAGTGGAAGGAAGCAAAGCGAGAATTTGACGAGTTAGCGAATAATGAGTCATCAGACACAAGATCTCCAGACTAGCGATCCGAACTCGTATTTAGAGTACCGTGTTCGCTATTTCCTACTATTGAACAGCCCTTGAACGAGCTACCCTGTCTTAGAACTTGCCTAATTGAAACCGCCGCATGAGCGTTTGACAGTTCCATTTTTTAAACTTCTCATTTACAAATTTCTATTCTACTGCTATTTTATCTTAATCGATTAAGATTTTGATTTTCTGTGAGTCTCAACCAAATTTGGTCAGTCAATAACAGAAGATTAAGAATTAAGCTAAACCCGTTACATGGTTAATTTTTAATCTGCCAAACTGGTAGTGCTTAATTCGTAGTAATGTGTGCTCGCGATACGTAAGAGAAGTACGAGCAAGCGCATGCTGAATTTTGGAGAGTTATCATGTCTATACGCAATGGCGTTCAACTAATCACCTATGCAGACCGACTAGGCGATGGCAACATCGAGAGTCTAACAAGCATACTTCAGGGCCCGTTAGGTGGCCTGTTTACGGGTGTTCACATCCTTCCTTTTTACTACCCTTACGATGGTGAAGACGCGGGTTTCGATCCTATCGATCATACCTTGGTCGATGAGCGCTTGGGCGATTGGGAGAACGTCAAAAAGCTTGGCGAATCGGTAGATATCATGGCCGACCTCATTGTTAACCATATGTCGGGGCAAAGTGAAGCGTTTAAAGACGTGCTGAAAAACGGGCGCGAATCGAGTTATTGGCCGCTGTTCTTAACCAAGGAAGATATTTTTAAGGGCAACGATCAAACGCAAATTGACGAACAAATAGCACAAGTGTTCCGCCCTCGACCCACACCGTTTTTCAGCGATTACGAGGTGGGCACAGAGACTGGTAACCCTGAAACCGTGCCGTTCTGGACAACTTTTACCTCCAATCAAATTGATATTGATGTGGAGTCACAGTTAGGCAAAGACTACCTATCTTCTATTCTTCAGTCGTTTACTGAAAGTAATGTTGATCTTATTCGCTTAGATGCGGCGGGCTATGCAATTAAACGCGCAGGTTCGAACTGCTTTATGCTTGAAGAAACCTTCGAATTTATCGAAGAATTATCAAACCGCGCACGTGGTATGGGCATGCAGTGTTTGGTCGAAATACACAGTCACTATCAAACTCAAATTGATATTGCTGCGCGTTGCGACAGTGTTTACGACTTCGCTTTACCTCCGCTTGTACTACACACCTTGTTCTCTAAAAATGCAGAGGCATTGGCATACTGGCTTTCAATTTCGCCACGTAACTGCTTTACCGTGCTAGATACTCACGATGGCATCGGCATTGTTGACGTGGGCGCGAATGGTGACAAACCAGGCCTGCTTACCGCAGATGCGATTAATTCGCTCGTTGACCAAATACATGAAAATTCCAATGGCGAGTCTAAAAAAGCCACCGGTGCCGCTGCAAATAATGTAGACCTTTACCAGGTAAACTGCACATATTACGATGCGTTAGGTAAAGATGACTTCGCTTATTTGGTTGCACGCGCCATTCAATTTTTTAGCCCGGGTATCCCTCAAGTTTATTACGGTGGCTTGCTTGCTGCGCACAATGACATGGCGTTACTTGCTAAAACCAATGTTGGCCGCGACATCAACCGCCCATACTTGTCTACTGCCATGGTAAAAGAAGCCGTTGAAAAGCCAGTGGTTAAAGGCTTGATGCAGCTTATTAGGCTAAGAAACGAAAGCGATGCTTTTAACGGTGTATTTGACGTGAGTTACGTCAACAACGTATTCGTGCTTTCGTGGAAAAACGGCAACCATGCGGCGTCACTAAACGTGAACTTCAGCACAATGGATGCAACTATTCATACGGTGGATAATGGTGAAGAAAGCGTATTGTCAATCAACACGCTACTTGATTAAAGCGCAATCTTTAGCGATAGTTTAGCTACTTAGCGCTCAGCTATTCAGGAATTAACACGTGTCGTCAATGCGCTTAAACGCATTAGCGGCACGTAAACCTTGGATTAGCCATTACGATTTAAGTATTACAAGCCCCACCAGAAGAACTGGTATTGTTGTGAATTAACTCAGTACTCGTTTACCTAAACGACGTATTAGTTTGTGTTGGTGTCTTATCTGTAGTCGTCGTTATACGCCCTACCCCAGTCACATAGCTGACGTAAAGTTGGCTCTAGTGTACGGCCTAAATCGGTCAGAGAATACTCTACACGAGGGGGCACTTCTGCATACACTTTCCTGTTTACCAACCCATCACGCTCTAACTCTCTTAACTGCTGTGTAAGCATTTTTTGGGTAACGCCTTGCAATCGTCTACGCAACTGACTGAAACGTAGCGTTTTATGGCAAAGGTGCCACAAAATAACCCCTTTCCATTTACCGCCTATTATCTCAAGGGATACTGCTACGCCACAAATGTATTGATTTGAGTCGTTCTTATTTTCTGCAGCATTGGGCGCATTATCTTGTTTCTGGCTTTTTAGGACGGCGTTATTATCAATGTCTGATGTCACATCACTTTCCTCTGCCATTACACTGTTCAAAGTTGCGGTCATACTACTCCCTCTTAGAGTAATTACGTTCATATTCACTACGTAAAAGGCTTTATTATTAATGTCAGCATTGATGTCAGTGGTCTTTGTTAAATCGAGTAAAGGGTTTACATCACGCCAATAGTATCTTTTAGGATACTACCCTACTAAAAAGTGCATACTTGCGCAAAGTTTATATATCGTCACAATGGGTAGCGTAATCATTCGACTAACGGAGACAGGTATGACATCGTTTAAAGCTTTGCTTGTAGAAAAGCAGGAAGATAAATCCTTTACGCGTAAAGTAACGCAGCGTTCACTTGATGACTTGCCTGAAGGCACGCTACTCATTAAGGTGCATTATTCATCGCTTAACTACAAAGATGCACTGTCAGCCACCGGCAATCCAGGTGTGAGCAGAAACTTTCCTCATACCCCAGGAATTGATGCAGCAGGCACGGTGGTATCGTGTGGTGACAATCGCTTTAAAGAAGGAGACGAAGTTATTGTCACCGGATTTGACCTCGGCATGAACACCGCTGGAGGCTTTGGCGAATACATCAGAATTCCAAGTGAATGGGCGGTAGCTAAGCCAAATGGACTTACGTTGAGAGAGTCAATGATCATTGGTACCGCAGGTTTTACTGCAGGACTATCGGTACAAGGCTTGGTTGAACACGGCGTGACTCCTGACAAAGGCGATATTCTAGTCACTGGCGCTACAGGAGGCGTGGGCTCTGTCGCTGTTGCTCTGTTGGCCAAAGCTGGCTTTTCGGTTGTGGCATGCACTGGAAAAAAGGAGCATGAGGCATTCTTAAAAGCACTGGGGGCCAGCAAAGTGATAACCCGCGACGAGTTATTGGAAAATAAAGAACGCCCTATGTTAAAAGAGCTATACGCTGGCGCTATTGATACGGTAGGCGGTGAATATTTAGCGCAGGCAATTAAAGCGACACAATATGGCGGCACAGTAACGTGCTGTGGCCTAACCGCATCTGCTGAACTTAACGTAAGCGTATTTCCTTTTATCTTACGAGGCGTGTCGCTTCTCGGTATCGACTCTGTGCAGTGCCCTATGCCACCCCGTTTGAGGTTGTGGGACAAGCTTGCTAGCGAATGGAAGCTGGACTGTCTTGACGATCTTACTGAGGAAGTAACACTTGATGCCGTAAATGAAAAAATAGACGCAATCTTAAAAGGGCAGATTTCTGGCCGTACTTTGGTTAATGTTCAAGGCTAAGCACATAAAAAGAAGGCACCTTAATATGGTGCCTTCGGTTTATCTGGCTCGCCCCTACGAGTGACTAGTTCCCGTCGTTACTCATTTTTTTAGCCAAGTGAATGGTGCTGACCTGCTTTGCTCTTCGCGAGCGAACCTTAATATTCAGAATTTCTACAATAAACGAGAACGCCATCGCAAAATAAACATACCCCTTAGGTACATGAACATCAAAGCCTTCTGTTATTAAGGTAAAGCCCACTAAAATCAAAAACGATAAAGCCAGCATTTTGATGGTTGGGTTTGCATCCACAAAGTCGCCAATCGGCTTTGCAGCTACTAGCATCACTGCTACTGACGCAACAATAGCAATAACCATGATGCTTAAATGTTCAACTAACCCTACTGCTGTGATAACAGAGTCAAGAGAAAAGATAACATCGAGCACCGCAATTTGAACCAAAATTGAGAAAAAACCAGAAGCTGCTACTTCCGTAGTTGATGCTTCGGTCACCTCGAAACTGGCATGTATTTCGTGGGTTGATTTTGCAATAAGAAAGAGGCCGCCCAACACTAAAATAATGTCACGGCCAGATATTTCATTCCCAAAGAGGCTAAATAACGGATTAACTAAGCCCATTACCCAAGCCAAACTAAATAGCAATAACAGTCGCGAGCCCATGGCTAAACCAAGGCCTATTTGACGTGCTTTATTTCTTTGATGTTCAGGTAGCCTGCCCACCAATATTGAAATAAAGATTATGTTATCAATACCAAGCACTATCTCTAATGCCATTAAGGTGCCTAATGCCACCCAAGCTTCTGGACTCGCAAGCCATTCAAACATTTGCGCTATAAACCTTAGCCAAAACCACCTAATTTAGCGCATAGTATTACGGAATATCATCTCAAGCACGCTTTCTTTAGAAGCCCTCTAGAACCAACTTACCGATAGCTCGCCCTTCTTCTAAAATTTTGTGCGCGTCGATTAAGTTAGCAGCGTTAATTTTACCTAAGTGTTTGCCAACGGTAGTTCTAATTTTGCCTTCGTCAATAAGCGATGCTACATGAGTAAGCAGACGGCTTTGCTCTGCCATATCGTCGGTTTCAAACATTGAGCGCGTAAACATGAACTCCCAATGAAGTGACAAGCTCTTCTGCTTTAGCTTGGCTACGTCAAGACTTTCTGGGTCGTCAATTAGCGCTAGTTTGCCCTTTGGCTTCATAACTTCAACAAAGCTTTCAATGTACTGGTGCGTATTATTTAAACTTGCGACATGAGTCACTTCACCAATGTTTAACGCCTTGATTTGCTCAGCCATAGGCTTGCTGTGATCCACTACGTAGTCGGCACCTAACTCCTGAACCCAGCTTTTTGAGCTTTCACGCGAGGCAGTGGCGATCACGGTAGCCCCCGTTAGTACTTTAAGCAATTGCAGCATAATAGAACCCACGCCACCAGCTGCGCCTACCACAAGCACAACCTCATCGCTCTTTTCACTTTGTTGCCTTAGAGCAAGATGATCAAACAACAATTCGTATGCTGTGATTGTGGTTAGAGGAAGTGCCGCAGCATCGCTGTCTGACAGAGACTTAGGCGCTTTACCGACAATACGTTCATCAACTAATTGAAACTCTGCGTTTGAGCCGGCTCTGGTAAGGTCGCCAGCGTAGTAAACCCTGTCACCAACTGCGAACTCGGTAACATCAGCGCCTATATCAACGATTTCACCTACTGCATCCCACCCCAGAATTTTGGGATCACCTCCATTAGGATTAACGCGATGACGAATTTTATAATCCACCGGGTTAACTGCTATCGCACTTATTTTTACAAGTAAATCTCGACCCGACGCGCTGGGCTTTTCGATGTCAATATCCACCAGTGCATTGGGCTCACTAATACCAAGTGAGTGGGTATAACCAATAGCTTTCATCATTTGTCTCTCCTTTGAGTAATATCATCATCATACTCTTGATTAAATTTGGATAAACAGCACAATAAAAGAAACATTATCAAATAGTTTTTGAAAGCCATGTTACTCGACGACTTGAATGTAGTAATAAAAGTTTCTGAATTTAGAAACATTACTGCAGCAGCGACACATTTGAATATGCGTACAGCAACCGCAAGTGCTGCGGTCAAACGCGTAGAACAGGCCCTTGGTGCCGAATTATTTGTTCGTACTACACGCTCACTACGTCTGTCGTCTGCGGGTGAAAGGTTTTTGCCAACGTGCCAAGAAGCCATGTCAATGCTGGCTAATGCCAAGCAGAACTTAAAGGGCGATACAGGCGTGATTGAGGGCGAGCTTAGGTTAGGTTTATCGTCTGATTTAGGCCGAAATGTGATTGCGCCTTGGCTAGATGACTTTATGGATTTGCATGACAAAATAACCGTAAAGCTCAACCTGAGTGACAGCAACATTGACTTTTATCGCGATCCCGTCGATTTAGCGCTAAGGTACGGTACTCCAACCGATGCGAATGTATACGGTTTCAAAATTTGTGATGTACCAAGTTTACTTGTTGCCTCCCCATCTTATATCAGCTCTCATGGTGCCCCTGAAAAATTTGAAGACTTGCAAGCACACAACGGGCTTTTTTACCAACTACACGACAAGGTATATAACGAATGGGAGTTTTTGCACAAAGGGACACCGCTGAAGATAAAAATGCGAGGCAACAGAACCGCAAACGACGGAGAAATAGTAAAGCGTTGGGCCGTCGCGGGTAAAGGTGTTGCTGTTAAATCTGGCTTAGATGCGTGCGACGACATTTTAAAGGGTCGACTTGTAACCTTGTTGCCCGAATATCAACCTAAACCGAAACAGCTTTGGCTGATTTGCCCTAGCCGCCAATCTATTACTCCAGCAGTAAGACTATTCAGAGATATGCTGAAAGAGCGCTGCGCTGAATGTTTAGCGCAGCTCAAGGAAGCTGGTGTAGTGGTAGAGAGTAAAAACTAGTCGCTTAAGCTGACGTTAGAGGTGCAAACCACAGTTCTCTCACAAATGACAAACGACTGTCGTTACGCTAACCAAGTAATGACAGCCCAATAATGTGAGAATACCTATTATCAACTAAGCGATTTGCCTTTCACTACCTCTTGTATTCAGCAGGTATGCCTTTGCCTGGTGTGCTCATTTTAATAAACTCGCGCAGGTCTTGGTTGGACTGTTTTAAGTCGTCGCGACGCAGATACATCATGTGGCCACTGCGATATCCCTTAAAGCTCAAGCGGTCTTTTAAATTGCCACTTTGATCGAGCTGCCACATCGTGTACTTGGCATCAAAGTAGTTCGTTGCGCCGTCGTAATAGCCAGCTTGAATCATCACATTCAGATACGGGTTTTGCGCCATGGCCAATCGCAAGTTCTCACCCGTTTGATTATTGCTTCTATCCCATGGGTGCACGTTTCCAAACATGTTGTACTTAATATCAGTTTTGTAGTTTAACTCTTCACGCAAATAGTAATTAATAGCGGGCGTGAACGAATGAAGCCATGATGTTAGCTCAGCCCAATAGTCAGGGCGGTCGCCGCTTTGCTTAGCATCTATACCCAAATAGCGGCTGTCTAAACGACCTAGGGTCTTCCCTTCGTCGCGCAGTAAGTCTTTCCAGAAAAATGCAGTGCTCACGTCTAAGTTGTTTTGCGCAATAGACGCTTCACTTAACCCAGAATAGCGTGCCATTTGCGTTAACACATCGCGCTTTTCCGTTTCACCAATGAAGCCACCTTTGGCCAGAGCAGGAATAAGCGTATTGATGGTGAAGTCTTCAACTTCAGGCAATAGTTCAGTAAGATCTTTGTTTTGCAACGCGGGTTCAAGCTTATTGTGATACCACGCCGCGGCAGCAAAATAAGGCAGTCGATTAGCGGCTTTTACCGGCCCATTGCGCTCTATACCAATATCGGTTGGCGATACAAGCACAACGCCGTTTAAGTACATCCATTGGCGATTTTGAAGCTCTAATGCTAATCCTGACACACGCGTCGTGCCGTAACTTTCACCGATAAGATATTTAGGTGAACGCCAGCGATTATTACGCGTTACAAAAGTATTCACCCAGTCTGCCAAATAGCTAATATCGGCGTTTACACCAAAGAACATTTTCTGCTGTTCATCTTGCGATGGCATGCTGCCGTCAGCTTTAGGCAGCACACGGCTGTACCCTGTATTCACTGGGTTAACAAACACAATGTCTGCCACATCCAAAATGGAGTAAGGGTTGGTTTGAACACCATAGGGCTGAACTGGATAGCCCTCATCATCAATATTAAGAATACGAGGGCCTGTGTAGGCTACATGCATCCACACTGACGCAGAGCCTGGACCACCGTTAAAAGAAATAATAAGCGGGCGCTCAGTATTCTCTTTTACGTCAGTGCGCTGATAGTAAGTGTAAAACAAAGTGGCAACCGCTTCGTCTTTACTGTTCCAAACCGGTTGAGTACCCGTGGTGGCACTGTATTTTACACGCTTGCCTAGGATTTTAGTTTCGTGCTCTGTCACTACACTGCTATCAATTTTTATTGAACGAGCATGTGCAGATGCGCTTTCTTCTTGCGCTGAAGCACTGGTAGTTAAGCTTACAAAAGCAATTAAGGCTGCCGTTAACCATGCTAGGGTCGAGTGCGATTGCGCTTTGTGTTTATTTTTACCCAGACTTAATAATACGGGCGATGTATTTCTAACTAAGGATTGAATATTCATCATTATTATCTTTGAGTGTCGTTAATTTTATCGTTTTTGTGTTGTCTTTGTATTGCACGCTTTACTATATCGTTGTTCACACGACAGCTTAGCAATGAACGACAAAACGACCAATTTCTTCGATACATTTCTGTAACACGGTTAAGCCTTTCAAATATTCTCAGGGCCATTAATTTTGATATGTGTAATGAGTTCAGGGAAAAACGTTAAGAATCTCGCTTCAATCTCGTCTCTGTTCGCATTAATATCATCCACAGCAAGATGAAACGTGTTGGGGAAACGAATACGTTTAGCAACCACAGCAATCGCCTTAGCAATGCCCTCTTCCTTAGCATAATCTTCAAACCAGTCATGGGTTATCATATTCCCAACACTGTGCTGCATCGTTCTTGGCATAGTGGGCAATCGCTGTTCTAACAATGCGAAACTCTGTTCCCTGAAGTCGTCAAAACCCTGTGCTGTAAACGACGCCCAATGTTTAATTAGCAAGTGATCGAAGTAGATATCTAGCGCCACAGGTGCAAAGCGCCGACGACTTTTATGAAATAACGCCTTTGCTGCTAAGACGCTGGTATGACTGTCGGTGAACCTATCGACTTCATAGTGGTTTTTAAGACCTAGCTGTACCGCTTGTCCAAACTCTTTAATATCAACACCCCGCCTGAAGTCACCGAGTAAGTTACCGAATTGAGAATCGGCAGTTGGTCGGGCTAAGAAAAGATGGGCAAGATAATTCATTTTGTAATTTATTGGCCTCTATTTTAAGTTGTAAGGGCTTGTTGGTATCAAGTAAAATTGCGGTCCAATTCAGATACGCTAAATTTGTACTTTTATAAACCGAACTGCCGAAACTAGCGTTGGCAGCAGCCAAATTCAAATGTAACTGAAAAACCATAGCACTTAAAATTGAGTTTCAACATGTCTGTAATATCCACTTTTGAAGTCACGTCTCTACTTTCACCAATCAATGCCTTTTTACATTGCGAGACGCCTCAGTCATGGATAGACGAAGCGCAGAAAGAGGAAAACCTTCGCGTTATCCTTACTGACCACCTAATTTGCGAGCTTAAAGCAGCTCAGTCTGCTATGTACCTACTTCGCCGCTATGTGGCCGATGAAGAAACCAGTAAGGTATTGCTGGGCTGGTTGAAACCTTACGAAGACTTCACTTACCGCCACGAAGGCGATTGGCAATCGCTTAATACTAAGCACCTTTCCAAAAATGTATTTAACACAGAAGGGCTAGACCCTTTTAAAAAAGACATGCTTGATAAAATGGTCATGCTAATTAAAGAAGAGCTTCATCATTTTTACCAAGTGCTAGAAATTATGCACGAGTTGGGGTTTGAATATAAGTCGGTAACATCCAGTCGTTACGCAAATGGCTTATTGCGTCACGTACGCACTTACGAACCTGAAAAGCTCATCGACAAGCTCATTTGTGGTGCCTACATTGAAGCGCGCTCCTGTGAACGCTTTGCCAAACTTGCGCCGTATGTTTCCGAAGATTTAGGTAAGTTCTATGTGTCATTGCTGCGTTCAGAAGCCAGACATTTTGAAGACTACCTAACGCTGGCTGGGCAAATCGCTAAAACTGATATTTCAGAGCGCGTTGCCCACTTCGGAGACGTTGAAAGATCATTGATTGAAAGCGACGATGACGAATTGCGTTTCCACTCAGGCGCACCACGCTAAAAGTTAACGCTTTGCATCCGTTTATAAATTAATCAATTTATATTGACGGCTTAGTAATTCTGCTGCACACTCAATTTGTAAACATATTGTTAACGGCAGTGTTTAGCGCTTTGCGCTGTGTTTGTATTTCCTTGGTTTTACGGTTAATCCGTGTGTTCTCCCTGCCTCACAACAATATTTTTTAAAATAATAACGTTGGTGAATAAGGCAGGACTTTATGATTTTGAATCATTTAATTGGTATTTACACTCATCCAAAAGAAGAGTGGCAAACCATTGATACCAAACACGAAACCTATTTTTACGCGCTTACCCATATCGCTTTTATATCTCTCATTCCTTCACTCGTGGCCTATTATTCCAGTGCCCATACTGGCTGGAGTATCGGCGCAGGTGACATAATTCGCCTTAGCGAAAATACCGCCATTATGATGGGTATAGGCATGTATTTTGGCTTAATTGCAGGCGTGGTCGCATTGGCTGTACTTATTCATGAGTTGGCTAAAGCGTTTGATGCGACGCCAACTTATACGCAGTCGCTAGAACTTGCGGCCTACACGGCTACACCGTTGTTTATGGTGGGCTTCGCAGGTCTTTACCCAGAACTCTGGGTAGTGATGACGGCGCTGTTAGTCGGTATTAGCTATTCGGTATACCTGCTCTACTCTGGCGTGCCAATTTTGATGCATATGCCAGAAGATAAAGGGTTCATTTACTCAAGCTCGGTAGTGACATGTGGGCTAGTATTGCTCGTTATTCTAATGACAGGTTCAGTTTTGGTGTGGGGACTGTCCGGCGGACCAGTATTTGTTCACTAGCCTCTTTCATTGAAATAAAGCATTAAAAAAGCCGCTTTAAAAAGCGGCTTTTTGTTATATCAAAGAGCGTCTTACATTAATCAGCGGCATCAATATTATGCACATCAAGATTGCTAAGCTCTGCTTGTACCACTGGCGCTTTTCTTGACGCTTCACCGCGCGACATATCAATTCGCTCAAGGTACTCTTGGTCGATATCCGCAGTAATATAGTTCCCATCAAACACTGACGTTTCAAAACGCTGAATGGTTTCGTTCTCTTCGCGAACGGCATCCACCAAGTCAGAAATGTCTTGGAAGATAAGGCCATCTGCTTGAATAAGCTCTGCAATTTGATCGATTTCACGACCATAAGCAATCAACTCGTTTGCCGATGGCATATCAATACCATACACATTTGGGAAACGAATTTCTGGAGCAGCTGACGCAAAGTATACTTTCTTCGCACCTGACTCACGCGCCATCTCAATGATTTGACCTGATGTAGTACCGCGCACGATAGAGTCATCGACAAGTAGTACACTCTTACCTTTGAACTCAGATGAGATTGCGTTTAGCTTACGGCGTACTGATTTTTTACGCATGGTTTGGCCAGGCATAATGAAAGTACGGCCAATGTAGCGGTTTTTAACGAAGCCTTGGCGATATGGCAAATCCAGTGTGTTTGCGATTTGAAGCGCCACGTCCATCGACGTTTCAGGAATAGGAATAACCACGTCGATATCCAGATCTGCCCATTCGCGCTTAATTTTTTCACCTAGCTTACGGCCCATGTTTACACGCGATGCATAAACTGAAATGCCATCTATAAAGCTATCTGGGCGAGCAAAGTAAACAAACTCAAAGATACACGGAGAGGTTACTGGATTCTCGGCGCACTGTCTGGTGTGCAGTTGACCCTCTTCGGTAATAAATACCGCTTCACCTGGCATTACATCGCGCACAAACTGGAAGCCAACAGCATCAAGCGCCACGCTTTCAGATGCCACCATCCATTCCTCACCCAGCTCGCTCATACGCTTACCGAGTGCTAGAGGACGAATACCGTGCGGGTCGCGAAACGCTACAATACCTTGGCCGATGATCGCCGCAACGACTGCGTAGGCACCACGAATTTTCTTATGAACTTTCGTTACCACTTCAAAAATGTGTTCGGCACTTACGCTTAAACCTGCTACCTGCTGCAGTTCATGCGCAAGAATGTTAAGCAATAATTCTGAATCTGAGGTGGTGTTGATGTGGCGGCGTGCAATGCGGAATACTTCTTCCTGTAGCTCATGGGCGTTGGTGAGGTTGCCGTTATGAGCAAAAGCAATACCAAACGGCGAGTTCACATAAAACGGTTGCGCCTCTGCAGAGCTTGATGTACCCGCGGTAGGATAGCGAACATGGCCAATACCCATGTTGCCAGACAGCCTCTTCATATGACGCGTATGGAAAACATCTCGAACCAAACCATTTGCCTTACGCAAATTAAACATATTTTGGTCGATAGTCATTATGCCTGCGGCATCCTGTCCACGGTGTTGAATAACCGTTAGACCGTCGTACAGTGACTGAGCTACGGGCGTTTTACCAACTATTCCGACTATACCACACATGTGCGTTACCTATTTCAAGCGGGATTTAAGAAACTGGAGGAGTCTTTCACATAACTGAAAAACCACTCAATGATGACACCAAACTCTGGAATGAGTACCGATGCTTGCCACCAATCTGAGGAAGCTGCACCAGTAAAGGTATCCATAAAAAAGAGCAATGCGCTAACTATAAGCACGCCACGCAGTGCGCCAAAAACTATACCGAGTGCCCTATCTGTTCCAGACAGCCCTGTTGCCTGAACCAATTGGCTAATCACGTAATTGATCATGCCGCCAAGAATGAGCGTGGTGACAAACAATGCTGCAATTGCAGCACCGTTTTTTAAGTAAGGATCGTCAATGGCTGTGAAGTAAACGGCGAGGTCAGCGTAGAAATTGCTTGAAATAAAGAGTGCAGCAAACCATACC
Organism: Alteromonas sp. W12; assembly: GCF_001924945.1. Lineage (NCBI taxonomy): Bacteria > Pseudomonadati > Pseudomonadota > Gammaproteobacteria > Alteromonadales > Alteromonadaceae > Alteromonas > Alteromonas sp. W12. The sequence continues at coordinate 304,755 of NZ_LQXH01000009.1, forward strand.
ACTAACGAGATGGCTTCTTTAACAAACCCTCTGATCAGGCTTATTAAGGTAGATACCGCAATGATACCCAGTATGGAAAAGTCTACCCAGTTCATCGTCTCTTTATTGCGTTGATGTTGCTTTTTATCGTAAAGCAACGAGCCTTTGGCGAGATGGCGCGCATTCTAACAGAAGATAAAAATATTACTAGTCTGTAATACCAATCCCTGTTGCTCTGTCCGTGCTTAATTCGACTAGCGCCAGGAACAATGCGCACTATTCAACTTTGAACGTAGTGACCTTACCTTTAAGGCTCGTCAGCTCTTTTAAATGCGGTAGTGCCGATTCCAGTTTTTTCTTGTCTAAATCTGGGCCAACGAAAACTTTATTAAGCGGGCCAGAACTGGTTTGAATTTTGCGACTAAACGCACGATACCCAGCCTTTTCCAGTTTCGTCAGCAGTGCCTTCACGTTTTTCTCGTGTCGGAAGCTGCCAAGTTGAATAACCCAACCAGCGTCATCGTCTGCGACACTTTTTGTATTAACCACCGTTTGGCTTGCTAGATTGTCCTCTTCTTCAAAGGTTTTCACCGCTGGCGCTTTTGCGGTAGTGGCTTCACCTGCACTACCACTTTCCTCTGCTCCAGAAGAATCCAGATCATCATCTAATGCCGTTTCATCTTGAATTTCAACCGCTGGCACCGCAGCTTTCGCTACGCGCTCTGATGGAAAAGATTCTGGCTCTACGATGGGCTTTTTAGGCGGATTAGCAGGTACAGAGACAAAAGGTTCTCTGTTTGTTTGCTTTTTGCCATCAAGAAAGTCTGGTAAAAAGATTACCGCTAGGGCGACAACAATAATTGTCCCCACCAGTCTATTCTTTAATGCCGATGTCACTGTGCTCTCCTGCTTGAATACACGGTTTTACTCTACAATGCGCGTGTTAGTTTTGCTCAGCAAGCACGTCTGCTACGGTAACAAAAGAACCAAAAACGAGAATAAGTTCACCAGTTTGATAATCTGCAAGCGCGCGCTGATATGCCGAGGTCACGTCCTGAAACGTGTCTATATTCTCTATGGTTGTGCCGGCATTAACAAGTGCATTTTCAAGTACTTCTGCCCTGCAGCCCCGAGGACCACTCGTTGACGCTACGTACCACTTGGCATTAAGTGTCGCCAGTGGCGCTAAGGTCTCTGCAATAGACTTATCTTTTAGCATGCCCACCACAACGCGCATTTGGCTTACATCGTAACGGTTTAGCCAATCTTGCATAGCTGTCGTCGCTTGTGGATTATGGGCAACGTCTACAACTACTAACGGGGAATCACTGATAGTCTGCTGGCGCCCCGGCATGGTGGTGTTCTCAATAATATCTCTTACCACGCTTTCTTCGGGCAGCAAATCTAGTAGCTCCAGCGCGGCCAACGCTGTACTCGCATTTTGAAGTGGAATTTTAGGGTAAGGTAGCGACGTATAACTATTGCCCTTCCCTTTCCAGCTCCACTCACTGTAATCACTTGCTACCACTGTTTCGAAATCTTGTGTAGCCCAACGTACGTTAGCTTGTAGCTCCTTAGCCACATCGTAAAGCGATGATGGAGGAAACAGCTCACCAACCACTGCATTGCCGTTTTTGCGCATAATGCCCGCTTTTTCCCGAGCAATTTTTTCGCGGGTATTACCAAGCCAATCTTGATGGTCAAGATCGATAGTCGTAATAACAGCTAGATTGGGATCAATAATGTTGGTGGCATCCAAACGTCCGCCTAGGCCTACTTCAAGAATGACCACATCAACAGCCCATGACTGCATCATTTTCATGGCAGCCAGTGTACCGAACTCAAAGTAAGTTAGAGTAATAGGTTCGCCACCCGTGTCTTTTCGCGCGCTTTCAACAAACTCAAATGCATTTACAAATTCATCGGCAGGCGGTAATTCGCCGTTGTAACGCACGCGTTCACGATAGTCGGTTAAATGGGGTGAACTGTATACCGCAACACTTTTGCCTTGCGAAAGCATGGCCTGCTCAAGTAAGCGGCACGTTGTGCCTTTACCGTTTGTGCCTGCAACAGTAATAACCAAAGACTGGCTGAGTGAGAGTGCCATGGCATTGGCCACTTCTTTCACTCTGTCTAGCCCCATATCGATGGCGCTAGGATGAATAGATTCTAGGTAGGATAACCACTGGCTCAGGCTTTTTTGCGAAGATGAAGACGCTGAGGCGTTTTCTGCGTGTGGCGCTGAGCCAGTATTTAGATTGTTTTCGTTATTCACTAATTCTTATAATGCAACTTAACCAACAGGCTGTGTAATCTATCACGCATATCTCTGCGGTCAACAATCATATCAATTGCACCTTTCTCAACAAGGAACTCACTGCGTTGGAAACCTTCAGGCAGCTTTTCTCTTACTGTTTGTTCGATTACGCGAGGACCCGCAAAGCCGATTAGCGCTTTTGGCTCGGCTACGTTTACGTCACCAAGCATCGCCAAACTTGCAGATACACCACCCATTGTAGGATCGGTAAGTACACTAATATAAGGCAGGCCTTTCTTGCTCATTTTAGCAAGCGCTGCAGATGTTTTAGCCATTTGCATTAGCGACATCAATGCTTCTTGCATACGTGCACCACCACTTGCACTAAAGCAAATAAGCGGCATATCGTTTTCTAAACATGCATTAACAGCAGCAACGAAGCGAGCGCCTACAACCGATGCCATTGAGCCGCCCATAAACGCAAACTCAAAACACGCAACCACTACCGGCATACCTTTTAGCTTGCCCTGCATTACCACTAGTGCGTCTTTCTCGTTCGTTGCCTTTTGTGCAGCAACGATACGGTCTTTATAGCGCTTAGAGTCTTTAAACTTAAGTACGTCTTGTGGCTCATGCTCTGCACCTAACTCAACGCGATCGCCATCGTCTAAGAACGCATCGATACGGCGGCGCGCCGTAATACGCATGTGATGGTCACATTTAGGGCAAACTTCCTGAAGTTTTTCCAGTTCGCTCTTATATAGCACTGCTTGGCATGAACCACACTTCGTCCAGATACCTTCTGGTACGTTACCTTTGGTTGATGTTTGCGTGCGAGGAAGAATTTTTTGAATCCAGCTCATGGAAATTGAATCCTTTGTTTTTTGTTTGCCGACCATGACGATTGATGTTTGTTCATACTTGTGGTCAACAACACATTAATTTTTTAAGTTTCATACTGTATTACAAAGAAAAAATACGTAACACAATAGAACAGCTACCTAATATAGCGCGCTATTAGACCACAATACAACGAAATGGAAAAAACAAAACTGGTCTTAGAAGTTGGCAGGGGATGATTTGAAGATACACGCTTCAATACAACCTGAGTTAACTGCTAGGCGATGTGCAGCTAACTTAGATTGAAAAATTTAAAGGCGAAGGTAGATAGATTAGGCTTCTGGAAGGAATAGTGGTCCTAAAGGCGGCTTAGGTAAACCGTGCTCGTCAGGGTAAGTGACGTCGACCAAGTACAACCCATTTGGCTTCGCCGTAGCTGCAGATTTACTTCTGTCTTTCAGGCTTAACAAGTGAGCTATCCAATTTACGTCTTGCTCCCCTGCCCCAATCTCAACAAGCGCGCCCGTGATATTGCGAACCATATGATGCAAGAAAGCATTGGCTCGAATATCAATTATAACGTATCGCCCTTGGCGATATACGCTTACATCAGTAACGTTGCGAAATGGCGTTTTACTTTGGCAAAGCGCTGCGCGGAACGAGGTAAAGTCTTGCTCGCCTAGCAAGGCTTGTGCGGCAACATGCATTTTTTTCTCATCTAATTCGCGGTGAATATGGGTAACACCGGAATGGAGGATAGCTGGGCGCATTTTCGCATTATGAATAACGTAACGATAGCGGCGATGGGTAGCAGAAAAACGTGCATGGAAGTCATCGCTGACGTTCTTTGCCCAGGTAACAGCAACAGAGTTAGGCAGATTCGCATTTACGCCGAGTGTCCAAGCGCGCTCTGAGCGTGGTGCATCACAGTTAAAGTGAACCACTTGCCCAGTAGCATGTACACCAGCATCGGTACGTCCAGCGCATTGCACTTCAATGGGTTCGTTGGCTACTGTCGATAGTGCCTTTTCAAGATGTTCTTGAACACTTGGTACTTCACGCTGGCGTTGCCATCCGTATACAGCAGCACCGTCGTATTCAATCCCTAAGGCAATTCGCCCCATATCTGTATTACCCCGTTTCTGAAAAGGCGCTAAGTGTAGTCATGTCGCTTGCAACATGCAATGCCGCTAATACGCAAAACTCCTTTAGGTCATAGAAAATAAATGTACATCACCTAAAACAAAAACGGCCTGCGTATCTTGTAAATACACAGGCCGTTCATTATGTCTGGCGAACAATCTATTGTGTGCGTCCGCACAGATTATCTAGGCGATATTCGCTATAATCGCTGCAGCTTCCTGTTTTTGCTCTTCGCTACCCTCTTTCATTACTTCTTCAAGCAACTCTTTTGCAGCGTCCACATCGTCCATTTCAATATAAGCGCGAGCTAAGTCCAGGTTAGCGTTCTGCCCTGCGTCTTTATCTATATCAATCACCGTATCTTCATCAGATACACCTGTGAAGTCAGATAAACTTACATCAAGATCTAGCGCTTGGCTATCCGGGTCAATAGCGTCTGCATCATCGCCATCGTCCATTAAAGCCTCTACATCAAGGAAGTCTTCTGGTGGCTTTTGCGCGTCACTTTCACTGTCGACATCACTAAGTAAGGCGGCAAGATCTAAATCAGGGTTATCGAGTTTAAGATCATCCTCTTGAGCCTTTTCAGTCTCAACGGATTGAGCCTCTTGTTCGTCCTCTTCAATTTCAGTTGGCGTGGCAATATCCAATTCCACATCATCTGGAATTTCAAGGTCGTCTAATGCAAGTTCCGAATCATCTTCTTCAAGGGCGAAAGTATCTTCGTCGTCTTCTTGCTCAGACTCAAAAGCACCATCTTCGTCTAGCTCAAAGGTTTCATCTTCTTCGTCTAGTTCAAACGTATCATCGCTTCCGTCGAATCCAAGGTTGTCGTCACTCCCTTCTAACTCGAATGTGGCTTCATCATCTTCCTGCTCAAGTTCGAAAGTATCTTCACTCTCTGCTGAAGATGCTTCTGGATCCTGACCGTCGTCATCACTTTCAATTTCACTGGTGTCGACATCACTTGTATCAACAATAGCGTCTGACTCAAGACTTTGAAGAAGCTCATCGAACTCAGCACTGTCAAGATCGTCAAGAATCTCGTTGTCGTCTACATGATCGTCGTCATCGGAAGCAGACAGCCAGTCGTCAAGGCCAGGAACATCGTCAAGTTCGTTAAAGTCTTCTTCGCTGTTCTTATCTGAATCGCTTTGGTTTAAATCAGTTTCTTCAGGTGAACTCGATTCTTCAGCAGCACTAGATTCTGATGATATTTCGTCACCTTCATCTTCACCGTCTACTACACCGTCAATTTCTTGCTCTAATTCAAAGCTTTCTACTTCGTCATACGCAGCGTTTAACAGGCTGTCGTCGTATTCATCACTGTCTTCTGCTGAAGCATCTTCCGCTGGCGCTGATGGCTCTTCCGTATCCATCTGACTGAACGAAGGAATATCATCCATCATCTGTCTTTCAAACGCTTCAATAGCGTCATCTAGTGGATCGTCTGACGTTTGCCCTGCCTTTTCTTCAGCGTCTTCATCGACAGCTTCGATCTCTGGCTCTACGCCTGTTTCTGGCTGTAGTTCTGCCTCGGCTTCCGTTTCTAGCTCTACTTCATCTTCCGAGTCGGTTTCAGGCTCAGCTTCGAATTCTAGCTCTGATTCTGGCTCTGGCTCAGATTCAAGTTCCGCCTCTAATTCAGGCTCAATCTCAGTGTCTTGTTCTGCTTCTACTTCAGTGCCAAACTCTGGCTCTGAATCTAGTTCTAACTCTGGTTCACCTTCGGCTTCCGCCTCTAGCTCTACTTCATCTTCCAAGTCGGCTTCAGGTTCAGCTTCAGTTTCAGGTTCAACTTTTTCTTCTGGTTCCTGGTCTTGTTCTGTTTCAGAATCGATATCCTGTTCCAATTCAGATTCAAGCTCAAGCTCAGGCTCAACTTCAAATTCTAGCTCTGATTCCGGCTCCGGCTCAGATTCAAGTTCCGTTTCTAGTTCAGGCTCAATCTCAGCGTCTTGTTCTGCTCCTATTTCAGTGCCAAACTCTGGCTCTGAATCTAGTTCTGACTCTGGTTCACCTTCGGCTTCCGCCTCTAGCTCTACTTCATCTTCCAAGTCGGCTTCAGGCTCAGCTTTTTCTTCTGCTTCTTGGTCTAGTTCTGTTTCAGAATCGAAATCCTGTTCGAATTCAGATTCAGAATCAGCTTCAAATTCTAGCTCTGATTCCGGCTCCGGCTCAGACTCAAGTTCCGCTTCTAGTTCAGGCTCAATCTCAGCGTCTTGCTCTGCTTCTACTTCAGTGCCAAGCTCTGATTCTAGTTCTGACTGCGGTTCACCTTCGGCTTCCGTCTCAAGCTCTACTTCATCTTCAATGTCAGCTTCTAGCTCAGCTTCTGGTTCTGACTCAAACTCGACTTCAGGTTCGAACTCTGCATCTGTTTCATCATCTGGTTCTATTTCAGACTCAAGCTCAGAAAGTAGCTCGTCTGTCAGCAAATCTACATCTTCACTGCTTTTAGATTCTTCAGCTTCTAGTTCAGCAAGCAACTCATCAGTTAGCGGGTCGCTAAAATCATCTTCGCTTGCATCTTCTTCATCGCCTTCAGGCGTTTCAAGATCTACGTCTTCTTCGTGAGCTTCAGGACTAACTTCAGGCTCGCCATCTAACTCTGCTTCAAGCTCTGCAAGTAGTTCATCAGTAAACGGATCGTCAAAATCACCTTCCTCATCGGATTGAGTAGGTAAATCGCTAGAAGCGCTTTCATCGAGCTCATCATCAGCTGAAGGCTCTTCAGCAAGCTCATCTTCCGCCTGTAGCTCAGCAATAAGCTCATCGGAAAGAGGGTCACTGAAGTCCGCGTTAGTTTCGATTTCGTCGGTGACTATTTCGTCTAAATCGTCGGTAATGGCATCAAGACTCTGAATAGACTGCGGCGACGGCGAAGAAGTTGTTATTTCTTCCTCAAGATCATCTTCGTCTTCGTCATCTTCTTCACCTAGGCCACCCATCATTTCGATTTGCTCAATTTCATTTAACAAATCGTCGGTGATTTTATCAATTTCTTTATTTTGCTGATTAATCTCGTCGTCGAGCTTGCTCAACATATCCTCATTGATAAGGTCGTCATTGCTGTCTAGCTCATCAGTAAGACCTGCATCAACGCCGTGCTCTTCTAGCAAATCGTCAATACTGATTTCAGGCTTATCGTCCTCATCTTCTACGGTTGGCAAAGAAGAAACACTTTCTGTTTCTTCGCCAGCGTCAGATAAATCATCAACCGAGCTTGCAAGCAACGCGTCGATATCGTCTTCATCAACGTTGTCAGATTCTGCGGTTCCGTTGACCTCAGCCAGTATGTCGTCAGGGTCTATGTCGCCCGACTCATCTAGCTCATCACTCTCAAGTTCTGCCGCGTCTTGGCTTTGTACATCATCAAGCAAGTCATCAATGTCAAAATCATCGTCATCTGTCGAGGCCGCCTCGTCAGCAACTTCCGTCTTTGGCTCGCTTTCATCGGCAGAATCTTCATCAAAGATGTCGTCATCCCCTGACAGGTCGAAGCCTTCAAGGTCGTCAGTGTCGTTTTCGTTTAATACTTTATCTGACAGGTCATCGTCATCAAACAGACTATCTAGTTCACTTTGATCAAGCTCATCATCGCCAGCTTCAAACAAGTCATCACTGCCATCGTCTGGCACCAACATGTCGTCTTCAAGGTCGGCGAAGGTTTCTAGTTCGTCATCTAGGCTTTCTTCTAAATCTGAGGTAAGTACGTCATCAAGTAGGTCGTCGTCATTAAACAAGTCATCATCTGACAACTCTGCTTTATCATCAAAGTCAGGGGCCAGTGCACTTGAAAGATCGCCAATGTCAGAATCAGGTACCGGCACTTCATCGTTATCGGCTGTAATCGTAGGTCCAGCCGCAGGTGCTTCGTCAGGCTTACTATTACGTTTTAGCAGCCACATGATAAGACCACCAACTAACAATAGTGACAGAATTGCAGAGCCTATGATTAGACTGAGTGGGCTGGTAAGTGCGCTTAAAAAAGAAGACTGCTTTTCTGCTTCGCGCTGCGCTTGCTCGGCCTTGATCATGTCGAGCAATTCTTGCTGAAGCGCCACTTGCATATCAAGTTGGCTCTTAACATCACCTTCCACTTGTCCACGCAAGGTTTCTAGCTCGCCATTAACGGCCTCAACACGCTCGTACAAGCGTCTGTTTTCGTTAAGAATAGCTTCAACATTTTCCAGTGAGGCTGCAAATTGCATACGCAGCTCGTCAAATTGTCGGGTTTGCTCCTGATCTAAGCGAGTGATTTTTTGTTCAATATCAGTTTGGGTTTGCGTTAAGTCTTGTTGATTGACTAAAGGCGATGCAGGCTTGATATTTCTTACGCTACTGCCGGGCTTATTAAGCATTTCAGCAAATGCTCTATCATCCTGCTCAGCGCGCATCTGGGCTTTTTGCTTATCAATTCTGGCGATATATCGCTCTGATGGTAACTTTAATACCGCACCATCAACTAATAAATTTAAATTGCCATTTTCGAATGCGTTTGGGTTGAGCTCGTAAATAGCGGTCATAACCTGATACACACTCAGGTTATTGTTTTGGCGGTAACGCTCGGCAATACGCCATAGAGTATCGTTGGCGTCGATAGGGCCATATTCTAGGCCCGAATACTGATTAGTTGCGTCTTTGGGACCTTTTAAGAAGGTAGCGCGTTCTTGTGCATCTACAGTGATAATAGGGCCAGACAAACAAAGTGTTAGTAAAAGTAAGCCCGTCAAATGCAATTTCATAGCAGTCCTATATGCCCTCAAGCGTCTTTACCACCCGAGACATATGGGCGGATTTTCTAGCCAATCAGTACGGAAGAAAATATTGGCTTTTATTTTTATTCTTAAGCCACCTTGAAACCATTAATAATCAAGCTAGCGTTTTACAGTCTTTATGAACTTAGCAGTAAGATTTATTTGCGCTTTTTAGAGTTCTTACCCTTCGCCTAAGTGTCTGACTGAGTATTGTTTTTAACGTTGTTCTATTCCTAACTTTACAAACTATAAACCAGTTATTAAGGGTGATCTAGTTAGACAGTAGTATTGAAGCGCTCTAATGCTCAAATTTTCGCTAAAAACCGTCATTCAGTAGCTTCGAGTGCTGTCTTTCTATCCCGTTGAACAGTGCTGCTTCATTGCAACAGGCATTGCCCTTTCATTGCGTATCGGCAAGCACAGAAAAATGTTTACCTTTTCCTGTGCTTATCCGATTAATCAGAGGCTGAACCTCTGTAGAATATTTACAAGTAGTCGCGAATGAGTGTCTCAGCAATTTGAATGCTGTTTGTCGCTGCACCCTTGCGAATGTTGTCTGACACTACCCATAGGTTTAAACCACAAGGGTGAGTAATATCATTCCTGATCCGCCCTACATGCACAATGTCGTTGCCGCTAGCACTGCTTACTTGCGTAGGGAATTGCTCATTGCCGTCGTAAACTGTTACGCCTGGCGCATCGGCTAAAAGCTCTTTAACATGCTGCGCATCTATTGGCGAACGCGTTTCAAGGTGAATAGCTTCAGCATGCCCGTAGAAAACCGGTACACGCACAGCCGTCGCGTTTACCAAAATACTTTGATCGCCCATGATTTTTTGGGTTTCCCACAGCATTTTCATTTCCTCTTTGGTGTAGTCGTTGTCTTGGAATATGTCGATTTGAGGTATGACATTAAAGGCAATTTGGCGACTAAACGACTCTGGCTTTACTTCACGTGCGTTTAGCAAACCTGCGGTTTGTTTAGCCAGTTCTTCCATGGCTTCTTTACCTGCACCAGAAACTGACTGGTATGTGCACACGTTAATACGGTCAATACCAACAGCGTCTTGAATAGGTTTAAGTGCAACCAACATTTGAATGGTTGAGCAATTTGGGTTCGCAATAATGTTTCTATTGCGAAATTCTGCCAGTGCATGGGCGTTAACTTCTGGCACCACAAGTGGGATATCTGGCTCGTAACGAAACTCTGAAGTATTATCGATAACAATACAGCCTTCCTCTGCCGCTATCGGAGCAAATTTTGCAGAAATGCTGCCTCCAGCTGAGAAAAAGCCAAATTGCACTAATGACCAGTCGAAATCATCAGCATCTAATACTTCAATGTCTTCGCCTTTAAACGACACGGTACTACCTGCTGAACGTTTACTGGCAAGCGGATACAAACGGTTTACCGGAAAGTCTCGCTCTTCTAATAGTTCAATCATGGTTTGGCCCACTAGACCTGTGGCGCCAAGTACCGCTACGTCAAACGCTTGCGACATAATGCTTTATGCTCCTAATATTAAAATAACTAAACCAGACTTACGTGAAAGCCCAGTTTGGTGAATGTGTCTTGGATTTGCTTACTGGTGTTTTTTGGCAAGTGTAACGCATAGGCGCTGCACTCGCGACGCACTCTGTATTGCTTGCGCAATGTAGAGAACGTATTTGCTATGTGTGTCTCTGGCGTTTCATTATGGCCTGACGCAAACGCGTTTCGCGTTATCTCATCGTCAATAGCTACATCATACACATTGTGGAATACGGCAATGAGATCCTCAACCGACAACCGCACCGCCTCAGGCGAATTTAACGCAACTTTGATCGGATTGGTTTTCTCTAAAAAGTCGCTAAGCACTTTGTCTGGGGCTTTGCCCACTACGTCACAAATTTGCTCGTAAATCATTTGCGTACCGCGCACTTTGCCTTCTACAGAGTGCCCCGCGATATGTGGTGTAACGAACCAAACATAGTCAAATAATGCTGTATTTATGGCAGGCTCATTATCGAATACGTCGAGTACCACCGTTGGCGGTTTTTCCCCTTGAAGTACGCTAAGTAGTGCCACTTCATCAATAACCTCACCCCGGCATGCATTTATAAGCAACTGGTTTGATGTTAATCCTTCCAGAAACGCTTCGTCTATCATCTGATATGTAGGATATTCGCCGCCTTTAATAAAAGGCACGTGAAGCGAGATAACATCGCACTTTGCTATTTGCGCTAAGTCTACAAATGACTGACCGTTATGCTCCTTCTTACCAGATTTTGCTAGCGCTTGCTGTAGCGGTGGGTCATACAGACAGTGTTTAACGCCAATTGCCATTAAAATTCTTGATAATGCAGTTCCCACATTACCAGCACCTACTATTCCCACTGTCGCATTATATAAATCGAGCTTTTGGGCTTTTTGCGCGTGCAGCAAAACACTCAACACGTACTCGGCAACCGCTACGGCATTACAGCCTGCTGCACTGCTATGCATAATACCCACGCTATCTAAATGCGTTTTATCTAGATGATTGGTCCCCGCCGTTGCCGTAGTAACAAACTTGAGCTTGCTAGCGCTGGTCAGCAGTTCAGGGGTAACCTTTGTGGTAGAACGCAGCGCAAGAATATCTACATCGCGTAGCATTTCAGGCACAAGAGATTGCCACGCATAGGTTTCAATCTCACCTACGCTATTAAGGTAATCGGTGCCAAACGGAATGGTATCTTCAAGAAGTATTTTCATGGCGCTAAGTGTACCTTAACTTAGGCTTTTAGTAACCCAGCGCCCTTGATTTATCTTATCGGTGATTCGTTTCATTTACGTCATTTTGATGCACGTTTGGCCGCAACATTAAAGAGACGGCCGAAGTTCATACAATCCTTTAAAACGGGAACGCTCAGAGCAAACCGCTTTAGCTCACGTTTTTTGTCCACTTCATCCGTTGCGATCATCGTATTAGATAACGTTTAACTTCACGCCGTTACTTGTCATATCCAGGGAAACGGCGTTCAACGCGTCGTTTAATACCCGGCCATGCTAACAAACCACCAGCCTGCCGGGTGACTTGATCGGCCTGCATTCGAATGCCATCTAGAATTGCCGAATGAATTGGAATAAGCGGTTTGCCTGTGGCCTGCGCTTTTAACTGAATTTCACAGGCGCGCTGCATAATAAACATAAACAAGAATGCATCGGGAATATTGTCTGCACAGGTTAAAAGCCCGTGATTGCGCAAAATCATAAATTGGGTATCACCAAGGTCGCGAACCAATCGCACTTTTTCTTCTGGGTTTAGCGCCACGCCTTCGTAGGCATGATAGGAAAGCGACGCCAGCGGAAAAAGCGACTGTTGCGAGTAAGGCTGCAGTCCTTTTTCTAAAATGGATACCGCCACACCTTCTGCTGTATGCAAATGCAACACGCACTTTGCATCGTCTCTAGCCTCATGAACGGCGCTATGAATAGTAAAACCTGCTGGGTTAATGTCGTATTCACTTTCCATTACTTTGTTACCGTGAAGATCAACTTTAACCAAGCTTGATGCCGTAACTTCATCAAACATTAAACCGTAGGGATTAATCAAGAAATGATGGTCAGGCCCAGGAACACGAGCAGAAATGTGAGTAAAAATGAGGTCGTCCCAACCATACATAGCAACTGCGCGATAACATGCGGCAAGATCAACACGGGTTTGCCATTCTTCACTGCTAACTTTCGACTTTACTGAATCTGTCATAGCTTTACTCTTTTAACGTACAAATTAATTTCATTTGAGGCGGGAGCCCTAGGTGGAAGGCTCGATACCTTGAACGTTTCAATGAAACTTCCACTTACTTTCTCTTACCGCCTACATTACGCGCAGTAATTGCTATACACTGTCGGATATACGACATTGTAAGAAATTTGTTAAATGGAAAAATTTAAACCTGTTCTCGCTAGCTCTACTTGGTTTAGCGCGCTTCCACCCTATTTGCAGGAAGCCATGTTCGACAAGATGCGTCTAAAACACTTAAAAGCTGGGCAGCAACTGCATGCCAAAGGTGAAGACGGTGTCGGTTTTTATGGCGTATGCGAAGGCCGTTTAAGAGTTGTCACTGTGGGCGTGGATGGTCGCGAAATGCTATTTGCGCTACTGGGCCCCGGCACCTGGTTTGGTGAGATATCGATGTTTGACGACCTCCCTCGTACTCACGACAACTTCTGCGAGACAAATTGCACGGTGGCGATTATTCAAAAGAACGCGTTTAAAGCACTGCTTGAACAATATCCTGAACTCTACCCGCATTTTACTCGCCTTTTATGCACGCGAGTGCGCAGCGCTTTTCAGTTTATTGACTCAAGTGCGGGTCTTAGCCTTAAGCACCAGCTGGTAAAACGGCTTTTAATGCTTACCACCAGTTACGGTCAGCATTTGCCCAAACATAACGCGATTACGCTAACCCTTTCGCAAGAGTCTTTAGCGCAAATGATAAATAGCAGTAGGCAAACGGTGAACCAGTTATTAGGTGAACTTCAACAAGAAGGTTTGGTAAAACGGCATTACGGGAAAATCACTATTCCCGAGCCAGATACCTTGTTTAGTCGTTACCAGTTTATTTAACTTGACGCTTCCGCCACATTACTGGGTCTTTCCTTCGTATTTCAATCGCATAGATGTATAGAGTATTTCATCTGTTGATGAAGTACCCTAATGACGAAAGTGCCGTCATCGACTTTTTAAAAGAAGACCATGTGCCTATGAACTGGCAGTTGAAAGTAATTCTTTCTGATATACTCTGCTGAAGTACCGAAACTAGGTTTTTCCGCCAGAATAACTAGAGCTTCGTGTAGGGCAACAAGATAGGCTTCAGTTTGAGTTACGCCATGAATATTGGCTGAATAATCGTAAATCCCGGAGATATCTTCCTCTGCTTTATTAGAGAGGGTATATTTATTCATTCTGAGGCTCGAGTTTTCTTAGCTTGAATAATATCTAAAACATTCTTATCACTTTTCCCACTCAATTCACCTTCTATGAGAGCTAAGCTAATTGCCTCTCGCTCACTCTGATTGCGACGTATTAAATCGCGAATATAATCACTAGCATTAGCAAATTTGCCAGTTTTTACTTGTTCATCAATCCACGTACGCATTTCGTCAGGAAGCGACACATTTAAAGTTGCCATTGTCTATTTCCGAATGTTCACCACCCTAAAATTATGGCAAAGATTGACAAAGATTGCCGATTGAGTAATGAAAGTTGGTTTAACCGATAGCTCAGAGCACTTAGTTAAACGACAAATTTAGCGTCACTCGAAACACTGCGCTTAATAAAAATTTGACATTCTGCTTCACGAACAAAACACACAATTACAATCGCTTAAGCGGCCGCTTCTGAAAACACAGGTTTTATTTAAAAAAATAGCAACAAAAAAGGGCGTAAACACAAGCACCCACGCTGCTCAGGTTTACGCCCTTTTGTCTTCTTTGAAACTTCTTAACTGAAGTTAAAAAAGCTTACTGGTTCAAGCGGTTTCAATTAACCGTTATAACGCTGCATAACCAGCGTTGCGTTAGTGCCGCCGAAACCAAAGCTGTTAGACATAATTGTGTTTAACGTTGCTTCACGTGCTTGGGTAACAATATCTAGCCCTTGTGCCGCGTCGTCTAACGTGTCTATGTTAATTGATGGCGCAATAAAGTTATTCTCCATCATCAACAAGCTGTAAATAGCTTCGTTTACACCCGCAGCTCCTAGTGCGTGACCTGTCAGCGACTTGGTTGCACTAATTGGCACACCTGCTTGACCAAACACTTCTTGAATAGCGGCAAGTTCTTTCACATCACCTACTGGCGTTGATGTACCGTGGGTATTCAAGTAATCGATTGGCGCATCGATATTTTGCATTGCCATTTTCATACAGCGAATTGCGCCTTCACCCGACGGTGCAACCATGTCGAAACCGTCTGATGTAGCACCGTAACCTACTACTTCGCCGTAGATTTTTGCGCCGCGAGCAAGCGCGTGCTCAAGCTCTTCAACAACAACCATACCGCCGCCGCCAGAACTTACAAAGCCGTCGCGTGCTGCGTCATAAGTACGTGATGCCACAGCAGGATTGTCGTTATATTTAGAGCTTAGTGCGCCCATAGCGTCGAATTGGCTTGATAGTGACCAATGTAATTCTTCACCGCCACCGGCGAATACTACGTCTTGCTTACCAAGCTGAATAAGCTCTAGCGCATTACCAATACAGTGGGCACTAGTTGCACACGCAGAGGCAATTGAATAGTTCACGCCACGAATTTTAAACGGTGTCGCTAAGCAAGCCGATACCGTAGATGCCATACAACGAGGAACCATGTATGGACCAACACGCTTAACGCCTTTTTCGCGAAGAATATCAGCAGAAAGCACTTGGTTTTCAGAAGACGCGCCACCTGAGCCAGCAATGATACCTGTGCGTTCGTTTGAAATGTCGCTTTCTTCTAAACCAGAGTCTGCAATGGCTTGTTGCATCGCTACGTATGCGTAGCCTGCCGCATCGCCCATAAAGCGCATAGCTTTACGGTCAATATGGTCTTTCAAATCGATGTCGATGTTGCCCCAAACTTGGCTGCGAAGGCCCATTTCGGCGAACTGTTCTGAAAATGTAATTCCAGACTTACCCGCTTTAAGTGAAGCAAGTACGTCTTCTTTATTTACGCCGATGCTTGATACGATACCAAGACCGGTGATAACTGCTCTTCTCATAGTTTACCCTTTGCGTTGTTGCGGCTTATGGTAACGATTTTGAATGGTAAAGTGGTCTGCTCTGCCAATTGTCATACTCAAATTTGCTAAACTTCAGCGTTGCAGTACCTGTTTCAATTCTGGGCTTATGTGTATAAACAGGTAAATTCCCACTTCCCTTCTTTTTTCGTTTATGCCGTCTTTGTCTAAGCTTTCTTGTTCAGAATATTTCCAATGTAGCACGAATGCACAGGGTCATGACCAGCGTTAATTTATACCTTCATAAAACCTTCAAAATAGCTTTAGCGGTTTCTTTTATTGACCAAATTGGGCTCTAAGTTTGTTCTTAAATATTTTACCCGTATCTTCTCTAGGCAGGGCAGCGAGTATTTGCAATATTTTAGGCCACTTGAACCGCGCTAGTTTGCCATCTAAATACCCGTGTAGCGCATCAATCGACAGCGCATTGCCGGGTGAGCATTGAACAGCCACCACAACTTTTTCACCATACTCAGTATCAGGCACACCGAACACCGCACAGTCTGTAACCTCAGGCATTTCGATGATGACGCTTTCTATTTCAGCAGGAAATATATTGGCGCCACCTGAGATGATCATGTCTTTTTTCCTATCGCAAATATAAAAGTAGCCATCTTCGTCCACATAACCCATATCACCTAATGTCGTGAATTCACCAACATGTAAGTCGCTTTGCGTGCCCGTAGTATTGGTATATTTGAATGGCGCGAACATGGAAAGGTGCGCATATATAACGCCAACATCACCTACTTCGCACTCCTCTTTATCGTCGCTCAGTATTTTAATCGCGGCACCGGGAATGGGCTTACCCACAGAATTTGGCTTCTCTAATGCTTCTTGAGATGAAATTAGGGTCATAAAGCCCAATTCACTAGCGCCATAAGATTCAAAGAAAATTGGGCCAAACCAGTTAATCATTGCTTCTTTCACGTCGCTCGGCAGTGCTGACCCGGTTGATAAGGCAAAACGCAAACTTGAAGTGTCGTATTTGCGTCTTATCGACTCGGGCAGCTTAAGTAGCCTCACCATCATGGTAGGAACAATATAGGCGTGAGTCAGCTTAAACCGCTCTATGTCTTGTAAAAAGCGTTCGGGGTCGAATTGAGGCTCAATGTATACATCAATATTACCCGCTGCTAAACAGCAGAGCGTAAGCGCATGTGGTGCACTGTGATAAAGCGGTGCCGAGACAAAAAAGCGATCACCTCTTGATAACTGCATTAGCGCTTCAGACAGCCCTTTGAATATTAAATAAGGGTCTGGCCGAGTTAGGTCTACATCTCGCTTAATACCTTTAGGCTTTCCAGTGCTGCCAGATGTGTAGGGAAACATGCCCTTAAAGCGCTTGGGCGGTTCATTGTGACGCTTTGCGTTTGGGGCAGCTAATAGCGTATCAAGGCACAGATACTGTTCCCCAGTTTTCGCCTCTGACGCTAACAGTGAATTTTCTGTAAGATGGTAGCGCCCTAAAATGCTTTCTGGCGTTTTACTGGTGTATATCACTGACAAGGTGGGAACTTGTAATAACGTTTGGCGGTCATTCTCACCCTTTAATAAATCGCGATGAGCGAACAGTACTTTAGCGCCACAGTCGTCTAAAATAGGCAAAAGTTCGGCAACAGGGCTGTGCCAATTAAGCAGAACATAGCGCGAACCCACATATCGGCATGCCTCTACTATTTCAAATATATCGACGTGGTTTCGCATAAGAATAGCTACCACATCGTTATCGCACACACCTTGCTCAGCAAGTGCACGTGCGATGATACGTGCACGATCATCCATTTCGTTTCTAGTGCGTTTGCAAATGCTTTGACCACATTGGTGAAACACGCCCGCCATACCTTCTCCCTGAACTATCTTGAATAGACCTATCGCTAAATTTAACAAAATATTTACAACAACAATTAAATAAACGTATTGTTTTTACTGATAGATTGTTATTTGCAGAAGCAATAAGAAAAGAAGAGTTTTAAGCAGGTACAAACTTTTGCGGAAAAACAAAAAGGTGACAGGTAGAATACGCGGCCAAACGTTCGAAATTTAGATAAAACTGAAGATTGCTGTGATATTAAAAAAGCCAAGCCCCCTTGCTCTACGTATATTCCAAAGTGCGGTACCCCGACTTTCTCTCGTGGTGGCTGTCTTAATCATTGCTTCTGCAGCGACTGTCTCAGCAACAGCTGCGCCTATCGCTCTCCCCGCGCTACCAGAGCCAGTTTCAAACAATGCCGTAGCTTCTGTAACCATAGAAGACACACAATATGTATTTAGTTTTATGGGACTGGGCAAAGGCAAAACCCATAAAGACGTACACAACCGTGCTTGGCAGCTTGTGATTAACAACAACGATAAACCTTCGCAATGGCAAGCCCTTCCCCCAGTTCCATCAAGTCTTGCGCTAAAAGGCCGCTTGGCATCAATAGCAGTGGGCGTTAATGACAGCGTTTATATTTTTGGCGGTTACACGGTTGATAAAGACCATAATGAAATTAGCACCCCAGATGTTTATAAATTCTCGCCTGTAGCTGGGGAATATACGCTGTTGGCGCCTATGCCCGTCCCTGTTGATGATGCAACTGCTTTAGTTTACCAAGACCGTTACGTGTACTTAATTTCTGGCTGGCACAACGATGGGAACGTAAACCTTGTGCAGGTTTACGATACGCAAACAGGCCAATGGCAACAGGCGAGCCCTTTTCTTGGCAGTCCGGTATTCGGGCAAGCTGGCGGCATCGTTAACAGCACTATGGTAATTTGTGACGGCGTATCAGTAACACCTCACAGCGATAAACGCCGCAGCTTCGCGCCAGAAACTGCCTGCTTTAAAGGTGATATTGACAAGGAAAATCCATTCAAGATTGATTGGCGTACGCTTGACCATCCAACGGGTACTGCGCGCTATCGCATGGCCGCAGCGGGCGATAACGCCACGAATAAAATCTATTTTGTGGGCGGTTCAACTAATCCGTACAACTACAATGGCATTGGCTATAACGGCGAGCCTTCAACTGCAGATGAAGCCATCTGGATCTTTGATATTGCGGAAGAAACCTGGGTTATATTAAAAACAGATGCTGAAGTGCCTACAATGGATCACCGCGGGTTAATTAACGTTAATGGTTCGTGGAGCACCATTGGCGGTATGTTTGGCGCACAGCACGTGATCAGTAAAGTAATCCCGCACTTTTCAACACCTGCAGAAGTGTACTGTCCATCTAAAAGCCAGGCTAGCTCTGACGTTTCAAAACAAGCATTGAATGGGCAAGCTGTTGAAGTAGTGAAAACTGCCTCAAATTCAAAGTGCCAACACAACAACGACATAAACGGAGAAAAATAAACAGTGAAATCTAAGCATGCACAGGTTCATTTTAATGAGAGCGGTACGCCTGTCGCCGACCATTTTGACGACGTTTATTTTTCTAACGACAGCGGAATTGATGAATCCCAACACGTTTTTGTTGCAGGCAACGACCTTGCTGATCGCTGGCAACAGTGGCCCAACCCTACTTTTGTTATCGCCGAAACAGGTTTCGGAACTGGGCTGAACTTTTTGGTCGCCATGCGTGCCTTTAACGAGTTTAGAGCAGCGAACCCTGACCATCCGTTAAAGCGCCTGTATTTTATCACCACGGAAAAGTTTCCACTGCCTCAACAGGATATGCACCGTGCGCTAGAAGCTTTTCCTGCTCTTAAAGACGAAGCGCAAGCACTCGCCTCACTTTACCCCATGGGCCTAGAAGGTTGTCATCGCCTTCATTTTGATAACCATTCAACCACACTCGACTTGTGGATTGGTGATGTTCACGAACTTCTACCTCAGTGGCATTCCCCTGAAAATGGCCTCATCGATGCCTGGTTTTTAGATGGTTTTGCGCCTAGCAAAAACCCTGATATGTGGACAGATGCTCTGTTTAGCCAAATGGCTCGCTTGTCAAAAACCGGAACTACCTTTGGAACCTTTACCGCCGCAGGAATCGTAAAGCGTGGGCTAGCTGGAGTGGGTTTTACCATTAAAAAACGCAACGGTTTTGGCCGTAAGCGCGACATGCTGACCGGCGTTTTTAACCAAGACAATGAGAATGTGCAGCATAAACTTCGCCTGCCTGCTGGCCCCTACTATAGGTACGCGAACGACAGTTTAGATAAAACAAGTAGAGTCGCGGTAGTAGGCTCCGGCCTTGCAGCAGCTACGGCATGCTTGGCTTTAGTAAAACGCGGCATTAGCACTACTTTGTATTTTGATGGTGACACCCTTGCAAGCGGCGCTTCTGGCAACCCGCAAGGCGGCTTTTATCCGCAGCTCCATAGCGAAGCAAGTATTGCCAGCCGCATTCAGGCGCATAGTTTTTTGTATGCTAGACAAGCCTACGACCACACTATTGAACATGCAAAAGCCTGTGGCCTAGCCGACGTTGCCCATGATTTCTGTGGTGTTATTCAACTAAGCTTTAACGACAAGGTAGCAGAACGCCAAAATAAATTGGCTGCTGCCGACGTATGGCCTGAAGCTTTGATCAAGCCGGTGAACAGCAAAGAAGTGAGCGATATCGCTAACCTAGCTCTTCCCTACTCTGGCTTATACATCGGCCTCGGCGGATGGATTTCTCCTCCACAGCTAGTTACTACCATGATTGAAGAAGCACTTCAAAGTGGCAAACTCGAGCTGAAACCCAATCATACCTATGTATCTCATGAGGCAGTTGAGACAACAAAGCAGCGGGTGCGGATTCGTTTTAACTTAGGTTGCGCTGAGAGTGAAGAAGTTATTACTGCCGATCACCTTATCCTTGCCCTTGGTGCAGGTGCGGTAAACGCTAGCGATTTTAACAGCCTGTCCCTTCGCCCCGTTCGCGGCCAGGTTGAAGCTATTCCCACCCAAATGCCAATTGACCAGCTTAACACTGTGTTGTGTCACAAAGGCTATATGACACCTGTATTCGAAGGTCGGCATGCGTTAGGTTCAACCTACGTTAAAAACGACTTAAGTACCGATGTAAGAAGCGATGAAACTGAAATGAACCTCGCCACCCACGAACAGGCGCTGGCAAATACCGACATCGTGCAAGCATTACAACATGACGGTAAAGCCAGAGCGGCTACGCGCTTAGGTTCACCCGACCACCAGCCAGTTGTCGGTGCACTGCATGATTTTAATGCGCTGAAAAAACACTACGATATGTTAGGCGTGGGCAAGCCGTTGACTAGCGCGCCAGTGTTGCCAACCAGCGTGGTTTCCACCCTTACTTGCCTTGGGTCACGAGGGTTAACCACAGCGCCTTTAATGGCAGAGGTCTTGGTGAGCAGTCTATGTAAGGAGCCGCTACCTTTAAGCAATGTTCTGCTTAATGCTGTAAACACAAGCCGCTTTATGACTCGCGAAGCGATTAGAAGTCAGGGTTAATAAACGGAGAGGTTTTTGCGAAAATTCTCCTGTCCTTAAACACAATAGATCGGATATTTAGAGGTTTTAAAGCGAACATGAAAGGAGTTCGCTTTGAAAAAACAGAGCGCAATGGAAGTAAATGGCTAGTTTACGCTAGCCATTTTATTTAAATCCATCACGATAAAAGCAGGAATGTATACGTTGGCGCTTGCCACCACTTGTTTATTTTCCAGCGACACGATACGGGCGTTTACGCGGACGCCTCTGTCATCTTCAATGATGGTGCCAGTTACAACATGGTCCATTTCAACCTGTTTAGCGAGTGCAGTACCATCTCGAGTAAGTACGAAATCGCCAATTGGCGTTACGGTAATGCCACCTGCAAGCTTAAAGTCGACAACCGCTAACCCAAAGTCTTGTAGCTCGGCTATTAGATACTCTGAAAGCTGATTGCCTAACACGGTGCTGTCGCTCAACGACTGATTAAGCCTCACAAAACTCGCCACACCCACCATATCTTGCTGCGTAAGACGGGTTGCATTGTCCATTAACTCCATCGCAAGTTGCGAGGCGTAATCATTTAAGCGCTTGTGCGTTTGTGAAGGGGAATAGCCATGGTGTAGTGGGTCTTTATAGCCGGGTTCGACTTCCACGTGCTGTTGATATTGTCTATCGCGAGAATCTGGTGTGTACTCCAGCCCTGAACGGCTTGGTACAGGCACTGGCTCGGCGTGATGAGTAATTTCACCGTCTTCACCTAACCAAAATGAGCCAATAGACTCTGTGCTAGTGCACCCTGTCATACATACACTCAGCATTACGCCAACGGCTGCCCAACTGCTTGACACAAGCTTCTTTGTAAACACCATGCTGAAACTCCTAGCCGCGACTTAGCTTAACGCCATCGCGCATACCGTTTTGCTGGCTACCGTCACTTGGAATAAGTGCATCTACTACGTAGAACGGCACTAACATTTGCGCAGTTGCCACAACTGCGCGCGACTCCATGCCTAAAATACGGGCGTTAACTAACACGCCACCTTGGTGCTTGGTCATTGTTCCGGTTAACACGTATTCAATAGGAAGGCTGCTGCTCAATTCCAAATAGTCTCGGCTTAATACAAAATCGCCATCGTCAGTAATACGAATATACTCAGTGGCTTTGAAGTCGATAACCGGCACGCGGAATTTATGCAGTTCGTGAACAAAAGATTCCGCCATCTGACGACCAAGCAAATCTGTTTTCTGCAAGTCAGTATCTAGTAGTGCGAAATGGGTTACACCAATAGGTGTCTTGTTATTCACATATTCCATATTGGCAATTAAGTCTTGCGCCATGTTCTTCACATAGTCGCCAATATGCTTGGTTAGAGGTCGACCCTTATACGCGCCCTGTACGCTCGAATACAAAGGAGGTTGACCGATAGCGCCGTACGCGTCCATACCCTGAGACTGGGTATCACTGGTATTTTCAACTGGCTTTGAGGGAGCGCGGTCGGCGGCAGTAATATCAATCACGTTCATGGCCGGGCGCTGAGGCGCTTGTTCGGCTACCTCTTCTTCCCCCATCATCATAGAGCACCCGCTAACGCTTAGCAGTGAAGCACAAAGCGAAAGCGCCGCGTATTGATTTCGTCTTTTCATGGGGTTACCTCGTACCTTCAGTTCTGTATAACTTGCCGTTTCTGGTTGTTACTTGTTCTTCGCGCCAAAACAGTTCGGCAGGGAAAAAGCGTGTTGCTGCAGCGACAATGTTTTTATTTCTAGCGTTGATAATTCGAGCGTTAACCACCGCGCCAGACTCTTGATACACCATAGTGCCGGTTATATAAAAATCGACGCGCTCAATGTTGGAAAGCTGGTCGATATCGCGGGTTAATACTCTGTCGCTTTCGTTACTAACAATTATATCGTTCGAAAGCTTAAATTCTTGAGTAGAAAAGCCTCTTTTCGTGGCCTCAGTAATCATTCCCTGTTCAAGTTGATGGCCCAACAACATTAGCGGATGTTGATGACCAGCACTGTATTTCATAGTATCGGCAGGTACAAAGCCGACTACCGCATAGCGAGACTGACGTGCTGGACCCACATCAGCAAAAAGTTCGTTCGCCAACATATAGGTATGGTATTCCACATTCCCCAATGCCGATACATCGCTGGCATCGGTTTGCGCAAATTGACTCTTAGGTTCGTCAGATGAAGAGCAACCAGAGAGTAAGCCCAAGATAAGCGCGGTATATGCCAAGGCTTTCGCAACTAAGCGACCATTTTCTGTCAGCAAAGCGTGAGAGACAGGTTTTGTCATACTTTTCATTACACATGTCCAGTGAAAAACGTCAAATTTCTATCGGAATGAAGTAAAAACTCATTGAAAAACAGTGATCAGCTACTACGCAAACCGACATTTTCAGTGTCTTTAGACAGGCTTTTGCAAAATTCACACCAAAGAGAGACTACAAGTAGCATTGAGAACGCTACTTTTAAGCGTGTTAGATAAGGCGGCTAATTTCAGGGAGATATAGTTTTTCAGTGCTGAAGGAATTTAATATCCATCGCCATCCAATTCATGAAAAGCGGAGGCGACTTGCCGCCTTAGGACAGAAAGCTGCCGATAATTAAATAGGCAATGATCACAATGCCAAGTGATTAAAAAAGCTTGAGAACTCCCGGGACTCTCATGCCACGTTAATGACCAAGTAGCTAAATAAACCTACACATGCCTAAACCTAAGCTCTGACCATCGCGAGGTTTAAAGCCAAACTTAAGATAAAAACTCTCTTTTCCATGCGCAGCCAACAGGCCAATGGTTGCGCCAGGTGCGCAGCAAGACTCCAAATGTGCAATCAACGTGTTCATTATTTTCGAGCCCAAGCCTTTATTCTGATGTTCTGGATGAATAATGACGTCTTGAATATAAAAATACATTGCGCCATCGCCAATCACCCGACCACAGCCTACAAGGTTGTTGTCGAGGTAAATTGTTGCCCAAAACAACGAGGCATCAATACTTTTTTGAACAACCGATAAACACGGGTTACTCCATCCAATCAATTTTCTCAGACTGGTAAAGTCTTCAGCTGACGGAGGACTTTCTTTAACGGTGTAATTGGTATGCATCATTCGTCATTCCGCCCCTCGTTTTCGCAAAAGCTAGCTACCTAATTCGGTAATGTGAAGTAGTTCGCCCGACGGGCCCCATAGATAGAAAACACTTCCCCAATGTTGTTGCTCAATTGATGAAATTTTCGTTTTATGTAACGAGCGCGAGCACAAATCAAAAGCGTCCTGAATGTCTGCTACACATATTTGTAGCATAAAGTTATTCGCCAATTCAGGATTATAAAAGCGCTGAAGAAAGAAGAGACAATCACCATTTTCAAACAGTGTTAGGTCTTCATTTACGTATTCTGCATTAAATCCAATCTCAGAATAAAATGCTTTAGAAATGTCGTAGTTTTTGCTTGGAATAAAAGTCTTAATATCTATGACGTCCATATCTTGAGATCCCTCGCATTTCGCTGCTTTAAATTTAAGTCGTGGCTAAATGGCAATAACAGCAAGCATGTCTTCGCCATCTTCATCTAACCCCACTTCTTCGAAACCAAAGCTTGAATAGAAGGCTTTGGCGACAGGATTCTTGGGGTTATAGCATATCTCTATCTGTTTGAGCTCAGAAGTTTGCTTTATAAGCGTGATAGCTTGAGATAAAGCAACTCTGCCAATTCCATTATTCTGATGGCTCTCATCAATCATAAAGCGCCAAATGGACACTTTGGTTGGCGTTTCCTGAACCCACATCAAGAACCCTACGGGCTGGTCGTTGCAATAAATGGCTTTGCAGGTATGGTTCTCGTTGTAGAAAGACTCAACCAACGACCACATATTGCACGCTACAAACGCTTGTTGATCATCCGCCACATCCAAGTCACAAACCTGCTCATAGTTAGATTTGTTTATTTCTTCCAGTGAAATTTTCATCCTGTCTTCTTTTTCCGGTTAATTATTAAGAACAAATAAATAATTGTGGCTGTTTTGGTATTTTAAACTTTCTTATCAGCAATTGAGGTAAGTAATTTCGTTGTTCATTGTGATATGTTGTTCTTGGTTCGTGTTTTAACCTTTATAAAATAGTGACACGCTTTACAGGAACTGTTGGTTAAGAGCATAAGGAATAGCGCTTTTTGACAGAGGTAATCTTCCCCACAACAAGCACAATCTCTTTCAGTTATTGAAATAAGGATATTTATATTGAAAAAACTCTCTTTTGTTTTGACCGTAGTATTGTTCACTACTGTGGGTTACTTTATCGGTTCGTTAACCAGTGAGCCACGTATTCAGAAGAAAGACCAAGCAACTAACCTGAACAATACAGCAGTTCCCCACGCGGATAAGTCAGATTCAACTTCGTCCCAAGAACACACTTCAGCGGAAGAACTTATGGTGATGAAAATTGATACTGACGCTGAGCTAAAAAATGAAAAACTAACTAGTGATGAAACCAATGTTCATCCTCTAATTGAACCAGAAGAATCAATTGACGATACAAGTCACATTTTGAAGGTCAATAACGACGTTGCCATATTGGATACTGAGCGTTTAGGCTCTTTAACTATTACAGAATTAAGAGGACTCGTAGAGACAATAAAGTTCGCTCCCAAAACTAGTGAGACCCTTTTAATAGAGAACGAACTGCAAGATTCACTCTACGACAGACTAGAAGAGCACGACGCAGCACTGTATCGAGAGGCCGTTTGTAATAACGACCTTTGTGCAATAGAGGTGGCGTCAGGTAATTTGGAAATATTAAATAGTCTAGTTGATGACTTAATGTTTGATGCAGACATATCCGCCAGTATGCAAGGAGGCTTTGTTAGGCTGTACAGTGAAGATAATCAACACTTTGCTACATTTCTTGGCGTTAGAAAAGGTAAGGCATCAACCGTAAGAATCGCCAACTAAATGCTCTCTAATTGCTTATTTTACGAATCAACGCCTCACTGTTGTCAGGCTCTGTCTAGCATTCTGCAGCTTTCACTTTTATTCATCGCTCGATCAATTCAATAGTTCTAAGGACAAGACGAGCTTTAGTATCATAGCTGAAAGGTACAGCCCAACGCCAAATACGACGTGATTAATAATACTGTGTAACCGAGCGGTATTAGGGTTAGGCGTTTTCGATGCGGCAACACCAGCGCCCATACCTGGCTGCAATATAAAGAACGGTGCAACGACCGTAGCGATACCGAGCGCCACTGCTGGACCTAGCGTCGGTTCGAACAACCAAGATTCTCCGCATATGAAAATAAGCAGTGCTGCATAGGCAATTCCAATTAGGTAATGGGCTGTCCACCCAATAGTACTTTCCCCGTGAACAGCATGGGCACTTGAAATAGAAGTATGACGAAACTGCCCTTTTCTCATGTGCCCTATCCAGCGCCCCACCATGCCCCAATTGGTAGGGGCAATACCAAACAATTGCTTTCTCAACAAGGCCCATAAATCCATCACTAAAGTAGCTCCAATACCTATCAGCAAGATAAAAACAATACTCTCCATATTCACTCTCAATAACTAGTTTCAATTAACATGAGATGCTAGCCTACAACTTCAAGTTAACTTTAAGTCAAGCATTCCTTTGGGAAAAAGTATGGAAATATCTCAGGTCGCCAAAAAGTCAGGAGTGTCGGCATCAACACTGCGCTTTTATGAAGAAAAAGGCCTTATCAAATCTATTGGTCGACAAGGTATACGTCGCGTATTTAGCTCAAACGTACTAGAGCGCCTTGAATTAATCGCACTAGGCCGCGCAGCAGGTTTTTCACTGGAAGAAATTGCAGGAATATTAGGAACCGATGCAAAGCCTGATATAGATCGCGATCTACTACTTAAAAAAGCGAACGAATTAGATGAAACAATCAAAAAATTAGAAGCAATGCGTGATGGTCTGCACCATGCAGCTGCTTGCACAGCACCGAGTCATTTGGAATGTCCGAGGTTTCGTCGATTGATGAACCTTGCCAGTACGGGGGCATTAAAGGGTTTAAAAACGAGTAAAAAGTAATGGGCTCAAGCTAAATAAATTGGCATTGGCTCTGCGTTGATTAAATAATAGAGCTAGCGTCATTTTTATTGTCGTAAAAGTATGATTGACCCAACACAACAACAAGTCTAAGGTAATGATAGTGTTTATAAATCAGGCAGAATAAGGATATCAAACAATGCTTAAACACTTTTTGTTCTTACTTTCGGTTTTAGCAATTCTACAGGTTAACGCCGCATCAATTTCATACTTCCCTTGTGCAAAACAGGAATGTGTTAAACGCTTCAAAGATATTAAAGTAAGCGCTCGCAAGCACATAAACGCAAATATTATATTGGGAGATATGTACCTTAATGGTTACGGAACCAACGAAAGCAAAAGTAAGGCATTGAAAGCCTTTAGGAAAGCCGGTAGCTGGGGTTCTGTAGAGGGAAATTATAAAGCAGGACTATTAATTATCTCTGACGACAGCCTAGCTGATAAAGAAAAAGGCTTATACTTCCTTAGGGATTCGGCCAAGAGTGGTCACAAAAACGCGGTTTATTTTATGGCTGAGATCTTGTCCAACTCAAGCTATGGTATACAAAATCTAGAGCAAGCTGACTTTTGGTTAGCTAAAGCAGCTGAGCAGCGCCATGAGCAGGTTCCTCAAATAATTGCTAGATTAAAGTCGGAGCAAAAGTTCAACGAACAAAACTTCCCACAAACGGTAGTGGTACTCGAAGTATTAACAGCCGAAAGCCCTGATGAACAAACCCCACTTGGCCACCCAGCAGGCGCGTTAGCTCCAAATGGGGACGAGATTGAAGTCGTTACCGTTCAAACACCCAAACTTGGCGACCTCATTGATACAGGTATCGAATACTATCAAAGCGCACCAATCTCCATCACAAAAAACACCACGGGCACAAGAATTAAGGGCCGTAGTTGTCAGGATAAAGCCAACGCATGCTCTGACATACCCACTGACCAATTCATACGCTATTACTGGCAATTTCTTATGAGTGATTTCTAAAATAAGTTAACGTATATATTTTATAAAGCGCCCGGTTTATCACTTCATCGGGCGTTTTGTAAAAAACGGCTAGATTTTCCCGTAGATGTTTTCAGCAAAGTATATTTGGTAGCAACTTCTGTAAGTACTAGTGCGGTTACAAATCGCACTTGTTCTAGGCGAAAATCAATCACTTCTAGAAACTAATAAGAATCTGTAGCGCCATTCAAACAAACCAAGCATCGCTACAAATATGCTCTCAGCACTAATAAATAGCAGTGCGAATATACTTGCTGGTTCGTAAAAAGTGAGAAGAATCCCCACACATGTAATCACCCAAAGAAAGTTGGCACTTGCTAAAGCTGCTACTTGGTTAAGTGATCTATTGCGTATAAGGGCAAGCCTCAATGCGTATATGCCATAGCATACATTAGCACCCGCTAAGAATAGAATTAGCCCTTTCGGCAGTTGGTAGAAGTCGCTCACTATATCTTGGAAAAGAAGAAGCAATAGGCCAACACTCGTTCCTGCAAAACCATCAATATGAAGTATGTATTTACCTAAAAAAGCTATCATCCTTGCATTTGCACCTACAGCAACTTCTCGTGAGGATTAAGAAAAAACATTTTTTTCCAACCTTGAGTTTCAGACGTCGCTTTCCATGGCAAAGGAATAAGAGAAACTACCGAGTAGTGAAGGTGGGGCTGCTTACCTTTGGCATTACCACTATCGCCAAGGGTTCCCACTTTATCTTTTTGTGACAACCAAGCTCCTTTCTCAACTGTAACTTCTTGCATGTGAGCGTAATAATGCACACGCCACTTTGGGCCTAGAACCGCGACAACGTTTCCTCCTTTTCCCAATTCGCCTGTGTAGATAACATAACCTGTGGTGGCGGATTGAACAGGTGTACCTTTTGCCCCAAAGATGTCTACCCCTTTGTGCACACCAGAGCTGCCCCATGGCTCATACCAAAACGTATTGTGATTCCAGTCGGCAGAGGATGCCCCCTCTACTGGAATTACAAGTTTTTCTGGCATTGCTAGCCCCGCGCAAATGATTACCAGAAAAATTAGTAGAATTGATATAATCGCTTTTTTCACAAAAGCTCCTTTTTGTGGATAGCACCTTTTGAAGGTTGGTTTCTCAGACACGGAAAAACACTTTATTGAGGAATTACCTTTTAGCTACCTCAAAATGGCAAAAATATGGCTATCGTAAAACCGTCCATTTTTAAAAATGGCGCGTTGCAATATCGCTTCTTGCTTAAACCCTGCATCTAACAGCAGCTTTTGCGAAGCAAGATTGGATGAAAATACGCAGGCAAAAATGCGCTCTATACTTGTGTTTGAGAAAGTAAGGGCGATAATTTGGCGCAGCGCGTCACGCATAATTCCTTTTCGCCAATGTGATGAACAAAGCCAGTATCCGACCTCTCCGGCTCTTTCATATTCAAAGTTTCCTGGGTTAACACCAATACACCCTACTAACTCGCCATCGTACTCTACAGCTCTTATAAAACCCTCTTTGCTCCCCTCTTGAATCCACCATGTGGCATCTTCTTTTGTATAAGGGCTGGGAATTTTTGTCGACAGAAATTGCGTGACCGACGGTTGATTCAAAATATCTACCAGTCTACCTACATCGCTCATTTTAAAATCTCTGAGTGTTATCACGCGCGTTACTTCCCACCCGCTAAATCAATAAACGACCCTGTAACATATGAAGACTGAGGTGATAGAAGCCAGGCTATCGCCTGTGCGACTTCATCTGCTGTACCGCCCCGCTGCATAGGAATTTGTGAGCTTAACCGTTCTACTCTGCCAGGTTCACCACCATCGGCATGAATGTCTGTTTTAATAAAACCAGGCCGGACGCTGTTTACACGAATGTTCTTCGTAGCAAGTTCTAATGAAAGCCCTTTGGTGAATGAATCCATTGCCCCTTTCGACGTCGCATAGTCGACGTATTCAAAAGGAGCACCAGTACGAGAGGCAATGGACGAAACATTAACGATTGCGCCCCCTGCAACGTTTTGTTTTACAAAAGCCTTCGAACACAAGAATGCGCTAAGCACATTGGTATTAAGTACTTTGGTGAAGCGCTCTGCAGTGACGTTAATTAACTCAGTTTTGGTGAATAAAACACCCACATTGTTAACCAAATGCGTTATTTCACCCCATCGGCCGTTCACAGTCTCAAACATGTTCAGCACTTGCGCTTCATCTGAAACATCGGCTTTATGAGCAAATGCAACGCCACCGTTGTCAGCTATCGACGCGCACACCCTATCCGCAGCATTTTTATCTGATAGGTAATTAACGCAAACCTTATAATCGTTACTTCCCAACAATTTAGCAGTTGCGGCACCGATACCACGACTAGCACCTGTGACAATAACTACCTTGCCCACAATTTGATTCCCTTAACTGGCCATTGAACGTGGCGCTAACTTTATAAGACTAACTTACCAGCTAGTTCTGGCTTCAGAAAGTCTTATTCACCATTGACACGTAATCAGAAAACTTCACAATGGTTCTACTTTATATTCACTCGCGATCATTAATGCTGTACCTTTCTGAATTTCAAATAAAGCTTTCTAATCAATACATTACTCCTGCATTTTCGCTAGCGCTCTGTACTGAAAGTGCGCCGTCCCACTTCCTTATTGCAGGTAGAAACAGTAGCGGAAAGTCACTCTTAATTTCCGCGCTTGCCGGTAGTGGGAAGGCAGCAAGCGGTAGTCGTGAATGTAGTTCGGTTGTTGCAGAGGTTTCGGTTTTTAAACAGCAAGCGATAATTGAAGAAGAAAAACAAAAAGACAGTGCAGATATTCTAGACGTAATAGCTGAGCCAACACAGGTTCGCGAACTATTCGCACAGACTAATGAGGATTATAAAAACCACCCTTATTACGACGAACTCGCCTCTGCGCTTAGAATTGAGCATCTGCTAGATAATGGGTTTCTTTCACTTTCAACAGGTGAAACCCGCAAGATTATTATCATGTTAGCATGGTTAAGTAATGCCTCTATTATTTTGCTTGATGAACCCTTCGAAGGTTTAGATGTTGAAGCGATAAGCGCATTTAGTCGCTTTCTTGTCTCTCAGCAGCAAGCTTCTTTAGTACTTACCGCCAACAAACTCGCAGATATTCCCAAGAATATACAAGCTCAGTTGATTGTCATGGATGACTTGGCTATTACGTGGAAATCTGAAGATAAACTTAACTATGACGGTTTGCGCTCAGAACTAAGCACTTGGTTTGCACTAGAGTCTGATGATATCGATGTTCCCTCAGCCCTAAACGCTAAAGACAAACACGGCGATGACCCCAATTGCAATGACCGAAACCTCAATGAGCAAAACAGTGAGTTAGATTCACTACCTCATACCTTAATTCAGCTTAAAGATGGGTTCGTGCGCTTCGATGAGCGAACCGTATTTGAACAGCTTAACTTTACGCTTAACAAAAATGAGCATTGGCAGATCACTGGTCCAAATGGGTCAGGAAAAACCTGTTTGCTTCAAATGTTTACTGGTGATAATTCCCATTGCTATACCAACGATTTAACAATGTTTGGCATAAAACGTGGCACAGGCGAGAGCATATGGGACATTAAAAAGCACATTGGAATTATGTCGAATGCGCTCCACATGCAGTACAAAGTGAATGCAAGTGTTGAGCACGTTATCATTTCAGGCTTTCACGACAGTATTGGTCTGTACACTCGCCCCACGCTAGCGGAACGCATGGTGGCAGAGCAGTGGCTTGAAGTACTGGGTTTGAAACAGAAAAAGAACACGCCGTTTCAGTCACTGTCTTTTGGTGACCAGCGATTAGTACTTATTGCACGTTCTATGGTTAAGCACCCCGCCGTGCTTATTTTGGATGAACCTTGCAATGGTTTAGACGACTTCAACCGCCAAAAAGCGCTTAAGCTTATTGATATATTGGCTAAAGCAGGCACAAGTACACTGCTGTATGTAAATCACCATACAGAAGAACGCATTCCTAGCATTCACAATACGTTAAATATGAAAGACTATAATGTTTAAGGGTATATGTTGAAAACCTTGGCTTTTCAAGTTTTCGCTAAAAAGGTGTGGCACTTGCCTGTAAGACAACTCGCCTTAAAGCTGGAAGCTTAAAAGCGAATATTTAAGAAGATTAGCGAGGCTAGGTACCGAGAGAGAAAAAAGCGCTATCACAAGGGAAAACTCATGGAAAAAGTGATAGCGCCGAAGTAACCGAGGGTGAGGTACAATAAGTACTCAAAAACTACATGGGATCCAGGGTAAGCAACACGCGATGAGTACCAGGGATGACTTTGCAGGACCGATGCACGGCGGCAAATTCTTCATGGCCCTGCCACGACTTGCCTTTAAGTAAACCCACATCAAACGCGTTCATTTGCCTAACGCTGCTCTCTCGATAGTGTTGGCCCAACCTATTCTTGGTAAGCCCTTGTGTATTCGCGTCGTTAAGACCAATTATTGGGCGCGTAACCACACTTTCTTTCGGCAGCCACTCTGTACCTTCGCCTAAATAAGTATTCACCAACCGAACAGGAATATTGTCCACATGAAAGCTTGGGCACATTGCTGATGAAAGGGGCACTAACCTTACACCCACACTGTCACAGTCAAATAGCGTGGTGAGCATGTCAGACAGCAAATAAATATCGTCAATGGCAGCCTGCTTTCCGGCATTATTTCTTCCATCAGGTAAAAGCTTTGCGACTTCCTCTTTCAGTGATGTTAAAGAGAAAACACCGCGAATCCCCATTCCTAATGATTTAAAAACGTCGACATAATATTGCGTGACAAGTGGTACTTCGGGCCTTGTCCATACCGCAACGCTAATCCCTTTATCAAAGATATCGCCCAACACCATAGCATCGGCGCTTGAACGCCAAGAGTCGCTGTGTTCAAAGGAAGTATTGTAGTCTTGTAACGCCTGCATATTAGTGCTCCCACGCAGGAAATGGGTCAGGCATTTCAGCCCAAACATGATGACCTTGAATAAGCTGTTCGTCTGTTAACAAGCAACGATCTAACCGCTCGATAATGTCGTTTTTATTAAGCCCTTGTCCAATGAACACCAGTTCTTGACGCATGTCACCGAAGGGCTCCATCCATTGTTCTTCAATCGCTTTAAGGTATTCAGGGTCTTCAGGCCACTGCTCTTTGGGTACGGCTTTCCAAAACAGCCCAGCAGCCCCGTATCTCGCCATACCGCCAGCTTGGCTCCAGCTGCCAGCTAATTGAGGTCGTGTTGCCAGCCAGAAGAAGCCTTTTGAACGAATTAACTTACCTGCAATGTCTTTACTATGAATAAAATCATAAAACTTCTGCGGATCGAACGGACGTCGCGCTTCGTACGAAAAGCTGCTTATACCAAACTCTTCAGTCTCTGGTACGTGCTCGCCACGCATTTCTTTCAGCCAACCGGGCGACTGCTGAGCACGCTCGAAGCTAAACCGCCCTGTGTTCAGCACTTTGTCGAGGGGCACTTTTCCATGCTCGATAGGAATTTGAATAGCCTCGGTATTAAGGGTTTGCAGAATACTTTTAAGGCGCGCCAACTCTTGTTCAGAGACTAAGTCGGTTTTGCTTATTAGCAATATATCAGCAAATTCCACTTGTTCGACCAACAAGTCTGCCACGCTTCGCTCATCTTCCTCCCCCAAGCTCTCACCCACTTCGTTGAGAAACTTAGCTTCGTCATAGTCTTTAAGAAAATTCAATGCGTCGACAACGGTAACCATCGAATCGAGGCGTGATATTTCCGACAAGCTTTTACCGTCTTCATCGGCAAACGTAAAGGTCTCAGCTACAGGCAAAGGCTCCGAAATACCTGTAGACTCTATTACCAGATAATCGTATTTACCTTCATGCGCTAAACGCTCTATCTCTTCAAGCAAGTCTTCTCGCAACGTGCAGCAAATACAGCCATTGCTCATTTCAACCAGCTTTTCTTCAGCTCGATTAAAGCTAATTTCATTTTTCACCGTAGCAGCATCGATATTGATTTCACTCATATCGTTAACAATGACGGCTACTCTTAATCCATCACGATTATTCAGAATATGGTTTAGAACCGTGGTCTTACCGGCGCCTAGAAAGCCCGAAAGGACGGTAACGGGAAGCTGAGTTTGAATTGACATAACGACTCGCTAAGTTTCATTTTAAATCTCGAATTTAATAAATGTTATAACATAACAATTAAAATGAAAATAACGATATGATTAATTTATTGCAAAACGCTTGCGGTATTCCACCGGACTAAGCCCATACTCTTTACGGAATATCTTCCTAAACGCATTGACGTTTTGATAGCCCACGTTGAATGCAATATCAGCAATACTACGCGTAGATACTTCAATTTGCTGACAAGCATGATGAAGTCTCAGCTTCTGCAGATAGTCGATGACTGACATACCTAACGCTTGCGTAAATCTTCGCTGTAAGGTTCGCTGACTAACGAAAGTGTGGCTAGCTAAATCGCTAAGAGAAATTGGCTGACTGTAATGGTTTTCCAAGTAATTTTGCGCTTTAACAACGAGAGCATCGCCATGATCTTTTTTAGGTGAAAACTGGTGATAAAAGCCTTGTTCCCTGTAACCTGTATCCACCACCATCTCTTTAGAAAGATTCAAGGCAATGGTGGGTGAACTTAAGGTCGATATGATTTCAAACACAAGATCAATCCACGCCATTCTTCCACCAGCTGTTATTACACCCTCCCCGTTTACCACGATAGCCTTAGCATCTAGCTTTGCTGTGGGAAAGGTTGCCATGAAGTGATTGGCAATTCGCCAGTGTGTAGTACACACTTTGTTATCTAAAAAGCCCCCTTTGCCAAGAATAAATGCACCTACGCAAGCAGATGCGAGCAATGCACCTTGGGACTGCATGACTTCCATATAGTTGATAAGTGATGTGAAGTCATGTTCAAAAAATGTTTCACTCATGCTTGGCGGCAAGATGACGACATCAACCAGTGCATTTGAATTTAACTGTTCCGCTTTGTAAATACTCGCGCTAAATGCCACATCAGCGTTGATTTGCTCACACATCGTATTTGCTAACTCTAACATCTCAACGATGCCGTAAAGCGCAGATTGGCTTGCGGTTGGATAGTTTATTACTGCTATTTTTATTTCTTTCATCGTTTCATTGTCGTTCTGTGTACGCTGTCGCATTTGGCGCGCTTTTTGTCACTATCGTCACTCTCTATTACACGTGAAAACCCGCAAAATAGTCAATATCGAGTAAGCACAACTTAAACCGTGCTAGAGACTATTTCTTGGAAAAAGAGGGTAAGACCGTGGTTAAACAAGCACTTATTGTTATAGATATTCAAAACGATTACTTTCCTGAAGGGAAGTATCCTTTACACAAACCAGAGCTTGCGATGCAAGAAACACTTAAAGCGATGGCTATTGCAAAGGAAAAGAGCATTCCGATTATTCACATACAGCACCTTGTGCCTGTTGAGGCCGGAGAAGGGTTGTTTTTCTATGAAGGATCTCATGGCGCTGAAATTCATAAAGAGGTGATAGCCGCTGCCCCGGATGCGCCCATCATCACAAAGCAACACGCCGATTGTTTTGAAAACACCAATTTAGACGAAACCTTACAGTCATTGGGCGTGGATGAAATTCTTCTTGCAGGTATGATGACCCACAACTGCGTAACTCACACAGCATTATCACCAGCTGCTGCCAAGTATTCCCCCAAAGTCATTGAACCTTGCACCTGCACGCGTGACGCCATTGGTCATCTATTGGCGCTGGATTCTATGCAAGTGCGCGGTATTGACATTGTATCGATTGAAACCGCATTCGCTTAGCTTCGACTTGTTTCGCTCATCACGCTGTTCGACTACTTGATGAGCGCTAACACTTCTCGGAACTTTGGATGTTGGCATGATTTTAAAAGGCCAAAAAGTGTCATCTCAAAACTGCTGATCCGTGCGCCCTGCTCACGCATATTTTGGATGGCGAGCACAGCATTTGAAGACTCTCTTGAAGAAATGCAGTCCTGTATTACTTCCACAGTGTGATTATTTTCCAATAAACCCGTTACCGTTTGATAAACGCATACGTGCGCTTCAATTCCCACAACCAGCCATCGACTTAATTCCATTTCACCAATGTACGCCAGTATTTCGGACGAACACTGGTCAGTACCCGCTACAGCGTTAAAAGTAAACTTCTTAAAGTGAGAATCGCTTGCGACATGAGTTTCAATTTCAGGGACCGTTTTCCCCAAGCCTTCAGGATTTTGCTCAAGTACAACTACGGGAATATTGAGCAATTTACAACACTGTATTAGCTTCACCGTTTTGCAGATCATTGTCTGACTATCATTGACTTTTCGAGCCAGCGCGCCCTGAACATCTACGATCAACAATCCTACCTTTTCTTCGTCTAAATGCATCATTCACACCGCTTGTATTTAAGTTGTGGCTTCATATTCGGCTCTATTCGCTTTGTTTGACGGCGTTAAATTGCTCTCTAAATCCTCACACAAACCGCAATACCAAGGAAATAATGACACCGGTTACGATAAGCTGAACCAAGCAAAAGCCCATAATGTCTTTTGCTTTCAGGCCGGCTATGGCAAGTACGGGTAGCGCCCAAAATGGCTGAATCAAATTAGTCCACGCATCACCCCACGCTACCGCCATGGCAACTCTATTTATTTCGGCTCCAAGTTCAGCGGCAGCAGGCAAGATTACTGGGGCTTGCACTGCCCACTGCCCTCCACCCGACGGCACAAAGATATTAACAATGCCTGCGCTAATAAAACTCCATACTGGCAGCGATTCTGCAGATGCAAAGCTAATCAGCCATTCTGACATGGTTTGGGCCAACCCTGATTGAACCATTACCGCCATGATCCCCGCATAAAATGGGAACTGTATAACAATACCACTACCGCCCTGAACGGCTTGCTGCAGGCTGTGCAGTACATTGCGTGGTGTACCGTGAAGAACAATAGCGAGAAAGAGAAATAGCGTATTAACGATATTGAGATTAAGCCCGCCCCCTGAAACAAAGTAGTTGGTGAGATAAGCAAGCCCTGCAAAGCCTACGAGTAACCCAAGCACCATGCTGTTTTCAAGTTTGTCGGCGGGCCGCTCGTTCGTTGCCGACGGCAAAGCGTCGTCTTGTAGCTTGGCGCTATCGACAATAATGCTTTCAGATTCAGGCGGTAACATTAAACGATTAACAAGAGGAATAATCACGAACATGATTGCCAATAACAGCAAATTAAACCCACTGAAAATAGTCTCTCCAGTGCCAACTACGCCAATTTGTGCTTCTGAAAAATGACCCGGCGTTGCAATAGTTAAGGGCACAGAGCCCGCTAAACCGCCATGCCATACAATAAAGCCTGAGTACGCGCTTGCCACCAATAACCGATAATCAACCGACACTTTTCTTGCTAAGGCTTTAGCAAACAACGCACCCACAACAAGACCAAAGCCCCAGTTTATCCAGCTTGCGATAAGCGACACCAACGTGACCAGCACAATGGCGCTCCCAGGGCTTTTTGCTAAGCTCGCAAGCCTCTCAAGTAAGGATTTTACTAACGGCGTGCATGCCAGCATAAACCCAGTGACTAGCACTAAGAGCATTTGCATTGAAAATGTGAGCAGCCCCCAAAATCCGTCACCCCACTGTTGAATAGTTGTAAGTGGAGACTGATTTTGAATGACCACTGCAAACGCAAACGTAATTAGGGTGAGTAATAAAACGAAAATGTAGGGGTCAGGAAGATATCGTTCGACGAGTTTGACGAAGGGTTTTGATGCTCGGTTTAGCATTAACGCTCTCACAACATGTTAAAAACTTGTTGCATATTAACGCGTTTATTTCCCTGTTGGCGAGGGTCTAATTAACTTTGTTGAGCCAGTGCTGTAATGTTGAAGTTACTTTATTGTGCTCTATGGGTTTGGTGAGGAAATCATCCATACCGGCTTTCATGCACATATCTTTGTCGCCCTGCATAGCATTCGCCGTCATCGCTATGATGGGTACACGTTTGTAAACTTCGCCGGCTGCACCATATCGAATAAGCTTGGTTGCTTCGAACCCGTCCATTTCCGGCATTTGGCAATCCATGACAATTGCGCTGTAATGCGCCTTTAGCTTGCTGCTTTTTAACAGTTCTAACGCTTCTACACCGTTGTTGGCAACGTCAACCACATACCCTTCGCTTTCTAGAACATTGGTGGCCACTATTTGATTAATGGCATTGTCTTCTACTAACAAGATTCGATAAGCATTGTCATCAGAGGTGGATTTTGCGTTTTCTTCAGGTGATTGAACGTGCTGAGTGTTGCCTTCGATAATATGAACCGGATCATCCTCGCGTTTTCTACAGCGTGGTTTAGCTTCATAGTCAGATGTATTTACTGATTCCTCTACAATTCGAATTAAATCTGAAGAGGTCAGTGGCTTAGGAAGACTCTCATCAACGTCTATTCCGCCATAGACAACAGAGCTCTCCATGTCGCTTAGCTGTGTCATTAATACCAAACGCGTATGTTTTGTTCTGGGGTTATCTAAAAGTATCTGGCCGAAGTGTTGTGAAAACTCTTCCTCTTCTGCTTTCTCCAGAAATACAACATCAATGGGTATTGCCGGTATCTCTTGCTCGCTGTCTTTCAAATATAAGCTAATCGCTTCCTCAATCGAAGATGCGGTCAGTGTAAGCACTCCCCAAAGTTTCAGCTGGCTTTGCATGGCACGTCTTGTTGAAGCATTGTCGTCAATAATCAGGCAACACATGTCTTGTTTAGCAAGCTGAGGGCGCACAGCGTTGCGTTGCTCGGCGTAGCAAATTTCGCATGTCACATCAAAACGGCTGCCTTTGCCAAGCTCGGTGGTAACACTTATGTCTCCTCCTAACAATTGGCATAGCTTTTTGGTAATGCTCAACCCAAGCCCTGTTCCGCCATAGCGTCTAGTTGTAGAAGCGTCGACTTGTGTAAACGCATCGAACAAATGAGGTAGTTTTGATGCGGGAATACCAATGCCCGTATCTGCCACCGCAATGTGCATAAGCGCAGTATTCTGATTGTTAGTAGGAAGCAATTCTGCCGTGACAGAGAGCTCTCCCTGCTCAGTAAATTTAACGGCGTTGCTTAAAAGGTTTGTGAGGATTTGTTGAATTCGGCTGGGGTCTGAGTTTATTTTCGACTCACTGACCTTTGACAAATCTACAACAACATCCAGCCCTTTTTCTTGCGCTAAATGCGCAACCGATTGAGCAATGCTCTCAATCAATTCCCTTACATCAAATTCAACGGACTCAATCTCGAGTTTATCCGCTTCTATTTTAGAGAAATCCAAAATATCATTAATCAGGGCCAGTAGAGAATTAGCGCTTGAGCTTGCGATGTTGACGCGCTGTGATTGCTCAGTAGTTAGGTTGCTTTTCTTAAGCAGACCCAGCATCCCTATCACGCCGTTCATTGGCGTTCTAATTTCATGGCTCATATTTGCAAGGAATTCAGACTTCAACTTTGTTGCTTCTTCGGCTTGTTCCAGCGCTTTTTTCAAATCGTTGGCCTGAGCTTTCAACGAGGCTGTTTTTTCTGAAACTTGCTGCTCTAGCGCCTGAACAAAGCGCTTCTGCTTGGTAATTTCTGTTTGCTGTAAGTGGGTTCTTAAGTAAATGATCAACAGAACAATGCCGAGTAAAAACGCAATGTAAATGCTGTATGCCCACCATGTTTTCCAAGGAGCTGCTGCTACATGCAAATTAACCGACATGACTTCACTGCCCCACTCACCATTGGGCTTCATTGCTTTGACCAGCAATGTATAGGTGCCGCCATTTAGGTTAGTAAATGAAACGTTGTTGTGATTTCCGATATCAATCCACTGTTCATCGTATCCTTCTAATTTGTAGGAAAAATGAGAACGCTTGGGATCAGAGAAGTCTAGAAGAGCAAAGTCTAATGAGAAGAAATAGTCTTCGTAGGAAAGATTAATATCCGTAACGTAGGATAGTGGCTTATCAAGGCTTACTGCTTCGCCCATTTTGTTGAAGCCAGTTAGCACAATTTTAGAATCGACCAACTCAGACTGTCCTGGCACATACTCAAAGTATTCGATACCTCGCTGGCTACTGGTAAAGAACGTGTTGTTAGTGGCTCTAAGTAAACTGTTTGAATAGAAATTCTGACTTACAGCCCCGGCAGTGCTAGTGTAATTAATGGCACTTTCAGTAGCCGGATTAAAAAGAAAGATTCCTTTATTCGTGGTAAGCCAGAGCTGGCCCTCGTCGCCGTCTGCAATCGCTCTTACTAAGGTAGCGGGCAATCCTTTCTGCTCCCCAAACCACTCGAAGGATTTCGATTCAGGCTTATAAAGGTTCAAACCCCGTTGGGTTGCAATCCAAATTTGGCCGTTTTTGGTCTCATGAATATCTTCGACAATGCTGCCCAACAGACCTGCATTGTGCTCTTTATTGTACTCAATCTGAGTGAAAGTATTGTCCTGAATGGACCATAAATTTACGCCACTTCCAGTGCCAATCCACATATTTCCTTGAGAGTCATTTACAATGGCGTGAATCTCTGGGTGAGCTAAACCGTCAGTCGTTGAAAGATGCCTAAAGACGCCAGATTGCACGTTGTATATATAAACTCCATGCTTGTAGGTACCTATCCATACATTGTCTTCGTTATCTAACGCTAACGCTCTGAACTCTCTGAATTGGCGATATTTGCTGTCTTCTCTGGGATATTCTAAGCGACTTACATTTCCATTCTTTCTGTTAACACGTGCAATAAAGTTGTCTTGTGCCACCCAAATATTGCCGTGTTTATCGGGGACAATAATAGGTCGTTCTATAACTCCCCTATTTGAATATTCACTTTCTTCTTTAAATACCGAGTCAAATTCCTTTTGGAGTATTTGCTCTTTCACTTTCCATGTATAAATTTCAGCATTTGCTGTAGCAATCAATACATCGCCACTATTTTTGAAGGTGTCTAGCTCAATGCCACTAGGTGCAACTAACGAGTCACTGTTGATTTGCTTGATTTTACGGCGAGGAGATAGCTTGAATATGCCGTGAACTTCACTGGTTACCCATTTAGTTTTAGTGTGGTCTTCATATATTATGCGAAGTCCGTTGTCATAGCCGAAGTCCATCTTCTCTACGTAATTTCCCTCACCTGTATGTTTATAAAGACCCGTGGTGGTCACAAACCAAATGCACCCTTCGTGATCTTCAATCATTGAGTTCACTTGGCCTAATGCTTTGCCGTCTCGCGTTGTTTGTGCAAGGAATACGCCTGAACTTGGAAAGAAAAGAAAAGGGCCTTCCTGAGTCGCCACATAGAATTGGCTTGACGACGTACGCAGCAAGCTACGTATTTCATTGGCTCCTGTTGCAGTACGATTATCAGGGTCGGGAAAGAAGTGTTTGGCGGTGAGAGTTCTTTTGTCTAGCAAGTTCAAGCCAAAACTGGTGGCTACCCACAGACTGTTGTCATTATTATCCATAATGTCCCAAATGCGATTATGAGACAGACTGTGGTCCTCATTGCTTTTCTTCTGAACCCTTTCGAATTCCCCATTTCCTAGAAAACGATTTAAACCTTGATCATACGAACCTAGCCAAATTTGGCCTGTTTTATCGTGGAAGAGTGATTGGATTCGGTTTGAAGATATGGAGCGAGAGTTGTCTGGATCATTCAAGTAACGAGAATAGCGACCTGTTGTTGGGTCGTACTTGTTAACTCCACCTCCCCACGTTCCAATCCATATATTGCCTTCTGCATCCAACATCAAATTGCCAGCGTCGTTGTGTGATAGCCCTTGGCTAGGATCGCTGTCAGACTCAAACAACGTAACTCTACGACCGTCGTAACGCATTACACCGTTTTCGGCAGTACCAAACCACAAAAAGCCTTGGCGATCTTGGATAATGGAATAAATCTCTGATGAGACGAAGCCATCTTCGGCAGTTAAAAGCTCAACCGAATACTCATTCATCAGCTTGTCTGCATTAGATGGATAAACACAGGGAATATAAAACAGGCAGAGAAGAGCTATTGCAAACAAGCGCACTGGTGCAAGTACAGGATTTGTTATGCTCGCAAAGAAGGCATTATTCAAAGTGGAATCAAGATATTAAATTAAACTTTCTTAACCATAAAGCATCTACTGAACGCAATCTATTCTACAAAAGACGCATTTGTCACATACAAAAGGGCCGAAAATGATATCGGCCCTTTTTCTCTTGGTTAATTATTTACCAACTACAGTGAATTCATGCTTTGCACGCTAACAGGCCCGAGCTGAGCCGCTTCAACTTCTGCTTTAATCTTCTCGGCATCTCCGATGATTATCCAGGTTAATTTCTCTGGGTGCAGCACTTCTTTCGCCGCGTTACTCAAATCGTCTAAAGACAAGCTGTTGTATTTCTCGACCAAAGACTCTGGGTAGCTATATTGTCTGTTAAATCTTTCACTCGACAGTAAGCTATACAATACCGCGTTAGCCGTCTCAAATT
Source organism: Alteromonas sp. W12 (assembly GCF_001924945.1). NCBI lineage: Bacteria > Pseudomonadati > Pseudomonadota > Gammaproteobacteria > Alteromonadales > Alteromonadaceae > Alteromonas > Alteromonas sp. W12. The sequence goes on from NZ_LQXH01000009.1 coordinate 347,447, forward strand.
GACCTGGCAAAGAGCGAACTTCGTCTAACCGCGCCCTTTCAAGTTCATTCGCCATTGGCGGCTTTTCACCTAAGTAAGCGTTAAGCTCTTTCTTAAGCTCAAGTAGTGATGGACCTGTTTTATCGGTTTGCACCGGCGCATAAACCATAAACGGGCGCTGTCCCCTAGCATCTTGCAGGAAGGTGTACGCGCCATAAGACCAGCTTTTATCTTCACGCAGGTTCATATTAACGCGAGCAGTAAAAGCACCACCTAAGGTTAAATTCATGGCATTAATTGCAATATTGTTGTCAGCCCCTGTTGGTGGCGCTAAATGTGCAGCCAGAATAAGCGACTGTTGTGCACCAGGGCGGTCGATAATAATCGCTTGGCCTTGCTCAGGCATTGACGCTTCAGCAATTTGCTTCGCACCTTTGCTACCTTCTACCTTCCATTTGCCAAACTCTTTCTCAAGCATGGGTTTAATGGCACCTAACGTGGTGTCACCAACAACAAAAATTGTCGCATTGTCTGGGCGTAGCCACGTATTTTTAAAGTTAACAAGGTCATCTCGCGTAATCGCTTGTACGTCTTGTTCAGTTCCGGTACCGGTAAACGGAATACCGTACGCATGGCCTTCACCATAGATAAGAGGCGGAAGTAACGTAAGCGCAATACTTACAGGGCGTGTTTTTTGCTGTGCAATATTACTTAATATAAGCGCTCGTTGACGTTCAATCTCTTCCTTTTTGAACGTTGGTGATTTCAAGATATCACCCATTAGCGCCAAAGAAGGCTCCATATTTTCCGTTAACATTGACATGCTAACTGTTGTCGTATCCAGGTTTGAGCCGGCGTTTAAATCAGTACCTAACTGCTCAAGCTCTGCCGCAAGTTCTAGCGCATCATATTTTCCCGCGCCTTCGTCAAGCATCTGTGTGGTGAAGCTCGCAAGTCCTAACTTGCCACCCGCATCAGCAGCGTAACCTGCGTCGAATTGCACCGCAACATTCACCAATGGAACCGTAGAGCGTTTTGCAAATACTACCTTTACACCGTTAGAAAGCGTAGTTTCTGTCACCTCAGGAAAGCTCAGTTGAGTCTCTGCATCGATTGAAGGCAAGCCAGAGCTGCGGTCAACGCCTTCGGTAGATGCTGTGTGCTCAATAAACGGAACAACCGTGATTTGATGCCACCCTTCTTTTAGCCATTTATTCGCAGCCGCTTTAACCCCTTTAGGAGTAGCCTGTCCTAGCTCACTCAATTCAGTTTTGAAGTAGTTAGGGTCGCCAGCAATGAACTCACCACTAGCAAGCGTATCAGCTTTACCGCCAAAGCCCCCAACTTCTTCAAGCCCGCGAATAATTGAAGCACGTCGCTTAGTCGACACCAATTTAACTTCGTCTTTGCTTGGACCTTTACGCAAAAACTCGCTAATGACTTTATCTATTTCTTTTTCCACTCTCGCAACGTCAACGCCGTCTTTTACGTCAACCGTCACACCAAAAATCGACGCCATTTGTAGCTCGTAGTTAAACACCGAGGCATTGGTAGCAATTTGTTGGTCGTACACCAATTCTTTGTAAAGGCGTGAGTTTTTACCATCGCCCATGACACTCGCGGCAATGAACAAGTCTGTTGCGGTTGAAGAGGTATTTTCAGGTGAAACCCAAAGGCGGTAAATGCGCGATTGAGGTACTTTGTCTTGAATCACTTCGCGGGTGTTTGCGCTACGCTTTGGTACCCATGCTTCCCACTTAGACAGTGCTGGGCCCGGCTCAATGTCAGCGAAGTACTTGTTAACCAGAGGTTTGGCTTCTTCTGCGTTAATATCGCCGCTTAGCACCAGTATTGCGTTATTCGGACCGTAATATTGGTTAAACCAGCCTTTAACGTCGTCTAACGAGGCGGAGTTAAGATCTTCCATCGAGCCAATCACCGTATGATGGTAAGGATGCCCTATGGGAAATAAGCCTTCAAAAATATGCGTGAATACGCTTCCGTAAGGCTGGTCTTCGCCCTGACGTTTTTCATTTTGTACAACGCCACGCTGTTCGTCTAATTTCTCTTGTGTCACCGCACCTAACAAGTGCCCCATGCGATCAGATTCCATCCAGAGAATACGATCAAGTGCAGGAGTCGGAACGGTTTGGAAATAGTTAGTACGGTCAAAGTTTGTGGTACCGTTTAATCCTGTTGCCCCAGCTTCTTGTAACGGCCCAAACCATTCATCGTCATAGTTCTCCGTGCCGTTAAACATTAAGTGTTCAAATAGGTGCGCAAACCCTGATTTGCCGTTTGGTTCGTCTTTTGAACCCACCTTATACCAAACCGCAACGGCAACCACTGGGGCCTTGCGGTCTTCATGAACAATTACGGTTAACCCATTATCGGTCGTGAACTTTTCGTAGTCGATATTGATATCGTTTTTAGCAAACGCTGAGCCAACCAGCGTACTACTTACTGCCAGCACACCTACACTTACTTTTAAGCGCTTGGTGAGATGCTTAAGTACAGTCATTTCGTCATCCTTAATCTTATTATCTGTGCTGAACACCAAAATGTGCCAGGCACCACAAAACGGCTTTACGCCAGTACTAAACATAAATCAATTTGGTAGTTTATAAAGAGTTACGATGCAGAAAACTGTAACGGATTGTAAAAGAGAGGATAAACGACGAACGAAGAAATATTGTTAGTGGAAAAGTAGAGAAGAAAGTCGCAATTATATTGCGACTAACCGTGCCCAAAGCGCTTTTACTTGTTTAGCATCTTCACTTTCTAATTCGTTGTTGGCGAATGCGCTATTAAGGCTCTCGAGCATTTTATCATTAAGCATCGCAACCGTAGCATCTTCTTGCATTTCTAACTGGCGAGCCTCTACTGCAAAGTGACCTTGCAAGTAGCTGGCTATAAACAATTCGTCATCACTACCGTGATTTACCACGTCATCAAGCGATGCCTCAATATCTGCGATGGCGTTAACGACACTTTCTGGTGCTGCAGCAGGTGGTAACACGTCTTACTCCTTCCTGTTTTTCAATATCAAATCTTAGTTCGAGATAAATTCTTTTTTATGGCTATACATGTGCCGTGTTATATCAAACTACGTCTTTAAATAGCTTGGCAAAGCACTTTATCTTTATACCCAGTGATAACCGTGAACGCGCCTGCGAGTTCAGCGTCTAGCGTTGCATCGCTTGAGTCTAAGCGAAGCGGCTTACCGTTTAATGCCTGTAGTTTTTGTTTAGTGGCAACAACGAGCATATTCTGCTTGCCAATTTGACGGATAAAAGCAGGGCTAAGCTGCTGATTTCCGCGACCTAATATGTGTCCCTGACCACCGATCACCGTCAAAATGACTTTGGTGGGCTTGTCATGAGTCAGCGCAATCAATTCGCTCGCAGTAACGTCACTTGCGATTAGCTCACCTTGTTTAACCACATCCACACCTAACAAGGTATTTTCTAGGCCAAGAAAGTCCATAACCGCACCTACGGTGGAGCCGGATCCCATGACAAAATAGGTATCAGGCTCATCGTCAATAATTTCACCAACGCAAGCGGCAATGTCGTCAAGCACTAAGGCCTCGTCTTCTTTCCCGCCCATTTTTACTGCTTGAACGTAAGTGAGCTCTGCGGGTACGCGCATTTCACCATAGTGTTTGGCAATAACTTTGCCCTCGCGAAACGCGTTTTCGTCAATATCACGTACTTCGGCGTCCATTTCACTCACAAGCTCGCCTGCGATCATCTGACTTACTACCTGCCCTGCCGCTGACGGCGACACGCAGTAAACGCCAGAGTGAATTTTGCAACCTGCAGGCACACCTAGCACGGGCACCTGTGTGCCAACTACGCTACAGATATTACGGGCTGTGCCGTCGCCACCGGCAAAAAGCAGTAAGTCGACGTTGGCGTCCACCATTGCTTTAGCTGCACGCTCTGAATCTTCGCCCTCGGTTTGCACGGCATCAGCCGTGTAGATTACCTCATAAGGAATACCCAGAGATTCACAGATTGTTTCACCCATATCGCCCGATGCTGTCACGACGGTAAATTGCCCAGATAAGGCTTCTAGAATACTGAGCGCTTTCGCCATTTTTTCGTTGGCTTTTTTCTCTGCTCCCATAGCCAGTGCTTTTTCGCGAATTTCTGCACCGTCGCTGCCTTTAAGCGCGAGTGCTCCGCCTATGCCGGCAAAGGGGTTTACCACAACACCCAGTTTGAATTTGGGTTTGTTATCAAACGTCGATTGGTTAAGATCAGTTTGATTCATTCGGCATCTACTCCTATCCCGTCACCTAATTTGCTGTTAGCGTATTTTTTGACGTGTCTGTAACCGTGCTATTTATTATGCTGCTACATGAACCAGACGACTTACCTTTACCAAACGCAGATGACAGCGCATTAACAAATTGTTCAGCCCGAGGCGGAAAGCCCTCAGATTTATAGCGTTCAAGCTGAGCGGCTACGTTTCGCGTAAAACCTTCTCTGTCGGGCTCAGCGCCGTTTAAGTTATCCGTGCTTACCTGAAACGTTCTTCCTGCTGCTTCTGTAAACGCCCACTCGATGGCCTGGGGCTTAATTTCTACTTTTTCGAAGTCAGCTTGCTGTGATGCATCGCGGCCATCTGGGCAATACCAGTAACCGTAATCTTCTAATAGTCGACGCTTTTCACCCGCAATACACCAGTGCGCAATTTCATGCAAAGCGCTTGAAAAAAATCCATGAGCAAACACGACTTGATGATAAGGTGTTGCGCTGTCTGCTGGGATGTAAATGGGTTCGTCATCACCTAAAACCAAGCGCGTATTAAAATCTTCAAATGTCGAATTAAACAACGCGATTAACACAGGTACATCAACGTCTGCTTCTGAGTGATCCGACCCCGTAGTCGTTTCTCGGTGCATGCCCAGATATTCACTTTTTAGGCTTTCAACGTTTGAGCCTTTAGTATCGGTATTTTTAGTTCCAGTCTTGGCAAACAATGCGTGATGACTTGCGATGTTCATGGCGGCTAATAAATTCTACACAACAGAGCTATTTCAATGGCGGTGGAGTATACCAGTAAAACTTTGTCTTCTCACTTGAAAGGCTCGCTTGCTTAGGTCAATCTAGGTTTACAACAACGAATTAGCCACACTATCTCAACAGGGAGTTTGTCATTTGGCGCAAGAGATAATTAAACATATTCATCGGGTCAATGCCCTTCGTGACTTAGCCAATCAGTTGGGTGTAATGCCTATCATTCATCAATTGCAACACTGGCAATGCGAACGCTTACTGGTCACCCACGACGATTTAGCACAGCAAAAACGTTACCAAAAAGCCATGGCTTTTTTTGTAGATGAATTGTACGGGCCAAAAGATTTTAGCCAACGGGACGCTGATTTAGTGCGAGTTATTCCGAAGCTCGCAAAAGTATTGCCTGACAAAGCTATGAACGCTATGAACGACGCATTGTCGTTAAATGCACTATCGTTCGATTTAGATATGGCGATGGCTCAGTACTTACAAAGCCATTTTCCCGGAGAACCTATCAACCGAGATAACTACGCTTTGGCGTATCGTAATGTGGGCAGAATTGAGGATAGAAAGCATCAAATCGACATAATTTCCCATTTGGGCGATCAACTCGCAGACGTTATAAAAATTCGTGGTATAGGTATGTTAATTTCACTGTCCCGTCGTCCAGCTAAATTAGCAGGATTACTCGCATTGCATGAATTTTTGGAACGAGGGTTTGATGCGTTTAAAGCGATAGGTGACGTGCAGAGCTTTATTGACCCCGTATTGGTGAGAGAAAAAGCGATAATGCAATTATTGTTAAGCGATGATTTAACGTTACCTGAAGATAATCCCCTGCCTGTGGTATGAGGCACAATGCCTGAACGTGAAGAAGCAGAGTAGATCAAAGCAAAAATATGAATAAGGAAAAGATTTGAGCACCCCAACGCTTAATTGGATGTTAGACGCCCCCTATGTGCAGCAGTGGCATATTGATGAAACGCACATCGACCACTATCAGCACGTTAATAATGTGGCATACCTGTCGCAGTTAGAAAGCCTAGCATGGGCCCATTCAAACGCGCTTGGCTTGCAGTTTGCCGATTATCAATCGCTTAACCGTGGCATGGTCATTAAGCGCCACGAGCTAAACTACCACCTGCCAACACATCTTGGAGATACGTTAGAATGCGCTACCTGGATAGTGCATTGCGACAGCAAACTTACTTTGAAACGCCAGTTTCAATTTATCTGCCCAAAGCGAGGCAAAACCGTATTTGATGCTATGACCACATTCGTGTGTGTTAGCCTTGATACTGGGGCCCCAAAGCGAATGCCTAAACAATTTGTGGACATATACGGCAAGGCGTGTGTGGCACAATGAAAACGTGGCTAGCGATAGTGCTTTCGCTCTTCCTTATTGTGTCGCTAGGCATAAACGTTTACCTATGGCTTAGTTTAAAGCAGCACAATGATAAAGCTTATGCACTAGAGGCCAGTTATGAACACCGTTTAGATAGTGACAAGCAGCTAGAAACCCAAGCACAGTTGGTGGATGAAACTCAGGTAAACGAAAAAGCTGAGCCCTTCAACAATGAACGCTCTCCCGCCAACTTTTCACCTATGACAGGCACTAACACGGCACCCAACGCACTTGACGATCTACGCACCTCTTCACCACTCGTTAATCAAGATCAATTTGAGTCACTGACTACCCTACTCAATAACGAGCAATACGCGTTGCTCGCCACTGAATTAACAAACCTTTTGAAATATGACCCGCTCAACGAATCTCTGTTGTTGCTAGAGGGTGAACTGATTGAGTTAACCAAGCCTCTCTCAACGGCCATAGTGCACTACTACGACTTGGCCGAACTGCCTCTTTCAACTGAAACTCTCTCATTTATTGACGCAAAAATTGCTACTTTGTATCAACAGGCCCAGACGCAGTTAAGTCAAGACGAACAATGGGAATTGGTTGCCAGATTAAATGAGCCACTGTATCAACGCATACCTGACGCTAGGCACTACACCCTTAATTTGGCTGAAGCGTACTCTTATCAGCAAAAGCTTACGTTAATGGAAGACGTGCTTGCTGCCCTTCCATCAAACGACAGAGACGCTAATATCATTCGCAATAAAGCCTATGAAATGCGCGATATTGCCAACGCAGACGCTACGCCGAACAAGAGTGAAATAGAGCCAACAGGCGCTGAAGCCGCACGTTATCAAACCCGTGTAACCTTAGAGCGCATTGGCGATCAATATCGCCTTGATGTAAAGGCGCTTAACCAAAAAGCCACCATGATTTTAGATACGGGTGCCAGTACCACCGCAATATCATCGCGACTCTTTGCGCGTTTAGGCCGTATGCGAAACCTCACGTTCATTGGTAACTTCAACATTAGAACCGCATCAGGAACCATTGAAGCCCCTCTGGTACAAATACCCCGATTTTACTTTGCTGGCTACGAGTTCAACGATGTTTCTGCCATCGTGCTGCCCGAAGACGCTCTACCCGATGCCGACGGATTGTTGGGAATGAACGTTCTAGGTCAGTTTGACTTTGCAATAATGCCCCAGTCTAGTGAGTTGATTTTGACAGAGCGAGATGAGTAACACTCTAATCAATGAAAGCGTGCAATATAAAAACTAATATTGTGATAAAATATTAGCTGTAATCGAAAGTCATGGATGTAGTAGTGTCGCGGTTGTTCTCACTCTTCGTTTTATTAACGCTAACAACAAATATCTTTGTTGTCGCACAAGCACAAGAAGCAGCAAATTGCGTAAACTGCCACAAAGAGCAAGTTGAACAGTGGAAAATATCTGACCATGCCAAAGCGATGGACCATGCTACCGACTCGTCAGTACTTGGTAACTTTGAAAAAGCGACCATCACACACTTCACACAAACCTCGTATTTCTTCAAAAACGGTGGCGATTTCTTCGCAAAATTAACTGAAGCCGGTGTTACAACAACCTACCCCATCACCTATGTCTTTGGGCACTATCCGCTGCAGCAATATCTAGTAGAAACGCAGAACGGGCAATTTCAGGTTTTTCCTTTCGCATGGGATGCACGTGACAAGAAAGAAGGCGGTCAACGCTGGTATCCCAATTATTCATCAGAAGATATAGCGACCAACGACAGGTTGCATTGGAAACAACCATTGCAAAACTGGAACGGTATGTGTGCTGACTGCCATTCTAGCGGCTTAACGCGTAATTTTGATACAGACTCCCTCTCATTTAATAGCCAGTTTGATGAAATCAACGTCTCATGTAAATCTTGCCACGGCGAGATGTTGTCACACGCTGACGTTAAAAACAGTGAATTTGAGAAAAACGAGGGGAACCACTACCGCTTAAGTGAACCTGCTGATGAATTTCACAAAAGTTCAGGTACCACGCTTGCCAATACTTCTCCCACGTTATCCCGAAATGAGCAAAAGTCGCTAGGAAAATGGCTGTTAAAAGAAGGAAGTCGTATTGCGACATGGCATGAAGAAAAAGATGGCGAATTTGTTCCAGCTTCCCGGGACAATTCGTTTATGGATACCTGTTTCGCCTGTCATTCACTTCGCAGTGCACTTACTGATGGTATCGAGCCACAGCAGCCTTTCTTAGACCAGTTTTCCCCTTCGCTGCTGCTTTCCCCTCTTTACTTTGCTGACGGCCAGATTCGAGAAGAGGTGTATGTTTATGGCTCGTTTTTGCAAAGTCGGATGTATGAGGCAGGCGTTAACTGCAATGACTGCCACAATCCCCATTCTATGAAGCTTAAAATAGAAGGTAACGGCTTATGCTTGCAATGCCACTCAGTCGCCACGTATCAAGGTAAAATCCACAGTAGACATGCTGAAAGTGAAGGTGCTAATCAGTGCATAAACTGCCATATGCCTAGCCGCACTTATATGGGGGTTGATGCTAGACGAGATCATAGCTTCAGTATTCCAACTCCGCAGGTTTCTGCTATAACAGGTTCACCCAATGCATGTTTGAATTGCCATAACAAAGACAACGCGTGGGTATCGAAGCAGCTAACAAAATGGTACGGAAGAGATTCTACGCTAAGTAGTATTGAAGAAGATTACGTGTCACTTATGCACGGCGATAGTTTTAGCAATCAAGCTATATTACGTATTGCACATTCAGCATCGTTGCCTGTAATAAAGCGAGCAACGGCGATAACCATGCTCCCTTTAACAAATCAGCCGCTCAGTAACAAAGATTTACGACATTTCATTCAAAGTAATGAACCGCTAATTAGATTAGCAGCAGCGCAAGCCGGCCGAGCTCTTCCACTTCATGAACGGATGAAATCGTATGTCAAACTGCTTGATGACCAATATAGAGCCATTCGCATTGCGGCGGCAAACAACCTAATTGGCTCCGATAAAAAAAGTAAAAGCTTTAAGAGCGCACTGTCAGAACTTACGCTGTCAAATAAGGTAAATCAATGGCGTGGTGAAGGTAGCCTGAATCAAAGTTTAGTTGAATACCAACTAGGAAATGTTGGTCAGACAGAAGTATTATTAAAACAAGGTGTCAAAGTAGACCCGTACTTTGAAGCCAACTATATAAATCTTGCAGAGCTTTACCGTACTCAACACAAAACACAGTTGGAAAAGCAGATCTTACTAAATGGGACAGAAAATATGCCCGAAAGCGATCTATTTAATTACGCTCTCGGGATGTTTTATATTCGAAATCAAGAAAAGCCAACTGCGATTACTTACTTTAAGAAAGCCACAGAGCTTGCACCGGATAATCCACAAAATTGGTATATCTATGCACTTGCACTAGATAGTATCGGAGAAACTGAAACTGGGATTAGTATTTTGAAAAATGTCATTATTACAACCCCAGATAGATCTCTTGTTAAACTAGGCTTGTCGTTGTCACGGAAACTCGGCGATGATGTCTCAACCCTCTTTTTTCAATCAAAAATGAGACAGTAGCCTGCTCTCTCAGTTTGACTATGAGGGAAACTAGCGGCCGAGCTATATTAGATTCAACCACTACATAGCAGGAGTAAGTACCAAAGGAAATGTCTCAAACACCACCTCTTCATGCCCCGTTTTTATAAAATTGCGGATGTTGGCGTGATCGCTACCGTTGGGATTATCGAGTACATCTTCTCGATAAAAACGCCCAAATAAGGCTAGGGTTTGCGCTTGATTGAGGTTTAAGTGCTGACCGAGTGCGAGCAGTTTGCAAGAGCCGTTATTCTGATTGGCTTCGTTTTTCACGTCTCCATTAGTGAAAGCGGTGGGCGTGAAAACAAACGCGCTATCAACGAGCGTGATAACGTCGTTAAATTCGATAGTATCTGGGGAATTAGTGACTGCTTGAACTAAGTCTTGGGTGCTGCTGTATGCCATGTTTATCTCAAAAAAAGAAAACGATAATAACAGGTCTATGTCTTTACAAAAGACCACAACAGGTTCACTTTTGATATAAACAGAAAAAAGCGCCTCTTCATGAGGCGCTTATAATGCTAACAAGGTTGGGTTTACTAGCTCGTTAAACCGCAGCGCACACGCGCGTTCCCTGATCGATGGCCCGTTTTGCGTCTAGCTCTAACGCTTCATCAGCACCACCAATTAAGTGATAAGGCATGTTTAAGCCTTCAACGATATCACGCATCGGCTCTTGGCCTGCACAGATGATAATGTTGTCTACCGGCAATACTTGGCTGTTACCATCAACCGTAATATGTAGCCCTTCGTCATCAATTTTATCGTAGCTTACACCTGGGATCATGGTCACGCCTTTGGCTAGTAGACCCACTCGGTGTGCCCACCCCGTTGTTTTGCCTAGACCCGCGCCAACTTTGGTTGTCTTGCGCTGCAACAGGAAAATCTCTCTTGGCGATGGCTCAGGCTGCGGCTTAACGCCTTCGATGCCCGCGCGAGCAGAGAAGGTCATATCAATACCCCACTCTTTCATAAATGCAGGAATATCTTGGCTTGGCGTTTCTTTGCCATGAGACAAGTACTCAGCGGTATCAAAACCAATTCCACCAGCGCCGATAATGGCCACTTTATTGCCAACGGGTTTCTTTTCCTTCAATACTTCGATATAGGTCAGCACTTTTTCGTGCTCAATGCCTTCAATCGCTGGCGTACGCGGCTTGATCCCCGTCGCAATCATCACTTCATCAAAAGCTTCGTCGTTTAGCGCAGCCGCATCAACATAAGTATTCAATTTAAGGGTAATGTTTTTATGAAGCTCGATTTGGCGTTTGAAATAACGCAGCGTTTCGTAAAACTCCTCTTTGCCTGGAATTTGTTTGGCGATATTAAATTGACCACCAATTTCACTAGATGCATCATAAATCACCACGTCGTGACCGCGCTTGGCAGAAGTCACTGCCGCTGCTAATCCAGCTGGGCCTGCGCCTACCACTGCAACACGCTTTTTGGTTTCTGCTGGTTTTACGTTAATTTCAAGCTCGTGACAGGCACGAGGGTTTACCAAACAGCTAGTCATTTTGCCGTTGAAAACATGGTCAAGGCATGCTTGGTTGCAGCCAATACAGGTATTAATTTCGTCGGCCTTATTTTGCTGGGCTTTGCGCACAAAATCAGGGTCTGCCAAGAATGGACGTGCCATAGACACCATATCAGCATCGCCGCGAGACAGCACTTCTTCAGCCACTTCAGGCGTGTTGATACGGTTCGATGTAATAACAGGAATTGATAGCGCTTCTCGGAATTTTGCGGTAACCCACGTAAATGCCGCTCGCGGTACTTTAGTGGCAATGGTTGGGATACGCGCTTCGTGCCAACCAATACCGGTGTTAATAATAGTTGCACCGGCTTTTTCAATTTCTTTGCCAAGCTGCACGACTTCATCATAAGTAGAGCCACCTTCCACCAGATCTAGCATCGATAAGCGATAAATAATGATGAAGTTCTTACCTACCGCCTCGCGCACGCGGCGTACCACTTCAATAGGCAGACGGATACGGTTCTCGTATTCGCCCCCCCACTGATCGTCACGGTGGTTTGTGCGCTTTGCAATAAACTGATTAAGGAAATAGCCTTCAGACCCCATAATTTCAACGCCATCGTAACCCGCGCGCTGGGCTTGAGTTGCGGCAGTAATGAAATCTTTAACTTGCTTCTCAATCTCGTCAGCTTCAAGTGCCTTGGGCTTAAACGGATTAATAGGCGCTTGTACCGCAGAAGGTGCAACAAGCTTAGGGCTATACGCATAGCGCCCCGTGTGCAGAATTTGCATACAGATTTTACCGCCTGCTATGTGTACCGCGTCAGTCACTTCTTTATGGTTTTTAACCGCTTCGTCTGTATCTAATCGAAACGTTGACGGATGGGTAGCGCCCTCTTCGTTTGGTCCTATACCACCTGTAACGATAAGCCCTACGCCACCTCTGGCACGTTCACCATAAAATGCCGCCATACGTTTATGGCCGTCGGGTAATTCCTCTAAGCCCGTGTGCATAGAACCCATGAGCACGCGGTTCTTTAGGGTAGTGAAGCCTAAGTCTAAAGGACGAAATAAATGAGGGTAAACGGGATGATCGGTAACGGTCTGATTCATGATACATTCCTGAAAGTCGTTTTGGCTTGGTAAAAGCCGTTAAAAAGCCTGTTTAAATAGTCTTATCTAATGCGCTCATTCTCTGAAGGCGCTATGTAATTCAACGAATTACATTCACTTACGAATTCATTTTCTTAATGGCTGGGTGTAATGGCGGATATTCCGACAGCGTTTTGGTTTTCTGTGCTTCCATGGCTTTAAACACATCTTCCATTTGGAACATGCCCGCTTGCCATGTGGCCATATAGGTCAAGCTCTCTGCCACCGTGTGTTCTACCGCGTAGTTAATCATAGTCTTAGTGCCTGAAACTGCTAACGGCGAATTCATTGCAATCTGCTGAGCTATTTTCATTACCGCGTCTAGCATGGCAGTTTGGTCATCGAATACCTGATTCACAAAGCCAAGTTGCTGCGCTTCTGCGGCACCAAAGTTGCGCCCGGTATAAGCCAGTTCTTTAACTATGCCAATGGGAATGAGTTTTGGAAGTCGCTGAAGTGTACCTACGTCCGCCGTCATACCTAACTGGGTTTCTTTTATGGTGAAAAAGGCGTCTTGGGTGCAATAGCGCATGTCGCATGCACTAAGCAAATCTACTGCACCACCAATTGCCCCGCCCTGCACGGCACCAATAACCGGCATACGTGCCTGCTCTATGGCGGTAAAGGTATCTTGAAGCAACATCACCATACGGCGCATACGCTCTGCTCTGCGCGACGGGTCGCCCTTAAAGTCTTCTTTCATATTCAGGAACACCGATAAGTCCATACCGGCAGAGAAATGCTTACCCGTTGATGAAATAACAATGACACGGGCGTTACCTTCATCGTCTATTTCACGAATAGCCGCTGGCAATTCGGTCCAGAACTCTGGGATCATGCTATTCATTGCGTCGGGGCGGTTTAGTACTACGTGGGCAATATGACCCTCTTGTTTTACTTCTAATGTAGAGTACTTCATGGTTTGCGCTGTCTCCTTCGGCTGTTCCTGTTAACAAATTTGCAAACTAGACAGCGTCAAGATAAAAGGCTATGTTGACAGTGTCAAGATAAAACGTTATCTATTCGTCTCAATTTGAAAATGGAAACATCGGGTTTATGGCTAATGCAGTACAAAGCTACCATCACGGCGACTTGCGCAGCGCACTGATAGAGGCGGCAACGGCGCGTCTGTCTGAATACGGCGTTGATAGTTTATCTCTCAGAAAGCTGGCAGAAGATGCCGGAGTGTCACGTACTGCGCCCTATCACCATTTCAAAGACAAGAGTGCGCTTTTAAGCGCCATTGCAGCCAAAGGCTTTAGCGATTGGCATACCGCAGCTAAACGAATCTTCGAACAAGAAGACAAAACACCGCAGGCACGTTTCCGCGAATTTGTCCACGAATACATTGGCTACGCTGCCGACAACCCAGAGATGTACGAATTGATGTTTGGTCGCACAATTTGGCAAAACCAAGCGGCGACCAACGATCTGAAAGAGGTTGCATTTCCCTGCTTTCAGTTTCAAGTGACGATGACGCGCTATTGGCAAGATAAAGGGCTTCTCCCGAATAATCAGGATGCGCTGAGACTCGCACAGGTTACTTGGGGCACGTTACACGGGATTGCACGATTGCTCATTGATGGTATCTACGCTGACAGCAGTCATATCGAGGAAATGTGTGATTGTGCAGCAGATTTGTTTATGCAAAAGCAAATGGATGCTTAGAACGGATGAATTGCCAGAGCGAGACGAAGACTCGCTCGTAGCACTTTTTTAGTTACGCCGATTCCGCTTTAGCCATAGATACTGGCTGGCCTTCGTGCGTCGCTTTAATAAACTCAGCAGCACGTTCAGCAATCATGACGGTGGGCGCATTGGTATTGCCGCCAATTAGGCTGGGCATCACAGAAGCATCTACCACTCTAAGACCTGCTATACCTCTTACCCGCAATTGGGTATCAACCACTGCCATCTCATCGTCATTACTGCCCATTTTACAGGTACCAATTGGGTGATAGATGGTTTCAGCACGCTCACGTAAAAACTCTAAAATTTCTTCATCTGTTTGTGCTTCTACCCCAGGATATAGTTCACTGCCTTGGAACTTGTCGAAGTCTGGTGCAGATAGCAGCTTACGGGCAATGCGCACACCTTCAATCATGACTTGCTGATCTTCCTCTGCAGTCAAATAATTGGGGTCAATAAGGGCTTGATCAGCAGGATGGTTGCTTTGAAGCGAAATAGTGCCGCGGCTTTTGGGGTATAGACAGCATACGTGAAGGCCATAACCGTAACCAAAAGCTAACTGTCTTCCATGGTCGTTTAAAATTGCCGGTAGAAAGTGAAACTGAATGTCTGGGCCTTGTGTCGCTAAGCTTGAGCTAACAAAGCCACCTGCTTCGGCTATGTTGGACGAGAAAATACCTTTGCGCCTAAACGCATAGTCTGCGGTGGCTTTTACGTAGGAAGGTAATGCCCCTAATGCCACGGCATAGCCCTCTCTCGCTTTACAAGTATATTGTACAATTGCATCAAGATGGTCTTGTAAGTTTTGGCCCACACCAGGCAAATCTTGCTGAACAAAAATCCCCTTTTCTTCTAGCTCTGCTCTGGGTCCTATACCTGAAAGCATCAGAAGTTGTGGTGAATTAATCGCGCCGCCACACAGGATAACTTCGCTTTTAGCAAAATAGCGATTTACTACGCCTTTTTCACGTACCTGAACGCCAATTGCACGCCCCTCTTTTAACAGCACTTTTTCGGCTGCGACTCTAGTAAGTACAGTTAAATTGTTGCGATGCTTGGCCTGCGTTAAATACCCCTTCGCCGTTGAACAGCGTTGCCCGTTGGCCTGTGTAACATGGTAATACCCTAACCCTTCCCTGTCGTCTCGGTTAAAGTCGTCAAGCTGTTGATAGCCTGCAATCGACGCTGAGTTCACAAATGCGTCTGACAGCACGCTGGTATGCCTAAGCTTGCTAACATTGAGTGGACCGCCTGTGCCGTGGTATTCATCAGCACCTTCTTCAAAGTTCTCAGAGCGTTTGAAATAAGGCAGTACATCATCAAACGACCAACCTTCAGCCCCTTCTTCGTTAGCCCAGCGGTCGTAGTCTTCTTTTTGCCCGCGAATATAACACATCGCATTAACCGAACTGCTGCCGCCCAAGGTTTTACCGCGGGGCCAGAACAGTTCTCTGTCATACATCTCTTTTTGGGGTGCTGTGTGATAACCCCAGCCAATCCCCTCAAATCTACTGAGTAAAGACAACCCAAACGGGATATGAATAAGCGGATTAGTGTCCTTTGAGCCAGCCTCTAATAGCAAAACATCTAACGCGGGGTTTTCTGATAAACGGGTGGCAAGCACCGCGCCCGCAGAACCGCCGCCTACAATAATGTAATCGTATTTGCTCAGTACTTCGCTCATTTCGCCAACTCCTTGAGGGCAAGACTATTAAATGTTAAAAAAACGTTGTGGTACGACCAGATTACCAAACAACACTTCGCCAAGAAAAGACTTAAATTGTAAGATTTAAAAAATCTAATAATCCTGATAACTTAAGTCTATATCGAAGTAGCCCCTACTCTGAAAAAACTAACAACAAGCCACCGCCTAGTAGATTTAGGCTAAGAATGAACGTTGACCAAAAACCTATCGTTTAAAGACAAATGTAAAGTCTACCTTGCACAATGGCTTGTGAAATGGGGCAAGCTGACGCACGACGACTTCACGAAATCAGAGCTTCATGACCTCGTAAAAGGCAGCTTTCCTTACTCATTCACTTTCGATATCCCCATGGGAACTGGCACGGTTACCGTGCTTGAAGGAAATATCACGCTAGATAGTGAAAGCAACCGTATTGGTCTGCAGTGCCTCGCTGCGCTTAATATTGTGGTTGCCACCACGACTATTTATCGCGCTCATGTTGTATTTACCGTGTCGGCTTCACCCTATTACGACAAAAATATGAGTACACTCTATTTGACAGGCGTCGCCACTGACAACGTCACCTTAGTTAACGATGATTACGCGTTGATTAAAGACACGCAATTTCTGATGTCGCGACTCTTCCCCAAAAGCGTTAATTCTTTGCTTGGTGGCTCTTTAAAATCAGCGTTGTCACTGTTTAGCGCCGGCACATCCGATATGGCTGCAGACTATCTAAAGGTCTATTTATCTGGCTCGAAACAAGCAGTGTTGGACTACCACATCCCTCTCATTAACAACGCCATTAAAAAGCAAATTAAGCAGGAAGACTTAAGCCATACCATGCGTAACGACCATTGGCGCGAGGTTCTGTTCTCAAAAGCTGGCCAAAACGTGCGTGTAGAAGACGACGTACTGCGCTTTTACCTCATTGAATGACAACGCTTACTGTTTGGAACAATGCACGCTAGTGATCTGACACAATAGAAACAGGGACGGTATCCACCTGTTCACCAATATCGTCGATGTTTAACCTAGGATCGTCCACACTTGCTTCAAGCATATCGAACGCCTCTTTGACGTAGCGCGCTAACGGCTGTAGCGATTCAATATTCTTATTGCAGCACACTAATCCCACATTTGCCGTGCCTGCATATGTCATAAGCGTAATATTTACCCCGCCACCAGGCGTCATGGTAGAAATGGGGTAACAAGCCAGAAGCTCTGCATCTTTTAGATACCGCGTATCTTTTGGCCCAGGTACATTGGAGATTAAGATGTTGGCAATGGGTTTGACTACGCTAGATAGCCTTAACCACTCAAAGACCAGTGCAAGCGATTGAATAACAATAGTATAGCCGCTAAATGCTGCGGGCCGCGCGTGCTGCGCTGCATGTTTTACAATGCGGTGATTCACTACAATTTGGCGCAAACGTAAATAAGGATCGGTTTCGCCGTGAGCAAGCTGCACCGGCACAATAGCTATCTTATTACCCGTGGTTTTCTCGCCGGGTTTACGCAAATTGATTGGCATATTGGTGAACAAGGCTTTTTTAAATACTTGCCCGTGGTCTTGCAGCAGTTTATGTACGCCAATATCGAAGGCACATAGTAATACCTCGTTTGCCGTAGAGCGCGTTCGCCTTGCCAGGGCTTTCACACGCTTAAAGTCTAAGTCCATGGTAGCCACAGCCCTTCCCGCTTTCACTTGTCCAGTCAGCACTGTTTTCGTACCAGTGAAAGGAATAGGCATATAATGTGGGTTCACTCGCAGCACTTTCATGAATATACGAATAAAGATAATTAGCAAATCGAGCGCGGTTTTAAGCGCGTAACCCACTCCCACTAAGCGCTTGTAAAAGCTCACAGGCTCTCTGCGCTTATGGCGCAGTCGTTTTACTGCCCATACTGGTGTGAACTTAGTCTCATGAGAGTTTGATACATATCCCGCTTGGAACCAGCGCACTAAGGTTGCCCCATCGCCATACATGTGATGAACCCGCGCATAAATAGCAAACGTCTCGCTGTTGTCATCAAAGATGAAATGGTATTGCCAAAGGGGCTTGTCGGGATCTAACCGCGAAGCATGTAATCTTGCTACAAACGCATCGAGTGCTTCGCGGTTTGTAACATCAGCCACACGATGAATTTGAACGTGATAATCCATGTTGAGCTTTTTTACCGGCGCAAACCCCACCGGGTACCCCAATACCGTTTTTACCGCACAGTTGAAGGGAGAAGTAGCACGGGCAAAGCTTCTTATTTCCTGGAATAATTGAGGGACATATTCGGTACTTTTTGCCCCTTTAGGTATGGCAAGTAGCTGCAAGCAAGCTACGTGTTTTGGATTCTCGTCTGACTCGGTTATCCAAAATGACTTATCTAAGAAACTGAGCGTTTTTGCCATTACTATTCCTTTACGCGAAGTCGAGGGGTGACGGGGTTGAGGCATCTCTCATAAAGTCATGAGAGTCGAGCATCTGTTCTAACTGCTGTTTTTGTTCATCGGACAGTGCCAACCTTGGCAATACGCTTACCATCATTAGCGACAAAGCATGGTAGCGCTGCATCGTACTATCCATATGGCTGTTTAATTCATCAAATTGACAAGACTGTGTGATGATTAAGGACATTAAATCCACCATAAGTGCCCTGTCGGCCTTTGAGGCAATAAGAATGTCTCGTTTCGATAGTGACTCAAAAAGAAACGCTAATTGTTTATTCAAGCTAGACAATATGTGCTGTCTAGGGCGCAGGATACTAGGATATTTTTCTGCTAAGTCAGCCGGGCTACGGTAGAAAAAGCGAAACACATGAATACTGTCTATAAGCAAGTAGAGGTAATACATAATTTCTTCAGGATGAAGTGTATCAAGCTTTTCTCGGCTTAGTATCTTCTGCATCTGCTGTTCATGCATTTTCATCAACGCGTTAACCAGGCTGTCCTTGCCTTTAAAGTGGTAGTAGAGATTCCCCGGACTAATATCCAGCTCAATGGCGATATCAACACTGGTAACGGTGTTTTCGCCGTGCTCATTAAATAAGGTTAGCGCGGTGAGTAGTATTTTCTGCGCGGTTTTCATAATTTAATTCAATCCTTTGCCAACCCAGTGCGTTAATTTTTTATTCGTGAAACACGCTACATAAACACCAGATAGAGTTGAGCAATACCAGCTACCATACCTAGAATAGCGCCGGTTACGATGAGCTTCCACTCATCCTGTTGATACGCTGGGCGCAAAACGCCTTCAAATTCTTCAACACTTAACGCCTGCATGCGCTCACTTAAATCGTGCCCAATCTGCATAGCATTATTTGCGTAATCAAACGCATAAAGCAGATACTTATCAGAATTATCAAATATCTGACGCACCGCTAGTGCCTTCATTTTATGGTAATTTTCTGACCCCACACCCAACGCAAAATACGGTTGCGCTATGGCAACATAGCGTTCAATAGCGTCATTGACATGAAGCTCAATGAGTTCTAAAAGCTGGGCTGAGCCTGAACCATGCAAGATTACATGGGTGATGTTTTTAGGCGTTATAAGCTTTTCTTCAATAATGTTTGAATAGACTTCGGACACTTCTTTTTGGCGCTTTAAAAACATACCTTGAATAGTAATCGGCCCCAGTTTTCTTGGGCGTTTGGGTTCGAATATGATTTTGATAGCAATCCAATTAGTGGCATAACCCACAAGCAGCCCACCTAACGGCAGAATCCACCATGCTTGGTAGAAATACCAAAGTAGCATGGTGGGCAAACCAAACAAAAAGCCAAAATAGAAGCCGGAACGCACAATAAACGGAAACTCTTTGCTGCCTGCCGTTAAGAAAATTTCATTAACGAGCTCGGGCGCATTCACCAGCTGCTCTACCACCAGCTCTTTAATATCTAAAATTTCTGAGACATTGTGCTGAAAGTCGTCCACCATTTTATGAACAACATTAGGAATGTCGTTTTCGATACGTTGATAGACTAAATTTTTGCCCTGTGCAGGCAACGCAGCCCAAAGTTGAGGCGCAGATTCTGCCATTACATCGTTAACGACTTTGCGAATAACTTGACTTAAACGCCGCTCAATTGCTTTAGTGAGCTCGTCTGCATCTAAACGCTGTGCTAACTCTTCAACACTAAGCAGTTTGCCTAGCACTAGCTCAACCTCAATCTCGGCCATTTGGCGGCGCTTCGCAGGAATGAGTCCCTGCCACCCTAAGAAAGGCTTAATACCAACAAACTCAATGGGGTAAAACATCATTTTTACCGCCAGATAGTTGGTTAGCCATCCAACAATAGCGCTAATTAAAGGAATTGATAGCAGACTTAGCGTTTCAAAGTTCCATTCCATACTACGAACATGTGGTCCAATTTGTTATTTTCTCTCTCAGGCTACTGAGTGCTTATGAAATGGTCAATGTAAAAAGTGAAATTACTGCTAATTGTTGATTGAAAACAGCTAAATGAAAGTCTAAAAGTTAGAACGTTTGACCTTGTGTGATTCACCTAAAGTGCATCAGTTTTCTCAACAACAAACGATTAGGTAGTGAATTCTAAATTTACGCCATACACTCAAAATAGTGTATGAACCGCTGTTCTCATGCCCGTGCTTTGAGTCTTCGTTATATGGACATTTAAAGACCTGTAATTTTTGAGAACTGCGTTCTAAGTGAAAACTATCGTTTTGCTGGTGTTTTTCGGGTCAGTGTACTTTTTCAAATGAGTAGAAGGCACAGCCCTCATCAATCAAAAATAGGTACTCGTCATGGCAGTATTCGACTTGCGGTTAAAAAAGCTTGAACATGAAATCGAGCATGCAGGCAATTATGATGAATATGAGGCCGCGTGCTTAGCGCACGATGCATTGTCTGGTGCAGAGGAATGGAAAGCCGAAGACGCTAGCGATGATTACGACTACAAACTAATTCGCAAACGGGTTCAGCGCCTACAGCTTGCCAGAGGCAAAGGCGATTTACATGCGCTTATGTCGATTCTGCACGAGGGGCTACACGGCAATTTAGGCAATATTGCCAACCCCGTATTACTTACCCAGTGTAAAATAGGCACTAAATATCTTATTGAACAGTTTATTGACGAAGTGATATTGGCGCTAGAGCAAATTTATCACGCCGATGAACAAGACGTAGACTTTTACGAGAAACTGTCATTTTTTGAAGAGACTGCACACGCCTTCGGGCGCAGCTGCCTTATGCTTTCAGGTGGCGCAGGCTTAGGCTTTTTCCATGCTGGCGTGGTTAAGTCATTAAACGAAAAGAATTTGTTACCTACTGTAGTGTCTGGCTCTAGCGCTGGTTCTATCATCGCAGCCATGTTGGGTACACGAACTCACGACCAGTTATTAGAAGCACTCAGCGCCGACTTTATTTACGAGACTTTTAAACACTGGCGAAGCTTTGCCGGTCTTGGAAAGAAAGGGCTATTTGATAGTTCAGTGCTCGAAAATGCGCTGATTGAACTTTTCGACCTCACCACTTTTGAGGAAGCTTTTAAGAAAACAGGTCGACACATTACTGTGACGGTATCCCCTGCCGACCTCCATCAACATTCGCGCTTGTTAAATGCTAAAACCTCACCGAATGCAATTATTACTCAAGCGGTACGTGCATCCTGTGCAGTTCCCATCATTTTTAGCCCTGTACAGTTAAGAGCGAAAACGCCTTCGGGCGAGATTGTGCCTTATATTCCTAACCGTCGTTTTGCCGATGGCTCATTAATGGCCGACCTTCCCTTCGAGCGCTTAGCGAGGCTATATGGCGTAAATCACAGTATCGTGAGCCAAACAAACCCGTTGGCAGTGCCATTCATTTCCGCAAACCGCATTGACCCCAACTCGCTGTGGGACATGTCTGCGCGCCATCTTGGCCAACTAGCGAAAACTAACAGTATTTTCGCCATTGATATCATTGAAAGGTTAACCGGTAATAAAAGTGCCAAATTGGCTATTCATAAAGTTCGTTCTATCATTGATCAGCAATACGTAGGTAACATCAATATTTTACCCAAGCGCCAAATTAGAAATTTATCGCAGGTGTTGTCTAATCCGACGCGCGAAAGCATCAATCAGTTGATCGTCAGTGGCGAACGGGCATCATGGCCGCAACTTCATGTTATTAAAAGAAATACCAAAATTAGCGAAAATTTACGGTATCATTTAGGCCAATTGAAAAAACGTGAGGCAGTAGAGCTTGGGCACGAAGTAAGATAGCGTGTGCGTCGCTTGACCTGTCTTGAATTGCCAATAGCAAAGTAATGGCAATTCGCAGCATCTTTTGAAAGGAAAACGGTGAGCGCACAAAGCCAAAACCCCGACAGCATTTACACGCAGCAAGTAAAACAACTAATCAATATGATTTATCCTCAAGAAACGGGCTACGGTTCGGTGTTCGAGGATGCGAGTCACTATTTTTCGCTTACCCCCTCTCTTGAGCAGCACATTGAAGACTTAAAAGCTCAGCTTAAGAAAATTGAGGGAAATAAAAACAAAGAGGTGCTTGCAGAGCAACTGACCAAGCAAATAACAAACAGCACTGAAAAGCTTGAAGAAGAGCGTCTGGCAAGGATAGAGCGGCTTGACGCTGTAAGCACCAAAATTATTGAGCTTTGTGAGGGCGATAACTGGCAAGAAACACAACAGCTCAGCGCTAAGTTACTTGGTACACTTATGCTGCTCACACGAGGACCAGAGGGCAACTTTGCACGTGTGCACATGCGCTTCAAACCGCTCTACAAAGCGGTGCTTACACTGCGCTTAGTCGATAGACTGTTAGAGCACGACACGATTGCTCACAAATATCTCTCGAAGTATCGCGAAGCTGCATCCCGGTTTCGTGGGAACCGCTATTGGCGCGATAAATGGAAAACTGAGCTTGGACGACCGCTAATTACCGCAGCGTTACTTCAAGATATTGGCCTGCAAAGCCCTGCCGCACTCACCATCTTGAAAGGGGAAAATGGCGATCTAGACGAATTTCGTTTGCTGGAAGAGTCGCAGCGAAAGGATCTTCTGAAGCTAAACTATCACTTCACTTTAAAGTACTTGTCTGAAGGGTTAGGCCTACCTAAGTATGTAGGAAACAACAAAGAAGAAAGGGATCGCTTTGTTCAAACTCACAAAGAAGCCAATGAATTTTTGCAGCAGCTGGTAAAAGATGCATTTGTGTCGAAAACGGGGCTGGGAGAGATTGTAAAGATCCCTCAAATTTATGTTTCGATTGTGCTTTCAACTAAGTCTGACTACTCACGTATGAGCTTGCCTAAAGGCTACATGCTCATTGAACAATTAGCGAAAAAAGGCGGCTTAAATAAGCAGTTAGCGCAGGACTTTGTTGAGCTTGTGGGGTATTTCCCACAAGGGTTCGGCATTACCTACATACCGATGAATGAGAAAGGTCATGAAAAGGACCAGTACGAATGTGCAATAGTGATCGGCCTCAACCCTGCAAATCCAGCTGAGCCTTTATGTAAAGTGGTAACAAGAAATCAGAAGTACATTACCAGCGGTACGCAAGAAATCATTCCCAAAGGAAGAAACCTTTATTTCCCAGCTAACCGCAAGAAACTCATGCGCGTAGGGAAAGACAGACTAAGTGAAATTATGAGTCAATTGTCGAGCAACTTTACTCCGGACGCACTTGACGATTTAGTACCGAGTTTCTGGGAACCCTATGACTTCTTCGGTTTTAAAAAGCATCAGAATTTGTGGGCGAAAAATAAATAGTGGGCTTAGTTACGTGAAGTTTGTGATGGAAAAATTGAAGTTTCACTTCAATAAAAGCTCATAGTACAACTTCTACAAAACACCTCTCAAGAAAATGTAAAACTAAACTTAGCTACAGCTATCACTATGTCTATCTAAAGCGTTTCTGGACGAAGCTGCGCCAATTAACCACATATGTAGTTAATTGGCGCTCATGCCGAAAGCGAGGTTTATCTTTAGGAAGTGCTTTTATTCGTCGTTCTTGGTTGTATCAGTCGCGCTCTTAGTCGACGTTGCTTCTGCACTAGCCGCTTTCTTTTGTGCCGCACTCTTAGTAGTTGTCGATTTGGCCGCAGTACGCTTATTAGTTGTTCCCGCAGAAGCTTTTTTAGTCGTACTTGATGATGCAGATGCCGATTTGGTTGTATTGGCTTTGCGAGCACGAGAAGTTGAAGAAGCGGTCGAAGACGACTTTGTCGACGTACTCCTCGTTGCTTGCGTAGACTTTGGTGAGGTATTCTTGGGCGCTGCAGTCTTGCTAGCAGCGCTTTTAGCCTCGGCTTTTTTAGCAGCCTCTTTTGCTGCTAAAAGGGCTACTTGCTCTACAAGCAAGTCAACTTTTGCGCTTAATAGTTCAAGCTGCTGCTCTTTTTGCTGGCGCTTCTGGCCGCCTGAGAATGCAGAAAAAAGCGGCGTTGACGCCACTAATTTCTGAGCAGCATCAACCAAGGCAAAGGGATTAAGTGTTCGTCTTAACTCGCTTTCAACCTCAAGCCCTTTCGCCTGCATCGAATTTATGGTTTCTTGCGTGTCATCAATTTTCTGACTAACAACGCCTGCAGCGTGGTCTAATTTCGCCGATAACAAATCTGAGCCAGCGTAAAGCCAACCAAATAGAGGTGACGATTTAAGAGGTGAAGTAGCAGTACCGTTAAGTACTGATGAATCTTGATCGACTGTCGACACAGATTCTGTAGATGGAATTTTTTTGTTGCTCATAACGCCTCCAATACGGAGATTTACTAAGCATGACAGCATAAAACGGTTTCTACAGTCATTGAACTTTGTAAAAATGCTTCGCTGTCACTCAATTGCAGCTTTTAAAACGCGCTTTCAGCACTGAAAAGTTTATGAAAACTGCATGGAGGGCACCACAAAATGGTGCCCGGAAGGAAAACCGTTTTACTTGCTGGCAGCTAGCTTTGCAACCGCTTCAGTCAAGGCATCGATTTTTGCTGAAAGCTCTTCGATGCGCTGATCAGCTGGCTCTGAATCAAGGCCAAGCTTCTTGCGCACGTCTGCAACGCGATTTTCAACATCGTTAGTCGTAGATTTGAACTTACTCTTTGCGTCTTCTTCTAACGTTTCGCCCTTTGTCACTAGCTCGTCAAACATTTTGTTCGCTTCTTCGCTTAGCTTCTCGTAACGCCCCTGCGCTTCTTCAACGCTCTTGCCATAAGCGCCTAGGCCTGCTAACCAAATTTTACGTGCCATTTCTTCGGCTTCGTTGATTTTACCTTTAATTGTGTCAGTAGTAGTCATGTTCAGCTCCTATGAATGCTAAATGAGAGTGTATTTCAACACCATGGCTTTACTTTACGATTAACAATTAGAATCCGCATACTAAAAACACAAAAAATAAAAATGCCCGAAAAAGCGCTAACTTGTTCGGGCGAAATACCAGAGGAGACTGGTTTTAAAAAGGTGGGTGTAGAGTTAGAGTGGAACACCTGCAAGATGCAATACAAACGCATATTCAAGCGCGGTAGACTCGAATCGTTTGAAACGTCCTGAAGCTCCACCGTGACCCGCTTCCATGTCGGTTTTGAATAGCAGTAAATTATCGTCTGTTTTGTATTCTCTTAGCTTCGCCACCCACTTCATTGGCTCAAAGTACTGCACTTGTGAGTCGTGTAGTCCGGTTGTAACTAACATATGTGGATAGTCTTTTGCTTCAATCTGATCGTAAGGCGAGTAGGAAAGCATATAGTCAAACTCAGCTTTGTTGGCTGGGTTACCCCACTCGGTATATTCGCCGGTAGTCAGCGGAATAGACGCATCGCTCATCGTGGTCACTACATCAACAAATGGAACGTGCGCGCTCACACCTTGATAGAGTTCAGGTGCCATATTTACGATTGCGCCCATTAATAAGCCACCCGCGCTGCCGCCCATAGCAAAGACGCGGTCTTTGTCTGCGTACTGCTTTGCCACAAGTCCTTTTGAAACGTCAATAAAGTCAGTAAAGGTATTAATTTTCTGATGCATCTTGCCGTCTTCATACCACTCGCGCCCCAACATTTGACCTCCGCGAATGTGTGCGATCGCGACAACAAAACCTCTGTCTATCAAAGATAACCAGCTGCTTCTAAACGTTGGGTCTACAGTCGAACCGTATGAGCCATAGGCGTATTGATATAATGGATTGGTGCCGTCTTTCTTAAACTTATCTTTGCGATAAACCAACGAAACGGGAACCGACGTACCGTCTCTCGCTTCAATCATCACGCGCTCAGAGGCATAGAGAGAGGAGTCAAAAGTGTCAGATACACGGGTTTGTTTCATCACCTCGCTTTCAAGGGTATCTAAGTTGATATCAATGATAGAACCAGGCGTGGTCAACGAGCTGTAATAAATTCTAAGCTTATTGGTATCCATTTCAGGGTTTGCATTAAAATACGCACCGTAAATTGGATCTTGAGTTGGAATAACTTTCTCTTCGTTTGTCGTCAGATTGTGAACGACTAAGCGCAGCATCCCGTTTTCTTTTTCTTTAACCACTAAGTGGTTGTTCATTACTTCAATACTTTGAAGGAAAACGTCTGGACGATGTGCAATCACTTCTTGCCATTTCGACACATCGTTAGTGGCGTCTAATGGTGCTTTCATCACTCTAAAATTCTTCGCACCAATATTAGTCAACACAAAATAACCGTCACTCGCTTTTGCTACACTGTATTCTTGTCCGTCTTCAATGGGCAAGAATACTTTTGTTTGAGACGTTGGGTTATTCGCATCAATCAAAGTCACACCTGTTTTTTCGGTGTTGTCATGGTGAATGTATATGACACTATCGTCTTTACTTTTACTGATATAGGTATAAAAGGTAGGGTCGCTCTCTTCATAAACTAAAACATCTTCGCTTTGAGACGTGCCCAATTTATGGCGATAGACTTGGTATCCCAAAAGAGTCTGCGGGTCTTTCTTCACGTAAAAGAGGTGGGTATTGTCGTTCGCCCAAACTACACTTCCAGATGTACCTTCTAATACGTCATCAAGCTTTTCTTCACTCTCTAGGCTTTTGACATACACAGTGTAGATGCGTCGGCTAAGCGTATCTTCAGAATACGCAAGCAACTTGTTGTTGCTGCTCACCGCATAACTGCCAATACTGAAATAATCATGCCCTTCAGACATTCGGTTTGCATCAAGCAATACTTGCGGTTCAGCATCAAGTGAAGGTTTTCTTAAATAAATAGGATACTCATTTTCACCTGAGTAGCTGGTGTAGTACCAGTAACCATTGTCGAGAACGGGAACGGTTGAGTCGTCCTTCTCAATCCGAGACACGAGCTCCTCATAAAGCGCTTCTCGGTTTTTCTTAAGAGGAGCCAAAACAGTCTCAACATAGCTGTTTTCTTGCTCTAAATGGGACAATATCTCTTCGTCGGTGCGGGAGTCATCACGCATCCAATAGTAATTGTCATTACGGGTGACACCATGCGCGGTCATTTCATGCGGCACTTTTTTCGCCACAGGCGCACTCACTTTGGTATTTAACATAACGGATGGCGCTGCAGTTTCAGCTACTTGTTGAGGATTTTCAGTTTTATTTTCGACGCCACAGCCTGCTACCAAGCCACCTGCGGCAAGTGCTATCCATAGATATTTCATTATTATTCCTGTTGTGCACTTTTATTTGCGCTTTGTTTACCGCCAAACGGTTGAAGACAATCGACTTATGGTGATTGAAAATATAGGGAGGCAACTAAACTAAGCGGAACTTATAAGTAGACTGAGTATATATAAATACAATTAAGGGTCTAGTGATAGTTAACGCGAATGAGATTAATTAAAGGTTAAAATGTTACAAGATATGTAAAGCTGTGTTTCATCGCTGTAAATTTACCGACGAGCGTTAGTACAAAACGATAAAAAAACGCCGCATATTCAGAAATAATGCGGCGCTTTTGTTGTTTATTGTAAAAGCCGTCGTATGGAAACCAACAGCCTTTGACAGCCTAGAGTTTAGTCGACCAAATCCTTAGGCATGTCATCACGAATAGCAAGCCACACCTTTCCACTTTCTATACCGTACTTTCTAACTACTACAGGGACACGGTCGTATTCGCCTTTCTCAGCAACATCAAGCAAGTCTGCGTAATACTTGTTTGCCACGTCGCGTGCTTGTTGGTGCGAGAAGAAATAGCCACCAATACGCGAGTACAAACCACGAAAACCGTTCATCATCAAAACAAATACGTTATTGTTAGACGCTAACGCCAAGTCATGTGACATTTGATAGTCGAACTGGGCAAAAGCTAAACCTTCTTGCTCCACATTTTTATAACGGGCAATAATTTCAGCAGACTCTTGAGGATTGTTTCGAATTGCGCCTCGAATGAAAACCGCACTTAAATTAGTGCGCGCTGCTAATAAATTATCAACCAGTTCAGGGATCCCTTCTTGGTCTAAACGAGCGAGAGTTTCTAAAATGTTTAACCCACACGTTTCCCAGAAATTGTTAACCTTGGTCGGCTTGCCGTGTTGAATTGTTAACCAACCATCACGAGCTAGACGCTGAAGTACTTCACGCAGTGTAGTACGTGTTACACCAATTAACTCAGAAAGCTCTCTTTCTGCAGGCAAAATGGTGCCAGGTGGAAATCTTCCACTCCAAATAGATTCAACAATATATTCTTCGGCGAATCCAGCTGGACTCTGTGCCTTATAAATCATAACTAATCGCCTGCACGTTATTGTTATTTTGCAACTGATTGTACCAGATGCTGTTTTATTATCACAATGAATTATGCCTCGTCCACTAAAGCTTTTAACAACTTGTTAAAATTAAAGTGTTATTTCAAACACCATTAAACACTGCTTGTACATTTTATGTTCGAAATATTACGTATTTTCAAATTCAATGATAACTATCATAAAAAAAGTGATAAATATTCAGTGACTTTCACATGGTGGGGTCTGTGAATTGCTTTCTCAAGACGTTAATATCATGTACGCTTAATTTCCGACTATAATGACAGCAGCAAAACCGCGGTAAGGCGAAATAAATCGCATCGCGCCAGCAGTTTATGTATGCAATAACCGGAACTACACAGTATAAAGATGCGCAAAAATGCGTGCTTTGTTGTAAAAGGAACAGGAACTCATGCAAACCTCAATGATCGCGGCGATCTATAAGAATTTCCTGGGACATGCGCCCGACTGGTATAAAAAAACCATTATTGCCTTTCTCATTGTTAATCCCTTCATCTTTATGGTGGACCCATATGTAGCGGGCTGGACGCTTGTAATCCAATTCATCTTTACCCTAGCGATGGCATTGAAATGTTACCCGCTTCAACCAGGCGGCCTGCTGCTCATCGAAGCGATGTTTATAGGCATGACATCGCCTGGCCATATGATGCATGAGATTGAAGTTAATTTAGAAGTGTTATTGCTACTGGTATTCATGGTAGCGGGCATTTACTTCATGAAAGACCTGCTTATGTACTTGTTCACCAAATTAGTGATTAAGGTTCGCAACAAGCTAATTTTATCCCTATCGTTTATTTTTGCATCTGCATTTCTATCGGCGTTTCTCGACGCATTAACGGTTGTTGCAGTAATAATCAGTGTAGGTCTGGGCTTTTACTCTATCTATCACAAAGTAGCGTCGGGCAAGGAGTTTCATTCTGATCACGACCACACAAGCGACGACGAGCTGGGAAGCCACGACTTAGAAGACTTCAGAGCTTTCCTACGCAACCTTATGATGCACTCAGCCGTAGGTACTGCCCTTGGTGGTGTTATGACCATGGTAGGCGAACCACAGAACCTGATTATTGCAGACAAGGCTGGCTGGGACTTCGTTGAATTTTTCATCCGTATGGCACCTGTTACTATCCCAGTATTCGTATTTGGATTACTTACTACCGTAATTCTGGAAAAAACCGGTATGTTTTCATACGGCGCAAAATTACCTGCAGCGGTAAGACAGATTTTGGTCGACTATAACGACCATATGGACAAGGGCCGCAGTAAGCGTGAAACCGCTAAGCTGGTAGTACAAGCACTAATAGGTGTTTGGTTAATCATTGGTCTTGCTACACACATGGCGTCAGTGGGCCTTATTGGTCTGTCAGTTATTGTACTTGCTACTTCTATGAGCGGTGTTATCGAAGAACACGCACTTGGAAAAGCGTTCGAGGAAGCACTGCCATTTACCGCATTACTTTGCGTATTCTTTGGTGTAGTAGCCGTTATCATTGACCAAGGCCTTTTCCAGCCGGTAATCCATTGGGTACTGTCGTTTGAAGGCGAAACGCAAATGGTTATGTTCTATCTTGCTAACGGTGTGCTTTCGATGGTGAGTGACAACGTGTTTGTGGGCTCTGTTTATATCACTGAAGTCACAGCGGCTCTACAGGCCGGTCAAATCACACGTGACCAGTACGATATGCTTGCTGTAGCAATCAATACGGGAACCAACTTACCCAGTGTGGCAACACCAAACGGTCAAGCTGCTTTCCTATTCTTGCTGACCTCAGCCATCGCGCCACTGCTTCGTTTGTCGTACGGCCGTATGGTTATGATGGCATTGCCATATACCATCGTGCTGACCATCGTTGGTTTGTTAGCAACTTACATTGGACTTGCTGATGCTACTCAGGTGCTTTACGACATGCACCTCATTGAACACCACACCGCTGCTGAAGCGGGTGCTCAAGCGGTAGGTCACTAGTCTATGCGCGGAATCATTCACAGCATTAGCCAATGGGCAGAGCACAAGTCTTCATGGCTTGTGCTTTTCGCCACGTCATTGGCATTAGAAATTGCTGCGCTTTACTTTCAGTATGGCATGGGTTTAAAGCCGTGCATTATGTGCATTTATCAACGAACCGCCATGTACGGTATTGTGTTGTCAGCACTTATTGTCGTTATTAAAAACAATGGCTTTACACGCATGCTTGGTTTCGCTGGTTGGGCTGTATCTGCAGGATGGGGCTTCTTAATTGCCAAAGAACACGTTGGCATTCTCAATGCTGCGAACCCATTTTTTGCCAGCTGTGAAATAGTGCCAAACTTTCCTTCGTGGTTACAACTTCACGAGTGGCTACCCGCTGTATTTGCCGCTGAAGGTGACTGTTTAGAAGATTCGTGGCAGTTTTTGTCTATGGGAATGGCTGAGTGGATGCAAATTATTTTTGCTGCCTACTTTGCTGTATTCGCTATTGTGTTTGCATGTCGATTATTGGATAAGAAACCCTTTTGATCGACTTATCCATTCTACCGTCACGCCTACCTCCAATACATACGGAGCAAGGCCCCATTTCCATTCAGCGCATTGCGGAGAAACACTGCTATGCGCTTTGTGAGGCTGGGCAACAGTCTATCCATCACGTAAAACCTTGGTTTGGTTCAGCGGTTTGCCCTGTTACGCCTGCACTCTCCAAGCAGTGCATCGCCAACATGGAAAAAGCACGAGATACAGGCTATGGACTTACCTACTTGCTAATGCACGACGAAAAGTGCTTAGGTATGGGCATTATCAATCATATTCACCACACGCACCTTACCGCTAATCTTGGCTACTGGCTCAGACCAGATGCGTGCGGAAAAGGTTTAGCTACCGCGATTTGTGAAGCCTTGAAGAAGCTTGCGTTCTCTCAAATGAATTTGCATAGATTGGAATGCTTTATAGAGCCTAACAACAAGGCAAGTATACGTGTAGCAGAGCGAATTGGTGGTACAAAAGAAGGGCTTTGTCGCAAACGCGTATTCGGGCGCGATGCGCTGCTTTATGCTATTGTTAATGGCAATTAACGCGCGTTCTGCGCGTTAATCTAAGTCTTCTAAAGGCCAAATGGCTATATAGTCTTCAAAGTTATTTAAATCCACATCGGTTTCAAAAACAGTCTTGTTGCGTACCGACATGCCCTTTGCGTGCATCACGTGTTTCTTCCCCTTGTTTAACAATGGGTGCCACGACGGTATGCCCCTTCCCTCATAAAGGCGACGATAGGTGCAGCTATTTGGCATAAAAAAGATATCCTTCAGATTCTCTTTTGTCAGCTTCACGCAATCAGGCACCAGCTCTGTGCGCCTTTCATATTGGGTACATTCACATTTTTTTGTGTTCAAATACGTACACACAATATTGGTATAGTGAATCTTCTCATTATCGTTAATGTGGTCGGTCACTTCGTATTCTTCTACCGCGTCATCATCGATAAATTTTTGCAGACAACATTTACCACATCCATCACAAAGTGATTCCCATTCCTTTTGGGTCATCTCTTCTAAAGATTTGGTTTCCCAAAACGCGGCTGTCATTCTGCTATTACCTCGGTTTCCACGGTTAAATGATTGTCTAGCGTTGCAACAATCGTATCTTGCGAGCAAAGCTTACCTACCCCTTTGGGCGTGCCTGTAAGAATCACGTCACCACTGTCTAACGTAAATATAGATGACATATGGGCGATAAGTGGGATGATTTTGTGCAGCATCAGCTCGGTATGTCCCTGCTGTCTAACCACCCCGTTTATGGTTAAGGTAAAACGCAGGTCTTCCAAGTTTTCTATTTCACTTAACGGCACAAAGCCTGACAGCGGTGCACTGTTGTCAAAAGACTTCGCTCTTTCCCAAGGCTGGCCTTGCTTCTTAAGCTCGGCTTGAACCTCGCGAAGGGTTAAATCGAGACCAAGTCCAATACCCCATATCGCGGCTTTTACGTCATCTACACTCGCATGCTTCAATGATGATTTTAGCAGCACAGCGACTTCAAGCTCGTTGTGACACTCGCCTTTGTCGGTAGGAATGGCAATAGGCTTCTGCATATAACATAAGGCAGCCTTTGGCTTCATAAACAGCAAGGGTGCTTCAGATACGGTAGAATTCATTTCTTGAATGTGGTCGAGGTAGTTTCTACCTATACACACTACTTTACTAACGGGTAGTGATATTTCATTGCCTTGAGAATCGATGTGACGATAAGCCATTAGTAACCTCGTTTTATCCGCTCTGATAAATACCCAACCGAAACGCCAAAGTATGACGAGCGGTTCCACTTCATCAGTGTGTGAAAATTGTTATACACCAAGTAAATTCGGCCTTGCTCACCATCTGGCATAATAAGCGATGCACTGATTTCTGCATTGGGGAGTTCATTTCCGTTGTAGCGCTTGACGCCATTCTGCTGCCAAAAGGCCAACGGCTTCATGTTAGATTTAGCTAACCCTGAAAAAGGTACTGGTTTGGTTAGTATTACTTGGCGTCCCCACGTCCCTTCACTATCCCAACCTTCAGATGATAGATAGTTGGCGATTGACGCAAATACGTCTGCCTTGGTCCCCCAAATATCCTTTCTGCCGTCGCCGTCGTAGTCCACTGCGTAATTTAGAAAGGATATGGGCATAAACTGTGTTTGTCCCATCGCACCGGCCCAAGAGCCTTTAAGCGCCTCTACAGAGATATGCCCTTCATCTAGAATCTGAAGTGCCGCAAAAAAATTGTCTTTAAACAGCTTTTCTCTTCGCCCTTCATACGCCAAAGATGCCAGTGCAGACAGCACACTAAAGTTGCCCTGAATTTTACCAAAGTTAGACTCATTACCCCACAGCGCAACAATAAAGCGGGCCTGAACCCCATATTTTTGAGCAATTTCGTCAAGCAGTACTTTGTGTTCATTGTACTGCTCAACCGCCTGCTTCACTTTCCAGTCGGGTACTCGCGTTGCTAGATAATCATCTAACGTAATTTTTTTCTCTGGCTGGCTTTTGTCAGACTTGACGACCGTGGGCCTGAAAGTAATGTCAGCAAACGCTAAATCTAATTTAGTCTTATCTATGCCCTTTTCGGCCGCCTCTTTTTTCAGTTGAGCAACGTAGCTTTCGAAGCCCGTCTCGCTAAGCCCACTGTCATTACTTGGCTGATTTTCGGCATGAACTGCCAGTGAAAAGCTTAAGGTTATACTCGATAAAACTAAGGCAATATTGCGCGGTTGAGGAAATAAACTACGATTTTTGCGCTTAGCTATAAAGGTAATTCGGCTAACTAAGCGGTTTAGAGTCTTTAATAACATGGATATTTAAAACTTCTTATCGGGCGTTTTTGAAAGCCCAAGAGATTCACGGTGTTGCTCTAGCAAATTATCTTCTTTTGGCGGCATTTGAAGGTAAAAGCCTTTTTCATTAAGCTCGTCGATAAGCTTTTGCTTGTCAACCAGGCCAAGTTTCTCGCGCTTTTCTAGGGCGATGATAGTCACTAGCTCTGGGCGACCAAACTTCGCCATAAGCGGCTCCGGCACGTCTTCAAAATGGTCTTTCTTTGGCACGTACAAATACATGCCGTCTTTCTTTCGCGTTTTATAAACTGCGCATAACATAGAATTTTTACTCTTTCTTAATTCGTTTGTTTAGTTCTTTTGGGGTCACTATGCAGATTGAATTGGCCAGAGAGCATACACCTCTCGCCAATACTGCTCACCCATTTTGCTTTTAAAGCACTATTGGGCCGGAGCGTCGCCAAGTAAGCGCGTTACGTGAGAGCGAAACAATGGCTCTCTCCACGTCGACAGTACATCGGGCATTAGTCCCTGCACGCGGGTCTCATCAACCGAAAACCAGTACCATTTTAACAGTTGATTCAGCTGTTTTTTAGAGGCAATAACATCACTATTTACAGCATTGTCTTTCGCTATCTGGTCGCTGATAACTTTAAGCTCGGCCAGCGTTTTTTTGTACTTGGCGATATCAATTAACCGCAGCACAACCGGAAGTCTGAGCTTTTCTGGTGTTTGCGCGTACTTTGCTCTCGCCTCTTCAATTAGCGTGATGATGGTGTCGCCGTAGCGGCGTACCGATTGATGATTC
Organism: Alteromonas sp. W12; assembly: GCF_001924945.1. NCBI lineage: Bacteria > Pseudomonadati > Pseudomonadota > Gammaproteobacteria > Alteromonadales > Alteromonadaceae > Alteromonas > Alteromonas sp. W12. The sequence goes on from NZ_LQXH01000009.1 coordinate 382,226, forward strand.
ACGCCGTTAATACGCGAAAGGCCAGATTTACTATCGATAAGACGCTGCGCCGCTTCAAACAAATGCCCTTCTTTGAACACGAAGTTTAAGGCCAGATCTTTTTTTCGTGCGGTATTCAAGCGCCATGCCGCTAGTGCCTGTAATACGGTGAGCTGTTCGCTGTTCAATCGCCAGTTATTCTTAATGCTTAAGTACGCAAAATCTTCAGGCATTTGAGCGCGCTTCTTATCAACTAGCAAAGCGATCTCTTGGTAAATCCAGTGCACTTTCCCCGCCTCTTGTACTTTACTGGCTAACTGTTGGTAGCAAGGCAGTAAATACAGCACATCATTCGCTGCGTAGCTAAGCTGCGCTTCACGTAGAGGTCTGGCTAACCAATCGGTTCGCGACTCCCCTTTGTCCAAACTGATATCACACAGCAACTCTACAAGCTTTGCATAGCCAAGTGACGGTCCCATGTCCAAAATACTTCCCGCAAGCTGCGTGTCGAACACAGGCGTTGGCACGGTATCAAAAGCGGTAAGGAACGCCTCAATGTCTTCAGAACACGAGTGCAGTACTTTTACGACTTCGGTATTCTCCATGAGATCGATAAATGGCTGCATATTGTCTATGGCGAGCGGATCAATGAGTACCAGCTGATGGCCATCATAGAGCTGGATAAGGCCTAAATGAGGAGTGAGGGTTTTCGTTCTTACGAATTCGGTGTCTAAGGCTACCGCCTCTTGACGCTGTGCGGCAGTGCACACTTTTTCGAGTTGTTCAGATGTTGTAATTAATTGATATTGCATATTTTTGCACAGTAATAAAAAAGCCGGCTTACGCCGGCTTTCACAAAACTATTTCAACGAAATTAGTCTCGAAGCTCCCGACGCAGTATTTTACCTACATTGGTTTTTGGTAAGTCGTCTTTGAAAACAACTTGCTTAGGCACTTTGTAACCCGTTAAGTGATTACGGCAATGCGCGATAACGTCTTTTTCAGTAAGTGAGTCGCTGTTTCGAACTACGAATAATTTCACAACTTCACCACTGACTTCATGAGGAACCCCAACCGCAGCTGCTTCAACAATGTTCTCATGCATTGCAGCCACTTCTTCAATCTCGTTAGGAAACACGTTAAAGCCTGAAACTAGGATCATATCCTTTTTACGGTCAACAATATAGAAGTAACCTTCATCATCTACCGTTGCGATGTCACCTGTGGCTAACCAACCGTCTTTTAGAATTTCTTCTGTTGCTTCTGGTCGGTTCAAATATCCTTTCATTACCTGAGGGCCTTTCACCCACATTTCACCAGGCTCGCCCTTTTCGACAGGGTTACCGTCGTCGTCAAGGAGCTTGATGTCTGTAGAAGGGACCGGCATACCGATTGCGCCTTTATAAGCTTCAATCTGTGGTGGGTTAACCGCTACCACAGGCGAACACTCTGTTAGCCCGTATCCTTCAAGAAGCACTGTACCGGTGACCTTTTCCCACTTTTCTGCTACGGGACGTTGAACAGCCATACCGCCGCCTAAACCAAACTTAAACTTGCTGAAATCAAGTTCGCTGAATCCAGGCGTATTTAACAGGCCATTAAACAAGGTATTTACACCAGGTAAAATGGTGAACGGATATTTGCTAAGTTCGTTTACAAAAGCCGGCATGTCACGCGGGTTGGTGATAAGCAAGTTACGGCACCCGTATTTAACGAACATCAAGCAGTTCGCCAGTAGCGCAAAGATATGGTAGAGCGGAAGCGCGGTAACAACAAAGTCTTCGCCTTCTTCAATCACTGTTTCTAAAATTCCCGAGACCTGCTCAAGATTAGCCACCATATTGCGATGAGTAAGCATGGCACCTTTAGAAACTCCAGTCGTGCCACCTGTGTATTGAAGAAACGCTAAATCGCCGCTATCGATATCTGGGCGTTTATATTCAAGAGATTGCCCTTTTTTAACCGCCGACATAAACGATGTCGTTTCAGGAAGATTAAACGAAGGCACCATCTTTTTAACGTACTTCACTACTGCGTTCACGATCCAGCGCTTAGGTGCCGGAAGCATATCGCCTAAAGCGGTCAGAAAGACTTCTTGTAGATTTGTATCTGCGATGACTTCTTCTAGAGTACACGCGAAGTTTTCAACAATAACGATGGCTTTCGCATTAGCATCATTTAGTTGGTGCTTTAACTCACGAGCGGTATAGAGAGGATTTACGTTAACCACAACCATCCCTGCGCGCAAAATACCAAACATGGCAACAGGATATTGAAGAAGGTTGGGCATCATAATTGCCACAGCATCACCGCGTTTTAGTCCGCTTGCCTGCAAATAAGCAGCAAATTGAGCTGATAAGGTATCTAACTCTTCAAACGTGATTGAATGCCCCATATTTATGAAGGCTTCTTTATTTTTGAACTTCTTTACCGACTGCTCGAAAATGTCTACTACAGATGCGTAACGATCGGCATCAATTTCTGCGGAAACGCGAGGGTCGTAATGCTTAAGCCAGGTTTTTTCCACCAAAACCTCCTCTACTTTATTCTTATACTATTTTATAAGCGCATGGGGAGCTGCACTTATATAACTGGTCTGATAACTTGCGAATAGTATAGGATGTGTAAAAAAAAATAAACGGCACAATTTACAATTGCTCAACAAAATGACGAATTAATACCCCTACATCGTCAGTATTTTCCATGTGAATATGGTGACCGCCTACTAATTGTTCGTATTGCGCATTTAAAAACCACCCCTTGCGATTGGGGAAAACAGTCTCAAGGTTTTTAAAACTGTTAGATGCACCAATAAAAAGAATTGGGCATACAATAGCACGCATTAGCGATTCTGCCTGCTTTTCTGTAAGTCTTAGTGTAGATTTTGTACGAAGCTTCGGGTCGCTCGACCAGAAGCAATGTCCCCCTGCATCTTGGGTCAAATTTCTCGATAAAATAGAACGCGCGTGTTCGGCAGGAATATCGGATACCTTGCACCTGGCTTTAACTGCGTCGTCTAAATCAACGATTCGCAGTTTATTTCGCGACTTCGCGTGACGACTCATTATTGCGTCACGCATTTGTGCTGCGGTTGTTTCTTCAGTTTCGGTAAGCGGCCCACAAGCATCAATACTTATTACAGCAGTGACTTTTTCCGGAAAAAGTGCAGCGAAAAGGCTCGCTAGTATTCCGCCGAGAGAATGTCCTAATAAAATGACTTCTTCCCACTCTTGAGATTCTATTAGCGCATAAAGGTCTTGCAGGTAATCAGCTTGATTGTAATGAGCGCCTAGTGCACGGTGACCAGAACGACCATGACCAGCTAGGTCTAGCGCAATAAAGCGGTGAGTTTGTAGGTAGGGTGCTAACAGCCGTAAGCTCTCTGCGTTATCCAAGTAGCCGTGTAAACCAAGTACGACTTTGCCGACACCTTGATTATCTAACGCAGCTAAATGTAATGCCCCAATGTTAAATTCTGTTTCAATCATCTTTCATCCCTCATGGCAAAATATTGCCGCTCGCGCTCCGTGTTTGTCTTACAAACAAAAAAAGGCGGCAATAACATGCCGCCCTTCTCATTAATTGTTTATTTCTCTTTATTTAACTTTGCTGGCTGTATAGTGGGTTTCATGTTGCTTTTTGTCCGACTCGACTTAGAGGGAAGCGTAGCCTTGCTTGGTGCGTTTTTATAGCGAATTACGCGCGAGTGATTAAATTGGGGATACATCCAAGGGCCATTGAAGCGATAAAAAGGTGAATACCAACCAGTGTGATAATTAAAGAAGTAAGTATTTACATCATAAACTTCTTGTTTTCTCCACATATGATAGTCATCAACAGTGATTGTTGGGTAAATATAGGGTTGCTCACCCACCATGCCTGCGGTTGGCGCAGTAATAGTGCCTAGAAACGTTGCCGCGCGACCTTCTTCAAAAACTATTGGGTCGACGAAGCCATCAATTTGTACCTTGAATCGACCCGACGTCTCTCCATTTGTTGTAGGCTTGCCGTAGTGATTCAGCGGAAAATGAGCGAGCTCGATCAGAGTTTTGTTAGGCTTGTTTTCAACACCAACAATCATGCCTCCCCAACGGGCTCTTTGACCTTGCGCGTTTGCACCAGACGTAACCGCCTTAGAATAGCTAACTAGCTGCGTACCCTCAGGCACATCTATACTGTCTGGAACTAATGTACAGCCCGCAAATAAAAAGACTGAGAGTAAAACCAAATACCGATACATTAAACTGCTCCTTTATATCCTAGAAAATATGCTACGCCTGATCGCAATTTAACCTGCAAGCGTTGATTTGTTCAAAACAAGAACTGCGGAATCACGATTACAAATCCGTTTTTATCTTCATGTATCTCTTTATGCTAAAAAGAAAAACCGCACGTCAGCAATTAAACAGTAGCACTAATACGTATGGACAACCACTGCCGTTCAATCGCTATGTCGCTTAAATGAGATAGATCGTCCCAAGCAACACTCTTTAGAGTGTCTAGGGTAGGCTTTTGTTCTATATACACCACGAGTTTTAACAATTTGTTAGAAAATGTAAATGATTGTGAATGAGACTGAACTACGCGTAGATGTCCACGCCGAACATAGATTGAATAGACTCGCGTTGCTGCTGCTTTTCAAAGCTTGTGTATGACGCTATGGCATTTTGAGAATACGTGTTGCCATCTTCACGAATAAATTGTTGGTACGCTTTGGCGTTATCTGTTCCCTGTTCGTCGGGCGCAACAACAATCGCCCTAGCAGACGATTCGCTTTGCCCTTTACTTTGCTGTTCAGGGTCTTTGTTAATTTTAGCGACACGGCCTTGCGAAGGTTCGGAAGACGGTACAGCGAAATTATTATTGATAATCATACAAAGTTAACTGAGGCAAGAATCGTACCATTGGGAAGCGAGCTTTAACCTTAAGACTCGCTCCTCTTTTCCCGTTGCTCGATTTATTTATTGTTAGTAATGGGCGCCCAATATTTGGCGGCGTGTCGTTACTCTCTGCCAGGTAATTTTTTCCACGTAACTTTATCGCGCAGATATACAGGTTCTACATTCACAGCGTCAGATACTTCGCCTTTACTATGTGCATCTATTGCAAGTTTAAGCATGTATTGCGCGTTTGGAAGTGTGATGTCAGACGCTACCTCACCACATACTTCAGACTTCCAGTTATCAAGCTCCTCGTAGGCAGACCAGCCGGTGCCAGCTGCAATTACAGTCGCGCCGTTTTCTTCTCTAAGTACATTTAGCTGTTCAATAGCCAATTCGGGCGGACAAACTTGCTCTTCAGTGCAAAGTACAAGCCCATTTTGCGACTGAGAGTAAACCGCGAAGTACACTTCACCCATACGCGCATCAGACGCGACGGCAATCAATGCATCTTTATGCTGAGTTTTAGACGCTACTTCAAACGCCATAGCTTCAAGCGTACTCACGCCCGCTACTTTTAAGCCTGTCCCTAACGCTAAACCTTGAATCATTCCCGTCGCTATGCGAACACCGGTAAAGCTGCCTGGGCCTCGACCAAAAGCCAGTAAATCTAGGTCGCCCAGCGAAACCTTTGCTTCTTTTAACACCTCATCGACCATGGGAAGAAGTCGCTGACTATGCTGCTGAGGGCATATCTCGAAACGCGTTATGACGGTGTCTTTGAATTGAAGCGCAACCGAACAAGCTTCGGTTGCGGTATCTATAGCTAAAATGTTCATGTTTATCTCTTATTTCATATAAGCTGAAAACGGGGCTAATGGCGTAATACACGCTTACCGCTTTTTCAGTGCTTTAACTTAGGCTTCATCAATGCCGGCTAAAAATTTTTCCACTTCGTCCAAGCTTCTTGTTCTTTTCATATCTGGCAAGCTTCCGACGAAGGTTTTGGCGTAAGGCTTCGTCACTAATCGATTGTCACATATAACCAGCACGCCTTTATCAGAAGGATCTCGGATGAGTCTTCCCGCGCCCTGCTTTAACGTAATAACAGCTTGGGGAATTTGAATAACACCAAACGGGTTTGCTCCACGTTTTTTTACATCTTCCATACGGGCTTGAAGCAGCGGGTCATCAGGTGACGCAAAGGGCAGCTTATCAATCATCACGCAAACCAAGTCGTTGCCGCGCACGTCTACTCCTTCCCAAAACGCGCCTGTGCCCATTAATACCGCTTTTTCATCTGCAAGGTACGCATCCAGCAATGCTTGCTTGGTGGTAGTCCCTTGCACCAGTAGCGGATTATCTATCTCATCTTCTAGCTTCTGCGCAATTTCTCGAAGCATAGCGTGACTAGTAAACAACAAGAAACATCTCCCGCGACTTGCTTTGATTAGCCGTTTGGCTGTTTCTAGCAAAGTTTCGCGCATAGCGTAGCTGTTTGGTTCTGGTAAATAGCGGGGCACGCACAGCATGGCCTGTTCGGGGTAATTAAACGGGCTATCTAATCCTAACGTTTCTGCGTCTTCTAAGCCCATGCGGCGCTGAAAGTGATCAAAACCGCCGTTTACCATTAAGGTTGCCGAGGTAAAAATCCACCCGCGCGGCGGCGATGATACGAATCGTCTGAATTTAGCGGCAATTGATAAGGGCGTTAAATGCATAATGAGGTGGCGCTGAGTAGTTTCATACCACAAACTTACATTTTCTTGCTTATTGTCGCTTAACGCATCTAACTGCTCTCTTGCAGCCACAACACGTTCGTACATGTTGTCTAAATCTTTATCGCGGCCAACATGGAGTTTACACACTTCATGCAGTACACCTAGCGCTTCGGCCAGCTTGCCCACCTGCATGCGCACGTCGTCACGGTCTAACGCCTCAGCCCAGTTGCCGCGTTCAGCCGTATCCGGGAACAATAACCGTAAATCAGAGGCAATCATCCTGCATTTGTCAGCCGCTTTATCTAGCTGCCCAGCATCTTTTAGCACTGTTCTGAACAACAGCGTGATATCTTTCGCAATATCGTGAATTTGTCTTGTCGAAAGTGACTCGCCAAAGTAATCACTCGCAATATCGGGAATTTGATGAGCCTCATCAAAAATAATCGCATCAGCTTCTGGAATAAGTTCGCCAAACCCTGTGTCTTTCAGTGCCATATCAGCAAAGAAAAGGTGGTGGTTTACCACAATAATATCAGCATCCAGCGCCTTTCTGCGCGCTTTTACCAAGTAGCAATCTTCATAATCTGGGCAATCGCGGCCCAAGCAATTATCCACAGTAGAGGTAACTAACGGTAAAACACGGGCATCTTCGGGAAGGGTCTTTAGCTCCCCCATATCACCTGTTTTCGTAGTACTAGACCAACGTTTCACTTCTGAAAGCTGACCCAATACCTCTTTTTCAACCAGCGTAGAATTGCCGCTGTGCTGCGCTACACGGTGTAGACAAAGATAGTTTGAACGGCCTTTTAACAGTGCAGTTTTTCGCTTGCTGCCTAAGGCCTTTTTTACCAGCGGTAAGTCGCGGTGAAATAGCTGCTCTTGTAAGTTTTTAGTCCCTGTAGAAACAATGGCTTTTCCGTCGCTCAACAATGCCGGAGCGAGATAAGCGAAAGTCTTTCCCGTTCCTGTACCGGCCTCTACTATTAAACTACCTGTGGTATCAATAGCGCGCTTAACCGCCTTTGCCATTTCAGTTTGAGCTTCGCGAGGTACAAACCCCTTGATAGCACCTGCAAGGAGGCCATCTGAAGAGAATACGTTATTTATTGTGGGCATGGTTTAAGCGCTGTCATTACTTTTCTACTTTAGGCCGCGCATTATGCCAAAAAGCCTATGGAATGCCCATTAAAGGTTTGCATTTTAGCGTCAGCATTTGCTACCTGACGCCTTTTAGAGTCAAAGCAATTGTTAAATTTTTGATGAAAAGAATTTGTCTTCTAGAACAAAAAAATTAGCTTTTTAATCTTAACACTTAGGCGCAATATCCAGCTCGTAAATGTTTATACTCAACTATTCAACGAGGTAATTATGAAAGGTTTACGCTTTATAGGTTTAGGCTTAGTAGGTTTAAGCGCAATGGCGTTCTCTGTAATTGCAGCTGCATCAGACGAAGCACCTGCAGAGCTGGTAGCGGAATTAACTCAGTTCTGCAAAGAAATCGCTGAAGAAGAAGGCACAAAAGGCAAGTCGGAAGACGTATTTGTATTAGAGTGCGTAAATGATGAGCTAGAAGCTGAAGGTTACCAGAAACTGAAATCTTTAAACTGATCTATTAAGGTGAGTTACTGATTCACTTTAACTGAATGAATGATAAAGCCTCGCCAGAAATGGCGGGGCTTTTTTGTGCTCTGCATTTGAAGTGCCTTTTCGAGTTCTCTAGCATTGTATATAGCAATGCATGCGAAGGTGGCTTTAGTTAAACGCATCAGCGTTCAAAAAATGCATCAACCAAATCGGCGAGCGACTCCTCTAGCTCTTCTTCGAAAGCATCGATATCAATACCAAAGCTATCCATATATTTAGCCGCATTGTCACGGGAAAGTACGGCATTTTTTATCAGGAACTCAAGCTCAGGCAGTGTCTTGTCGTAGCGGGGCTTAATGGTCCATCGCAAACAATGACCATGGTTGTCTTTTAGCTTTTTTTTGGCAAATACACAAAACTCCTCGACGTAGTCAGCACCTTGCGGCCCAAGACACCCCGGTTCTATGCGGTACATTACCAACAGCTTTTTATATAGCGGAAGTCGCGTTTCCATCACATCTTCAATTAGCTTAAAGAGTTGATTATCGGAAAGTTTGGAGGATTTTGCCAGCCAAGTAAGGGGAGAATGCGAGAAATTTCACACTCCCCCGTATCATTACTCTGCAAGTTCAGGATCTTTTATGAACAAGATGTCCATGATGATTGCAGGATCCCACTCGCGCATTTCTGCTTCGCATTTCAGTCGAATTTCGTCTAACTCACTGATCGTTGCAATCGAGAATGCGTCATCCACGATAATGTGGACTAACAGATAGACATCCCTACCCCGCTTACTAATTCTCACTTCCACATGTTCGTATGGGACGTCAGCCAACGTTTTTTTGAATTTTTTCTCGATTACCGCCGAGATAGCTTCAGGCGGCGCTTTGTTAATTACTTCATTAAGGCTTTCACGCAAAATCTTAAAAGGCACCGGCAACATTGCCGAGCCAAGAATAATCAATAAAACAGGATCAACGTACGGCGACAGCATTCTATATTCCGTCAACTCTAACGCGTAGGCCAAAATAAAAGCGAACAAGATGGATGCACTTAGCACGCCGTCTATCATCCAAGTGTGAGAATCCACTTTTACTAAATCGGACAGTAAATGCTTACCTTTTACTCGCATGTACAGAGAGATACTAAAACAGCCAACCGTTGCCACAACACCGTAGACCATACCAATACCATACTCAGCTGCGTGCCCACCTGCTAATAAACTCTGAACAGAGCTCGCGACGGCATACACACACGTGGCAATGATAATAAGCGACTTAAACATGTTTAGCGTAGGTTCAATTGCCGTGTAACCAAAGTGAAACCGGTCATCGTCAGGGCGTTGAACCAAATTGGCCACTTTAAGCGTTAGCATTGACATAACAAAAGCGATTAACGAGTACGCGGCATCAAATAAAATAGCGCCTGAGCTCGTTAAAATGGCAAAACCAAGCGCAATAATGACAAATGCGCCGGCAATATAAAAAGAAAGCGTTAATAGACGCTTTTCTTCAAGGTGATGGAAGCCAATGTCCATGAAAATCACTTCGAAATTAAGGTGCGCGGATTCTACTCCGATATTTTAAAAAAAATAGTGCTTTAAATAAAATATTGCTATTTTTTTAAGCAATTCAGTGATACATAGCGCCTATATTATTTCGACTCAACGCACTGCGTTTTTAGCACCCGTTTTAAACTATGAAAATCGTTACCCATCCTTCTATAAAAAGTTACTTTGATGCTGATGAAAGCCGGCAGGAAGTCGAGCAGGCATTCTCTCGAGGGCTTGCTTATGCAGGCCATTCCCTAATGGCGCCAGAGAAGTTTAGCTATCAAGTACTGCCTCACTTTAACGACCGTTATGCGTTGTTTAATCAAGGAGAGAATTATGAACTTATATCCAATGTTTGCTTACATCGACAAGCTCAACTTCTTGAAGGGCAAGGCCGGGCACGCAGCATAGTTTGTAAACTCCACTGCTGGGGCTATGACAATACAGGCCAGCTTAAAGGTGCGCCCCACTTTAAGGATGCCCCTAGCGGTCAGTTGAAAAAGGAATCACTGTCAGTGTGGAACGGTCTTCTATTTCGAGGGCGATCTCCTAATATGGACTTATCTCCCCTTGGGCTTGAGGACTATCTCGACTTTACCGATTACTTTTACGCCGGTTCTGAAACCACGGAATATCAATTTAACTGGAAGACATTCATCGAAATCTATCTAGAGAACTATCACGTATACTCCATGCACCCTGGGCTTCGCCAGTTTGTTAAACCCGATGATTTAGAATGGTCGTTTGGCGATGATTTTTCAGTTCAAAAAGTTGGGCTAGGCGACCAGCTTACCAAGCGCACAACACCGCGTTACAGAGAGTTCCAAGACGCATTATTGGCACGGTTTGGGCAAACACTTCCTCGCTTTGGCGCAATTTGGTGCTTTTTGTACCCTAATATTATGATTGAGTGGTACCCAGATATTATTGTCGTCAGCACGATTTACCCCAAGGGTGCCGGCGCATGTGTAAACCACGTTGAATTTTATTATCCCGAAGCACTTTATAAAGATATGCCAGACTACTTTGCAGCGGAAAAAGCGGCCTATATGGAAACAGCGGTAGAAGATGAAGAAGCCTGCCTATTGCTAGAAAAAGGTCGACGGGCACTTTATTTATCAGGCGAAGAAGAACACGGGTTCATAGAACCGTTTTTAGAAGCGGGCGTGGCGCACTTTTACGATTGGCTTGCTAAACAGTAGCAGTCTTAGTGCTCTAAATAGTGGTATTTCACAAAAAAGGAGTTTTGATGAACAATTACAAAGGGTCTTGTTTGTGCGGGTCGGTAACTTTTAAAATTGAGGGTGATTTTGACAGTTTTTATCTGTGCCACTGCAAACACTGTCAAAAGGATACAGGTTCGGCCTTCGCAGCCAACCTGTTTTCAAGTTCGGCTATGTTAACTTGGGCATCGGGTGTTGACGCTGTAGTCAACTTCACGCTCGAGAACACGCGTCATAGCAAAAGTTTCTGTAAAATTTGCGGTTCAGCCCTTCCTTGTACTCAACTCGGTGACATTCTAGCCGTACCCGCTGGGTGTCTGGATACAAAACTACTGATTAAACCTACTGCACATATCTTCGGCGTAAGCAAAGCTGCGTGGGAAGAAAACTTAGAAACCATCACAAAATTTGAACGTTTACCGTAACAAACATTGAATACTCATTCGAAACCTAATGGCTTTATACTAAACAAAATTCGCTGCTTGAATAACGGCAGGTCGATTGTTGCTCGCATTCACAACATTCTCCGCTTAACGTGTTCCGTTTTTGTCAAAAATAGCGAGTAACTTTTTCAGAAAATTCTATAGATCTCACAATTCCGCCTGTCGTCCCCCAACCTTTCAAAAAACATAAACCAATGATCTAAAAACATTTTATTGAAATGGCATATGCTATGAATAACTCCATGTGAATACTCTCCTCCGTTTTTAAGCAGTATGGAGGCCGAAAAACCAAGGAGTTAGATATGAAAAAATTAACAATTGCTACACTAATCAGCGCCGCACTTTCGACTGCCGCGTTTGCCGGCAATGGTATCGAAAAAATAGACACCACATTTGCCGATTTGGATAACGATGACAACGGCTATATTTCACGAGAAGAAGCTGACGACGATGAGATTTATGCGCACTTTTCCAAAATTGATACCAATTCAGACATGCAGCTTTCAATTAAAGAGTTCAATGCACATGTAACGAAGCACCCTCAACATTTCGATGACGACGTGCTTGCAACGGTAAAATCGATGAAAGAGAGTATGGGTACAGAAGGTACAATGGAAACGGAAGTTAAAGTTGATACTGATGTCGATGAAGTGGTTGCCGCGACGAAAGACAAAAGGCTGACTCACGAACTACGAGCTAAGACTGAGTTGAAGGCTAACGGAAACTTAGAAAAGACAAACGTTGACAAAGTGGCTGAAGATACTGTTGTTCACGATAATACGGTTATCGCAGATGAAGCGGTCATTGCGCGCAGTAAATTTGAGATGATGGACGCTAACAACGACGGTAAGCTTACTAAAGCTGAAGCCTCGAGAAGTGGTGTAACACGTGATTTTGATAATATTGACGCAAATGACGATGAATTAATTACGCGTACGGAATTTAAGCGTTATCAGAGTAAGTCTGAAAGTAACTCAAGTGATAGTTCTGAAGAGTAATGACTAAGTTGTACTAGCTCAGATTAGATCTGAGCTAGATTCTTTAGCATCTAACTTTCGGGTGTTGACTTAATCACTTCCTCGATTTCACTGTTACCACTCAAGCGTGCGAGATCGATAAGATAACCTTTTTCTAGCTTATCCAAAGTGTTTCCTTCAAGTCGCGCTTTTACCTCTTCAACATCACCATTGGCAATAGAAGTTTTAAGCGCTGCATGATTATTTAACGAGCGGTCTTCTGTTTTTTCAGCTGAATCATTCACAGTCATCGTTCATCCTTAATTTTCACTTAGTAAAAAAACATTAGTGCTTTTTACCTTTTGTAGTTAAAGATGACACTAAACGATCACACCGTTATGCCACCCATATCTCGAACTGCCAAGGCGTGAGTTTACACACTGAATCAGCTCCGAAGGTTTTCTTTTCGTCGCGCTCCCAGTGCGCATACTCACCTTCAAACAATGGTTCTTCAAAGGTTACTTCTAGCTGCTCATTTGAAAAATTAATCACAACGAACACTTTTTCATTTTCATTTTCATTTTCATTTTCATTACAACGTACAAAACTAAAAACCTTATCCATCTTAGAGTTTGGCACCTGTATCATTCTTGCCCCGTACTCTCCGTTCCCTAGCACGGCTTTGGACTTTTTAAGAGCAATTAGCTTGCGGTACAAGTTGCCTATCTCATGTTCTTGCCAGTGTATAGGATCGTGCTCAAAGAACGCTAAACGCTTGGTTTCCCCAGCTTCTTGCCCGTTGTGAATGAGCGGCATGCCTTCACCTATTACCGATAAAGCAATACAGGCTTCAAGCGCATAACCAAATTGTTCGCGCTGGGTGCCATCCCAGGCATTTTTGTCATGATTACTCACGAAGGTCATTCTGTAAGCCGAGTGAGGCCAGCTGCGTTCGTTCCACGAATAATACTTGCGCAACCTATCCAGTGAACACTTTCCATGAGCGAGTTCATGCAATGTTTCATTCCAGCTCCACGCGTAAGTCATATTGAACGCATTTTCGTGAAGGTCGCGATTCTCCCATTCAGCCAACATGAAAACTGGTCTGATTGCGCTTAGCGTTTGCACTGCTTGCTGCCAAAAATCGTTGGGGACATACCCCGCTACATCACAGCGAAACCCATCAATGTCGAACTTTTCAACCCAATAACACAACGCGTTAATCATGTATTTGCGAAGGCCAACGTGTTCATAATCAAACTCTATGATATCGCTCCAATCCCACCACGGAGATGGACGAAAATCTCCTTTGTAGTCTTTGGCGTACCACTCGGGGTGCTGTTCAACCAAAGGATTATCCCACGCACTGTGATTTGGCACCCAGTCTATGATGACTTTTAGCGAAAGCTTGTGCGCTTCATCCACCAGCGCTTTGAAATCCTCTTCGCTACCAAATTCAGGGTTAATGGCCAGATAGTCTTTTACTGCATAGGGACTTCCAAGCTCTCCCTTTTTATTCTTTTTACCAATAGGGTGTACAGGCATAAGCCAAACAATATCAGCGCCAAGTGATTTAATGTGGGATAACCCCTTTCTCACTCCTTCAAAATTACCTTGCTCTGAAAACTGTCGTGTGTTGACCTGATAAATAACAGCGTGAGATGACCATTCTGGCTGAAGCACGTTATATCGTTTCTTAGGAACAGGATTGATATCCATATTATCTTTCCTTATCGAGATTAGCGTTTAGAAGAAGAATCTAGTTCTGCGTCGCGTTACTTTAGGCTTCAAATTGCAGCGAGCTGGGCTTTTAACTGCCGCAAGCTCGTGGCTTAAAGAATAGGTAAACTTGTAACACCTAAAATTAGTACCCAAATACCGAAAAAAAGTTTTAGACGCTGAACCGAAAATGCTAAAACAACAAACTTTGCAATCGTTCCACCGACTATTGCACCTGCCCCAGCAAACAAAACAACCTGCCATACCACAGACTCGCTTATAAAAGCGTGATACGGCAATGCAGACCACACAGTAAAAGCCGACAAGATAACCGCGCTGGCAATAGACAAAGTTACATTAAACCCTCGAATTATGAGGTAAACAGCGACTAACTCTCCTACTCCTACCGAAAGCCACGCGGTGATAATGCCTCCTAAAAAACCAATGAAAGGTAAAAGCAAAAGATCTTTCGTATGTAAGTCTTTTTTGAAATGGGTACGCTTCATTAGCGGAATAGAAGCAAATATTGCGATTGCTAATAGAATAGAAAAACTACCAAAAGCGATGTGAAGGTTATTGGCCCCACCCCACAAATGCTCTAGAAGCCTTGTACTTTGAGATGAATACTGAGCGAATCCTATGCCGCATATTGACGAGGGAACCGTTAACATCAGTACACTGGGTAATGCTTTCCAATACTGATCGTACTTGTGTTGGTGTTTATAATACGCGGCCCAAGTTAGTGCCCCCGCGGTCATACCACAGCATTGGATGGCGAAACTCGTTGCCACAACGCTTTGCACAGAAAATGACAGGTAGTTAAAAAACGGAACGAAAACCACGCCACCGCCAGCTCCAGTGGCATTCGCAAATATAGCACCAATAACGCCAAGAACGCTGAAAAGCCCGAACTCTTTAACAAGCTCAATAGGGGCTGGTTGCGCTAGCAAACTGCCGATCCATAAAAATAAAAGTACTATCAACGCTGTTTTACCAGCGTTTTGCTTGATGAGAGAAATCACATACGTCCTTAAGGCAGAAAATACGGCAAGTTACACGGCATGACTTTTCTAAGTACGCAGCCAACTAGCACCTGTACAATTTTCAAACTATTGTTATCCCACTACGTATAAGGTTTTACTTACACAGATATCATATACAGCATTTTAAAAAACATGGTTGAAGTATCTACATTTGAGCACCAGGTGCAACTGCATCTTTCGCCAAACCGCTCAGCAACATGGCAACAGACAAAGCACCTTATTGCAGCTTTTGCCCTTTTTATCAGCTCGATAGCTATTGCTTGGTCACTGGCCGGTGCGTGGGTCATATTACCTTTTGCAGGATTGGAGGTCGGGTTACTAACGCTGATTATGTATTTAGTTTCTAAAGCAACATACCGCTGGGAGACGCTCTTAATTTCATCAAACAGCATTCAAGTCACTAGCTCAAACGGTATCAGCATAGAATTCTTCCGCCCTGATACGTCCTTGTACTATAAAAAAGACTTGAGCTTAAAATGTGCGCCACAGCTTGTGCTACAAGCCCCTCTGCAGCAATTTGAAGTGGGATCATTTTTAAATTTAGAAGACAAAGAGCGTGTTCATGAATGTATGCAAAAGGCGGGGATCGCAGTATGTTCGAATAAGTGGTGGTAATTCGTGTTGCTTTGAAATGCAACCAATGCGTAAGGCTCTTTATCGTGCATGACACAAAATTAATGATCATTGTGGCTATTTTCGACTAATTAGATATAAGACGCAGCGATAACGAGTTGCGACCTAATGAGGGTTACACTATGAACTTATACATCGAGTCACTAGAAGGCGGCAATTACCTCGCATCAACCGGTATGGGCGCCTCACGCACCTTGGTTCGCGACAACAAGTCACAACCTAAAACGTTTCACTGTTTGAACGAGATTAGGGAGCATTTTGACTCTCAAGCCTTTGAGAAAGTTTGGCTCCGTCAAAGCACACCGTATGAAGAAATGGTTGGTCAAACCGATCATCCCGGTGCATTAGAGCTTGAAATTGAGTGGTAGCGACTTGCAGGTGTACTAGCAAGTAAGACCAATAGTTTTCAATGTTCAATGCACCACTTAGCACGTTTTTTGCGTACAACTAATGTGACGTAAATTAAACGGTATTTTATTGAATTAGAAACAGTAAGAATGGTCTTCTTCTGTAGTTAATAAAATACCTACATGCTAAGGAGAATTGCATGAAAATAAGTAAGTTAGCTATAAAATCTGTGTTTGTGGCTGCCGTGTTAGCCTTGACGGCGTGCGCTTCGATGGGCGACGGAACTGTTGCTGAAAAGCGACAAGCTATTTTAGATATGCAAGATAACGCGCTTGCCCGTCTTTATTCTGAAAAGCCCGATACGCGCTCTCAGGTAAAAGACGCTGCCGGCTACGCCGTATTTACCAATGCTAACATTAACGTATTCTTTGTGGCGGCGGGCACAGGCTACGGTGTTGTAAACAATAATGTAACCGGCGCAAAAACATATATGAATATGGCCGAAGGTGGTGTAGGCCTTGGCTTAGGCGCAAAAGATTACCGAATTGTTATGGTTTTCCACACACAAAAAGCGATGAATCACTTTATTGAAAATGGATGGACCGTAGGTGGTAACGCGGATGTAGCAGCGAAAGCCGGTAACAAAGGTGCATCTGCAGAAGGCGAAGGCTACTTGGGTAACGTCACAGTGTATACTATGACTGAAAGCGGCCTTACATTACAGGCCACTGTTAAAGGCACGAAATTTTGGGTAGATAAAGAACTAAACTAATTCTGCCCTAACTATTCCTAACCATATTAGCGATTAGCGCTCCAACACACCGAAGGCCTCTTGAATGCAAGAGGCCTTTTTATTTTTTCTGCACAACTGCCAGCTACCGCTCTAAATCTTTAGGCTGTCTGAATCACAGTAATAAGCAGTGTCGTGTTCCCCATAGCTTCTCTTACCACCGCCGTGTATACGAAAGTCTAAATTTAGGGGGAACCCCTCATAACTGAATTGAACACTCGTGACTACGCTTTACTTGTAAAAGGCTCGCTTAGCAGCACGCTAAGCCATAAACGAGGGTTTCATCATGCAACCACAAAACAACAAAGTGATAAGAGCAGTAGTAAGAACACTATTAACAAGCGCATTGTTCGCTTCGGCGACGGTAGGCTTTTCAACTAACGCGGCAATAATAGGCAGCAGTTATGGGAATGCAGTCCATGTCGATCTTTCCATTACAAGTAATGTAGGAGGTATGGTCTCTGCAATCGCTAACTCAACTATCAACTTAGCTCATACCAGCGGTAGTGCTCCTGAAAATTATTCTCAGATTGACACTATCATTGGCGCAAGCGCAGATGCTTCGGGTACGTTGGGCAGCCCCATCGACGTTACAGAGTTTGATGGCGCGCTATCCACCGCCATTATTGAAGGCGAATCTCAATCGTCTTTAACGAGTGTTGTTCCCGCAAGCTTTTTTACGTCAGGCCGCGGAACCATAAACGACCTTAATCTTGACTTATTTTCAGACTTACTTGGAATAAGTGGCTTTTTAACGCTAAGTGCTGATGTACTTTCCACAGTCTCGCAAATTGACGGAAACGCCACGACCGGCTCAAACGTGAATCTATCTACAGCAGGTTCATCAGACATCGTGGATGTGGAAGTGAATCTTTGGGGAAATACCGTAACGGCTACTGCACTTGAAAATCAGTCTCTCTTTGCGGGTTTGAATATCGCTGACTTTGGCTTGGGAATATTTGTTAATGAAGTCGAAAAGTCGTGTTCCAACACCTCTTGCACAGAATCACGCAACGCGGTTAGAGTATCTTTCGATGATTTCTCACTAAATGCATTTTACGATGCACTATTCCCTGCTGGCGGGCCGTTAACCGGGCCTGTCTTTAACTTGACTAACAACCCGATTGTCAACGGCGAGATCATTTTAGCTAGCTCGTTTGCTACAACCTCTTCTTCAACTGAGGTAAGTGCACCCTCTACGTTTGCAATCTTTATTTTCGCAGTAGGTTTATTGAGTGCAAGAAGATTTAATAAACACAAAATGCTACAGAAATAACGTTTGAAAATCTCAAGGTAAAAGGAGCAAGTCTACGGTTTCTCTCTTTCTTGCCTTGAGATTCTTATCGCTCACATTTTACTGAGCACGGTTTTCCTCAATCTGCATCCACTGTGCTCTTGTACAATTCTCGAGAAGCTCAAATGCTTCAACAACCACATCTTCTCCTTGTATAAATGGATGTGCCTGATTATTTTTCCTATCCGTTAATGCCTTAAGCTTATCTCTTGTTCCGTCTCTTCCAGGGTGATTTGACAAAAATACATCAATATTTTGTACTTTCACCAACGCTTTCATTGCATTGGCAGAGTTTGTATAAGACTTTATTCTTGCGACATCCGGACCATAATTGAGCCCTGTGCCGCCCCATAATACAGCGCGATGCCGTTCATCTCCATCGATCACAGGGAGAACGATAGTAAGCGTACCCGGTGTATGTCCAGGCGTTACATAAAACGCTAACTCAGTGCCATTTACGTTGAGTACATCCCCATTTTCAATCAGTAAATCTTTTTCAGGTTTTGCTCCCCAGCGATAGCTTGCAAACGCGTCGTTTTCTAACACGTGCCACTCAATTTCACTCATCACAATACGTGGACTATAAACTGATTTAATCAGCCCAAAACCACCGTAATGATCGCCGTGTCCATGAGATATGATAAGATGGGAAATCGGCTTATCTCCCAACCCGAGTGCCGAAAGTCCGTTAAGGATATAATGTTGAGCTTGTTGGTTATTATTTAGTGCGTCTACTAAAACTATACTTTCGCCCGTATCAATTGCCCAACTTGCTACGTTGCCAGCGCCGACATAATAAAGGTTATCGAAGACTTGTTGAGGTGGAATTTGACGACGGACTTTAGCATTTCCTTTTACTTCGCTATCACCCTTATTGCTCTTGGATCTCTCACGCTGGTTATCGTTAATAATGAACATATCCCGCGGCTCCTGACTAATATCGCAAAGACTCGCCAATCCAGGAAAATGCTTAGCACTTTTCAGTCCTTTATTCGCGTAATATTGCGCAGTGTATACATCGGCTGAGTAAGTATTATTGGACATCCAAACCGCCAGAAGCATTATTGCAAGCCGCCATACAGACTTTTTTATATTAACCATAACGCTTTCCATTCTAGGTGTATAAAACCACGTTGTTTTGCGGTGTTGATTTTTTCACTGTTTGGGACAACTATATTCAGTTTGCATTAAACCACAAACAATATTTTGCATAAGGACTTTTAATTGGGCATATTTTAAACACAACTGACAAAGGGATTTCTTATGATAATCGTGGTGTTTAATCAAAAAGGCGGCGTAGGCAAATCGACCATTAGCACCAATTTAGCTGCTCAAAGCGCTAAGCTGGGTCATAAGACCTTATTGGTAGACTTAGACGCTCAGGGAAATAGTACTCACTACGTGGGATTTAACGCCAGTGAACAAAGCCTTACCGTAGCCGATATGTTCAAACAAGTAGTTGGCATTTTCAGAACAGCCAAGAAGCCTAACGCGTTCGTGCATGCAACGCCTTATGAAAACCTCTTCGTTATGCCTTCTTCTCCTGCGTTGGCAGAAGTCGAGCGAGAGCTCGAATCACGATACAAAATTTTTAAACTTAAAGACGCGTTAAAGGAGTTAAAAGACGAATTCGACAACATTTTTATCGACACGCCTCCTAATTTTAATTTTTATTCTAAAGCGGCACTTATTGCTGCTGATGGCTTTTGCGTCCCCTTTGATTGCGACGACTTCTCGGCACAGGCGATTGAGCGTTTACTTGAAAATGCGATGGAACTAAAAGAAGACCACAACCCTGAACTGCGTTTGTTGGGTATTGTTGTTAATCAATTCAATAGCCAAGCAAAGCTTCCAAGAGAGTTAATTGAGACACTTAAGCAGCAAGATTTGCCAGTGTTAGAAAGTTATATAAGTGCCACGGTAAAAGTGAAAGAGTCTCACTCTAAGCGAATGCCGCTGCCTTTCTACTTACCTAAGCACAAAGTGACGAATCAAATTGCGGCTTTATTTGAAGAACTCAATGCGAGCAAAACCTAACGCTAACAAGTTTCGCTAAACATCAATATCAATATGCTTAAGCCCACCCTCGCTGTTACCTCGCTCTTTATCTTTCGAGTTTTCAGCTGATTTTTCGATAATCTCAGTTCGCTTCACGTCTTGAAACTGATCGCGCTCTTCTTCACTGAAATGCTCGGACTTTTTGGTCTTTTGCACTTTCTTCACGCGGTCGTCCGTCTCAATCGGCACTTTTGTGTTGCGAGGCAAAATGGGAAACAGTAGATCGTTGCTCATACGCCCTCCAGAAGTTTGCATTTGTCTCTATAACTTATCGGCAACGAGTTGCCTAAAATTACGGTTCAAAACTAATTCATAACGAATTGTTTTATTATATACACATTAAATTAGAGTTAATGTGCCAAAAGAGTTCACTTTAACCTTGCAAATCCTAATTCAAAACGCTAATGTTTCAGCCGTTCGAAATTAGGAATTAAAATTTTCAAAATGATTAACTGCGCGACGAAACATCACCATCACCACAAAGCATAACCTTTCAGGTTCGTGCTGGAAGGTCTATGTATCCTTCCAGTGGCGCAGATAAAACAAATTCTCGACCCTCGGAAGGAAACTTCCGGGGGTTTTTCGTTTTAGGCGCAATCAAAAGTTAAAACACAACGTGTAAGGAACGTTTCAATGAGTAACAGCAAAAGACTTCGAATTGCCGTACAGAAATCAGGTCGATTGAGCGATGACAGCATTGCCCTACTGAAAGCTATAGGCATTAAACTCAATATTCGTGATCGCCTGCTGATTGCGCATTCTACGAACCAGCCTATTGATTTGCTTCGCGTGCGTGACGACGATATTCCAGGTCTTGTTATGGATGGTGTAGTAGACCTAGGCTTTATTGGCGAAAATGAGCTAGAAGAGAAAATGCTAGAGCGTAAAGCTGCGGGCAAGCCATTCGAATATGAAGTACTGCGTCGTCTAGACTACGGCGGCTGCCGCCTGTCTATTGCGGTACCTAATGAGATGGATTATCAAGGAATCCAGTCGCTAGAAGGTAAAAAAGTAGCAACAACTTACCCCTACCTACTTGAGCGCTACTTCAAAGAACAGGGCATAAATGCAAAGGCTGTAATGCTACAAGGTTCTGTGGAAGTGGCCCCACGAGCAGGTGTAGCTGACGCTATCTGTGACCTTGTATCTACCGGTGCAACCCTTGAAGCTAACGGTCTTGTTGAAAAAGACGTTATTTTCCGCAGTAAAGCGGTACTTATTAAGCGCGCTGATGGCGAGCTTAGCGACGAGAAAGAAACACTGGTTAACCGACTAATGCCACGTGTTGATGGCGTATTACTAGCAAAAGAAAGCAAGTACATCATGCTACACGCACCAAAAGCGTATTTAGAGCAGGTGAAAAGCCTACTTCCAGGTGCTGAAAATCCTACGGTTCTACCACTTGCTGGAAATGAAGAACAAGTTGCTATCCACGTTGTTTCTACAGAGACCTTGTTCTGGGAAACCATGGAGAAACTTAAAGCCCTTGGTTGTAGCTCTATTCTTGTAATGCCAATCGAAAAAATGATGGGCTAAAAGGCAGGCAATTATGATTACTTGGTCATCTCTTTCGGTAAATGAGAAAAAACAGGCGCTAGCCCGCCCGGCTATGGCCAATAGCCAACAGTTAAAGCAGACCGTGGGCGACATTATCGCCCGCGTTGAAAAAGAAGGCGATGAGGCAGTACTTGATTACACACGTAAATTTGACTGCCCAGACTTAACTAGCCTTGTACTTTCACAAGAAAACATTGACGCTCTTGCTGCGAAGGTAACGCCAGAGGTAGCAAGTGCTATCGATACTGCGTTCAACAACATAAAAATGTTTCACGAAGCGCAAATGCCTAGTGATATCGCGCTAACCACAACGCCTGGTGTTAAATGCGAGCTGCGCTTCACCGCCCTTGATGCAGTGGGTCTTTATATTCCAGGCGGCAGCGCGCCGCTTCCTTCTACCGTATTGATGCTAGGCGTACCTGCATTGGTGGCGGGCTGCGAAAATAAGCTACTTTGTACTCCACCAAACAAAGAACAGCTTATCGCGCCTGAAATTGCGTATGCGGCCAGAAAATGCGGCATCGACAAGATCTTCTTGTGTGGTGGTGCCCAAGCAATCGCCGCTATGGCCTTGGGAACAGACAGCGTTCCTCAAGTAGATAAGATTTTTGGCCCGGGTAACAGCTTTGTGACTGAAGCTAAACAGCAAGTAAGCCAACGTGCTGATGGTGCAGCTATTGATATGCCGGCCGGTCCATCAGAAGTGTTGGTACTTGCTGATGAGTTCGCAAACCCTGAGTTTGTAGCGGCCGACCTGCTTTCCCAAGCCGAGCACGGTCCAGACTCGCAGGCTATTTTGGTGTCTAACAGCGCTACACTTATTGAAGAAGCAAAAGCCGCGGTTGAACGTCAATTAGCAACCCTATCTCGCGCTGAGATTGCCCGCCCTGCTATGGAAAATGCGCGTTATATTTTGGCTGATTCTATTGAGCAAGCCATTGAAGCAAGTAACGCCTACGCTGCTGAGCACTTAATTGTACAAATAGAGAATGCCCGTGATTATTTGCCAAAAATTAAATACGCAGGCTCTATATTCCTAGGCCCGTGGTCACCAGAATCTGCAGGTGATTACGCGTCGGGCACTAACCACGTACTGCCAACCTATGGCTATGCTAAGAATTACTCTAGCCTTGGATTATTAGACTTTATGCGTCGCTACACTATTCAAGAACTAAGCGCAGACGGCATGCGTAATTTAGGCCCTGCGATTATGGCACTTGCAGCTGCCGAGGGCTTGGATGCACACGAACAGGCCGTTGCACTTCGCATGCAGGCACTTAAGCAAGGAGACGCCTAATGTCGGCACTTATCGATAACCTAATTAACGAAAATTTAGTGCCGCTAAAGCCGTATGAATCGGCTCGTCGCTTGTTTTCAGGCGGTCAAGATTGGCTTAATGCCAACGAGTCACCTTACGCTAATGAATACAGCGTTAATAGCAGTAACTTTAACCGCTATCCGTCATGTCAGCCCGAAGCGGTAGTCAGTGGATACGCAAACTACGCCGGGCTAGACAAATCGCAGCTTATAGTTACCCGCGGCGCAGATGAAGGCATTGAGTTGCTTATTCGCACCTTCTGCACGCCGGGTAAAGACAGCATTCTGATATGCCCGCCTACCTACGGTATGTATGCAATCAGTGCTGAAACCTGTGATGTGGGCATTAAGAAAGTGCCGCTTAACGACGACTTTAGCCTTAACGTGAATGCTGTATGCGCTGAAGATGACGTTAACGTGATTTTCATCTGTGCGCCAAATAATCCAACCGGTACGCCAGTTGCTCGTGAAGACATTAAAACCGTGCTCAATCACTTTGCCGATAAAGCACTGGTTGTTGTAGATGAAGCGTATATTGAGTTCGATGCCGACAATACGTGGGCAAATGAGATTAACAACTATCCAAACTTGGTGGTACTTCGTACGCTGTCTAAAGCGTTTGCTCTTGCCGGTCTTCGCTGTGGTTTTACACTTGCTCAGGCACCCGTCATCCAAGCACTACTTAAAGTGATAGCGCCCTATCCCATTCCAGAGCCAGTAGCGCAGATTGCTGCACAAGCATTGTCGGCTGAATCGCTAACGTTACTTGAGCTTCAGGTGGCTACCATTAACCGGGAAAAAGAGGCACTAGCCGAAGCGCTGGAATCTATCGAAGGCTTTGAATTAGTGGGTGATAGACGAGCAAACTTTATCTTATTCCGCTACGCAAAAGCGCAAGCCCTAATGCAGTACTTGGTAAGCCAAGGCATGCTTATTCGCGATCAATCAAAACAGCTTAACTTACAAAACTGTTTACGCGTAAGCATAGGCACTGAAGAGCAAAACCAGCGTTTAATGCAGCTAATTAACGAATTTAAAAATAATGAGGACGCGGCATGAGTCAGCAAGCCATTTTATTTATTGACCGCGACGGTACACTCGTAGAAGAGCCGCCAGTAGATAAGCAATTAGATAGTTTAGAGAAGCTTGTTTTCGAGCCAAACGTTATTCCTGTGCTACTTAAACTTAAGGCAGCTGGGTTTAAACTCGTGATGGTAAGTAACCAAGACGGCTTGGGTACAGACAGTTTCCCGCAAGAAGACTTCGACAAACCACACAATGCCATGATGGCCATTTTCGAAAGCCAGGGTGTAGTGTTTGACGACGTGCTTATTTGCCCGCACTTCGATGCTGATAACTGCACATGCCGCAAACCAAAGCTTGGCTTAGTACAAGAATACCTACAGCAAGGCAAAGTGGACTTCACTCGTTCGTTTGTTATTGGTGACAGAATTACCGATGTACAGCTTGCTGAAAACATGGGTATTCGCAGCTTTCAGTACAACCGTGAAAGCTTAAACTGGAACGATATTCAGAAAAGCTTGTTAGCGTCTTCACGTATTGCAGAGGTGGTACGTACCACCTCTGAAACCGACATTCGCGTGCGTGTAGATCTTGATTCGCAGGCTAAGTCGACAATTCAAACCGGCATGGGCTTTTTTGACCACATGCTTGACCAAATTGCGACCCACGGTGGCTTCGAGCTAAACCTGACTACCGATGGCGATTTGCACATTGACGATCACCACAGTGTAGAAGACACCGCGCTTGCCCTTGGTGAAGCACTTAAAAAGGCACTAGGCGACAAACGCGGTATTGGTCGCTTTGGTTTCGCGTTGCCAATGGATGAATGTCGTGCGGAATGTATTATGGACATATCAAACCGTCCACACCTTAAATTTGATGCTGAATTTAGCCGCGACCAAGTAGGTGAAATGGCCACAGAAATGGTGCCGCACTTCTTCTATTCACTTGCACAAAGCATGGGACTATCGCTGCACCTTTCCACCAGCGAAGGTAATGCACACCACCAGGTAGAGAGCTTGTTTAAAGTATTTGGCCGTGCGTTACGCCAAGCCATTACGCGCCAAGGCGATGCACTCCCAAGTAGTAAAGGAGCCCTGTAATGTCAGTGGTAACCCCCAGCCAGCGACAAAAAATAGTCATAGTAAATACCGGCTGCGCGAACATTTCATCGGTACGCTTTGCCCTTGAGCGCTTAGGCGTTGAAGTGGACGTATCTGACGATGTAAACGTGATTAAAAGCGCTGATAAAGTGTTTTTACCCGGCGTAGGAACAGCGGCAGCAGCGATGGCAAGCATTAAGCAAAAAGCGTTAGTGGAAACCCTGCAGTCGCTTACCCAACCTGTGCTAGGCGTATGTTTAGGCATGCAACTTATGGTTGAAACCAGCGCTGAAGGTGGTTTTCAAGGTACAGGCAACATCGACTGTTTGAACCTAATGCCAGGTCATGTGGCTCGCATGGAATCAAAAGGCGTGCGCTTACCTCATATGGGTTGGAACACAGTCTCTCATAAAGAAGAAAGTTTATTTAAAGGCATTCCACAAGATACGTACTTTTATTTTGTGCATAGCTTTGCTGTACCTGAGTACGAGCATACGCTTGCAAGCTGTACTTACGGCAACGTATTTTCAGCTGCCATAAACAAAGACAACTTTTACGGGGTGCAATTTCACCCAGAGCGTTCTGGCGAGGCCGGAGCACAATTACTGACTAACTTTGTGAACCTATAATGATTATTCCAGCGATTGATCTTATTGACGGACGCGTAGTACGCCTTTATCAAGGCGACTACGAGCAGAAAACCCAATACGAACTGGACCCAGTAGACGTGGTTCACGACTATGCCGACCAAGGTGCAACCTGGCTGCACATTGTTGACCTAACAGGCGCTAAAGACACCAGTAAACGTCAGCTTTCACTAATTAAGTCTATGGTCGATACCAAGCGCATGAAGTTTCAAGCCGGCGGCGGTATTCGAAGCGAAGAAGAAGTGGCGCAATTACTAGAAACTGGCGTCAGCCGCGTAGTGATTGGTTCTTTGGCCGTTAAGCAACCTGAACTAGTGAAGTCTTGGGTAGAAAAGTACGGTCCAGAGCACATTGTACTGGCCCTGGATATCAATATCAGCGATAGCGGTGAAAAGCTTATTGCCACCCACGGTTGGCAAGAGAATTCTGGCGTAGCCCTTGAAGGCTTGCTTGAAGACTTCGCTTCTGTTGGTGCAAAGCATGTACTGTGTACCGACATTAGCCGTGACGGCACGCTACAAGGCGCGAACACCGAGCTGTATCAAGAAATGGCAGCCCGTTTCCCACACGTTAGCTGGCAAGCGTCTGGCGGTATTGGCAGCATCGCTGATATCGAAGCGCTAAAACCCACAAACGTTGGCGGCGTTATTCTTGGGCGCGCACTACTTGAAGGTAAGTTTACGGTGAAGGAGGCTATCGCATGCTGGCAAAACGCATAATACCGTGCCTAGACGTACGCGACGGCAAAGTTGTTAAGGGCGTTCAGTTTAGAAACCACGAAATTATTGGTGATATTGTACCTCTTGCTGAGCAATATGCGAAAGCAGGTGCCGACGAACTAGTATTCTATGATATTACCGCGAGCTCTGATGCCCGCGTAGTAGATAAAAGCTGGGTAAGCCGTATTGCACAGGTTATTGATATCCCTTTTTGTGTTGCTGGCGGCATTAAGAGTATTGAAGACGCTGGGCGTATTTTGGAAATGGGTGCAGATAAGATTTCGATTAACTCCCCTGCCCTTAATAATCCAGACCTTATTAACCAGCTGCACGACGTTTATGGACAACAGTGCGTCGTGATTGGTATCGACAGTTTCTATAACGAAGCAACCGACCAATACGAAGTGTACAAATTCACTGGTGATGAAGCGCGAACGCAAAAAAGCCAGTGGCAAACCATCGATTGGATTAAAGAAGTTCAGTCGCGCGGTGCGGGTGAAATTGTACTGAACTGCATGAACCAAGACGGCGTGCGCAAAGGCTACGATGTGAAGCAGTTGAAAGCCGTGCGCGATGTCTGTGAAGTGCCGCTAATTGCGTCGGGTGGCGCGGGTGAAATTGCCCACTTTACAGATGTGTTTCAACAGGCTGACGTAGATGGCGCGCTTGCAGCATCAGTATTTCACAAGGGCATCATCAATATTGATGAGTTAAAAGCAGAGTTAACCAGCAATGGCGTTGCCATGCGTAAGCGTCACGGATTAACGGCGCAAGCAGAAGGAGTAAACCCGTGATCATTACTAACGAAAACAGCAATAAACTGGCTTGGGACAAAATGGACAACCTACTACCCGCCATCGTGCAAGACGCACTGTCTGGCAAGGTATTAATGCAGGGCTACATGGACCAAGACGCATTGGCGAAAACCCTTGAAACGGGCAAAGTGACTTTCTTCAGCCGTTCAAAGCAGCGTCTTTGGACCAAGGGTGAAACATCTGGTAACACGCTAGATTTAGTGAGCGTTGCTTGTGACTGCGATCAAGATTCACTGTTGGTACTTGCCAACCCTAACGGCCCGACATGCCACACTGGTGTTGAAAGCTGTTGGTTCGACGGCAACACACCAGCCTTTACGTTTCTTGCAGATTTAGAGCGTGTATTGGCTGCCCGTAAAGACGCTGACCCTAAAAGCAGCTATACCGCTAGCCTCTACAACAAAGGCATTAAGCGCATAGCGCAGAAAGTGGGCGAAGAAGGTGTAGAAACCGCATTGGCTGCGACTGTACACGACAAAGAAGAGCTTAAAAACGAAGCCGCTGACTTGTTGTACCACTTAACGGTACTGCTTCAGGCGAGCGATATGTCGCTAAACGATGCACTTGATGTGTTGCGTGAGCGCCACAAGTAATCCGTTGTAAAACTCGTTTATTGTTCAAAATGCCCTTCTCGTTTTCTACGCGAAGGGTATTTTTGTATCGCAGAGCTTTGCACTTTATTGAAATTAACACTGCTTAGCCTGTCTAACAATCGAACAAAAAGTGAGCCCTCGGTTAAAGAAACGCGACTAGCGCGGCGTTCCCAATATCCAATCTATTCCATGGATAGCAACGGTGGGAAATACGGTCGCATGCGACGCGCCGCCGATAACATGCAATTGTAGTGTTATGTTTTGATCTGCCTTAGCGTTGATTTTACTTGCCAATGCTTTGCTCCCCGCAACCATATCTTGACCCTCGCCAAACTCAGGCGTTTCAAAGCTTCCCACACCAATGTAAACACGCTTGGGCGATTGAGTTTCAGCCATTTCTAAGGTTAGTAAGTAATCGTCATTAAACCACACTGAAGGGCTAACAAGCACATAGTTAGAAAAGGTTTCAGGAGATTGCATGAGCACGTAGCCGCCAAATAGCCCGCCTAATGAATGCCCAATAAAAGTCCGTCGATTGACGTCTACTCGATATGTAGACTCAATAAATGTTAATACATCTCGTCTAATAAATGACAGATACTCAGCAGCAAGACCGGTTTCCAGTTTCCAACTATTGGCTATGGCAGGAGTGTAGTCCCTTACTCTACTCTCTACGCCTTTTGATTCTAGGGAATAAGACAACCCCACTATGACCGCTTCTTCCATTTGGCCTACGTTTACTGGCATTCGCATAGAGCTTACGATAATAGGAAAACTGTAAGGCGCATCTGTTGTGTATATTACGGGGTAATCCTTGGAAGGAGATGCGTTATAGCTTTTTGGCAACTGTACAAATAACGTATATTTACGTGCAGTTTCCGTATCTTCTATTGTCACCATTTTGCTTCTAGGTAACGAGACAGACGCTTCAGAAATGATAGGTTTAATGATTGATTCAGCAAAAGCACATGAAAATGCACTTCCGACAAGAATTATTGCTGTTAGAAAGCGAAGCACCGTAACCCCTTAGTGGTTTAAACGGCATGTTATAACGCAGCTAATTTCAATTAACCACTGTTTGCACACCTAGGGTCACCTTTTGACTTCTCTATTTCTCGATTTCCCTTACCACTTGGCCATAAGCCAGCAGTGCGAACAGCCCTGTTCCGCCCACAATATTTCCTAGTAATGTTGCACCAATGAGTGAGAGTGTTTCAAGAACGCTTATTTTATTTTGCAGTGCTAACAAGAAAAGTTCTGTTGAACCGGCTATCACGTGCGTAAAATTTCCTATAGCAATTAAATAAGTAAAAATAACTATCATCAATATTTGAGAATGCTTAACCGAAGGCTTCATCCATACAATAGCGGCAATGATAAACCCGGACGTAATGCCGTATGAGAAAGCGTCTGATGGTGATAGCTTGGCATAATGTTCAGAAATAGCGGTCATCCCTTCAACCAGCTCTGGTGGAACAGATTGCAGCGAAAAGCTGAAAAACGCAGCCAAAAAGGTGCCGAACATATTGGCGGTGAAAACGATGAACCACAGGCGCGCAATGCAAAAGCCCATATTGAACGAAGGTTTACTCAACAAGGGTAGAATGACCGAAAGCGTATTTTCGGTGAACAATTGAAGTCGACCAACAATCACCAGCACGAAACCAACCGTATAGCCCAGGTTTTCGATAACAAACTGATTGGGAGAATTTGCAAAGAGGTGATGCAAAATTCCTTCAGCAAGAATTGAAATCGAGATGCCAATGCCTGCCGCCACACCAGACCACCACAATGACATCATAGGACGCTGAAGTTCTTCTAACCCTTCCCTGTGGACAATGGCGTACAAAGAAACAGAATTTAAGCTCTGATTATCTCGTACATCTTTTTCTTCAGTATGACTAAGGGCAACGTCTTGCTCTTGGCGCCCAGACTCCTTTATTTTTTCCGTCACTCATGTCTCCTGCAACTCTTTGCTTAACTAGGACGTTTGCCTCAATTACATAGTATTTGGTCTACGACACAGTTATTTAACAGGCACTAACAGACCACCCTATTCGGTTACGTTGATTAAGCACGTTTTTGGTCACAATAATTTTGCCTATTTCAGATATAGCACTCATTTTAATAAAAAAGCCCGCGTGAACGCTGTTCACACGGGCTTTGATCTTATTAACGGCCGTTATAATGCTCGCAAAACGTAAAACATGAACTAAGGGTTTAACAAGGTTGGCTGCCCTAACCCAAGCGCTTCTAAACGCTCAAACTGGGTATCTTTGTCCCCAACTATCAAATAAATCATTTTATCAGGATGCACATATTCACCGTATAGGCGCTTTATCTCACCCACGGTTAACGCTTTTACCTCAGCTTCTTGCTGTAAAACGTAATCATTGGGCAAGCCAAAGTCGCTAATTTCGCTAACCATATTCAATTTAGCGCCTAACGTTTCAAACGCCCTAGCGCCAGATTTAAGTGTAAACCCTTTCGTAACGTCTAAATCTTCATCTGAATAGTTTGTGCCAAACGCTGCTAATATATCCATGATAGCTTGCGTTGATTCTAAGGTAACATTCGACCTTACAGCGCTTCGTATGGTGAATTCCCCCGTATATTGATCGCTAGAAAACGACGAACGAATGCCATAGGTGTAGCCTTTGTTTTCACGCAGTTCCTGCATAAGCTGTGAGGCGAAACCGCCCCCGCCTAAACGATAATTCATCACACTGACTTTATAAGCATCATCATGAGTAACATTCGGGGCGGAATGGCCGAAATAAAGCACTGACTGTTTAGCCCCAGGCACGTCATAGAAAAAGAGTTGGGCGCTTTCTGGCAGCTTGGGCTCTGGTACCTTCGCAAAAGTAACATCTTTCGGTAACCATCGCGCATTAAGTGGCGCTAGGCTTTTTACAACGTCCTGTTGTTTGATGTCTCCCACAACATGGAACTTTGCCAATGACGGTGTGAAGTATTTCTCGTAATACTTCTTAACATCTTCGAGCGTTGTGTCATCTACAGTTTGCTTATCACCAAGAACCGTTTGAGCAAACGGATGCGCCTTTCCGTAAAGCAGTGTTTTAAACTCGACCGATGCAATGGCATTAGGGTTCGCTTTTATTTGTTCAATCTGGTTGATTGTATCGTCTTTAGCTAATTCAAACTCTTGTTCATCAAAGCGAGGAGAAAGTATCACTTCAGTGACAAGCTGCATTAAGTCACTGTAGTGCTTAGACAAGACCGTTCCGCTAATAGTAATGTCAGTTTCAGAAGCACTGGCCTCCAGAGAAGCGCCTAAAAGCTCAATTTCCTGTTCCAGCTGCTCGGGTGTTTTTTCCGCCGTACCTTTAAGCAAAGTTGCGGCAAGTAAATTGGCGGTTCCTGTTTTACCTTCTGAGTCTAGAAGCATGCCACCATCTAGCTTTAACTCAAACGCGACCAATGGCACTTCGTCATTAGCAATACCCGTTATTTTGATGCCAGACGACAGTGTATTTTGCCAAACCTTAGGTGGTGTAATTTCTATTGATTCACCATAAGCAGGCTCTTTCGTGCGATCAAACGATGACGGAGTACGTTCGTATTCAGCCGCAACTGACGCATCAAAGCTCTCTTCCGCCCCCGCGACAATTTGCTCCTCAACTACATTAGCTTCAGTAGAGCCGCTTAACACCAACTCTTGCTGTCCCTTAGGTACAAAGCTGGTGGCCACAAACGGCTTATCCTTGATATAGGTGCTATAAACACGCATTACATCTTGTTGTGAAACGCTCAGAATTTTCTGAACATCTTGGCTGATAAATTCAGCCCCGCCCGCAAAGATTTCGTATTGCGCCAATTGAAAACCTTTACCTAAGACGCTTGAAAGTCCTTGATAAAATTCTGTTTCTTGACCTGCTTTTATGCGCGCCAAATCCTTTGAAGAAATCCCGTCTTTCTCAAAGCGGGCGAACGCTTCGTTAACTCCACCTGCAACAGTGTTTAAGTTCACGCCATTAAATGCCATAACCTGCAGCTGTAGCTGTCCAGCGATCTCAGCATCATAGCCATAAAGATAAACATCACTGGTGAGCTTCTTCTCGTCAACAAGCACCTTGTTCAGCGGAGCATCTTTGCCTTGGCTTAAGTACTGAGAAAGTACTTGAAGTGGATAATAGTCATCGTGATATTCAGGTACGGTTGGCCACACCATAGTTAAAAGTGGCGCTTGTGCAAAATTATCTATATGGAATCGTTTTTTAGTCTCATTGAGCTTCGCAGGTTGAGGCGGTAATTTATTGATTTGCTCTCCCGCAGGAATTTCATCGAAATACTTTTTAACCCACGCTTTAGTTTGATTTACGTCAATATCACCCGCGATGGTAAGCACCACATTATTAGGTACATACCATTTTTTGAAAAACTCTTTAACGTCAGCAAGCGTTGCGTTTTGCAAATCATCTAACGACCCAATCACTTGCCAACTATAAGGATGCCCTTCAGGGTAAAGGTTTTTATCAATCACATATTGATTGTGACCATAAGGACGATTATCCACACTCTGGCGCTTTTCGTTTTTCACCACCTGCTTTTCTTTGGCGAGCACAGGGTCTGTTACGGTATTAATGAAAAATCCCAACTTATCGGCTTCAGCCCAGATCATTTTTTCTAAAGCATCAATGGGTACAGTTTGGAAGTAGTTGGTACTGTCACGACTCGTCGAGCCATTTGCACCTGAGCCGCCAATTTTCGCGCTGAGTTTATCAAGACCGCCTTTTCCCAAATTCTCTGATTCGAGAAAAAGTAAGTGTTCAAACAAGTGCGCAAAGCCTGTTCGCCCTTCTTTTTCTCTGGCTGAACCCACATGCGCAGTGAGGGCGACAGCAGCAACGGGATCAGACCTGTCAACGTGCAGTACAACGGTAAGCCCGTTATCAAGAGTAAAACGCTCGTAGTCCACGTTGAACGATGGCGTATTTAGGGAAGCAGTACTATTATCTGCATTAACAGTTGTTTCGCTGGTTATATCGGAAGCAGTTCGTACATTTTGTGGATCATTGGTGTTATGTGTACACCCTGTCGAAACTGCACTTAGTGTTATTACAGCAATTGCAGTGTACATTCTTGTTCGTTTGAATGTTTCAAGCATTATGTATGTTCTTTGCCAATCAAAAACGTAACAAGTACCACAAGTGCACCACCAGTGCCATGACATTCCTTTTTCGGTCATTTTTAGCATGCCTAAAGAGGCAGCGTTCACTTTTTACAGAGATAAAAATAAACACCTGATTTTTATGTGTTTTATTGCTTTTTATCAACGTTCAATACCCTGTAGCTAGAGCAAACTTAATTAGCTACCGACATAGTTCGTTACATTTTCCACACCTCAATTTTGAACAAATTAGGTAATTTACAATCTACATCTATTACACAAGTCATGTCGTGATAAAACTTTGATCTAACGAGCAATCTACGAAAAGTGAGAACCGAAGCCGTGTTAAATCTAAAACAGAGCGTTAAGAACAACCTGCCTTTCATTTTATTTATGGTTTTGCTTTTCTCGTTTCGAAGCAGTGTTGCTGATTGGTATTATGTCCCTACAGGCTCTATGGAGCCCACCATTCAAGTAGGCGACCGCGTAGTGGTTGATAAATCAGCCTACACGCTAGAATTGCCGTTCACAGACGTTGTTGTCGCGAAAACTGGTAACATCAATCGCGGTGACATTGTAATTATTGACAGTAATGCAGCTGATACCAGACTCATTAAACGTGTGGTTGCCATTGAAGGTGACAAGGTCAAATTAGAAAACAACGTTCTTTTTATCAATGGTGAAAAAGCAACGGTAAGCGCCAAAGATCACAATCTTTATTCCGAGCAGATTTTAGGCCAAACACGAACCATAGCGCTTAACCCATTACCTAGCCCTGCGAAAAACTTTAACTTGGTCACTGTACCTAGAGATCACGTGCTGGCAATGGGGGATAATAGGAACAATAGCGTTGATTCTCGTTATTATGGCTTCATTCCAATTGAAGAAATCCAGGGCAAAGCCAACTCTGTTGCATTTTCGTTAGACACAGAGAATATGTATCTACCTCGAAAAGAAAGGTTTTTCACTTCTCTTTATTAAATGTCGAGGATAAATTCTCTTTACATTAGCGCAAATAGACCTTTACCTACGCTCAATTTTTAAACACTCGGTTACTGGTCAGATCAGCTGCGTTTGCCATCAAAAGTTATCTACACGAAAAAGTAGGCACTATTTTTAATACCTAAAATACGACCATTTGTGCGTTTATGTTTCTTATCAGAACGCACGGGTTTTATTCCACTTTTTATTTATTCTTGTCGTAGAAGCATTGTCCCAAGGCTTTTACGCTTCGCAACAATGCCCTATTCCCTCAATTCAAATTCACATTAGTAATACTCGGTTTACACACTTTGTAACCAAGTGTCACATCTTTCGCATTTTACGCTATTGCAACATAAGCATCAGGAGTGCTATTCATAAATCTGCAACAACGTAATGTTGCAGATACACACAACAAGTAAAATGGACATAAGGAAATAACAATGAAACAAGGTCGTAAAGTAAGTGCAATTGCAGTGGGATTAGCACTTACAGGATTAACTTCTCTATCTCCTGCGTATGCACAGCAAGCTGACGAAGAAGCAGCCAACCTTGAACGAATTGCAGTCACCGGTTCTCGTATCAAACGTACAGATATGGAAGGCCCTTCACCTATTCAATCAATAGATGCAACAATGATTGAAGGGATGGGCTATGAAAACCTTCAACAACTACTCGAGCGTATGCCGGCCACAGGTGCGGGTACCTTCTCGACACGTAATAACAGCCAAGATTCAACAGCCAATGGTGCGGCAGCGGTATCCCTTAGAGGTATGGGGCCAGATGCAACGCTTGTTCTAATAAACGGACGTCGCGTGGCAATTAGTGCCTTTGCTGAAAGTATCACTAACTCATTCGTTGATATTAACTCTATTCCTGTATCCGCCATCGAACGAATCGATATATTAAAAGATGGCGCTTCTGCGATTTACGGCTCAGACGCTGTTGCTGGTGTAGTAAACGTAGTACTGAAGAAAGACTATGAAGGTCTAGAGATTAATGCAGGTTATGGTGGTACAACAGGCCCAAGCTATGATGAGACCACCGCCAGTATTCTATGGGGCTCTCAAAGCGAAAAAAGCAGTGCTACAGTTATCATCGACTATTTCAACAACAGCACGCTTGGCGCTGACGAAATGGGTCGTTACGGTACAGCCAACCAATCTCCTTATGGCGGTATGGACTTCCGTTCGTCGCGAGGTTACCCAGGCTACTTCTATGTGGATGGTGTTAAAACTATCGACCCTGACTGTCCTGAAGATAGCGCAACGGCATCTGGTAGCTGTTTGTTCGATTATGGCCCATTCGGTTTAACCATACCGGCATCTGAACGCGTTGGCTTTATTGGCCAGTTCGACTATAAAGTTGGCGATGAAACCACAGCATTTATGGAAGTTGCAATGCAGCACAATACGTCTGAAGCAGGCGGTGCAGCAACACCTCTTGATGAAGATGCCGGTTTAACCGTTCCGGGTACTCATCCTGATAACCCGTTTGGACAAGACATTGAAATTGGTCGCTACCGCCCTGTTGATGCAGGTGCCCGTCGCTGGGATATCGAATCTGACACCCTTCGTTTAGTCGCTGGCCTTCGTGGTACATTCAATGATTATGACTGGGAAGCGTCTGTACAAAAAGGCCGCAGCCGTTCAGAGCAAAGCGGTGATCAATCACAAGGGTGGGTTCGCGTTGACTGGCTACAGGAACAGATTAACCTTGGTAACTACAACCCGTTTGGTGGCGTTACTAACCCACAAAGTGTAATTGATGATATTACTACTAGCCTTGTGCGCCGTGGTGAGTCTCGAATGACCAGCGTTGACGCCCACATTACCGGTGAAGCATTCAGCTTCGGCGACGATGTTGTCATGATGGCAGCAGGTGTTGAATATCGCGAAGAGCAAGTATCTGACGTTCCTGATGTTCAGTTCCAGCGCGGATTAATCTTCGGTACTGAATCGGTTTCAGCCTCAGCTGAACGCGACCAGTATGCAGCATACTTAGAGCTTTCTATACCTTTAGCTGAACAGCTTGAGCTTCAACTAGCTGGTCGTTACGACCATTACAGCGACTTTGGTAGCACAACTAATCCTAAAATCGCATTACGTTGGGCGCCAAGTGATGAAGTAACCGTGCGCGGTTCATGGGCTCAGGGCTTTAGAGCGCCGTCTCTTGCACAAGTTGGCCTTGGTCCGTCACAGAAAAGTGTGTTCTTCGTAGACAAATATCGCTGTGATGCAACAGGTCAAGATTGTGAATCGTTGGATTACAATATCGAGTTTGCGGGTAACCCTAACTTAGATGCAGAAGAGTCAGAATCTTGGAACGTAGGTGTTATCTACGCACCTATTCAAGAATTAGGCTTGAGCATTGATGTATGGAGTATTACTCAAGATAATAAAATTGATGAGCAGCAATTCGGCTTGGTTTACGACGCAGAATGTAATAACCAAGACAGCACGATTTGTGTACGCTTAGATCCACAGTCAGGCGAATCGCTAGGTGTAATTCAGAAGATTTTCAACACTTACCAAAACGTATCATCTCAAGAAGCGTCTGGTGTTGACTTCAGCGCTAACTATCGCATGGAACTGCAAGAGTTCGGTAACGTACGCTTCAATCTTGATTGGTCTTACATGAACGAATTCGAAAAAGACGGCCTTGAGTACACTGGCGAATACGGCTATCCAGAAAATCGTTGGTTGTTCGGTACAACGTGGTCTAAAGGCGCGTTCGATGCCAACTTGAACATTAGCTTTATTGGCGAATTTGAAGACACGCCTGACATTGATTTCGACGGTGTATTGGATTTTGAAGAAAATACCTCTAGAACGGTTGATTCTCAAATGTTGG
Source organism: Alteromonas sp. W12 (assembly GCF_001924945.1). Classification (NCBI taxonomy): domain Bacteria; kingdom Pseudomonadati; phylum Pseudomonadota; class Gammaproteobacteria; order Alteromonadales; family Alteromonadaceae; genus Alteromonas; species Alteromonas sp. W12. Next base: position 419,188 of record NZ_LQXH01000009.1, read on the forward strand.
TAGACTTGCAGTTTGGTTACAACTACAGCGACAACCTTCGCCTTGTAATTGGTTCAAACAACTTGCTTGACGAAGAGCCTCCATTTGCTATTGGAGATGGTGATGGTGACTTATACGGTTATGTAGGCGGCGTTCACAACCCGCGTGGCCGCTTCGTATACTCTAAACTAACTTACCGCTTCTAAAATCCTGTAAGGCGAAAAAGCGCTCAACGGCATTGCTTCACAATAGCGTGCCTTGAGCGCTTTTTAAGTTTCGATTCAACGTTTTCTAAAAGAACAAATATTCAATAAGAACCGTAGTGAGCCATGCGAGAGTCACAGGCAATACAATCATCACATAGACCATAACCTCAGACCCCACCTTTTCGGCGCGCCATGCCTCCATCATCTTCACTTTAAACCTACGCTTCAGCAAGTAGGTGTAAAAAACTAGAAATACCAAAATTATAAGAATCTTTAGCATTTAGACTCCAACCGAATCGGTTAAACGGCCAAACGGGACGAAACTCTTTGGTGGCAAAAGTTCCGTCAAGTCGCTTCGATGCGTTTATTCCTCTGTAGTATCGACATATTGGGAATCAACTGCATTGCCAATTGCGCCACCAGCCACTCCTAAGCCTATTGAACCTGCTAACCGCCCCACACTACCTACTGGATTAAAAAAGCCTGTGCTCGCTCCGACCAATCCTGCTGACCATAAAGACTTAGAGGTTGCACCTCCACCAGCCGCAATGGCGGCGCCGTAAACACCTCCTACCGCACCTGCGAATGCTCCCATTATGTTGACTATCCAAGCACCACTAACTTGTTCGAGTTCATCTCTAGATAATTCACTTACGTGTAACTCTACATTTCTTTGCATAACATTTTCCTTTGCGTATGTATCTTTAAATAAGCCAGCAAAGTAAATACAACGAGAGAATACCCAGCTGACACAAATACTATACCTTCGCAATACACACAGCGAACCTGTCCTCAATATCTGAATTAGCTCAACCTGATTGGAAATGAGGTAAAAAAAATGCCAGCTAAGCTGGCATTTTTCTGTATGTATTCACTTCTTTTGCAACACTTACAATCCGAAATGAATGAGCACCAAATTACCTATTGCTGCACATAGCATAGCAAGGAAAGTCAGGATCATGCCCGCGAAGCGCTGCCAGCTAACGCCTGAGTGACGACCTAAGCCATAGGCATGTAATACACGGCCAAATAACAGTGCGCTCCCCAATGCGTGAACAGCCCACACTTGGCCAGTATTAGCTTCAAAACACGCTATCATAATAAGGGTGATGGGTACGTACTCGCTAAAGTTGCCATGTGCTCTTGTCAAACGACTCAGGTCTTCGTGACCACCATCGCCAATTCCCACTTGGTGGCGACGTCTGGCGCCAATGACTAAAAACGACAAATACAGGTAGCAAATACCCAGTAAGCTGGCGTAAAACGCCGTGATTGGCAAAACCATGGTCTACTCCACATGTTCTAGTTATATCGCGCTGTATTAATCAGCGCTTAATTCAACATTCATGGTTGTCATTAAACGTTATCCGCTAATAAGTTACAAGCAACAAAAAAGGCCGCCTAAGCGACCTTTTGTTGACGTTGTTGGCAATTAACCTAAACGTTCAGCAAGTTCAGCACTCACTTCTTCAACTGGGCGCGTACCGTCAAGCTTGTGGTACTCACAGTTTCCAGCTTCCGCTTCAGCGCTGTAGTAGTTCACAAGCGGCTTTGTTTGCTCATGGTAAATCGCAAGACGCTTGCGCACTGTTTCTTCTTTATCGTCGTCACGAACGATTAGGTCATCGCCTGTTTCATTGTCTTTACCTTCCACCTTTGGTGGGTTGTAAACAACGTGGTAAACGCGACCTGATGCAGGGTGTACACGACGGCCACCCATACGTTCTACGATTACATCATCAGGAACGTCAAACTCGATGCAATGATCAACAGTGACACCTGCTTCTTTCATTGCGTCAGCCTGAGGAATAGTGCGAGGGAAACCGTCTAACAAGAAACCGTCTTTACAGTCATCTTGTGCAATACGCTCTTTTACTAGGCCAATGATAATCTCATCAGATACTAGTTTGCCTTCATCCATTACACGCTTTGCTTCAAGTCCTAGCTCTGTACCTGCTTTAATTGCAGCACGAAGCATGTCGCCCGTTGAAATTTGTGGAATGCCATATTTGCCCATTAAAAACTGAGCTTGTGTGCCCTTACCCGCGCCAGGAGCGCCGAGAAGAATGATTCGCATGAGTGCGTTCTCCGCTTATGATTTTTAAACTTTTTACTTCGGGCACTTTACACATTCAACACTGGGGTGACAAGTGTAAGCAGTACCGTAAAGTTAATCTTAAGACTAATGGCGAATATATGTTCAGCTTATAGGCACTTTTGTAAATTTGCGCCTACACCCATTCAGCAACTCATCCTATTTAAGATGAATAAGCTAACTCTTAATATGATTAACTTGAAATTTTAGACCGCCAAAATATAGCACAATAAAATGGCTAAACTTACTTTTGTTAGTCGTAGAATTAAAAAAACGGGCATTACGCCCGTTTTTAAATGTAAACCTAATGGTTTATTGCTTTATTTAGCTAACTTCATTAGAAGCGTGTTCAAGTTCTGTACAAAACTAGATGGGTCTTTCAAGCTACCCTGTTCTGACAATGCAGCTTGATCAAACAATACGCCTACCCACTGATTAAACAGCTCTTCATCTTGGGTATCTGCTAGCAGCTTCACCAAGCTATGCTCAGGGTTAAGTTCAAAGTGATACTTCACGTCTGGCACGGTCTGCCCTGCTGCCTGCATAAGCTTCATCATTTGCGTAGTCATGCCATTGTCATCTGCTACGATGACCGCAGGTGAGTCTGTTAAGCGATGGGTAAATTTAACGTCTACGACCTTATCGCCAAGTGCTGTTTTAGCTCGCTCAAGAACACCTTCAACTTGCTTTTCTGCTTCTTCTTGCGCCTTCTTAGACTCTTCGTCTTCTAAGTCGCCTAAATCTAAGTTTCCTTTCGCAATTGAGACAAACTGCTTCTCGTTAAACTCAGTAAGGTGAGACATTAACCATTCGTCAATGCGCTCGCCCATCAATAGCACTTCAATTCCTTTCTTGCGGAAAATCTCAAGGTGAGGACTAGACTTGGCAGCTTGCAAGCTATCTGCTGTCACATAATAAATCTTATCCTGACCTTCTTTCATTCGCTCAATATAGTCAGCTAATGATACGGTTTGTGCATCAGACTCACCGTGTGTAGAAGAGAAGCGTAACAAGCCAGCAATTTTCTCGCGGTTACTGAAATCTTCAGCCGGCCCTTCTTTTAACACATTGCCGAATTCATTCCAGAACGACTGATATTTTTCATTGTCGTTCTTCGCCATTTTTTCAAGCATCTGTAATACGCGCTTAGTACAACCTTGGCGTAGCGCTTGCGTTATCTTATTGTCCTGTAGAATTTCACGAGACACGTTAAGCGGAAGATCATTGCTGTCTAGCAAACCTTTAACAAAACGTAGATAAGTAGGCATGAACTGTTCGGCGTCGTCCATAATGAAAACACGTTGAACGTAAAGCTTAAGACCATGACTTTGGTCGCGATTCCACATATCAAACGGCGCTTTAGAAGGGATATACAATAAACTTGTATATTCTGTTTTACCCTCTACTTTGTTATGCGCCCATGCAAGCGGATCAGCAAAGTCATGAGAGATATGCTTGTAGAATTCGTTATACTCGTCATCAGTAATCTCAGACTTTTCACGAGTCCAAAGCGCGGTGGCTTTGTTTACTACTTCCCATTCACCAGGCTGGCCTTCAATTTTTTCGCCATCAGGGCCTTCACTTTCAGGCACTTCATCTTTCCACATCTGCACAGGAATACTGATGTGATCAGAATACTTACTTACGATAGAGCGTAAACGCCATGCATCAGCAAATTCTTTTTCGTCTTCGCGTAGGTGAAGTGTAATCTCGGTGCCACGTGTAGGCTTGTTGATTTCAGCAATAGTGAATTCACCTTCACCGTCTGAAATCCACTCAACACCTTGCGATGCATCTGCACCAGCAGCACGAGTTCGCACCGTAACTTTGTCTGCTACGATGAACGCAGAGTAAAAGCCAACACCAAACTGGCCAATGAGTTGTGAGTCTTTAGCGCTATCGCCAGAAAGTTTGCTAAAGAAGTCTTTAGTGCCTGACTTAGCAATTGTACCCAAGTTCGCAATGACTTCATCGCGAGTCATACCAATACCGTTATCGGTAATGGTGACGGTATTTGCTTCTTTATCGACGCTAAGCTTTACGTTTAACTCGCCATCGTTTTCGTAAAGACTGTCATTTTCTAGCGCACGAAAGCGTAACTTATCCGCAGCATCTGCCGCGTTTGACACTAACTCACGTAGAAAAATTTCTTTGTTTGAATACAAAGAGTGAATCATCAGATGAAGAAGCTGTTTTACTTCTGTTTGAAAACCGTGGGTTTCTTTGTGGGCTGCTTCAGCCATAATCCAATATCTCCTCGTTGAATGGATCACGTTTGATGTTAAACAGGTAAGGTCGCTCAACGCACTTTTCAACGTTTAGAACGAAAATTTATTTTTTATAAGGAGATTTATCTTCAATAAAGTTTGATGTTGAATATTTTGTGGGCGAGCGATAAGAGAGAACGTGACGTAGGCCAGCCAGATGCGGACCCACGTTGAGTGTTTTAATTACTAAGAATGGGTATACCCCAATTTACAGTACTATAGTTTGCGGCGACCCGAAAATGCGTGGGTGAGAGTATTACCATCAATATACTCGAGCTCTCCCCCAACCGGCACGCCGTGGGCAATTCGAGACGCATCAACGTTATGGCTTGCACAAAGTTGAGCGATATAATGTGCCGTGGCCTCCCCCTCTACAGTCGGGTTTGTGGCGAGGATAACTTCATTTATCCCACCTGCGGCAAGACGAGCCTCAAGCTCAGTAAGACCAATTTCTTCTGGCCCAACGCCGTCAATAGGAGACAAATGACCCATAAGCACAAAATACTGCCCCTTGTAACTTAAGGTTTGTTCGATTGCTAGTACGTCTTGTGGGCTTTCAACAATACATAACAAGCCACTTGCATCTCTTTCAGGGTGACGACAAATGTCACATAGCTCGTCTTCAGTAAATGTTCTGCAGCGCTTACAATGATGAATATGCTCCATGGCATTGTGTAATACGTTGCTTAAATCAATTGCCCCAGTGCGATTACGCTCTAATAGGTGGAATGCCATACGCTGAGCGCTCTTGTTGCCAACGCCGGGAAGACACGTTAGTGCCTGAATTAATTCTGAGAGTAGCGGACTGAACTTCATAGTATTTACTGCTTTGGTGCTTTTTCTTTTTGATTCGAGCTTTCGCGGTATTTAATCACGTTCCGCTTTGCTTGGTCGAGCTTAACTTCATAAATGTTGCCCCCAAATAACCCCTTGTACTCTTCATCGGTGAAAACCAGCGTGTTGTCGTCATAAAACGTCACTGCCTCTTTTTGTGTGACTACGCCTAAATCAATACGCGACACATCGCCACTGAAGAAGTTATCGCCTTCAAAATTTTCAAATAACCACAGGCTTGTTGAATCTAACAGCACCAGTTTAGTCCTATCAGGGCTTATTGCAGCCGATGTGATCCAGCATAACTTTTCAAGGGTGGTACAGGTTTTAAATTCGCCGATGAGCTGTGCGTCAAAGTTAGCGGCATGATCCCCCACCTTATACAACTTGGTGATGCCATCGAAGGGTTTTGTTCTATTTTTTGTAAACAGGTAGAGGTTACGCTTGTACTCTACGAACGCTTCCAAATCGTAGTTCTTGTCTTTCGGTTTTACTTTTCCTTTTCCCATTTCTGGGTAAGTAAACTTAATGATTTCTGCTTCTGTGGTATCGGTTTTTATGTCAATGGGGTTTTCAATTTTGTAAATCGTTAACCAGCGTCGCTTGTTGTCATTGTTACCGAAGTCTCCCAAAAAGAAATGACCGAAACTGTTTTGTGTCATGTCTTCCCAGTCGACGTTTTTGGCATTTGTAACTGTCACTTCCCTCTCAATAGTTCCATCTTTATTGAGCATATAAAGGATAGGTCCATCGCCACTGTCGTTAATGGCCCAAAGCCTTTTGTATTTATCGTATTCTATACCTGAAATTTCCTTAAGCTTCGGGTCGACCGTTACTGTTTTCATTTTAAACAGGTCGTGAATACTCATAAAAAACAACACGGTTGCGATGGGTAGTAAAATAACCGTGGTGATAACTAAGCCTTTCCTTAGCACTACTAAAACCTCTATTTTAACGAGTTAACTTTCGCGATTAGCGGTTAACTGAACACGTTGAGTTTTCTGAAAGATAAAAAACGCAATGATACAACGATCATTCAACTATTTGGGACACTTTTTCTACGGAACAACGGTTAAATGAGATTTTACTGTTAATGTCGATGAGTTGGGCATGCGCTCAATATTTGTAAGCTGTGTATCAGCCCATAATTATCAACGTATCATGCTGAAAACAAGCCTAACCTTTATCAGTAAGTAGACGTTGACGTCCATCTTTATTGAATACGGTTTCATCGTGCTTTATAAATTGTTCAATGATTGACTGCTCATGGTCAGTAAATGCAGTTTCAAAATTCTGATGGCCAACGCTCACTGTAGCTTTTTGCCCATTTGCTAACTTTTCGTTAGCCAGCGCTAACTGACTAATGAAATCATTTAACGATATCCGATTGTATGTAAAGATCCCGGGCTTACTCAATGATGCAGGTGTGAGTAAGTCATCATGTTCAAGCATAAAGGCGTGTTTGAAAATTGCTTGAGACTTTGTGAAGCAGGCAGTAGGGCTGCGCAGAGTAGCAGCTTCTGGAAGCGCTTTAATACGGATGCTCTGACCATTGTCTGCGGTTTGCCAAGTTACACCACACACACTAACACTAAATGCATCTACCTGATTAGCAGTTTCCTTTCGCGCTAGCGTTGAGACGGTATCTAATGCTTGAAGCTCAGCAAGAACTTGAGGTAAAGACGTCATTGAGAGCTTTTCAATTGTTATCTTTCCCGCGTTGGACTGATAAGTAAGCTTCAGCGTGTTCTCTAGATAGTAGACTTGGCCTGTGTCCTTCCAAAGGGATACAGCGGTATTATTGATAGACGGGTTTTCGACGGCACAATCACGTTGGGCCTGAAAGCGTTTTAACATTTTTGCTAACACGGCATCCTCCCTCATTTCGAACTGCCACATTCTATTATTTGTGTTCCTTTGCCATGCGCAAGCTAAATGACTGAATGTGACAGTGTTTTAATGTTACGGAAGAAAGGCCTGGTTGAACTATTGCTAAAAATACTTATTTAAAACTCATAGCACGTTAGCGTTTACGTGCGTATACCGATACCACAAACGTTAATGATAACTATTATCATATTGTGAAGTATGCGAGAATGGCAGCATGGCTTGATGACTAAGTAAGTAGGAAAACGAATGCGAAATCTTATAAACGCAACCGTAACCCAAGTTCACCATTGGAATGACACTCTGTTTAGTTTCAAAACAACGAGAGAATCATCTTTTCGTTTTGAAAGTGGTCAATTCGTTATGATTGGTCTTGAAGTAGATGGTAGGCCACTGATGAGGGCCTACAGCATCGCAAGCCCAAATTATGATGAGGAATTGGAATTTTTTAGTATTAAGGTGCCAGATGGTGCGCTTACTTCTCGCCTTCAAAATATAGAACCTGGTGACCAGGTAATGATTAATGTTAGGCCTACAGGTACGCTCGTGCCTGGTTTCTTGTTACCCGGAAAACATCTTTATTTGCTCAGCACTGGTACAGGTCTAGCACCATTTATGAGTATTATCAGAGATCCTTTCATTTATGAAAGCTTTGAAAAAATTATATTAGTTCACGGAACGCGGTGGCGCTCTGAACTTGCCTATCAAGACGAAATTGAGCACCAACTTCCTAACAACCCTTATTTCGGTGACGAAGTGCGTGAGAAACTCATTTACTATCCTACTGTCACGAGAGAAAGTTATGAGAAAAACGGTATCGCTCACGAAGGACGGATAACGAAGCTAATTGAAAGCGGAAAGTTGCTGGATGATATAGGTATGCCTGAATTAGACACTGAAAATGACAGATTCATGCTATGTGGCAACGACAACATGCTACAAGACCTTATGTCTATGCTAGACGACAAGGGCTTCTCGAAAGCTAACTCGCGTCGTCAGGGGCATTATGTAATTGAACAAGCATTTATAGAAAAGTAATGCGCAACGCATTTGCCTGACCATCGGCAACATTTTAAGTTTTCAATAAAAATCGCCGGCGTGTTGCCGGCGACTTTCTATGATTTCACTCGCAAAATACTTGCAAGCTGTATCGCTTCTAGCTTTACATAATTATTTAAAACGGCATTTTGAAGCCAGGAGGTAATGGCATTCCGCCAGTTACATCACCCATCTTCTCTTTGCTAGTTTCTTGAACTCGACGTACCGCGTCGTTAAATGCTGCAGCAACCAAATCTTCAACCATATCTTTGTCGTCGTCCATCAATGACTCATCAATGTCTACACGACGCACGTTGTGGTTGCACGTCATGGTTACTTTAACCATGCCTGCACCCGCTTCACCTGTTACTTCAATTTTGGCTAGGTCGTCTTGTGCTTTTTGCATGCGCTCTTGCATTTGCTGCGCCTGCTTCATGATATTGCCCATTCCACCTTTAAACATAATTTTTGTCTCGCTTCGTTTTGGTGTTAATAATTCTGCTATCGCGCTTTAACCGAATCGGTTAGCACTGACGCATCGAAAGTCGATAGCAATGCTTGAATTGTATCGTCGGTTTTAATCACCGAGTGTGCATGCGCATGGCGCATGGCATGAATCTCTTGTTGTAACGCAAAAGGTGTAGATGCTGGTTCACCTAACGTGATATTTACTTCAACGTTTTCACCCAACCCATGATGGATTGCATCAACCAATTGCTTTCTCGCACTATCATTCAATAAATGCGTCTGACTGTGGTCAATTTCAAGGGACACTTGATTGCCCGCTCGAGAAAATGATGCGTGCAGGACCAATTGTTTGAGTAGACCAGCAACTGGCATTTGCTCAACTAGATTGCTCCACTCGTCAATTTGGCTAGCGTGAGTTAATTTGCTTCCGTCATTTAAATACGCCTTTAACTGCCCGTCATAGGTACTGCTCAGCGGCGTATCAAAATTTAGAGCATCCCGCGCAAAAGACCGATCTCCCGCACTTTCCATCTGCTCAGGGGCACTGTCGTAATTCGAACTGCTATCAGAGGGCGCTTCAACATAATCTGCACCTTCAACCTGTTGAGGCGGTTGATTATCGTAATCAGTAGCCCAAGGCGGCATATCCTCAACCGGTGTTTCCGAGTTTGATTGCGCCTCAGATTCGTCATTTGAAAAAGGCATATCCTCTTCAAATTCATCAAGCGAGAAATCGCTCGTGTTGTTTGAGCTAGAATGACTCTTTTCTGACTCGCTAGTATGCATAGTGTTAGAAGAATGCGCGTGAGTATTACCTAAAGACGAGCCTGAATTTGTACTTTCCAGTTGAGGAGTGTCTCCGCGCGCAACACTATTATCTTTATGTTCTGAGCCGCTATCTATACGCTTCGGGCTGTTCTCTCTAAGCTCTGGGCTATTATTTAGAGGCTTAGGGCTACTATTTAGAAGCTCAGGGCTATGGTCTTGCAGCTCACGGCTGTTTTCATGCCCAACGGGGTTTAAATCACCACTCTTGATTTCGTTATCAGCGCTAGCCTGCCCTGCACTATTATCGCTACCCTTGTTAACTCCATGTGCAGTTTGTGCAGTACTCAAAGCCTCGGCTTTACTTCTGGTAAAGCGCGCTTGAATATCACTTGCACTTTCGGTCTTAGCATTTGCTGCGCTGGTACTTTTTGACTCTGCGTCTTGTGCTTTTCTTTGCTTTAACTTTTGACGAAGTGCCAACATATCAGCCGTAGAGGTAAGCTGCTCTTCGGCCGTTAATGAGGACGGTTCGTTCTCGTGCGCCAACGACTCGCTGTTTTTATCAGAGCCTTTGGCGTTATGAGAGCCCTCAGCGTTATGAAAACCTTCAGCGTCATAAGAGCCCTCAGCGTTATGAAAACCCTCAGCGCTTTGAAAACCTTCAAAACCTAAGGAACCATCATCTTCTGACGGAGGTGGCATATCGTCCATGTACGCATCTAACGGAGGTCCATCGAAATATTGCGCTGCTTCGTTATGGGGCGCACTGACTTCACTTGGCGTTGGTTCAAGCTCTGCAGCAACGCTTTCTGTTTGTACCGCTTGTACCGCGGTGTTTTCTACGGGTAGTTCTTCAAAAGACGAAGTTGGAGCTGGCTTTACGGATTCATCATCATGTGAAGCATCACGCTCAAGTGCTGTAGTTTGAGTTGTCGTTGCACCTGACTCTGCATGAGGTAGCGCCGACAGAGTATCACTTCCACTCAACTCGCTTTCATCAGCGGCTGCATGTTCCTGCTCTTGCTGTGATTCAAATGGAGACGTAGATTGTTCTTGCTGCTCTTTTTCGATTATTGATGTAGCAAGTGAGTCTGGGGTAGATGGCGCACTTTCTAACGACTGTTCAGAGGTAGATTCAACCGATAGATGTGAAGGCGTCTCCTCCTGCACATTGGTTGCAGAAGTTTCGCTTAACGGCGCTTCCTCCTGCTTACCGACGTTTCCCGGGCCACCACTGGAAGAAGCATGATCTACAGGTAAACTATGCTCACTCCTCCCGTTTTCAATTTCACTTGCCGTGTCGTCGATGGGGGTATTTGGAGCAAACGACATCATTCGCATCAATGTCATTTCAAACGCACTTTTTCCATCCGCAGCAAACGGTAAGTCTTTTCTTCCTTGCAGTGCAATCTGATAAAGCAGCTGCACTTGCTCAGCTGGAATAGTTTTCGCTAATTGAAATATCGCTTTAGCCGATGTGGTTTCTAGCTTACATGCTTCAGGCACCCATTGCGTTAATGCTATTTGGTGCAGCAGGCTAGCCAATTCGCTGTGTACGTTGTCATAATCGGGGGCTTGCTCTGCGATGTCATTGACCAACTGCAATACATCAGCAGGACTTTTACTTACCACAGCATGAACCACTTTAAGCAACTGGTTCTTGTCCATCAGCCCCAGCATATCGGTTACCACCGATGCCAACACTTGATTTCCACCCTGTGCAATCGCTTGGTCTGTTAAACTCAGCGCATCACGCATACTGCCTTGGGCGGCTCTTGCCAAAAGCGCTAGCGCTTGTGGCTCGAAAGGTAGCTGTTCATGCTCTAAAATATGCTGCAGCTGTCCAACAATCTGCTCCCGAGACATGGCTTTCAAGTTAAACTGCAAGCAACGGGATAAGATGGTTATCGGAAGCTTTTGAGGATCGGTGGTCGCCAGTAAGAACTTAACATGTGGAGGTGGCTCTTCCAGCGTTTTTAACAGCGCATTAAAGCTGTGTTTTGAAAGCATGTGTACCTCATCGATAAGGTACACTTTGTAACGCCCGCGAGTGGGTTTGTATTGCACGTTATCAAGAAGCTCGCGAGTATCCTCAACTTTGGTTCTTGATGCAGCGTCAATCTCTAACAAATCAACGTAGTTCCCCTGCTCTATCTCTTTACAGGTGTTACATTGACCGCAAGGGTTTGCCCCTTGTCCTTCTTCGCAGTTAAGGCTTTTCGAAAAAATACGTGCAATGGTAGTTTTACCTACGCCTCGCGTACCTGTAAACAGATAAGCGTGGTGTAGACGATCGTTATCCAAAGCATTTGAAATGGCAGAGACAACATGTTCCTGACCCACAAGTTCACTGAACTTGCCCGGTCGCCACTTCCTTGCTAGTACCTGATAACTCATTATTACGTATTTCGCCTTTTGCTAGTTATGCTTTATAGCGATTATTCGCCTTCAAACTCACAAATAGAGTAGCTTTCTATATCAAGCGTACTCAATTTCTTCTCGCCACCTAGGTCCGGTAAGTTAATAACAAAACCTGCATGGTTTACTTCACCGCCTAGTGAACGAATTAGTTTCGCAGAAGCGGCTATCGTTCCACCAGTTGCAAGTAAATCGTCAATAAGAAGGACTTTATCACCTGGCTCAATGGCATCTTTATGGATTTCCAATGTATCCATGCCATATTCAAGCTCGTAGCTCTCGCTAACTACTTCACGAGGAAGTTTGTTGGGTTTTCTCACTGGAACAAAACCAATGCCCATTTCGATGGCCAATGGCGCACCAAAAAGGAACCCGCGTGCTTCAGTACCTGCTATCTTGGTAAATCCCATACCTTGATACTTTTCTACAAGTAACGAGATACAGCTACTAAATGCTTTGTGATCTTCTAAAACGCTGGTCACATCTCTAAATAAAATACCTGGCTTTGGATAGTCAGGTACGGTTTTCACTACTGATTTAATATATTCTGCAGTCACAATTATGCCTTGAATGTCTGCGTTATAACCAGAAGGTGAACCAGCCGGCGATGATATGCATCAACGGGAACGCGATTAGAGTTACTAGCGATGCTAGAAAGTACCACTTGTTATAGACTTCTTTGAAATCTGAATTGTCAGCCATTTGCACTACCTAAACAATTTTGTGAACAAAAAAATGGTGCTAAATGTTAATCGAAAGCAAGCCCGATTGACAGCGCTAATATGATCGATCGCTCACTTTCAGACCAGATCCTGGCGAAAGTTTAATATAAAGCAGGTAAATAGTAATGGTTACTTAGGATACTGGAAGCAGTATTCCTTTTTGTAACATGTCAGTGAAGGTCTGGTTCATACCATTTATAAGCACGTTTGAAGGAATTTGGGGAAGTTGTTGGCACAACGACTCAGCTAATTTTTCTATTTCCATCCCCAGTTCATTTTGTTCCAGCGTGTTGACTAAAATAGCCGTCACCGGATTAACATGAGCAAATTGAACGTCAAACTCACGGTCTCTGTAAACAACGTAGAACTGCTGTTCTTCGGCAGGTTGCTCTGGGATATAATCCTCACCAATTAGATGGACTTCGAACTGATATGCCGCCAACGAGGCATACGGTGACACCCTAATTGCGGTAACATTGTTTCCTTGTTGATAAAATTCAATGTCGTCTTCGTTTTTTCTGATACTGACGTCAAGCTCAAGCCACTCATAGTGAGCAAGCTCCGCAGCAAAGTCGGGCAGAGTAATATCGAAGATTGGCTCTGTTGAAAGGTACTCAACGAACTCTTTACTTATTTCAGCAAAATAAGGAGAGCGGCATTCGTGCTCAATAAAAAATTGACGCACTATACTCTCCCATCCTTTTTCACCATACTGTTTTACCACAATAGATTTTAAAACGGGAAAACCGGTACTGACGAAATTATCGATGTTGTTAAAAAACAGGGATTGATAGATTTTCATACGACGAATGTGATCAGCGTCGGTATCACAAAATGTCTGTGGGTCTTTGATCGCATCAACGAACGTTTTTTGAGTGGTTTGAAATGACTGAGTCACGCGACACTTCCTTTAACGTTTGATGCTTGAACAGCTTCGCATTTTGCTTGAATTTGCTTAATTTTCTTCACTTCCGCTAATAATTCGCTTAACGGGGGAATATTAAAATCACGCTCTAGCAAAGTTGGAAATACGCCGTGAGTGAGGTAAGCGTGCTCCAACAGCGCCCAAACTGGCTCAATGACATCAGCCCCGTGAGTATCAACTTTCAAATCCTCTGCTTCATCATAATGACCAGCAATATGGCCATACACAATTTTGTCTGAGGGCAAGCCGTTAATAAACGCTTTCGCATCGTATTTATGGTTGATACTGTTAACGTAAACATTGTTTACGTCGAGAAGCATCTTGCAACCCGATTCTTTTAGTATGCTCTTAGTAAATTCAAGCTCATCCATTTCTTGGCCTGGCGCAATGTAATAAGAGACATTTTCTAAGACTAGCGGTCGTTCAATGATATCTTGAACTTGAACAATTCGAGATACTACATGCTTAATCGCGTCTTCAGTAAAAGGAATTGGCATCAGATCGTACATATGCCCGTTGCCAGAACAAAAGCTTAAGTGCTCGCTATACAATGCAATATTGTTTGCATCTAAAAATCGCTTAACGGTTTTTACAAACTCGACATCTAGTTTGTCGCTACTTCCGATAGACAAAGATAAACCATGAGTTGTAAAGGGAGCTTGCGAAGACGCTTGCTGAAATTGTTCTTGGTACTTCCCACCAAGTGGGATCCAATTTTCAGGGGCTACTTCCCAAAAATCGACTTCAGATGGCAATGTAGGTAAAAGCGCTTTTAGCATTTCCCGACGAAACCCAAGACCTGCGCCACAGATGTTTTTCATATCTTCCCCTTTACCGCATGGGATTGCACAATTGTAACGTACGTTACTAGACAAAAAAGGCCATCATTCGACAGCCATTTTTTTGCTAAGCGTAACTCGTGTAGCCTTCATCATTCTTTTTCAAGCTACACGATGATTTTTGAATGGCGGTTACATGCTACCGCATTTGCCTTCGCCGCACTTGCCTTCTTTACCAGCTTTCTTGTCGCCGCCACATTTACCTTCGCCGCACTTGCCTTCTTTGTCAGCTTTCTTGTCGCCGCCACATTTGCCTTCGCCGCACTTGCCTTCTTTGTCAGCTTTCTTGTCGCCGCCGCACTTACCTTCGCCACACTTGCCTTCTTTTTCAGCTTTCTTGTCGCCGCCGCACTTACCTTCTCCGCACTTGCCTTCTTTCTCTGCTTTGTCGCCGCCACATTTTCCTTCGCCACACTTGCCTTCCGCAGCGAATTGGCTGTAACCAGATTCTAATGCTTGCATACCAAATGGATTTACATCTGCTACTGCAACCGTTGACGCCAAAGAGCCAATTACAACTGCACCCAACGCTGTCGCTACTGATGATTTTTTGATTTGTTTCATTGATGTACCCTCAATAATATTAGTCATGTTTGACGTACAGTAAGCACGTGTACTTTAAAAGACCCTGTGGGCTTAAAGGATATTTCACAAAAATTAATTTTTTTACAATTAATTTTTATGACATTGATATTAAAAGGTTTTATATTAACAAAAGTGCATCTGCATACTTTTACAATAAGTTAACAGAAAAAGTTAAGTACAGTACCTACAAAAAGTACAGGGTAAACGCGGTGAAGCAACAATTTTATCTAGGTCAATGGCAAGTCGATGTAACCAGCAATACTCTATCTCTCGGCAAGCTTAAGAGGACTCTAGAGCCGAAAACCATGGATGTTCTGCTGCTGTTGTGTCAGCAAAAAGGAGAAGTAGTATCCTCTGACGAGATCGTTGCTCAGTGCTGGCCTAGATCTGTGGTTGGAGACAACCCTGTACACAAAGCTATTACCAATTTGCGACGTGCATTAGGAGATAAAGCTTCAGCACCTGAATATATTGAAACTATCAGGAAACGAGGATACCGGATTGTTGCTGAGGTTCATTTTATAGGTGATGAGCAGTCACGAGCTTCTGAAACTAAATGGCGAGATGCTTCCCCGTATGTAGGACTGAATGCATTTTCTGCCAACGAAAGCCAAGTCTACTTTGGCAGAGATGCACTAATCCGTGATTTAGTTTCTCGCAGTTCAGAACTTTTCAATCGTAAACGACCTCTTATGATGGTGCTCGGCCCAAGTGGTTCTGGCAAAAGTTCGCTGATCCATGCCGGATTTTTACCCAAGTTACTCGAAAAACAAGGAGTAAATGGGTTGCATGCATATGACTACTTGAGCGTTGACCTTGCCGATATAAACCCTAACGGCAATCCATTTGCAATCATAGACGAGATAGCGGCTCACATGTTGGATTGGGGAAATGACGAAAAAGCGGTTTTTGAAGGTTATAGTGCATCGCTTCTTGCCGACAAACTGCTTACTTCTCCGCAATCAATTGTTGATATTGTTGAGCGTTATTGCGAAGAGCACGAGCATCATACAAAAAGCTCCTACTCTTTTTACGCAATCATTTTAGACCGATTAGAAGTTTTCCTCGCCGACACGAAAATAGAGCACAAAGACAAGCAGGCTGCATTCACACTTTTAGAGACACTAAGTCAAAGCAACCTTTTTCTTGTCGTTTTAATTAGCAGAAACGACTTCTACCCGCTTATTTCTAATTTCGAAGTATTGATGAAAAATAAGTCTCGGGGAGCGCATGTAGATATAGCGCCACCTTCGTTAAGTGAGCTTGGTCAAATAATCAAACTTCCCGCTCTGGCAGCAGAATTGCAATGGGAGCGCGACGGGACAACAAACGCCACTCTCGACGATGTTATTCTTTCTGATGCAAGCCTAGAGCCCAATTGCCTTCCACTTCTTCAGTACACGCTCCAAGAGCTTTACTTACAACGCGACGGTAACTTACTTAAACGGAATACCTACTACGCGCTAGGAAAAATCGATGGAGCCATCGGCCACAAAGCCGAATCAACCTACTCCCAAATGCCTGCATCAGTGCAAAATGCGTTAAACACAGTACTTCCCCTTATTGTTAACTTGTCTGGCATGGACAATACGATGACAAGTAAAACAGCGAGTTGGGATGAGCTAAAAGGCAATGATGAGCGTCGGTTCGTCGAGCTCATGGTAGAACAGCGCCTTTTCGTTTCATTTTTAAATCAAGGGCAAGCCAGCTTCAAAGTTGCTCACGAGGCAGTGTTAAGAAAATGGGAGCGGGTTCAGCAATGGATAGCACAGCACCAAAATACACTTTCAATTAAGGCAGCCCTTTATGAACAGGCAAAAACATGGGCAGAGAATGACAAAGATGACGCCTATCTTCTTCAATCAGGAAAGCCGCTTCTAGATGCCTCTACACTTCTTGATGCGAAATACATCCGACTATCGAATGCAGAACGGGAGCTTATTCATCAAAGTCAGCGTAAATTCAGAAGGAAAAGCCTCTTTAAAGCGTTTACTGCCGCACTGTTGGCCGCACTATCTGTTATTTCCTTTGCGGCTATGCTGCACAGTAACCATTCTCAAGCTTTAGCTGAACGAAAGCGATTGGAAGCCGAAAATCTGATGGGGTTTATGATTGGCGATTTTGCCGATAAGCTTCGAAGCGTAAAACGAATGGATTTGCTAGAAGGTATTAGTGAACAGGCGCTTAGATATGTCACCCAAGCCCAAGAAATTCAAACGGGATGGATTGGATCGTCAACGCCGAAGCCTAGTTTTGAACTTCGCTTCCAACATGCTCTGTCTTTGCAAGCAATGGCTGAAGTGCGGTTTTATCGCGATGATGCCGATACTGCCCAGCAATTGTATAAAGAAGCCGATAAGCGATTGGGCGCATTACTTGAGGAGCAGCCCGACAACTTCAAACTATTATTAGCGGCAGGCGCTAATGCATTCTGGTTAGGAGACATTGAATTAAGAAACTACAATTTTGCGCTGGCAGATGAGCAGTTTAATCGTTATTTGCGCTTTAGCGAGGAGATGCTGAAGGTATCCCCCAACAATTCGGATGCTTTGCTAGAGCTGAGTTATGCAACTAACTCGATTGGTAGTGTCGCGTTTCGTCGACAAGATTTTGACAAAGCTCTTTCGTTCTTCGAATCATCTCTGGCTTATAAGCAAAAACTTTTTGAAAAGTCAGAGTCACCTATTATTACCGCAACCGCAGTTGCAGATACTTATTCTTGGATCGCGTCTACACACATTCACAAGGGCCGTATTAACGAAGCACAATTAACCTTTGCGAAAGCAGAAGCTATTTTAGAGAAAAGCCTAGCTAACTACTCAGGGAATGCAGAGATAATTGAAACACTTAGTTTAATTAAAATGAATGCCGCAAAGAGTAGCCAATTTACTGAAGACCTTAATACTTCCATTGAACATTTAAATGATACTAAAAAATTGTTGATCCAATTACTTGAGCAGGACCCTGCAAACAGTTCATGGCAATCATACTATAAACATGCCAGGGCGTTGCTGGACTATTACAGATCACTAAACGCAATCTCTGCATTGCACAATCATAATATAAAACAAGATATCACTATTGATGAGCTGCTAAGAGATGGTGCACGCCTCTCTTCGAAAATTTATACAGTCCTCTCTTACCAATATCGTCAGGAATGGCAAATCAGTAGAAATTTGCTAGCTCAAATAAATATAGAGCACACTATTGAAGAGGATTTAAACAAGAATATTAAGGCAGAATTAATAAATGTTAGGGAATTAGAAAACTATGTCCTATACCAAATCGCGAGTATTCGCCAAGCGCTCAACGATGAGGGAAAAAATATAGATATAGTTCAAAAGGAATGTGAGACACTGTTTTCTCTTACAAACTCGGTAATCAACACAAGTAAACACCCTTTATTCTTACAAGCCCATGTATTCGCGGGATACTGTTTAAATAAACAAACAGTAGTAGCCAAAGTACGAAGGCAACTCGCTCTTATGAACGTACCGATGCCACTTTATTTTACCAACATCAATAAGGATTTGAACAATGACAACACCACCGAACTATAACTACAGCGTTTCCGTTGACGCAGAAGGAGTTTTTACCATTATACCGGAGGGCGGTGCTCCAGAGTCGCCCATTACCGTTACTGTGCCGAATACAACTATAACTTATACTCTTACCTCAGATACCCCAGCTGCCATGGTGTTTTTAGCCCCCCAAATCACGAATGATCCTGAAGGGGATTTAACTTGGGAAATTAAGGATTCGGGTAGGTGCATTGTTATTACTGATTCAGACGCTGACGAAGAAGACGCTATTTGCGTAAAACTAGTTACCGGATTTATTAGCCCAGACCCTCAAGTAAAAAACGAGCCTGTTTAAATAGGTAGATTCTGGGGTACCTATCAAAGTGATTTTTACTCCACAAGATATGACGTCTAGGTATTTTTTTCGGCGCGCTTATCTTTATCTGAAAAAGCACGTAGCAAGTACATTTTCACGAACAGCTCGTGCTTGCTACTATCGTTCAGACTCTCCCTCTCACGCACTAACTAAACGCTCAACATCAACTTCATGCCTAAAAATGAGTGTTTTTTCTGATAGGCTTTTCGTCCTGAATACTTGCGACATGTAATAACTTAGCTGCATTCATATTTAAGCTTTGAGCACACCATCCGCATCAAAAAACCATTGGCTTTACCTATCGCGCTTGAGCTTGATAGCCGTTTGATTCAGAGCTGAAATAGACAAATTCAAACCTTAAAGCTATGAGAAGCCTCTAACAACCAGTGGCAACGCAACAAGTCCAAATGATTTTAAATTCGTGAGTATCTTAGTTTAATCGATGCTAACTGAGGCTGGAATACTGCGTTATGCATCATGGGCTCGGCATTGAACTATTAATAATCAACACTCACGTTTTTATGGAATTTGTGTTTTAACAGTCAATTATAAATATCCTAGCTCACCAGCCTCTGCGTAGAGCAACGCGTTTTTTATATTAGTAACTAGCACCATCACTTAAATCTAGAGGAAGCATATTTGGTCCCTTCCACGAGATTTGGCTTGATACAAAAGCGTATCGGCCGCCTGCAATAGCGATGTTATGTTCTCATAGCGTTGATTTTCATTCGTTGCCACCCCCATACTAACAGTGAGCTTTTTATTCGATGCCAGTACGAAGTGCCTGGCGCTCAGCTGGGCAAGGTGACGCTTTATTCGTATAGCCAATAATTGGGCGGTTTGTGAAGCGCAATTGGGTAAAATAATCGCAAACTCTTCTCCACCATAACGTGCCGCCAGGGTGTCACGGTTAGGCATACTTAAACTCAGAAGTTCACCAATACGTTTCAAACAACGATCTCCAGCTATATGACCATACTCGTCATTAAAAGCTTTAAAGTGGTCTATGTCGATTAAAATGACACTTAACGGTGACCCCTCGCTACTGCATTTAGTCCATTGGCTACTTAAGTAGTCCGAGAATTTGTGACGATTCGCCAATCCTGTTAAAAAGTCAGTTTCTGCCTTTCTTTTCAATGCAGCGTACTCGGCTTTATGGAGCGTCAGGTCACGTAGAATGCAGAAGAATAACGAGTTACTAGACGATAGCTCTTCTGGCAACGATGAAACTGAGATTTCTACACTAATATCTCGGTGCGACTGACTTCTTTGCGTAAGAGAAACTTCGAAGGGTGGCGTTTCTAGAGCATTCTGCGCAGCGTTATCTAAACACTGAATGACATGGCTTTGTATTTGACCCGTTTCATCATTTATGAAATTAAGTAAATTTTCACTTAAAAGTTCATCACGAGACAAGCCCAAGAGTGAAGAGGCATTGGTATTAACCATTTCCATTGTGCCATTGCTATCTACAACGACTATTGCCTCATTGATAAAATTTATCATTCTTGCAAGAGAACTGTCTTTGTAGAAATTGAACAGTTCAAGGTGGGATGTTGTCGATTTGTTTTTACTTAACATTGATGTACGCATTCCAATATTCCGCCCTATAGGCCCTGAATTGCATACAAGATTACGTTGATATTATTAAACGTACCTTCCGAACACCTTCCTCTTTAAATTACTGTTTTTAAGTGATTTTTTAAATTTAGGAAGCAAAAGGAAATAGTTATTTATTCGCACTTCGATAGGATTCTAATATTGTAGAGTCACTTATATGTGTAGTAGCCAGATTCAAACTATCAACAAGTTCATCTTTGTATCTGCTGTGATTTGAAACTGCAAAATAGGAAGGTACGGTCAATTTGTCTGAAATACTTACCTCAACCAATCGACTACCTAAGGACTCTGTATAAAATTGATAGGGTTGTTTGTAGCTAATTAGATAAGACGTTCTTCCAACATCAAAAAGGTGAATCGCGTCGCTACTTGTCGGCATATCAAAAAATTCAAAACCTTCTTGCTGAAGTGCCTGTCGAATTCCTAAATAGTCATAGCCGCGAATTGCCGAAATTGACTTATCATCCGCAAGTTGTCCGTTATGTAGAAGTACAATAGATAAGTAAACAAATGGAGCGTCTATAAATGTAGCGTTCTGATCTAACGCTGAAGTACCTCTGACATTAATTGTGACATCGACCTTCCCGGTCTTCACACGTTCAAACAAACGGGCCGGAGGCATGCATTCAACTAACACGTGATAATTCATTTTAGTCAATATAGCTACAGTTGCATCTATCGCTACACCATGACAACGCGAAGAGTCGGGTTCTTTAATCACTAATGGTGGGAACTCAACGACACCAAGCGTAATAGACTTTTCTGTTTTTAAATTTTCTTCAGAGCTTGCGCAATACGCCCAAGAAATAAGAATTAAGCAGTAACCTAAAAGAACCTTACGTTTCACATTTTTACCGATTTATACACTGATAAATTATTTATATAGGATTTTGTGAATAAATTATAGGAAGGAGATGTTATTACTAGATCTCTCCCAGTCAAAATATGCTTACAGCACAAGCACACAAGAAATGGGGTCAGAGTACATTTTTTCGCTTTAGAAAGAGTGGAAGTAATAACGTACTCTGACCCCTTTACTCCTGAGTGAAAAGACTTAAGGTCTGTATCGGAGTTTGTGCGCCTTAAACTATTCGATAAATGAAACTTTCACAGTGACTAGAAGTAGGTAAAAAGAGC